>JACABD010000099.1 GCA_013377075.1 Geobacteraceae bacterium | reverse complement strand
AAAAGAAGAGGATTGTTTAAAACAAAAAAACCCCATCTTTCGATGAGGTTTTTTGCGTTAAGTTTTTGGCGGCGACCTACTCTCCCACAATAAATGCAGTACCATTGGCGCTAGTGGGCTTAACTTCTCTGTTCGGAATGGGAAGAGGTGAACACCACTGCTATAGCCACCATAAAGTCTTTAATATTATACTGCTTTTAAGGCAGTTGACATTATGATGAAAGAAAATACAAAAATCCTTTGTTGTTGAAAAAGAATTGCAGCAGAAAGCTTACGGGTAATTAGTACTACTCGGCTTTGACGTTACCGCCTTTACACCTGTAGCCTATCAACGTCGTGATCTTCAACGACCCTTAAAAGAAATCTCATCTTGAGGCGAGTTTCGTACTTAGATGCTTTCAGCACTTATCTCATCCGTACATAGCTACCCTGCGATGCAGCTGGCGCCACAACAGGTACACTAGAGGTACGTCCGACTCGGTCCTCTCGTACTAGAGTCAGCTCCTCTCAAATTTCTAACGCCCACAACAGATAGGGACCGAACTGTCTCGCGACGTTCTGAACCCAGCTCGCGTGCCACTTTAATAGGCGAACAGCCTAACCCTTGGGACCTTCTCCAGCCCCAGGATGTGACGGGCCGACATCGAGGTGCCAAACCACCCCGTCGATATGAGCTCTTGGGGGTGATCAGCCTGTTATCCCCGGAGTACCTTTTATCCTTTGAGCGATGGCCCTTCCATTCGGAACCACCGGATCACTATGTCCTGCTTTCGCACCTGATCGACTTGTTGGTCTCACAGTCAAGCACCCTTGTGCCATTGCACTCTACGCACGGTTACCAAGCGTGCTGAGGGTACCTTTGAAAGCCTCCGTTACTCTTTTGGAGGCGACCACCCCAGTCAAACTACCCACCAAACACTGTCGTCCGCTTTTGCGGAATTAGAATTCAAATAAACAAAGGGTGGTATTTCAACGTTGACTCCACCATACCTAGCGGCACAGCTTCGCAGTCTCCCACCTATCCTACACATCGTTTATCCAAACTCAATGTTAAGTTGTAGTGAAGGTTCACGGGGTCTTTCCGTCCCGTTGCGGGTATCCGGCATCTTCACCGGAACTTCAATTTCACCGAGCTCATGGCTGAGACAGTGCCCAGATCGTTACACCATTCGTGCAGGTCGGAACTTACCCGACAAGGAATTTCGCTACCTTAGGACCGTTATAGTTACGGCCGCCGTTTACTGGGGCTTCAATTCAAAGCTTCGCTATTACTAACTAACCTCTCCTCTTAACCTTCCAGCACCGGGCAGGTGTCAGGCCTTATACTTCATCTTGCGATTTTGCAAAGCCATGTGTTTTTGATAAACAGTCGCCAGGGCCATTTCTCTGCGCCCCACTAAGTGGGGGTCCTTTTTCCCGAAGTTACAGGACTAATTTGCCTAGTTCCTTAGCCATGGATCACTCGAGCACCTTTGGATACTCTCCTCGACTACCTGTGTCGGTTTGCGGTACGGGTCGCTTGTACCTGAAGCTTAGAAGTTTTTCTTGGAAGTCTGTTTACCGTAATTATCCTCTTGTCCGAAAACTCAAGGTACTATCAGGTTCGACATTCAATGCGGATTTGCCTACACTAAATATATCTACACCCTTCAACGTACTATTCCGTCAGTACGCATACGTGTCACTACTCCGTCCCTCCTTCGCAGTACAAGCAAGTACTGGAATATTAACCAGTTGTCCATCGACTTCGCCTTTCGGCTACGCCTTAGGTCCCGACTAACCCTGATCCGATTAGCGTTGATCAGGAAACCTTAGTCTTCCGGTGTGCGGGTTTCCCACCCGCATTATCGTTACTTATGCCTACATTTGCTTTTCCAGCCGCTCCAACATGCATTACCACACATCTTCTACGCAACTGGAATGCTCCCCTACCAGTGTTACCTTATGGCAACAATCTATAGCTTCGGTAATATGCTTTATGCCCGATTATCATCCATGCACAATCGCTCGACTAGTGAGCTGTTACGCACTCTTTAAATGAATGGCTGCTTCCAAGCCAACATCCTAGCTGTCAATGCAATCGCACCTCGTTAGATCAACTTAGCATATATTTGGGGACCTTAGCTGATAGTCTGGGTTCTTTCCCTCTCGGCGCTGGACCTTAGCACCCAACGCCTCACTCCTGGGTATATGTCATAGCATTCGGAGTTTGTCAGGAGTTGGTAGGCGATGAAGCCCCCGCATCCTATCAGTAGCTCTACCTCTATGACACTCAACCCCAAGGCTGTTCCTAAAAACATTTCGGGGAGTACGAGCTATCTCTCAGTTTGATTAGCCTTTCACCCCTACCCACAACTCATCCAAAGATTTTTCAACATCAACTGGTTCGGTCCTCCACTCCGTGTTAACGGAGCTTCAACCTGGTCATGGGTAGATCACAAAGTTTCGCGTCTACTCCCACTAACTTAACGCCCTATTCAGACTCGCTTTCGCTTCGGCTACGCACGTTTTCATGCTTAACCTTGCTAGTGAGAAGTAACTCGTAGGCTCATTATGCAAAAGGCACGCCGTCACCCCTTGCGGGACTCCGACCGTTTGTAAGCGCACGGTTTCAGGTTCTATTTCACTCCGCTGTTCGCGGTTCTTTTCACCTTTCCCTCACGGTACTGGTTCACTATCGGTCTCTCAGTAGTATTTAGCCTTAGCGGATGGTGCCGCTGGATTCAGACAGAATTTCTCCGGTTCCGCCTTACTCAGGATACTGTTCGGTAAATAAAACTTTTCGTATACAGGGCTTTCACCTTCTACAGCCTACCTTTCCAGGTAATTCTACTAAATTTTATCTGTCCATTCTACAGTCCTACAACCCCAAAATTGCCGTAACAATTTTGGTTTGGGCTATTTCCCGTTCGCTCGCCACTACTTGGGAAATCACTATTGTTTTCTCTTCCTCCGCTTACTTAGATGTTTCAGTTCAGCGGGTTCGCCTCCATTACTGGATATCTAGTCTTCAACTAGATGGGTTGCCCCATTCGGATATCTACGGATCAAAAGTCATTTGCACTTCCCCGTAGCTTTTCGCAGCTTATCACGTCCTTCTTCGCCTCTGAGAGCCTAGGCATCCCCCGTACGCTCTTAGTTACTTTCTTGCTTTTCAATCAATGCTTACACAGCATCAACTGATTCTCGTATTTTCTTCCATAATGTCAATGAACGTCGAAGTATTTTTATTAACTTAATACTCCTGTGTGGAAATAAATCATTACGATTGATTCATCTTATCTGCTATACACAGATCCGTTTTTCCTTAAACTAATTTCCTCTTTTTATAAGAACTTTTTTCTTCTCTTTCTGTGGAGAATAAGGGAGTCGAACCCTTGACCTCTAGAATGCAAATCTAGCGCTCTAGCCAACTGAGCTAATCCCCCTTGTTTGAGTTAGTAGTCCCGCCCAGATTTGAACTGGGGACCCCTACATTATCAGTGTAGTGCTCTAACCAACTGAGCTACGAGACTAAATCCCTTTTACTCAGGATGCTTGCACTCTCCTACTCGTGGGTGTTTCCCTTAGTAATATAATATTGTTGAAGTTTAAAGTAAGTAGCAAATATGTTTGTATATCATTACTGATATACCTTCAAGGTCGACCTCTAGAAAGGAGGTATTCCAGCCACACCTTCCGGTACGGCTACCTTGTTACGACTTAGCCCCAGTCACTCGTCTTACCCTAGGCCGCTCCTCACGGTTACGGACTTCAGGTACTCCAAGCTCCCATGGCTTGACGGGCGGTGTGTACAAGGCCCGGGAACGTATTCACCGCATCATGGCTGATATGCGATTACTAGCGAATCCAACTTCACGAAGTCGGGTTGCAGACTTCGATCCGAACTGAGATAGGCTTTGGAGATTGGCATCACGTCACCGTGTAGCTGCCCTCTGTACCTACCATTGTAGCACGTGTGTAGCCCTAGACGTAAGGGCCGTGCTGATTTGACGTCATCCCCACCTTCCTCTCTACTTGCGTAGGCAGTTTCCTTAGAGTCCCCATCATTACATGCTGGCAACTAAGAATAGGGGTTGCGCTCGTTATAGGACTTAACCTGACACCTCACGGCACGAGCTGACGACAACCATGCAGCACCTTGTAAATTGTCATTGCTGAAAAACAGGTTTCCCCATCGGTCAATCTACATTTAAGTCTAGGTAAGGTTCCTCGCGTATCATCGAATTAAACCACATGCTCCTCCGCTTGTGCGGGCCCCCGTCAATTCCTTTGAGTTTCATCCTTGCGAACGTACTCCCCAGGTGGATTACTTAATACTTTCGTTCAGACGCTGACTGTGTATCGCCAACATCGAGTAATCATCGTTTACAGCGTGGACTACCAGGGTATCTAATCCTGTTTGATCCCCACGCTTTCGTGCATGAGCGTCAGTTTTAGTTTAGTGAGCTGCCTTCGCGATCGGTGTTCTGTGTCATATCTAAGCATTTCACCGCTACATGACACATTCCGCCCACTCCAACTATACTCTAGACTGACAGTATCAATGGCAGGTCTAATGTTAAGCACTAGAATTTCACCACTGACTTACCAATCCGCCTGCGCACCCTTTAAACCCAATGAATCCGGATAACGCTTGCATCCTCCGTATTACCGCGGCTGCTGGCACGGAGTTAGCCGATGCTTATTCTTCGGGTACCTTCAGCTTCCTACACGTAGAAAGGTTTATTCCCCGATAAAAGCAGTTTACAACCCATAAGGCCGTCTTCCTGCACGCGGCATGGCTGGTTCAGGCTCTCGCCCATTGACCAATATTCCTTACTGCTGCCTCCCGTAGGAGTCTGGTCCGTGTCTCAGTACCAGTGTGGGGGATCATCCTCTCAGAACCCCTAGACATCGTCGCCTTGGTGAGCCGTTACCTCACCAACTAGCTAATGTCACGCATGCTCATCTTTAACCGCCTCAGCTTTGATTATAAAGTGATGCCACTTCATAATTTTATGAGGTATTAATCCCGATTTCTCGGGGCTATCCCTCTGTTAAAGGTAGATTGCATACGCGTTACGCACCCGTGCGCCGGTCGCCAGCAAGTATTGCTACTCCTGCTGCCCCTCGACTTGCATGTATTAAGCCTGCCGCTAGCGTTCATCCTGAGCCAGGATCAAACTCTCCATCGTATTTATTTTTTGAATTTTTTGAGTCTCTCTCTCAGCTACAATATTCACATATCATAGTTATATTTGCTACTTGGCTTTTTTAAACTTCAATTTTTTTATTCAAAGAACTTTTCCCTTTCAATCTCGCTCAATCTATTCCTCTCAAATTGGGAGTGCAAAAGTAATACTTTTTTTATTACTACCAAACTTTTTTTTACCTTTTTTCTAAAATATTTTTCAACA
>JACABD010000098.1 GCA_013377075.1 Geobacteraceae bacterium | reverse complement strand
GGCTTCTTGTGACAAACTGCCTCGACGCACGCCACGTTGCAGCTACTGTGTCGAGTACAATTACAACAGGAATCAACACCACAGCCGGTTCAACAACAGCAAATGCCGGTAACATCTCAGTGGCTGTTGCATCAGGTTCCGGTGCAGGTCGCTTCCCTGGTGGTGGTGCCCGCTGGTCCGGCACACCCGCAACCAGCCAGAACCCAGGCGGCTGGTGGTTCCAGACAACAACAAATGACGTAACTACCAACCCGGGCGCCTACGGCACAAACTGCCACAACTCGGCGACATCCGGCGGCGGCACAACCTGGGCTCCGAAAGAGCAGCGATGGAACAAGAAGTCTCCGTGGTAAATAAACAAACAGGGCGCCTGCGGGCGCCCTGGAACAAACATCTGCTACATGGAAAGATAAAATACTAAAAGGAGGTGCTAACCATGAAAAAGAGCTACGTAACCCCGAAGATTACTGGTAGTGCGGTTGTTCATCCTTGCTAGAGATCTACATTGATTGAACGAAAAGGTGTGGTCGCAAGACCTCACCTTTTTAATAGACAAAGAGGTTAGGCAGATATTCTGCTTAACCTCTTTTTTAGTGCGGGGGAATTTTTTTGATGTGAGCGTCCACTGATAAACAACTAATTATAGGCGGGTTGCAAATATTATAAAAAGATTAAAAAGCAGACCATATAAGTAATAATAACTAAGTGAAATAGCATAACTCTATCTAAACAGACAACTCAGGACTGGATCCTGTCGAAAATTCAAGTTTCAACAAATCATCCATCAAATTGTTTAAAGAACTGCCAACGACATCCTGCAAAAGCGCCATGAGCCCTTTTGGAAGCGGCGCGAAGACCTTCATCTCCTCACCTGTAGCCGGATTCGGGAATGCCACTGCCAAAGCATGCAGGGCGTGGCCGCCAAGCCCTTTTATAACAGGACCACCATAACGTTTATCACCTACAACAGGGTGTCCGAAAATACTGAAATGCTTGCGAATCTGATGCATTCGGCCTGTCACAGGATATACCGCGACAACAGCAGCGTCATCGCCCTGAAAAAGTCGACTGTAGCGTGTCAGTGAGTCCTTCCCTTCCAGCGGAAGGTTTATCTCACCCTCTACGTCCACCTTCCCGGCAACAACTGCCAAATAGATCTTGGATAGTCCCACTTCTCGTATAAAACGCCCCATTATCCCGGCAGCAGTAGGACTTTTGGCGAGGATAACTGCGCCTGAAGTACCCCTATCAAGCCTGTTAACAGGCCTCAGCTTGCAAGGAGTACCGCGTCTCTCCATATAACCTTCACAGTGCAGGACAAGATCCATACCGGTATCTTCCGCAGTATTATGAACTGAGCGACCAGGCTCCTTATTGACAACTGCAATGACGTCATCTTCATAAAGAAAATCGACTAAGGGCCGGCTTTCCCTTAAAAGTGCAGCAGTTCTGCCGCTCTCCTTGAGCTCCACCAGGTCTGAGACTTTTAAAGTTAAGTCAGCTGCGATATTAGACCCATTGACAAGAATATGGCCGCTTCTTATCAGTTTTTGCATATAACCACGTGTTGCAGCTGGCATCAGGTTATGTAGAAAACTTTCAATCTGACGGCAATGGTCTGCCTCAGTAATTGTATATGTAAGCATATATTACCCCAGTATCGACTTTACAACGGGGAGCATCCCCCCTTGAGCCGATTTAATTGCAGCGTTGCGCTCTTCATCTGTAAGGATCTGCTTCAAAATCTTTTTTGCCCGCTTGCTATCGCCGGCAATTGTTTCAGATAGTTTACAGAGAATACCTACTGGAAGACCGGCACGATACCCCTGAACCAGCTTTTCTATCTCATCAAAACGCTGCTTATCTGTCCAGGTTTTGTAAAGTGAAGCACCAAGATCGCTATTTGTATCAAACATATGAAACCTCCTGCATAAATATTAGAAAGAAATGTATCAGTAGCGGCCTTCTTATGCAAACCAGAAATAAGTTTCTGAATTTACTTGTATCATATCAATCATTATGATATTAAGTTAAATTTCCTATGGGTAGCTATTGGGGCTACCTCTCCTTGCTCCGGGTGGAACCGGGGCTAACTGTTTCATAGAAATGTGAAACAAACAGACCGTGAGGAGGTTGTAAAGATGAGCAGGATGTATGAGACGATATACATCGTCAAACCAGATCTGGCTGATGAAGAGAATAAAGCTCTCACCACAAAGATCAACGAAGTCATCGAAAAGATGAATGGTGACGTCAGAAAGCTTGAAGATTGGGGCATTCGCAAACTTGCCTACCCTATCAACAAGATTAATCGTGGCCGCTACATGTATCTCCGCAGTGACGGAGATGCAACTCTGATTGCAGAACTGGAGCGCCGTCTCCGTCTTGACGAAAAGGTAATACGTTACCAGACTGTCAAGCTGGAGAAGGATACAGTGGTTGCAGCACCGGCAGTGCCGGTTGAGGCCGAAGAGACGGCTCCTGTTGAGGAAGCCGCATCCGAAAACGAGTAAACTGACGGAGGCATACATAATATGAGTGACGAAAGAAGTGCACAGCGCCCGAGTGGGCCAAGAAAGAAAAGACCTTTTCAGCGCCGCAAAGTTTGCCGTTTTTGCGCTGACAAACAAGTTACAATCGACTACAAGGATCCACGCACCCTACGCTATTTCATCACAGAGCGCGGCAAGATAGTTCCACGCAGAATCTCCGGCAACTGCTCCAAGCACCAGAGAGAAATCACCGAAGCAATCAAGAGAGCAAGAAACATTGCTCTTCTTCCGATTGCCGGCACACACGTTCTCCCATAGAGGCCGCTGATACATGAGTCTACCCGTCAGAGAACTGCTTATTGATGCAGTCAAAGGCGGGGCGCTGACTCTTGCGCTCTTCCTGGCTTACGTGACATTTCCCGTGGTCGGCCTGGCAGCCGGAATGATTGCCCCTCTTCCTGCCATCTACTACTACTTAAGAAGAGGCGCTTTAACAGGCATACTTGCCGTTGCGATAACATTCACAGTACTTTTTGTAATGGGGGAAAGAACGATCCCCCTTCTTTACCTTCTCCAGTCAGGAGTACTCGGGATTATGCTCCCTTTCTTCTATCTGCAAGGCAAAGGTACTGCCAGATCAATAGCCTACACAGTCGGAATAAATTTCCTGCTGATTGTAGTAGTTGCCCTGGGATACGGATTCTGGGCAGGTGTTGACCTTCAAGAGGTATTGCTGAAAGGGATCAACAGCAGCACAGATCAGGCCGTTGCAATTTATGGAAAACAGGGTCTCTCCAAAGAAGATCTCGATATGTTTTCCCAAGGAATCAGACAGGCCGGCGCTTTGATAGCAAAGATTTTCCCCGCTATCATGCTTGTTGTTCTGGTTACCATTGCCTCCCTGAATATGCATATAATCTTCAGGCTCAAGGCAAAAAGACTTCCCGATATACCGGAACCGGATCAGTTGATCACCTTCAAAAATCCGGATCTTTTAGTATGGGTTGTCATTTTAGCAGGATTCTCAATGCTGGTTCCTGACGCTGATATCAGCAGAGTGGCGCAGAACCTGCTTGTAGTAACCGGTTTTGCATATTTTTTTCAAGGGCTTGCCGTAATTCTTGTTTTTTTCAACAGGATAGCAATTCCAAGGCTGGCAAGGGGAATCTTCTGGTTGATGCTTATGTTTCAGCCTTACCTTGTACTGGCATTAGCAGTTTTTGGACTATTCGATACATGGGGTAATTTTCGTACCCCAAAAATTAAAAACCTGTAAACAGGCTGGAGGAAAAATGAAGATTATTTTGCTCGAAAATGTAGAAAATCTCGGACATATCGGTGACATTGTCAAGGTTGCTCCTGGATACGCACGTAACTATCTTCTCCCAAAAGGTTTTGCCATGCTGGCAAACGAGAAAAATACCAAGGCACTTGAGCACGCCAAGCGTCAACTTGAGTACAAAAAGAACAAGATGCTTGAGCAGGCGAAAGCCATTGCCGCCAAAATCGAAGGGATCGTTCTTAACCTGGTTCACGCAGCCGGCGAGGAAGGTAAACTTTTCGGATCTGTTACAAACATGGAACTTGCCGAACACCTTAAGGCACAGGGTCTTGAAATCGACCGCAAGAAGATAGTTCTTGTCGACCCGATCAAACAGCTTGGCGAATACTCGGTAACCGTCAAGGTTCAGCCTGAAGTTCTGGCAACCTTTAAAGTCATCGTCAGCAAAGCTGAGTAGTATTTTTCAGAGTATTTTCATCTAGAAAGCGGCTCAGGTTATCCTGTGCCGCTTTTTTTCTTTGGAGGAGACAAATGATAACTATTGATTTTGAAAAGATGGGTGGCCTCATACCAGCCATCATCCAGGACCACGAAACAGGCGACGTACTCATGGTTGCCTTCATGGACAAGAAAACCCTTGACCTGACCCTTGAGACCGGAAAAACCTGGTTTTTCAGCCGCACCCGTAACAAGTACTGGATGAAAGGGGAAGAGTCAGGAAACACACAGGATGTTGTTGAAGCCTACACAGACTGCGACGCTGACTCGGTTGTCATCCGTGTCAAGCAGAACGGCCCTGCGGCCTGCCATACCGGCAACAGGAGCTGTTTCTATGTAAAATGGGAAAACGGTGCCTGGGTTGAACACTCAAAACCCCTTTTCGACCCTGCGGAGGTATACAAGAAATGAGCAATGTACTTAATTTCGGCATCCCGAAAGGAAGCCTGGAAGATGCAACCGTAGAGCTCTTCAAAAAAGCCGGCTGGAAGGTCAGCATTTCGTCGAGGAGCTACTTTCCCGGCGTGGATGATGAAGAGATGAACTGCAAGCTCATTCGGCCCCAGGAGATGGGTAAATACGTCGAGCGTGGCACCATTGATGTCGGCATTGCCGGTCGTGACTGGGTAAGGGAAAACGACTCCGATGTTGTCGAAGTCTGCGAGATGGTCTACTCCAAAGTTTCACGCCGTCCGGTGCGCTGGGTTCTTGTTGTATCACAGAACTCGCCGGTACACAAACCGGAAGACCTTGCCGGAGCGACCATCTCAACTGAACTCGTCGAGTTTACCAAGCGTTATTTTGCCGAAAGAAACATTCCGGTAACAGTGGAGTTTTCCTGGGGCGCGACAGAGGCAAAGGTTGTAGATGGCCTCTGCGACGCCATTGTCGAGGTAACCGAAACCGGGTCGACAATCAAGGCTAACAACCTCCGTATTGTCTGCGACCTGATGCAGTCCGTACCGGTCATGGTAGCCAACAAGGCAGCATGGGAAACCCCGTGGAAACGGGCAAAGATTCAGCAGATCGCCACACTCCTTCAATCTGCCCTTGCGGCTGAAGGTATGGTAGGGATCAAGATGAACGCACCCGGTGACAGGATAGAGGAGATCACCAAGGTACTGCCAAGCCAGAAAGCACCTACAGTCTCACATCTCTACAAGTCAGACTGGGTGTCAATCGAGAGTATACTTTCAGAAAAGGATGTACGTCAGATAGTGCCAAGACTTCTGGAGCTTGGGGCTGAAGGAATTGTTGAGTATCCGCTGAACAAGATTATTTAAACTAATCCCGCAACTGTCAAAGTAAAAGGGGTACGGAATCTCACGATTCCGTACCCCTTTTTT
>JACABD010000097.1 GCA_013377075.1 Geobacteraceae bacterium | reverse complement strand
AAAGACCCAATTGGGTTTGCTGGAGGAATAAATCTGTACGCCTATGCAAACAATAATCCGATTAGATATACAGACCCATATGGGCTTTTGGGCTGGGATACAGTTTTTAAATTTATTGCGAAAAGGGCAGCTAAGTCTTTAACTAATAAACTGTTGGGTGATGGAATGGATGAAGGAGCTGATCTTGAGACACAACGTCTTGTTGATATGGGAATATTGAAGCTAAAAGATCCTCCCCCATTGCCTCCAGGGTGGGAAATTGATCCAGATACAGGTTTACTTAAACGGCCCAATAAACCTGTTTGCTCTACAAAGTAAGCTATTCATGATCTAAAAGGGTAATTATGGAATCACTTTTATATACATTATTTGCATTGGCAATACTGGTAATAATAGTAAGCATCATCATGAAAGTAGTATTTAAACGGTCACTAGTTGAAATAATAACCGATTGGTTAGCTCAATTTTTTTAGGAAAGAATAGGCGGGGAGAGCCCCGGACAAAAAACAATCTGAACCAATCAAAAACGCCGTGAACCCCGATAATACAGGGCTTCACGGCGTTTTTGTTTTTTCTTTAACAGCTGAGCTTTGTTTCAACCCGCCTTTGTAAGGGGCTTGACGGCCCCTTCAACTTTGCTCTTCATGATCATCGCGTCAATCAGACTTATGACTGTTTCCTGATCCCCGGCGTTGACCGCCTCAAGCTCCTTGAACCGCTCCAGAAGCCGCAGATTGTGCAGCGGCCTTTCATCTGAGCTATTGCCCGTCAGCAGGTAATCCACCGTCGTATTAAAAACCTCGGCCAACTCAACAAGCTTCTCAAGAGGCGGCGAATTCAGGCCGCATTCGTATTTATTCAACTGAGCGAAGTGCATATCAAGCTTTGCCGCTAGTGCTTTCTGCGTCCATTTGTTTTGCTTGCGCAATTCCTTGATTCGCAGGCCAAGCCCTTTTCTAATCTCGCTGGTAAGCATAATGGCCGTCAATTCCCTTTCCATCTTTTTGCCTCCCTTATATCACCGCGTTTAAAATTGACATTGACAATAATACCAGATAGGAATAAATATCAATACTAAATAAGCATTGCAATTGTCCTTGACAGGTTTTTACGGGGATTCCGGAGGCCGCATGATTGAGAAAGCGAGAATAGAAGCCGTAAAGCAAGGCGTTGACCTGGTTGCCCTGATCAAGTCACGCGGCATCGAGTTGAAGAAAAAAGGCAAAGGCTTTGTGGGCCTGTGCCCCTTCCATGCAGAAGCAACCCCGTCATTCTCCGTCAATCCCGCTCAAAACCTCTGGCAGTGCTTCGGCTGTGGCACTGGTGGCGATTCTATCCGCTTCGTTGAGCTGTTCGACAAGATCGGCTTTCCGGAAGCCGTCGGAAAGCTCGACGGCACCCCGTCAGCTCCCGCACCGCCTGCAACGCCAGCCGCCGCCAAAGAGCCCGCCGCACTCACCGCCAAACAAATCAAACTCCTCACCCGTGTAATCGAGTTCTACCACAAGACCTTCAGCGAAGACGGCAGAGCCAGGGAATACCTTGCAGGACGCTGCATCACCGACAACGCCCTGTTTGCCGCCCATTGCGTCGGCTTTGCCAACGGAACCTTGCTCAACGTGTTGCCCCAGGAGGGCGACGTCATCGACGGGCTAAAAGAGTTGGGCATCCTGAACGAGCGAGGCAATGAGCACTTCTACGGCTGCGCCACCTTCCCGCTGTATGACCTGGCCGGCAACCCTGCCAGCATCTATGGCCGACGCATCGAGCACATGGACAACGGCGAGAGCCCGCCGCACCTCTATCTTCCCGGCCCACGGCGGGGCCTCTTCAACCGGCAGGCCGCCAAGTCCCACAAGGAAATCATCCTCACCGAATCTGTCATTGATTCGCTGACCCTGATTGCATCCGGAATCCATAACACTATCCCCTGTTACGGCACAAACGGCCTGACCGCCGATCACCTGGCGCTCTTCAAGCTTCACAAGCCCGAAGCCGTCACCATCGCCTTCGACGGCGACGAATCGGGCCGCAAAGGTGCGGAAAACGTTACTTCACGTCTGGCAGCAGAGGGCATCAACGCCCATTCCATGCGGCTTCCCGAGGATGAAGACATCAACAGCCTTTTTTATTTAACCGCAAACGCAAAGGGGCAGTTCCTGGAGCTGCTGCACCAGGCAAACCCCGAAAACCCCAAAGGCGTTGTTGAAGGTAAAACTCAAGAACCTGAAACCAAGGCCGACAGCTTCACCCCGACCGACTACGGCTTTACAGCCACATTGAGCGGGCGGCGGTACGAAGTGCGCGGCATTACCAAGGGAGACAGCAAGCTCAAGGCCACCGTCAAGGGAATCGGCGAAGATGGCGGCAAGAAGCGCTTCCACGTTGACACGGTAGACTTCTACTCGGCCCGGTCGAGAGCCTTCCTGATAAAAGGGCTGTGTGACCTGTTCGGCGAGTCTGACGAGATCATCACCCGCGACCTGGAGCGGCTGGCGGAACAGTGCGAAGCCTGGCAAGAGCCGGAAACAGCGGCATCCGCCGCCGCTCCGGAGATAACCCCCGCCGACAAGGAAGCGGCCCTTGCTTTCCTGAAGAATCCGGACATGTTCACGGAGATCCTGGCCGACTTCGAGACACTGGGTTACACCGGAGAGGAGATGAACAAGCTTCTCTGCTACCTGGCCGCCGTCTCCAGGAAGATTGACGAACCTATCTCCGTTATGATCCAGTCACGCTCTGCCGCCGGTAAATCCTTCCTGCAGGACACAGTGCTTTCCATGATCCCTGAAGGCGACTGCATCAAATACACCCGCCTGACCGATCAGGCCCTGTTCTACAAGGACAGCAACAGCCTGGCCCACAAGATACTTGCCGTTGAAGAGCTGGACGGCATGAACGGGGCTATTTACTCCATCCGGGCTATCCAGTCTTCCAAGAAGATCACCATCGCCTACACCGGCAAGGACGCGGCCACGGGCAAGCTCAAGACCGAAGAAAACACCGTGGAAGGGCCGCTGTCCGTCTTCATCACCACCACCAAGACCGACATCGACGGCGAGACCGCCAGCCGCTTTGTCTTCCTGTCTATCGACGAATCACGGGAGATGACCGAGCGCATCCTTGCCAAGCAGCGGCAGAACTACACCCGGGCCGGGATCGTCGCCAAGATCGAGGCGGGCGGCGTCAGAGAGAAACACCGCAACGCCAGCCGTCTGCTGCAACCCCTGAAGGTCATCAACCCCTATGCCGACCTGCTCACCTTCACCAGCCATTCACTCAGAGCCCGCCGCGATCATGTGAAGTATCAGAACCTGATTCTTGCCATCACCTACCTCTATCAGTACCAGCGGGAGCAGATCAGCATCGAGCACGGCGGCAAGTCCCTGGAATGCGTCATTGCCACGCTGGAGGATATCGCCAAGGCGAACGAGATAGCGGGTGAAGTGCTGGGCCGCTCCCTGGACGAGCTGAGCCCGCCATCCAGAAGGCTCCTTGGGCTCATCAAGGAGATGGTGGACGCAGCCACCATCAAAGAGAAGAAGCTGACGGAATACCGCTTCAACCGCCGTCAAATCCGCGAATACAGCGGCTGGAGTGACTTCCAGGTAAGAACCCACATGACGGAACTGGAAGAGCTGGAATACATCTTTGCCGCCAGCGGCAAGCGGGGGAAGGAATACGTTTATGAGCTGGTCTACACCGGAGGCGGCGAAGACGGCAGGCCCTTCCTGGTTGGCCTGATCGACATCGAGCAGTTAAGAAAAAAAGCGGAAGAAGCCGGAATCGGTGAATGGTGACCGGTGCAAGTTCGAGGGTAGTTCGAGCCCACTTCGAGGGCGGTTCGAGGCGGGTTCGAGGGTAAGAGTAAATCCCTGTGAGCCCCCATGCAATGCGGCGTCACAGACATAATACGAGCGACTTCGAGCGCTTCACCGAAAAAGATATATAAGGCAACACCATCAAAAAACCGGAAGCGTAACGGTAGTAACGGGAGGGCAAACCATGGCAAGCGTGAACGACATACTCTTCAGCTTCAGAGAACATCTCAAGGTGTTGAACCGCAGCCCGGCCACCCTGAAATCCTACGCCGAGAACACGAAGTTCTTTCTCGATACGACCGGAGGCGACGTAAGGGCAATCACCCGCAAGACCATAGAAAACTACATCGCCACGCTCTACGAACACAGAACGGGCGAAGGCAAGCCATACTCAGCCGGTACGATCTCCGTCAAGATCCGCTCAATCAAGCGTTTCTTCGAGTACCTGGAAAAGGCCAACATCGTCTTCATCAATCCCGCCGAGTTCATCCGCGAGCCGAAGAAGGTCAGAGGCATTCCCAAGAACATCCTGACGCCCGCCGAAGCCCGCGCAATCCTCGATCAGCCCAACCTCGGCACACTCTCAGGCATCCGCGACCGGGCAATACTGGAGCTGTTCTACTCTACCGGCATCCGGCTTGAGGAACTTTGTTCGCTGACCATCTACGACGCCGACCTGCAAGGGGGGCTGGTCAGGATCAACAACGGGAAGGGTAAGAAAGACAGGGTAGTGCCGATGGGCAAGCATGCCGTGCGTTTCCTCCGGGAGTACGTCACCAAAGTTCGCCCGCAGTTGACCAAGAAGAACCGCACCGAGCGGCGTCTGTTCATCGACAGAACCGGCAAGCCTTTGAGCAAGAAAATGGTATCGCTCAACATCAAGGCCTGCTCCAGGGGCGCAAACACCGGCAAGCATGTAACGGCCCACACCTTCCGCCATACCTTTGCCAGCGGGCTGATAAAGAACGGAGCCGACATCGTGGCTGTTCAGAAAATGCTTGGCCACGCCGTCCTTAAAGCCACGGAAGTCTATCTGCGAGCGCTCGGAATCGACCTGAAGGCGGCTCACAAGAAAAGCCATCCACGGGAGAAAGAGAAAGAAGAGAGCGCATCGGCAAAACCCGCACTGGAAAGGATCATGCCCCATGACGAGCACAGAGCAAAACCGGGCCGGGACAAGCATTGAGACGGCCATTCAGGAGTATCTGAAATCCCTGAAAGTGCAGAACCTCGCCGCACGCACCATCAAAGAAGCGGCCTGGAGGCTTGGCAAACTCACCGCCTACCTGGAGAGCCGGGGAGTCACCGGAATAACCGGCATCACCAAAGATGTCATTGTCTCCTACCGGATAGAGCAATACGAGCGGATAAACCAGATGGGAAGGCCAAACGGCGTATGCCATCAGAACATGCTGCTCGCCACGGTCAAACAGTTCACCCGCTGGCTCTGGGAGTTCGATTACCTCGTCAGCGATCCGGCAAAAGAGATCCGCTATGCCAAGCAGCCCAAGACCCTGCCCAGAGGGATTCTAACGCCCACGGAAGCAAGAAAGATCCTCCACGCTCCGGACACAAAGAGCGTTCTCGGCTATCGAGATAGAACCATCCTGGAAATCCTTTACTCAACCGGCATCAGAAAAGACGAGCTGGTCAGGCTCACCCTGGACGACGTGGATTACAACGACGGTTTCCTGCGTGTCTTCGGCAAAGGCAGAAAAGAGCGGATGGTGCCCCTTGGCCGGATCGCCTGCCGGTATCTTGAAAACTACATCAAGAGCGTGCGTCCGGAACTGATCCGCGATCCCCTCGACAAGACCCTGTTTCTCTCCCTGCGCCACCGGCCACTCTCCAAAAACGTAGTCTGGGAGCTGACCAAGCGTCACGCCAGAAAAGCGAAGATCACCAAGAACGTCCACCCGCACACGTTCCGCCACACCTGCGCTACGCAGATGCTCCGGAACAAGGCGCACATCCGGGCTGTGCAGGAGCTATTGGGCCACGAATCCCTTGACTCGACGCAAGTCTACACCCATGTCAGCATCACCGATCTAAAGGAGATTCATGCCAGTTGCCACCCGAGGGAGAAAGACAAGGAATAAGGCGAAGAGTAATGATGACGAGTGAATCCCCCGCCCACCCCGCATCACGGGGCAACCCTCCAGCGGGTCGGCTC
>JACABD010000096.1 GCA_013377075.1 Geobacteraceae bacterium | reverse complement strand
GAGTGCTTCGACTCAACCCGTCACCCACCACCACCCTGCCAGAGTCAGAAACGACAGCGGTATCCCTATCCCCAGCATCAGCGCCACCAACTCCGGCTCAAGATCGTGCTCGACAGCAATAATTCCTGCGGTAATCATCGGCGGCATAGCTGCCTCGAAAATGGTTACATTCACCACCGTTCCGGTTACCCCGAAAAGTTTGCAGTAGAGCAGCGCAATCAGCGCCGGGCCGAATAGCAGCTTATAGGTCAGTCCGGCAAAGAGCGGCTTTGCATGGGCGCGCAGGTTGCCAAATCTTAGCTGGTAGCCAACAGACACCAGTGCAATAGGGGCAATGGTGTCAGCCAGTTTTTGCAGTACCGGCACAACCAGCGGATGGAAAGGGACGCTTCTCAGCAAAATAGCCACGCAGAGCGCCTGGAAAGGTGGAAAGAAGAGGATTTTACGCGCCATCTCTCTGGGGGAGGTTGAGCCCGATGAATAGATGTTTGCCGCCAGTATCCCAAGAGTCGACAGGACCAGAAACGAGCCGAGCTGATCGGCAATAATCCCCACGCCCAGATACTCCTTGCCGTACCACGCCTCGATCATCGGCAGCCCCACAAATGATGTATTGCCAAGACCGCCCACCAGCACAAGTGCACCGGTTGCGGCACGACCGAGTTTCAGCACCTTTGCGATCAGAATAAAGAATCCCCAACCGACTGCAAAAACTATCCAGGCCATGGCAGCGGTCAGCAGCAGGGATGAGTCCGGCTTCAGGTCATGGATGTAGCGCAGAACCGCCGCAGGAAGGGCGATATAGACGATAAAGGCGTTCAGCGATGCGGGGAGATTCTGAGGCGCTCTGCCGCTGCGGCGGATGAAGATTCCCATGAGCAGACAGACGGCAAGGAGCAGGATGTTGGACATAAGAACTCCTCGAATCAGCTCTTGAGATAATTGGCAATCACCGGCAGATCTGCCTCTGCCCAGTCCAGAGTTTGCAGCAGTTCAGGCTTTAGCCAGCAGATGGCGGCATGTTCATGGAGAGTTATCTCGCCAGAATATGTGCTGATGAATGGATGGAGGGTAACGGAAAATGTTTCGTAGTGATGGGTATGTTCGGGCAGTCTGGACTTGATAGCTATCTCAACACCCATCTCCTCCATCAACTCCCGTTTGAGGCACTCTTCGACGCTCTCCCCCGGATCGATCTTGCCACCGGGAAACTCCCATTTCAGGGGCAGGCTCATCATGGCGCTCCGCTGGGCAGCAAGGACGAGACCATCCCGTTCGATAATGGCGCAGGCAACCTCAACATGTCTTTTGGAAGTGGATTTATTCATGGCTGAAAGTGGAGCGCCAGCCAGATGGTTTTGACCTGCTGATCGGTCTGCTCGACCCGGTGGCGGCAGTGGGCCGGAAGATGCAGATAATCACCCGGCAAAAGACTGCGCGGAGCAGGTTCACCATCTATGAGCAGGCGTGCAGAGCCGGACAAGAGCAGTACCCATTCATCCATTTTTTGATCGTACCACTCTCCAGGCGGAGTTGCCTGACCGGTCGAAATTATCCGCTCGATTTTAAGCCCCGACTTTGCCAGCAGAGTTTCAAATATCTCGTCTGAAGAGTCGGGAAGAGTTGCGAAGATATTGCTTATCCGTGCAGCAGTCACAGCGTTTCAACCTGCAGGGTGAAAGGGTTGTCAAAACCTGTTAATGCTGCAAAGGCACGGACAGCATCGACTCCATCTGCGATTGCTCCGGCAAGGTTGCACTCGGCAAAGAGGTAAACAAGCACCGGCATGCTGCCGTAAATGGCGAGACCAGACTCTTGCATCATTACCATGGCAAGTTGATTTTCCATCTCCTGGGCAAGATTTTGCGTGGCAGCCAGATAGTGCATCGGAAAGGCGACATGGCTGCGGTCAAGGCTCTCCATAAATGACTGTTTCTCTTCCCGACTGAGCTCACTGAAGTCAGCAGAGCACCAGTGGCTCTCTTTTGTCGAAAGAAGTGAGCGGCAGGAGAGAGGGCGACTGTCATACACCGTGCAGCTTGACTCTTCAAGGAACGGGCAGCCGCCAAGCTCCTTGCGGTGGATGCGGAGGTAGCTTTTCAGGTCAATGGCAGAGGAGAGTTTCGCCTTCAGTCGTTGAATATACCTGTCAAGCCGCTCCAGCTGAGGCTTATCAAGGGAATTGCCGATCAGCAACGCTTCCGGGGCGGTACAGTTTACTGCCAGGGTACAGCAGCCGCCGCACCCTTTTGCGCAGTGGATTGTGCCTCCGCTGGCAGCATAGGCGGCTATCTCTTTGGCACTGGTGCTGTCAAAGAGTCGCTGGCGGTCGGTTACTTCGGTCAACAGGCTAAGTTGCAAAATAAATCTCTCCGTAACTGTCAGTACAACTGTTCATAACTCCATCTGTCTTCCCCTTATCTTAAGGGGAAGGACGTACTAAGTGAAATTGTGCCAGTACCTCAAAGCGTTCCGCCTCTTAAGTTAAGAGGGGGACAGGGGGCGTTGTGTCTCTCCTCACAAAAACCAGTTAAGCGGCTTTATGAGCTTCTCCAGCAGCCGGATGAGAAAACCCCGCTTTTCATGCTCTTCCAGCGATATCCGCCGTGATTTGGCGATATCCTCCGCAAACATCTCGTCGACCTGGGTACCGAACTCTTCACTGGAGACGATGACATTCACCTCGAAATTCCTGTGAAAGCTCCGCTGATCAAGATTTGCAGAGCCGATCACCGACCATCTGCCGTCGATGAGCATCACCTTGCCATGGAGGATCGTCCCCTCCCGTTCGAACACCTCAATACCGCCGCTGATCAGGGTTGAGTAGGAGCTGCGATTCACCAGCTGGACGATGCGCATATCGCTTTTCGCCGGGAGGATCATCTGCACCTTCACCCCCCGCCTGGCCGCACGCAGCATGGCGATGATGAACCTCGGGCCGGGGACAAAATAAGGTGTCTGGATCTGGATGCTCTTGCTGGCACCGGCTATGGCCAGTCTGAATGCGGCACGGATGCGGGAGCGGTTGTGATGGGGCGAGCCGCTGACAATGGCGATATCATCATTGCCGCAAGGCTCGGCGCAGTCCGGTGGGGGGCATGACTGCAGCGATTGCACTGTTTCGTCCTGCCAATGCTCGGTAAAGAGGCGGGAGAGCTCCAGAACCCCCGGGCCGGTTATCCTGACGCCGACGTCCCGCCAGTAGAGGGCTGCGCCCCAGCCTGCATACTCGTCGCCGATGTTCATGCCGCCGGTAAAGGCAATTTTGCAATCAACAACCGCTATCTTGCGGTGATTTCGTTTATCAAACCAGAGGAGTCCGTTGTGAAAGGGGGGGGGATTGAACGATGCCACCTTGACACCACCTTGCTCCATACTGCGGAAATAGGCGGTCGGTGTGTCGAAACAGCCGATGTAGTCGTAAAGAAGGCAGACATCCACCCCTCGCGAAGCCGCTCTGACAAGGAGATTGGATAGATGTCTGCCGATTTTGTCAGCCTTGATGATGTAGAACTCAAGGGTGATTGATTTTTCCGCCTCTTCTATTGCCGCGAAAAGTTCACTGAAAAAAAGTGAGCCGGTCTTGAGGAGCTTGACCGAATTCCCTGCAATAAAATTGGCATGAGTGCTCCTTCTGAAGCGCTGTAAAAGACGCCTCCCCTTGTCTGTCCTTATGCCGAACTTTTTAGGGAGAACAGCCATGATTTCCTTTTGCTATCTTACCTGGACAACTTCAGTAACAGTCGGGATCTGCTCTTTCAGTGTCCGCTCGATCCCCATTTTCAGAGTCATGGTGGACATGGGGCAGTGGCCGCAGGCGCCTGTCAGCTTCACCTTGACGACACCATCTTCCGTTACCTCAACCAGCTCCACATCGCCGCCATCAGCCTGAAGTGCCGGGCGTACAGTCTCAAGAACTTCCTTAACCTTTTCGATCATTGTCTACTCTCCTTTTTTGAGCAGCTCTTCCATTGAAAGCAGCTCTGTAATTGATGTTGTCAGATAAACCCTGCTGCCGTGCTCTTCGGGCAGCGTCAGGTCAACGTCGTAGCGATCCCCTACAAACAGGCACTCTACAGGTTCCGCACCGATGGCGGCATAAATTTTGGCAAGGGCAAGGCGGTCCGGCTTGGATCGCCAGAAGTCCTCGACAGAGAAGATCTCTGCAAAAAGCCCGTCCAGACCGATCAGACTAATTATTCTATCGGTAAGGATCCGGTTGTTATTGGTATAAATGTAGAGTCCGTAATCCCCGGAGAGCCGCTTCAGCATTGCAGTGACCCGATCATCAGGACGGAGATGATTTTCCGGTTTTACATTCTCAGCCAGGAATTTGTGCAACAGTTTCAAATCACAACCAAGCAGTTCGCAGGCAGCGCTGAGGGTTGCTTCGCAACCAGTTGCGGTAAGGAGCTGTTCTTTGGCAGCGGACAGTCTGCTCTTTGCCTCTGCAACAGGGAGATCAAGCTGAAGGGACATACCGTCTGCGGCGACCGTCTGAATCTCTGCGGCAAGCACGTCACTTACGTAGAGAGTGCCGTCAAGATCGAATATGATCGAGGTTACGCGATTCATTAGAAAGAACGCGTCCAGTCGCTCAGGCAGAGCAGATCCGGCGTGCCGACGTTTTTGCCCTGCACCAGAACCTTGAAGGTATCACCCATGCCGCCATCGGGGAGCATCAGTTTTTTCAGGGAAAGCCGGTCCTTGATCTTCTGCTGCTCCGGAACCGGCAACTCCTCAAGCGCCAGCAACTCCTGCATCATGCCGGTTGCCATGAGAAAGCGGTACTGCTCGCCGAACCAGATCTTCTCCAGCCCGGCATCGGCACCACTTTTCATCAGCGCGGAAAAATCCACATGGGCGGTTATGTCCTGATGGCCGACACGAATGTAGGGGTTCTCCTCAAGCTGATGGCGATAGTAGCAGAGCACGGTGCCGTTAGTGCGCATCTTCCCGTACAGTTCCTCTGCCAGGTAGCCGTAGTCTATGGTGATAACGAACCCTTGCTTTATTGAAGACGCAACACCTGTCAGCCAGCTATCGGCAACAAGGCGGATCTCTGCGCGCTGCCCGGCCACAAGGGAAATGGCGTTTTTCTCGATAAACTCCTCGATACCGGGAGAGAGAAAGGGGGAGAGCTTCTCGCAGAACTGATCCCCTTCGGCAGAGACAAGAACCTCTTTCACCCCATCAGTCGTCATCTCGACAACATGCACCGGCAGGGCATCAACCAACTCGTTGGAGACGATGCAGCCGACAATATCGAGGGCCCCGGAAGCCAGCTCATCAGGACTGCTCCAGGCAAGACGGGGTGAGTGCGCCGCAAGCATCTTTGCCTGGGCATCGGCCAGGGATGGTTCAGCCTCAATGAGCCGGTAGGTGAGCGATTCGTACATCAGCGGTTCCAGCTCCTGCACGGCATCAAGAATATCTGCAGCCAGCCGCCCCCCGGCTGCGCCAGGCTCGACGATCTGAAAACCCTGTGGCGAGCCGAGAACTGTCCACATCCGGCAGATTTCCCGGGCAATGAGCCGACCGAATACCCGGTGGACATTGCTGCTGGTATAGAAATCCCCTTCTGTGCCGACTTTACGGCCACTTGAGGTGTAGTAGCCGAGCCCCGGCTCATAAAGGCAGGCGGCCATGAAATCGGCAAAGGTGATCGATCCCTGGCGGCTTATCCGCTCCAGCAGAACTGTTCGTAAAGCATTGTCGTCAAAGGTATCCACGAATATCTCCAGTGGGATTGTTATAAAGGATGGGGCTGTTTTTGTCAATTTCGACAGAAGATAAAAACCGCCCAGAAAAGCAGGAGCAGAGCCTCAGCACCGTACATGAGGCGCACCGCCCCCAGCCAGGCACTGCGATCAATAGCCTTCAGCGGATCGCCGATGGTCGGTTTCTCCATTGGCTTGCCGAAATAGAAGTTCGTCCCGCCCAGCTGCACACCAAGTGCCCCGGCAGCAGCCGCCTCCGGAATGCCGCTGTTGGGAGATGAATGATTGCGACCGTCGCGGCCCATGATCCGCCAGGCCATTTTCATGTCAAGCCCCGTAAACAGAGCTGCCACAGCTATCAA
>JACABD010000095.1 GCA_013377075.1 Geobacteraceae bacterium | reverse complement strand
AGCCTGCAGGAGTCGCAGAGCCCGCAGGAGAGGCCATCTTCAGTCGGGTCGTAGCAGGAGTGGGTGAGGGCGTAATCAACGCCGAGTGAAAGACCCATTTTGATGATCTCAGCCTTGGTCATGGAGATGAGTGGCGTATGAATGGTGAAACCGTTTCCTTCTACGCCTGCCCTGGTGGCCAGGTTGGCCATCTTCTCGAAGGCGGCGATATACTCGGGGCGGCAGTCGGGGTATCCCGAGTAATCGAGGGCGTTGACACCGATGAAGATGTCACGGGCGCCGAGAACTTCTGCCCAGCCGAGGGCAAAGGAGAGGAAAATGGTGTTTCTGGCCGGGACGTAGGTTACCGGTATATCGCTGCCGACGCCGTCTTTAGGTACTTCTGCAGAGCCTGTCAGGGCGCTGCCGCCGACTTTCCGGTAGTCGAAATCGACAACCAGATGGTCAGCCGCACCCATTGGCCTTGCGTAACGTTTTGCCAGTTCCATCTCTATGGAGTGGCGCTGACCGTAGGAGAAGCTGATGGCGTATGGCGTGAACCCCTGTTTTTTGGCAATGGCCATGCAGGTGGTGGAGTCAAGGCCGCTGCTATAGAGAACTACCGCTTTTTCTGACATAACTTTGGTCGCTTTTATTAAGGGTGAATTTTTTTGTACGGATAGCTTTTCAGATCTATTTTCAGATGATTAGTAAGGTCATAGAGCGGTTTGAAGTCGGCATCTGTTGTCGGAATAAATCGAAGGGCGCCGAATTTTTTCAACACAGCTTTCCCCTCCGGATCGTTACCCATCTCCAGAAGTGACTTTTTCAGAATAGCTATTTTTTTTGGTTCAAGGGATTTACGAACTGCAAGAGTATTATCCGGTACGCCGGCTTTCGGGGCTTCATCGATGATCTGTAAAACCGTGTCAAATACCCTGTTCCCCTGGCGATATTTTGCGACTATGGTACTTTTTGCTCCGCCCAGCTCTGCCTGATTGCTAAGGACTGCCTGAATGGCAGCTTCATGGCTCCCTGCCCAGAGAATTTTCAGATCCTTGTCCATATTGATGCCGTTGTGGGCAAAATAATCCTTTTGGGCAAGATATCCCCCGGTTGTGGCCGGGTCCACAAGGGCGATTGTCTTTCCTTTCATGTCAGCAGGTTTTTTTATGCCTGCATCCTTGCGGATGAAAAGGGTACCTTTGTAGGAGGAGATGCCGTTTGGCTGAACCGGCCGGACTATGGGAATTATGCCGATTCTTGCATAGGTGATGGCGTAGACAAGGCTGCCGAAGAAACCGCCATCAACTTTGCCGTCCCGCAGCTCTTCAAAAAGCTGTCCGTAGTTCGAGAGCGGTTTGATCTCAATATCCATACCGGTTTTCTTGTCCAGATAGTCGGAAAGAGGGACATAGCGATCCATCTGTTTCACCAGATTTATCTCCGGGACGACACCAATTATCAGTTTTTCTTTGTCAGCTCCAAAAGCCATTGATGCGTAAAGTAGAGCGAAAATGAATGCAGTTTTTGTGAAAATCCCAGCCATGAACCGTACCTCTTAAAAGAGAGAAAATTTTACATATCTACCGGGGTTTGCCTTGATGTCCTTGATGAGAACGTCAATACTTTCGACCATGACAACAAGTTTGTCATAGGCTTCGCGGTCGTTGAGGAGTTTTCCGGCGGTGCCTTCCGTGCCTTTGAGCCGTGAAGCCGCGTCTTCGTAGGCTTTAACAGCGCTGTCTGCGCGAGTGAGCAGGGCGACCCCTTGATTATAGAGCTCCTTGTCGGTAAGGAGGCTACCGATGGTGTTATCTTTGGAGGTGAGGATTTTTTTCAGCTCGCGCATGTCATCAGCTGCCAGTGAGCTCTTGTCGGCGAGTTTCACCATTTTGTCGTAAAGTTCGCGGTCACGGATCAGCCTGCCGAGAGTTCCGTCCGCAGACTGAATATCTGTCAGGGTGGCATCGGCCCGGTTGAGGATGCCGATGATCCTTTTATAGGGTTCATCGCTGCGCATCAGCTTGCCAAGGGATCCTTCTCCACGGTTTATGGTGTCAGCGAGGATCCGCAGTTCCATGGAGAGGGTGGCAAGGTTGTCATAAAGCTTTTTGTCGGTCATCAGCTTGCCAAGGGTTCCCTCACCGTTTTCCACCTTTTCCATGACCTTGTTGAGCCGGTCGAAAGAGGCACCTGCCTTGGCCATTACATCATCAAGCCGGGCCACATTCTCGCCTCTGATGACCGTTGGTGGGGTCAATGAGTAGGCGTGACTGGGGGTGATGTCTACATATTTCTCTCCCATGAGACCGCGGGTCTTGATGGTGATTTTCGAATCGGTATTGATCTTTTTCAGGGCGTTTTTGTCTATTTGCAGCAATACAGTTATTTCGTTGTTCTTCTCAGGGGTTTCAAAACCGATGTCAGTCACAAGCCCCACATCCACCCCGGCAAGCCAGACCGGTGCGCCGACTTTAAGTCCGGCAACATCGGACATGATGAGACTGATCTCCCCCTTGTCGACGAACATCTTTGTCTTGTCACCCATCATGAGGATGCCGCCGCCGAAAAGGAGCAGTGCGACAAGGATGAAAACCCCTGTTTTTACCTGGGCCCATTTTAGGTTATCGCTTCTCTTCATACTTCTACCTGCTCCTCTATATAGGTGAAAAGAGAACTTCTGCCAGGGGCAAAAAACTCTCGAACAGCCGGGATTTCAGAGCTTTCAAGAGCATCTTTCACCCCATCGAAAACCAGCTCTGCATTATGGATGAACGAGAACCTGTCCGAGACCGCAAAAGCCGTCGGCATGTCGTGTGTAACCATGAGGGTGGTCTTCCCCTGCTCCTGAAGTCTTAACATGAGCTGCTGTATGTTGTAAACGCCTATCGGATCGAGTCCCGTTGTCGGTTCGTCGAAGAAGATATACCTCGGGTCAGCTGCAAGGGCCCTGGCAATGGCAACTCGCTTTTTCATCCCTCCGGAAAGTTCCGCCGGATAGAGATCGATCGTTTTTTCAAGCCCGACAAAGCCGAGCTTCTCCTTGACAATAGCTTCTATTTTGTCAGCCGGCAATAACCCCTCTTCAATGAGCCTGTAGCCGACATTCTCGCCAACTGTCATGGAGTCAAAGAGTGCTCCCCCCTGAAAGACGATGGCAATATGCTTTCTGGCAAGGGTCAGCTGGCTTTCGCTCAGGGAGGAAATAGCTGTGCCATCAATGCTGATTGTTCCTGAATCAGGTCTGATAAGCCCGAGGATCAGCTTGAGGATCGTCGTTTTGCCGACACCGCTGACCCCGAGTATGGTTCTGTTTACTCCCGGCATGAGCTGCAGGTCAAAGTTGCGCAGTATCGTTCTGCCGCCGATGGAGTAAGAGACGCTGTTCATCACTATGCCGCTGGTTTCGGTCATGATCTACCTGAACGCAATAAAAAGCTTGGTTATGAAAAAGTCTGAAACAAGGATGAATATGGACGCAAAGACAACGGTCCGCTTGACAGCAACACCGACCCCTTCGGCTCCGCCGGAGACGCGCAGACCCACATGACAGGAGATCATGGCGATCAGGAATCCGAAGAAAACCGGCTTGGCCAGAGCCTCCCCCAGATCCTGAAGTTTCATGAACTGAGGCAGTGATTTCCAGTACATGAGCGGGCTGATACTATAGCCGGAGGCGATGATGTAGCCTCCGAGGATGGCAACCGTATCGGTAACAACGGCAAGGAGCGGCATGGCGATCAGCATCGCTTTCAGGCGGCTGGTGACAAGCCTCTTGACGATATCGGTTCCTTCGACCCGCATGGCATCGACCTGCTCGGTAACGACCATGGTGCCGAGTTCGGCTGTAATGGCAGAGCCGACGCGGCCTGCCACCATAAGGGATGACAGCACCGGCCCCAGCTCCTTGATCATGGTGACCGCCACCATGCCGCCGACATAACTGGTTGAGGCAAAGGGTTTCAGCTGGATGATCGCCTGCAACGCCATGACCATGCCGGTAAAAAGTCCGGTCAGGCTGCAGATAAAGAGCGAGCCGACACCGATCTTGTCGAGCTGGGTTACGAACTCCCGGTAGTAGAAAGGTTTGGAGAAAATTCGTGCAATCGCTTTCAAGGCGAGCGCAGCAATGATCTGCAGTTCGGAGAAGAAGAGCAGGGTCTGTTTTTCAATATATCTGGCAGGCATCAAGGATCCGCTGAAAGTGATAGAAACAGGGGAATTATAGGTGTTTGGCGAAATTTTGCAAGATTATTGAGGTTTCGCGAACGGTTGTCCCTCTGGCTGTCAGCTCTGCAGCGCATCGGGAAACACCTCCCTGATATCATTGACGAAGATGAAGGTGAGGGCATTTCTGGTCTCCTGGGGGATATCGTCAAGATCGTTTTTGTTCCTTTGGGGCAGGATCAGTGTGGTGACTCCGGCCCGGCTTGCCGCCAGCACCTTTTCTTTCAGTCCGCCGATTGCCAGTACCCGGCCGGTCAGGCTGATCTCCCCGGTCATGGCGGTGTCGCGGCGTGCCGGTCGCCCGGAGAGGAGCGAAATCAGCGCGGTAGCCATGGTGATGCCGGCCGATGGGCCGTCCTTGGGAATGCTCCCGGCCGGGACATGGATATGGATAGTCGTCTCCTCGAAGGCGTCTTCCGGGATGCCAAGTGCAGCGCGGTTTGCCTGGGCATAGGAGAGGGCCGTCCGCGCCGATTCCTTCATGACATCACCCAGGGAGCCGGTGAGGATAAGTTCTCCCTTGCCTTTCATGCGCGTCGCTTCCACAAAGATGATGTCGCCGCCGGTCTCTGTCCAGGCAAGTCCGGTCACCACGCCGATCCGGTCATGCTCGGCCGCTACCTCATTAAAGAATTTCGCATGGCCGAGGAACTCTTCGACAATCCCGGGTGTCACCGGAGACCGCAGTGCCCGCCCCTGGGTAATCTCCTTGGCCAGTTTGCGGCAGACGGAGCCGATGTTCCGTTGCAGGTTGCGTACTCCGGCTTCCCGGGTGTAGTCGCTGATGATCCGCCTGATGGCGGGGTGCTCAAAGTAGGGCTGGTTATTGGCAAGGCCGTTCTCTTCAATCTCCCGCGGGATCAGGTAACGGTAGGCGATATGCTCCTTTTCCTCGCTGGTGTAGCCGGAGAGGGTGATGATCTCCATCCGGTCCCGCAGCGCCGCCGGTACCGGATCAAGCTGGTTGGCTGTGGTAATGAACATGACATTGCGCAGGTCAAAGGGGACGTCAAGGTAGTGGTCGGTGAAGCTGTTGTTCTGCTCCGGGTCGAGCACCTCCAGAAGGGCGCTGGCCGGATCGCCGCGAAAGTCGAGACCGATCTTGTCCACCTCGTCGAGCATGAAGACCGGATTGTTTGCCCCGCAGCGGAAGATCTCCTGAATGATCCTCCCCGGCATGGAGCCGATGTAGGTACGGCGGTGACCGCGAATCTCCGCCTCATCCCGCATGCCACCAAGGGAGATGCGGATAAACTTGCGCCCGAGCGCCCTGGCAATGGAGCGGCCAAGACTGGTCTTGCCGACGCCTGGTGGCCCGACAAAACAGAGGATCGGCCCCTTCATATTCTCTTTCAGGGTGCGTACCGCCAGATACTCCAGAATCCGTTCTTTCACCTTGATCAGGTTGTAATGGTCATCGTTGAGCACCTGTTCGGCCTGCATGATATCACGGTTGTCCAGGGTGCTGACCAGCCAGGGTATACCGATGAGGTAGTCCAGATAGGTTCTGGCAACGGTGTATTCAGGCGATGCCGGGTTGATCCGCTCAAGCCGCTTCAACTCCTTCTCGGCAATGAGTCTGATGTCGTCGGGCATTGCCACTGTTGCCAGTTTCTTTTTCAGCTCTTTGAGGTCCGTATCGGGCTGATCCTCCTCGCCAAGTTCCTCCTTGATCTGCTTCATCTGCTCCCGCAGTAGATACTCTTTCTGGGTCTTCCCCATCCGCTTGGCAAACTCCGCCTGCACCTCACCCTTGAGTTGCAGCCGCTGCACCTCGCTGGCAAGGCTGGTATACACCTTCTTGATCCGGTCGATCGGGTCGAGTGTCTCCAGTATCTCCTGCTGCTCATCCAGCGAGAGATTTATGTAGATCGCCACCAGATCCGAGAGCCTGGCCGGATTGTCGATGTAGTTGATCATCTTCATGACATCGTCAGGGAGAGGGCGGCCAAAGGAGAGGGAAATTTTCAGCAGGGCGGAGAGGCTTGAGACAAGGGCTTCGGAGACGATGGTCTTTTCGAAGAATTCACTGATCGGTTCTATCCGGGCCAGCGGGAAAGGCCGTTCGGCAACGACCTCCAAAAGGCGTGCCCTGGAGAGTCCTTCAAGAGTTATTTTTGTGGTTTCATCTTCAAGGCGGTTTATTTTGGTGACACGGCAGATCGTGCCGACTTCATGAAGTGATTCGACATGGTTTTCAGTCTCATCCCGCCTGATCTTGAAAATGGCAATGAGGCCGTTGTGGCTCTCTGCCGCCTCGAACAGCGGCATTTCCCACCCTTTGAGGAAGATGGTGAAAAGCATATAGGGGAATGCCACGATTTCCTGCTG
>JACABD010000094.1 GCA_013377075.1 Geobacteraceae bacterium | reverse complement strand
CTGTCGGTCCAGCCGGCCAGTGTTGCCTTGACGCGGTAGTTGTACGTGCGGCTTGTTGGCACGGGTACCGTTACATAGTTGGCGGACCCGGTGTACGCGGCAGTCTGGTCGCCATTAAAAAGCCCCGAAGGTGACTCTTCCAGTATATACGTTATCCCGGGAGTAGGCGATTTGAACCAGTATACCGTGATAGGGTTTTTGGTGCTGGTCGCAGGGACGGTCAGGCTGCCTGGTGCCACGACAACCGGAAGTACCGGCGGGGGTAAGGTGACAACGCACGACTTGACACCATTAGCATTATAGGCACTGTCGGTCCAGCCGGCCAGTGTCGCCTTGACGCGATAGTTATAGGTACGGCTTGCCGGTACGCTTACGGTTACATAATTGGCAGAACCTGAGTAGGCAACAATGACGTCAGTGGTAAAATTGCCGGATGCCGACTCTTCCAGAACATACGTCACACCGGGTGTGGGTGATTTCCACCAATAGATACTGATAGGCGATTTCGTGCTGTTTGCAGGAACGGTCAAGGAACTCGGAGCCACGACTTTCGACACATTCGGAGCTGCTGCGGTATAGGTAAAGTCTTTGTAGCGCATTTCAGTTTTTATTGATCCATCCAGCAATGTAACGGGAACGGATACCCAGAGACGAACATATACTGGCTGGCTGTTGGTCGGAAGTCCGGTAACATTAAAAGTTAATGCGCCGGCAATATTGTTGTAACGGCCAAACTCATATTTGCCAGCGCCAACGGCGCTGACCCAGAGAGAATGTTTATAATTTCCCGAGGACGCGGTTACCGTGAAGGTCTGGGATGCACCACTCAGCGTACCACTGGTCGGTGTCAGGCTGTCAGACGGCCAGACCTCGATAGTGTTGCTGCCAGGAGTATAGGTACTATCCGAGTATGTCGGGCTGATTGCTGCGTCGACCGCTTTGACCCTCAGCAGGTAGGTTCCATCGCCGGGGAAGGTGATAGTCTGACTCGTCCCGCTGGCAAGGTTGGTAGTCCAGTTGGTGTCAGCCAGCTTCTTGTACTCGACGTAAAATTTCTCAGCTACCGGGTTAGCCGGGGTTGCTGGGGCTACTGTCACTGTCGTAGTGCGATTATTCGGGGTAGAAGCCGCTACCGCAAGTGACGCGGGCGGATTCAGTGCACTTGCAACAATCTTCATCGGCCGCATCATGTCATGCTCTTCGTGTGACAGGATGTGGCAGTGCCATACGTACTCGCCCAACAGATCGAACTTGGCTATAACCCTGGTCACAATACCGGGGGGCATATAAGCCGTATCCTTCCAGCCGGCATCATGTGGATCTGGGGCAACCGCGGTACCGGCGCCAGCGGTATAGGCTGCTGCGGAGAAAACACCGTTAGTCGTGTCATTGGTTGCCGGAGTGAAACTGGTGAATGGCTGACGGTGGACGATCTGGAAAGCCACCTGATGCAGATGCATTGGATGAGCATCGGCGGTTGTGTTGATAACATCCCAGATCTCGGTGTTGTTGACGGTGATTATCTCTGTTGCCGGGATACCCGGCAGGTCGTAACCACGACGGTCGATGGTCGGCATGATGCGCTGATACTCGTCGACGATCTCTTCCAGGGCTACGGTGCGAATCGGGAGACCAGCTGTTGCCGTCAGTGGCGAGATTGTATTCAGAACCGTGCCGGCATTGGGAGCCGCCGCACCGGATCCGGGGCCGACAACGACAGTGAACTCCATGATTTCAGGTATATTTTTGGAACGGTTGAACGGAGTGAGACTTTCACCCTGATAAGGGGCATCGGTGGCGAGGTTGTTCAGCACAACTTTTGCTCCCGGGGCAAGACCGGTGAAATCTACTAGCACGTCGAGACGCTCGCCGGGCATCAGCAGCATATCCTGGCGTTGAACAGGATTTTTAAGGAAGCCCTGCTCGGAGCCGATCTGCCAGAAAGGAATTACTGTCAAAGTTGCACGGTCCTGCAGTTGCAGTGACCAGGTACGGGAGTCGGTACCGCCGATGAAGCGCATGCGGTAGACGGTCGGCTCAACATTGTAATTGCCATAGACAACACCGTTGACCACCGGCATATTGCCAAAAAACTCCAGTGTCGCGCTGGTGGCCAGCACAGGCGCAACGGCATTTTGTGGAATATTCTCCATTGTAAATTCGTCATATGGGACCAAATGAACGCCGGCCGTGGTCAAGGAACTGGCATTAGCTCCATGGGATGCATACATAAAGAGCGGAGAACAGGTAGCCAGGCGGGAAGCTGCATCAGTTGCATCGCAGCTAGGGAACTTGCCGTCTATGACCGGCGCATCCGGCATGACAAAGTTGCCGTCATTACTGCCAAAGACGCGATCCTGCAATGCAAAACCGAGTTCGTAGGCGCCGGTAGGGAGAACACCACCTGCAACCAATGACTGCTCGTTGCTGTCGGTGATCGGGAAGAAGCCGGCCATGCCCTGGTTGGTATTAAGATGGGTGGTACCGACAGCATGGTCATGATACCAGATAGTGGAGGCTTCCTGGTCCATAGGGTAGATATAGGTACCAGGAGGATTTGCAGCCTTGACAGTGGCAGTGGGGATAGTCAAGGAAAACTTGGTGCCAACGTTGGAAAAATCGGGATTGAAGCCTGCATGGGCCAGACCGTCGCTCGCCGGTCCGACATGAGCTCCGTGAACATGAGTGACGATGCGGTTATAAGGGAAACAGTTGGCAACAGCGTCACTGCAGTCAACAGTCGGGTCAAAACCGGGAATCGGCAGGTTGGGCAGTTCGTTGAGCCACTGCACACGGACTGAACGCCCCTTGGTACCCTTGATAGTCGGAGCAGGGAAGTGCCAGATACCGCTCGTAACAAGACCTGCCGTATTCGAACCAGCCGCCCCATTGAAGAACGGTGTAGGAGCATTACCCTGCACAACTGCAAGAGGTCCATCTGTAGCAGGATTTTTCGGGCGAATACCACTGGGAATAACACCCGGATCATAGACAAACTGTGGTGGGGTCCAGTTTGCGCCACCGGAGCCGTAACCATAGACATCTGTCCAGTTGGGGTATACAGAATTGCCCACATCCCCGTAATAGGAGCCATTTGGTGCTTTTAAGCCGGGAGTACCCCAGGTAGGGCCGAAAAATGGAGCCAGTGAAAGAGGCTGGGTAAAACGCTTAACTGTAATAACGTAGCAGTCATTGGTGCTTGACTGATTATCAGCAATGTCTGGCCCGGTTGTTATTGCTTTGTTGCCGCAGGAATGAGTAATCGGGTTCCCTGGGTTAAGGGGATCAGGCCCTGTATAATCGAGGAATCCGAGTTTTACCGCATCTTCATGGGACAAAGGCATGTAGGTATAATAGTCCGCCAATGCATTGGGGACAAGATTCTGCCAATACGGCAGCTGTGATGACGGATCCAAACGAGGTACGCTGTATTCAGAATTCGGCGGAATGGTGGTAGCAGCTTCGACTGTTGACACTGCACATGTCAGTGCAAAGGTCATAGCCAGTGCTACAAGAAGCCAGTATTGGCGAGATCTGGCAGCCAATTTACTCATAAAAAATAAATCCATACGCTCCTCCTGTTATGTAATTGATACTTTTCATAGTTTACACAATTCACTGCTGTCACCCCTCCTTTCAAATTAATAGGAGCCAGCCTTTGTGCATAAAAACTGCTAAATTCGTACAACACGGCCACCACCGTACAGATATTTATAAATCCTTATCATAATTAGTCAATGATAATTATTTATGAATTAACTTCGGCATCCCTTAAACTCATTCTGCAGAACTTGCGTACAGTTACTTGCCCGCTTGAGGTAGATCATCAAACAGTCTTGGATCATATTCTATTTCCTTGGTGGCAGGTATTACCGATAGAGTCCTCTTCAGAGCGCGCTCTTTGCGGGCACCCATATCACGACCAACGGTTCGTTGTATTGCAAGGTAATTGGCCGTAAAAATATAATCATCCAGATAGTCTGTGCGACCGTCATTATTGACATCAATCGGCACTCTTAAAAAAGAATTAAAATTGTTTTCAGTGAGATCGATGCCTGCCGACAGCGGCGGAGCAACGTTAATCGGGTATTCGTGCACAGTAGAACCACTGGCTGCGAGCAGAGATGCCTGCGAGACACCTTTATGGGGCAGAACCGTCACCTGGTATTCGCCACTCTTGATGGGCTTCAGAGTAAGCATGTCTGCTCCGTTAAGTGCAAAATTTGGGGTCTTGCCATCGACTGCCGGCATCTTAATCGCCAGGAAGACTGCAGTCCTCCCGTCACTTATAGAGATCAGCGGTTGCTGGCGAAGCACGGAATTAGCCGGCACATTGAATAGAGCTAAAAAATCCCCTGCATTGCGAGAACCCGTATAGTTCCTGAAATGATCCAGTATTGAAAGTTCGACGTAGCCGTCCCCTGCTGGATTTACGTTTGAGTTACCAGCATAAGCGGTCAGATGTAACAACAGCAGCAAAAACATAAAACAGGAAACTACTGTGATTCGCATGGTTTTCTCCCGTAAACAAACTTCATTTATGTTAAAAGAACTAATGAATCACCCAGTCACTTTTTTTGATCAAGTCAGGCTTTTCACCTTTAGAAAGCTGGACAACATAACATCCTTTTGAAGCATAACGCTGTTCAGGTCCAAAGCTCAGTCGCTCATACAAAGGAAGTTCAAGGTCTTGCATCATGCTGATGGTGTCAAAAAGGTAGTCCCGGAAAAAATCACCCCTCATTTCCTTGAGAGCCTGAGTTAACACCCGCAGTGAGGCCATGGTTTTGCTTTTGATGCGCCTGATCTCATCAGAATTGGGCTGCTTCATGGTTGAAGTGAATAAACGGTCGTAACGGCTTTCATCCTGGGGCAGTCGATAAGGATAGGTTATGTAGGCAGCTGAGCGCATTTTTTCGGGTATCGACCAGATCTTGCTGCCAAAATAGCCTGAAGAAATCAATAGAGTGGCAGGTAATTCGATTGGGACAGAATCTTCCATGAAAGCTCGGAGAAGTGAATCATCCGTCCAAAGCGCAAGGATGTCGGGCTTCTCCTTATCCAGTAACCGCTTCAAACTTTCACCATCCAAAGATTCATTAGGAGCAACCATTATCGTTGACGGTAGAGGTACCACCTTATCATTCAAACCTTGCATGAAACCTTCAGACAGTGCCTGCCCCTGCGGTGTGTTGCGCACGATCTGGACAATTTTCTTGGATTTTATATCCTGATCTTGTGACGCAAGGAAGCTAGCAGCTGCCTCGCCCTCCTGAAAATACCCCTTTGAGAAGTAGAGTGTGTACCAATCCGTTGCCGAGACAACCGGAAAATCTGTTATGGGGAGTATGCAGGGGAGCATGTGCGCTTCACTGAATTCATGAACCGGCTTCCAAGATTTGCTCGTGATGCCGCCGATCAAGGCAAAGACAGGCTCCTTGCGATAGTAGGTTTCCAGCTGGGACTGCCAGGTACCGGGTGGTCCTTTCAAAAGCCAGCGGGAAAGCTTCACACGACGATAAGTCGGTTCGCGTCTTGTTTCACGAAGTTTTACCAGTTGCGCTTCATAGTCAACCTGTTGTTTGTTTGCGCTAGTTACAAAGCTCTCCAACAGTTTCATCATGGCTTCCACTTGGTCAACATGGACTTCGTCAGTGATGATTGTGGCAAAGTTAATATTGTAATTGTCAATACCCGGAGAGTATTCATATGCAAGGTTTTTGAGGTAGGCAATCAGGATTGACATATCCTTGTCTTCCAGAAGGTAGCGCGGCATAATCGTATCCAAAATTCGGCCGGACGTATCTCTTCCACTTCGCATCACTTCCGCAAGCGTATCATCTGAATACGCAGGTCGTGCTGATGGCGGCTGAACCGGTGTAACCCCCTTCTTTTTACCTGCCATGTTCATGCCGGTGTTGCGGCGATTATTCCCTGCTCCTGGCAGATCACGTTTTTGATACAGCGTCCTGCCGTTTGTAGGGGTAGTAAAGACCCCCCCTTCGATTGACCCAAGCCCGCTTCGCATGTGACAACTGACACAGGTGAAGGATGTGCCTGGAGCGGGGATGTCGTCTTTGACATGGGCCTGCATCGGTTCTCCCGAGGGGAGTAACCCATCGCGGTACATTCTCTGACCAAGTCGCAGGGTCTGTTCATTGGCGGAGGTTGTTCCCGGCTGTTCTGCTCCCCAGCCTGACAGGCTGAACAGGAGCGTCAGGAGCAGTCCTGTCATCAAGTTGGGCGTTATGCATGCAGGCTTCATCATGGATAATCCTTTCTTATCTTGGATGCGGGTTAGTTTAGACCGTGATAAGCCGACAGGGCAATATGTCTGTAATTAAATGACAACTGGTCGGGTGGAGAGTGCAGATTTAACCTGTTTAATTAAATAACAAATAAAATAAACAATAACAGTGCCAGTTTGTTTTGATGACGTAACATGCTTGAAAAGTAATAAACGCTATCAGTAATAACCGGTTAAAGCATTTTTTTGTCTGAATAGCTAACAGCTGTAAAATTATCTGACAGCGGTGGGAATTGTTGTTATTGAATAATGAACCACTCTCAGGAGTTGCTGATCAGAGGCAGTGGGTGGTGGATCATAAGAAA
>JACABD010000093.1 GCA_013377075.1 Geobacteraceae bacterium | reverse complement strand
ATGAACGGCAACACCGGACGCCTGTTGGAGGAGGTTCTGGCCGGAGTGTCAGGGGCTGGCGCGGAAACTGAGATCATTTCGCTGAAGAACGCGAAAGTTCAGCCCTGCGTTGCCTGTGATGTCTGCCATGTCACCGGCATCTGCAACATCAATGATGACTACGAGGCCATCAAGGAGAAGCTCCTTGGCTGTGACGGCTTCATCCTTGCCAGCCCGAACTACATCTTCAGTGTCACTGCACAGATGAAGGCGCTCTTCGATCGCTGCAACGGGTTGATTCATTGCATGGCCCTTGAGGGGAAATATGCAGCTGTTGTCGAAACCTCCGGCGGTGGCGGGGATGAAGAGGTCATCACCTACATGGAGCGCTTTGCCAATGTCCTTGGTGCAGACTCTGTGGGGGGGGTGGGCTCCCACATGGCCGGTATCCGGGCTTTTCCGAACGAAGAGGCGCTCTTTGAGCGTGCAAGAGGGCTTGGCAGGGATCTGTGTGCAGCAATAGAGGAAAAGAGACAGTTCCCGGAGCAGGCAGCCTTCAAGGCAGGGATGAAATTCCGCATGTCAGGACTGGTTGATTTCATGAAAGATCACTGGCCCTTTGAGCGTGAATTCTGGGAGAAGAAAAGGCAAAACCCTTGAAAAGCTGGCGTCTGATCGATACCGGCTCCTTGTCCGGAGCCGAAAACATGGCAATTGACGAAGCCCTTCTCTCCTGCTTTGATCCGGAAGAGTCAATGCCTGTTCTCCGCCTGTACGGCTGGAGCCCGCCTGCGTTCTCCTGCGGCAGATTTCAGAAGCCGGAAGAAATCCTTAACATGGATCTGTGCAACAGAGGCGGAGTCCAGGTGGTAAAGCGGATCACCGGCGGCGGCGTCATCTACCATGCCAATGAACTGACCTATTCCCTTGTCTGTCCGACCGATCTGCTTCCAGGCGGCCATAATGTCAAAGAGGCGTTCTTTTATCTGACATCCTTTCTGCTGGCGTTCTATAAAAAACTTGGTCTTGACGCAGTTTATGCTGCGGAACATTTTCCGGAAAACAAGAGGCTCGGCGAGCGGACGCCACTCTGTTTTGCGGGGGTTGAGAGCTGCGACATTCTTATAAACGGGAAAAAGATCGGCGGCAATGCCCAGCGCAGACTGAAAAAGGTACTGTTTCAGCACGGCTCCATTCCGCTTGTACAGATGGCAGACAAGGGTGACAGGTATCTGCTTCATCCTGAGACCAACATAACAGAGAGGACAACGGCCCTTGAAGAGCTGGAGCTGGACAGGAAGGTGCTTGCCAGCGCCCTTGCCACCGCATTTGCAGAGAGTTTTCAGGTGACGCTCAAGGCAGATGAATTATCTGCGGAAGAGCTGGAATCTGCTAAAGCACATATTCAAAAAACCGCATGACAATCATTTCGCAATACTGTACTATCACAAAATCAATAACTTAAGGAGTGTATGAAATGAAAAAGCTATATGCAGTCATAACAGCCTTGGCAATCAGCCTTTCAGTAGGCGTGACAGCCATGGCGCAGAGCAAGAACGCTTCAAAAAAGGCGGGCTGTTCTTCGTGCCAGAAGTCGGAGGCAACTCCCGAGCAGATGAAGAAGTTCAAGGTCGAATCCCTTGATCTTCGTCAGGAGATGATGAACAAGCGTTTCGAGCTTCAGCGCGAGAACCTGAAAGATACGCCTGATGCTGCCAAAGGAGCTGCTCTCAAGGCTGATATGGATGCCATCAAGGTGAAGATTGAAGCGATCAAGACAGCAAACAAGATCCCGGCATCGGTTTCATGCGGCAAGGGCGACTGCATGCTGATGGATGGCGGTTGTGACAAGTGTGACAGTAAGAAGGGGTGCGACAAGTCGGCAAAAGCCTCAAAGCACTGCGACAAATGCAACAAGAAAGCCGACTGCGGCTGCAAGGAATGTGGCAAAAAGGGTGATTGCAAAAACTGCGCTGATGCGGCAAACTGCAACTGCTCAAAAAAGAAAAAGTAACAAACTTTCTGATAATCTGCAAAAGCCCCTGATGCTTGATGTCAGGGGCTTTTTTGCATAAAATGAGGCCATTATGAACGATCATTACATCCGCGCCATGTCACAATCCGGCGCAATCCGCATTCTTGTCTGTGACGTAACCGCCCTTTCAGCTGAGATTTGCTCAATGCAGAAGGCATCCGCTACTGTGAGCATTGCTCTTGGGCGTGCTCTTGCTGCCGGTGCGCTGATGGGTGGGCTTCTTAAAGGTACCCAGAGGGTTGCCCTGAAATATGAGGGTAACGGCCCAATGAAGAAGCTCATTGTCGAGGCTGACGCCGGAGGTGCTGTGCGTGGTTCGGTCGGTAATCCCGAGGCCGAGGCTGAGCCGGTAAACGGTAAATGGAATGTGGCCGGAATTCTTGGTAATGCAGGTTTTCTCACCGTTGCAAAAGATCCGGGTACCGGTGCAGAGCCGTATCGCGGGACAGTGCAGCTTCATAGTAGTGAAATCGGCAATGATCTGGCCCTTTATCTGACCGAGTCTGAACAGACTCCCTCAGCTGTGGGCCTCGGCGCCTCGCTGGACTCTGACGGCGATATTGCTATCTGTGGCGGCTTCCTGGTGCAGGCGCTTCCCAAAGCCGAGGATGTCGAGATAGATGCTCTTATGGAGCGGATAGCCGCCCTTGCACCAATTTCGGAGATTCTTGCCGAGGGGGGGACAGAAGGGCTTTTGGCAGCTCTGGTCGGAGATATGCCAAGTAACAGGCTTGAAACACGAGAGCTGTATTTCAAATGCGGCTGTACCAGGAGCAAGGTTGAGCAGGCGCTGTACTTACTTGGGACAGCCGGTTTAAAGTCAATCATCGACAATGAAGGTGTTGCCGAAGTGAGATGCGAGTTTTGCCGCAAGGGGTACAGTTTTGACAGGGAGGAACTGAAGCGGTTCGAGATGCTTTCGGCACTTCCGGAGGAACCGGTGCAGTAACAGCTAAAACCAACCCCCCTCTATCCCCCCTTGACAGGGGGGAAGATTTGAAGTCTCCCCTGTTAAGGGGAGCCTTAGAGGGGTTTGATGTAGAAGTGTAAGTACCGCATAATATCTATGCCAGCAGCGTTGCCTTGGTAATAAAAACCGTCTCAACCGGAACGTCGGCGTGACCCGCTTTGTTGCCTGTCTTTACGGTCTTGATCTCATCAACGACATCCATCCCTTCAACAACCTGGGCGAAAACAGCATAACCGAAATCTTCCGGCCTCTTCCCCTTGTTATCGAGAAAAGCGTTGTCAGCAACATTGATGAAAAACTGGGAAGTGGCACTGTCAACTACGGAAGTTCTGGCCATTGCCAGAGTCCCTTTGAGGTTTTTCAGGCCGTTTGTTGCTTCATTTTTGATGGCAAACTTGGTCTTTTTCGGCTGCATATTCTCATCCATGCCGCCACCCTGAACCATGAAGCCGTTGATGACACGGTGGAAAATGAGCCCGTCGTAGTACCCTTCAGCCACATAGCCAAGGAAGTTTCTTACGGAAATTGGCGCCTTTTCCTTGAAAAGTTCGATGGTAATGTTCCCCTTTGATGTCTCCATAAGAACGCGAGGGTTCTGTTCACTCATGTTATTACTCCTTTGTTGCGAAAATATTTTAGCTTTTTAGCATATCCAGCTGTTTATGGCAAACTTTCACTTGGAGGTTTACAGAAGATTCCCCTCTGATATACATTAAAGCGTTCAATCTTAAACATCACAAGGAGTACCGATGAAAAGACTTCTGACAGTAGCACTGTTTCTGGTTTTGTCGGCGCAAGCCCATGCAGAGGGCCTTGCCGAGCGGGTTAAGGAATATACTTTAGCAAACGGCATGAAACTGCTCATGGTAGAGCGGCACACATCACCCACTGTTGCCGCCTGGATTCGCTTCAAGGTTGGCAGTGTGGACGAGCGGAGCGATGAGCGGGGGCTTGCCCACCTTCTTGAGCATATGCTCTTCAAGGGGAGCAAAACTCTCGGCACAACCAATTATGAGGCAGAAAAGCCCCTTCTTGACAAGATTGAGGTAGTCGCCAACGAAATCCTGCGGGAAAAGGCAAAGCGTGAAAAAGGGGATGCAGCACGAATCGCCACTCTTGAAACAGAGCTGAAAAACCTTGAGAAAGAGGCTGGCAAGTATGTTGTGAAGGAGGAGTTTGCCCAGGTCTACAACCGTAACGGCGGGGCAAACTATAACGCCTATACCAGCAAGGACGGCACAACCTACCTGATCAGCCTGCCGTCAAACAAGCTGGAACTCTGGGCGGCAATCGAGTCAGACCGGATGCAGAATGCCGTCTTGAGGGAGTTCTACACCGAGCGTTCAGTAGTCATGGAAGAGCGCCGCCGCTCCTATGAAGCCGAACCTGAAGGGAAGCTATGGGAGACCTTTCTGGCAAGCTCCTTCAATGCCCATCCCCAGGGGCAGCCGGTTATCGGCTGGATGTCTGACATCGAGAACCTTACTCGCACTAAAGCCGAGAATTTCCTGAAACGCTACTATGCACCGAACAATGCAATCATTGCCATTGTCGGCGACATCGACACGCAAAAGACCATAGAGCTGGTCGAAAAATATTTCGCCCATATCCCGCCGGGCACTCCTGTGCCACCTGTCGCGGTTGAAGAGCCGCAGCAGCAGGGAGAGAAACGGATTGAGGTGATCGGCGATGCCGGCGCAGAGCTGATGATCGGCTATCACAAGCCGACACTGCCACACCAGGACGATCTGGTTTTCGATGTTATCAACATGATCCTCTCCGATGGCAGGACATCAAGGCTCCACAAGAAGCTTGTTGTGGAAAAACAGCTGGCAACCGGAGTCGGCGCATTTTCAGCGCCGGGGCACAGATATCCGAATCTTTTCATCGTCTCTGCGTCTCCGCGGGAACCCCATACGGTGAAAGAGGTTGAAGAGGCGCTTTACGCAGAGATTGAAAAGCTGAAGAGTGAGCCCGTTACCGAACGTGAACTTCAGCAAGTGATGAACAAACTCGAATATGAAGAGGCACGGCAGATGCTCTCCATTGGCGGGCTGGCAAGGAATTTGACCGAATACGAGGCAATCGCCGGGAGCTGGCGCTACCTGATAGAACACCGAAAAGCTGTCGCCGGGGTCAAGCCGGAAGATATCCAGCGGGTTGCCAAAAAATATCTGACAAAAGAGAACAGGATTGTCGGCTTCATTACAAAACAGGAGGTGGCTGAAAAATGAGCCTATTAATCAGAATTGCTGCGGCTTTAGCCATTTCGCTATCCTTGACAGCCTGTTCAACCACGCAAAAAACGGCTGACCCAAGAGCGCTGACATTTGCGCCTCTCAACTTCAAAATACCCAAGAGTGACAGGATTACCCTGAAAAACGGCATGAGAGTCTATCTGCTTGAGGATCATGAGCTGCCGATTGTTCATATGACAGGATTTGTGACAGCAGGGAGCATCTACGATCCCCCGGAGATGACCTCCCTTGCCGGGATGACAGGAGCTCTTATCAGAAGCGGCGGCACAGAATCGCTCAAGCCCGACGCCCTTGACGCAGAGCTTGAGTTCATGGCCTCTGCAGTTGAGTCGGTAATCGGCGAGGATATGGGGAATCTCTCCATGAACACCCTTACCAAAAACCTCGACCGTACTCTGGAGATTTACGGCGATCTGTTGATGAAGCCAGGCTTTGATCAGTCACGGCTTGACCTGGCTAAAAACCAGACAATTGATGCCATTCGCCGCCAGAATGACGATCCGAAAGGGGTTGCCGGACGGGAGTTCAAAAAGGCGATCTATGAAAATCATCCCCTTGGCAGGGTGGCAACCATTGAATCGGTGAGCAAAATCAACAGAAGCGATATGCTTGAACTGCACAAAAGATACTTTACTCCTCAAGGGATGATTCTTGCAGTCAGCGGAGACTTCAAGCGGGGAGAGCTGATTGCAAAGCTGGAGAAGCTCTTTGGCAACTGGCAGCCCCAGGAGCCGAAACTTCCGGCCGTCGCAATGCCTGAAGAAGGTATGGTAAAACAGGCACTTTTGGCAAAGAAGCAGGTCAGCCAGTCTGTCATCAGGATGGGGCATCTCGGTCTTGAGAAGAACAATCCGGATCAGTACGCAATCAGGGTTATGGATTACATCCTCGGCGGCGGCTTTACCTCCCGCCTCACCCAGCAAATCCGCTCTGATCGCGGCCTTGCCTATCATGCCGGGAGCCGTTTTGACATCGGCAGACGTTTTCCAGGGATGTTTATTGCCGAAACCGAGACCAAGGCAGAATCAACGGTTCTGGCGATTAATCTGATGGGCGAGATCATCAATGGCATGACAAAGGAGCTGGTGACTGAAGAGGAGCTGAAACAGGCAAAAGAGTCGATTATCAACTCGTTCATCTTCGGTTTTACCCAGCCCAGCTCCATCGTAACCCAGCAGGCACGGCTTGAGTTCTACGGCTTCCCCGATGGCTATCTGGAAAATTTCCGCGACAATATTGCCAGAGTGTCAAGGGAGGATATACTGAGAGTATCGAAAAAGCATCTCCACCCGGACAGGATGATTATCATGGTTGTCGGTGATGATAAGAAATTCGACAAGCCTCTGTCTACTGTTGCACCGGTGAGGGAGATAAAGCTGGAAACTTCAAAATAGGGGGTTACGTACATGGCTGAATGGAAATGCAAAACCTGTGGATTTACCAAAGAGGGGCGCTGCAAGCCCCAGAACTGCCCCCAGTGCAAGGAGAAGGGCGGATTTGAGAAGAAGGAGTAGA
>JACABD010000092.1 GCA_013377075.1 Geobacteraceae bacterium | reverse complement strand
TACAGGTTCCCAGGGACTGCAGGGCGAAACAGGTGCAACCGGCCCGCAGGGTCCGCAAGGGCTGGGCATGGTTTGGAAAGGAACCTGGACCGACACCGCCACCTATCTGACACATGATGTCGTTGCCTATCAGGGATCGTCCTACAAAAGCCTCCAGGACGATCTGACTAACATTGTCCCGGGCAGCAATGCCGCCAAGTGGGCAATGGTGGCGCAGAAAGGGGACACCGGTCCGCAAGGGCCGGAAGGTCCAGCCCCATCCAGTATGCCGGCATCCAGCATTACCGGTACGCTCCCCATCGTCAATGGTGGCACCGGTGCAACCAGTGCCACTGCAGCCTTCAACGCATTGGCACCTGTACAGACCAGCAACAGCGGCAAGTACCTGACCACAGACGGCACCAATACCTCGTGGAGCACCGTTGCCGCAGGCGGCCCCTGGACAACAACAGCAAACAATATTTCCAACAATAACAGCGGCAATGTGGGTATCGGTACCACAACCCCAAATCACGAACTGGAGGTAAACGGCACCTTTGCCGCGCGGGTTGCCATTAATGCCCAGACCTCCAGCTATATTCTGGATGCAACCGACAATAACAAATTCATAACTATGGATAGCAGCGGCGCAATGACACTGACCTTACCACTCAACTCATCGGTCACTATTCCGGTCGGTTTCCAGTGTACCATCGCCCAGAAGAATACCGGCACTGTCACGATTTCCAGCAGCGCCACCATGATCACCACCGCAACCACCAAGGTTTTCAAAGCTAAAGGGTCGGCAGTAACGTTAGTAAAAACCGGCACCGATGAATGGATGCTGTTTGGCGATATGAACTGATGACTCTAACAAGCAAACCCCTCTAAATCTCCCCTTTTCAGTACCCTCTGGGGCATAAAGGGAGACTTCAAAGCATCCCCCCTGAAAAGGGGGAGACTGAGGGGAGGGGTGGTTTTACAGCATGTACAACAAGGAAACTACCATGCGAAATATCATACTAACAATTCTACTCACCCTCTGTCTGGCAATCAATGCACAGGCGGTCGGATTGCAGGTGCATAATGCCGGGCTTACCAGATGCCTTGATTGCAGTCCCTGTGCTTCTTATCTCGCCTCAGCAGATTGCGCTTTAAATTTAGCTTGCACATGGGATTCCGCAAACAACATATGCGTAGGTCCATGCGTATATTCTAAGTGGAGTGAGCCGTCACCATGCACAGCTGCGTGCAACGGGGGGACCCAACATTCAACACGGACAGTAATCTCTCCAGGCCCAGCCTTTTGTACCGACCCGCTCGAAAAATTAGAATCGTGTAACACTACCCCCTGCGTCTGCGAACAGCTCAAGGACCCGCTCACTTGTACACGTGCGAACTGCGAATGGTGGGACGGAAGCTGTGTTACCCCCGGCTCTGGTGGTCCTACATGCAGTGAGTTAGAAGAAGAAGAATGCATCGCTAATGAACCAAGCTGCCTATGGGTCGGCGTCTGCCTCGCCAATGAACCATAATGAACTTCAGAAAACCGAAACGTCATTTACACAATCAGATTGACAGGCCCATCAAATCTGACAACTTCGGACAAGGGAGGATTTAACCCAACTTCTTTTTGTTTTTGACTGATCCGCCTTGATCGGCTTTTTCTGCCTGTACTGCGTCCAAAAGCCTTTAAGTCAACTGCCTGAACACAGATGAAACTAAAACATAATCAGTCTGCAAGCTCCCTGGTTATGCGGCTTGCCAGCTCTTCTGTCACCCCTTTGACCGCGCAAAGTTCTTCTGTGCTCTGCCCCTTGATCCCTTCAACCGTGCCGAACTTCTCAAGCAGCCTTTTCTTTATGGCCGCGCCGACACCTTTGATGCTGTCCAGCCTTGAGACCAGTGCTGCCTCGCTGCGCAGCTTTCGGTGGTAGGTGATTGCAAACCTGTGGGCCTCGTCCCTGATCTGTGCCAGAAGGAGAAGCTGGGGGGAGTTCTGCCGGAGCACCACAGGGTTTTTCCTCCCTGGCAGGAAAACCCGCTCATCGCTCCTTTCAACAGTGCTGTTGCCGACGTCACTTGCGACGCGGCTCTTTGCAAGCCCTGCCAGATCAATCCCGCTGATCCCCAATTCATCCATAAGTGCCGAAAGGATGCCGAGCTGGCCGATGCCGCCATCGACAATGATCAGATCAGGCTTGTCCGGAGTGCCCTTTTCATGACTGAAGCGCCTTGAGAGGATTTCACGCATCATGGCAAAATCATCTGACTGGCCGACGCTGTTGATACGGAAGCGGCGATAGGCCGATTTATCCGGCTTGCCATCAAGGAAAGAGACCTTGCTGCCGACCGCATTTTTCCCGCTAATGTTCGAGATGTCGTAGCACTCGATCCTTCGCGGCAGGTTTTCAAGGTGGAGACGCTCCTTTAGCTCTGCCAGTATGCTGCCGCTCGCCTGATCCTGGCGCTGCTGTTCAGCCACGCTGTTTTCGGCGTTTTTTACCGCCATCTGCACCAGCTCAAGCTTCGCCCCCCGCTGTGGCGTACTGATTGCTACCTTGCGCCCCTTCTTTTCTGATAGCAGTTCGGCGATTGCCTCTGCGCCAGTAATCTTGAGCGGCAGCAGTATTTCGTCCGGGATAATCACATCACCCATGTAGTAACCGCTGATGAATGAAGCCAGGCCATCCTCAGGCACAAGGGCCCAGTCGGGACGGTAACTCCTGCTGCCGAGCAGAAGGCCGTTTCTGATGAAGAGCAGACTGATCTGCAGCCGCTCCCCCAGAGGGACCAGACCGATTACATCGGCATCTCCGCCGGTTGATGCCACCTTCTGCTTCTCGACAGTTCTCTCGATCGAAAAGATCATGTCGCGGCAGCGTCCCGCCTCTTCATAGTCAAACCGGCCGGCCGCAGCAGCCATCCGCTCTTTGTAAAACCTGACAACCTCCCTGTTACGCCCCGACAGAAACAGCGAGGCCCCTTCAACAAGGGCTGCATACTCCGGCGGTGTTATCTTGCCAAAACATGGCGCCGAGCACTGCCTCAGCTGATAGTACAGGCATGGCCTTTTTCTCTGGCGACAGCTTTTCAGGGGGTAATGACGAAGGGGAAAGAGGCGGCAGAGCTCTTTCAGCACTTCCCGAGCCGCCGTTGCCGACGAGTATGGCCCGAAATATTTGGCTCCATCCCGAACAACCTTTCTGATTATAGTTAGTCGCGGGAACTCTTCAGATGGATCAAGACGGAGTGAAAAATAGGTCTTGTCATCCCGCAGGCTCAGATTGTATCTGGGGCGATACTCCTTGATGAGGCTGTTTTCAAGGATCAGCGCCTCTTTTTCCGTATCGGTGACAAGCCATTCTATGGTTTCGACCCGCGCCATGAGGAAACGGATCTGGTAGCGGGAATCACCTGAACTGTTAAAATAGGAGCTGACCCGCTTTTTCAGGTTAAGGGCTTTGCCGACGTAGATGATCCTGCCGGTTTCATCTTTCATCAGATAAACACCGGAAGCGGCAGGAAAATGTTTTATCGATTCAATGGAGATCATGATTGAATAATAGAGCCAGAGACGGCATCTTGGAAGTATTTTTATACCTGCACGGGAATATCCATCAATTCGCTTGACTTGAGATATTTTGGAACGTTATAGCTTTAATGTTTAAACAATATTCGCTTGCCATGGGGGGGATGTATGAGACTGCTGACTCGTTCCGATTTCGACGGAATCTGCTGCGCCGCACTACTTAAAGAGCTCGGCATCATGGATGATATGACATATGCCCATCCAAAAGACCTGCAGGACGGCAAAGTCCCTGTCGGGAAAAACGACGTCCTTGCAAATGTCCCTTATGTTCCCGGCTGCGGGCTCTGGTTCGATCACCACTCAAGCGAGCATGAGCGTCTCCAGCTTGCCGGAAAATATGAGGGGAGCAGCAAACTGGCGCCGAGCGCCGCACGAGTCATCCATGACTATTATAAATCGGAAAAGCTGCTGAAATTTGCAGAGATGCTCCAGTACGTCGACAAGGTCGATTCGGCAAATCTTACCGAAGATGAGATTCTCAATCCTACTGGATGGATTCTGCTTGGTTTTATCTGCGACCCAAGAACAGGTCTCGGCTACCATAAAGGATACAGGATCAGCAACCTTGCATTCATGGGTGAGCTTGTTGACCACATCCGCACAAAGAGCATTGATGAGATCCTGGCGCTGCCTGATACGCAGGAGAGGATTGCCGTATATTTGCAGAACGATCTTAAGGCCCGTGATTTCCTCAAAAAACACTCCCGCGTTGAAGGGTCACTTCTGATTACAGACGCCAGAGGGGTTGACGACCTCCCCCCTTCGAACCGCTTCCTTGTCTACTCGATGTTTCCTGACACCAACATCTCAATTCGGATCATCGATGGCAAGGGGAAGGAGTTTGTCTCCATATCCCTTGGCTACAGCATCCTCAACAGAACCGCAACCATTGATGTCGGCTCCCTGATGCTCAAATACGGCGGCGGCGGCCACAAAGCTGTCGGCACCTGCCAGATCCCCTACGACATGGCAGACCTGGTCATCAGGGAGATTATCGCCATCTGCAACAGCAACTGAACAGGAGTGCCGATGACTGTTAATAACGTTTTTGATGACTTCAGGCGGGATCTGGCTTACCGGATTTTCAAGGATGATGGTCTGATTGTCCTCACCGCAACTCTGAAGGATGTCTTCCACGATATCTTCATCGAAATACGGGTCGCTCCTGATGACCTGCTCATAGTCGGCGCAATTGTCAATTTCATCAAACAGCCTACGGACTATTGCCATCATATTGACAAGGCAATGTCAGAGCTTGTCGGCACCCATATCGGCAGGGGGATGAACAAACGCCTGATCCGGATATTCGGCGGCAGCGCAGGGTGCGGCAATATCAGAACCGTGCTGATGGGGCTGCTCCCTCTTGCACTCAATGCCAAGGCAGCAACCGGCATCACCGATCAGGATGAGATGCTTGAAAAAATCAGCAAAGAGTTGACCGGCACCTGCGTTGGTTATCCTGAAGAAGCCAAGTAGCACCCTATCTTCGTTCTCCTTTAAAATTGTACGCCTCTTCAGAATTTTAATATCCTGACGACTATTGGGTAATTTTCTATTGACACGGCAGGCTTAGAGTGATAAAAAATGAAACTTCATTCCCCAATAGCTCAGTCGGTAGAGCGAGTGACTGTTAATCACTATGTCCCTGGTTCGAGCCCGGGTTGGGGAGCCATAAAAAAACAAGGAGCTACGATTTAATTCGTAGCTCCTTTTTTTATGACCCGATTTATAGTACCCGCGGCCAGCCACGATAAGCTGCAATTCCTGTTACCTCCTGGCCGATTACCAGCTGATGCATATCATGGGTCCCTTCATTCTAGAAAAAGCATTTGAAACAGAGTGCAACTGAGCAAAAAACAAAGAAGATTTAATATTAAAATCAGAAAAATCACTCACCGATTTGGTTACTTCAGACTATGTTTTAAGTGACTAATTTCTCTGTTGCTTAGTTGCTCTGTGTTTCATGAACTGATGTTTTAGATTTATTTACCCAGTCTTTGCACTATACATGCCCCTCAACATCTAATCACCAAAACAACCCATCCCACTTGCAGTTATGGCACCCATAATGGTAATAATTGCAGTGATATCCCCTTAACTTGCAAACTTGACCAGGAACTGACCATGAACAAACTGATTGAGTATCTGCACGGTAGGTGTATTAACAGGCTTCTTTCCTGGAACGATCAGGTAGAAGCGTCCAGAATTTTCAATATGCCTATTACAGAAATCGAAACAGTAACCCTTGGACAAGGGATTCTGCCTGCCCGTTACCAGCGCAATCGCAGCGCAATCTCCGTCAGCGACCAGCTGATCCTGCACCAAAGCTGTGTTGCCATCATTGGCTGCGGCGGGCTTGGCGGCTATGTCATCGAAGAGTTGGCGCGGCTTGGCGTCGGGCAACTTGTCGTAATAGACCCTGACATCTTTGAGGAACATAATCTGAACAGGCAGCTACTCAGCTCCACCGCAGAACTTGGCTCGGCAAAAGTCGAAGTTGCCGTAAGGCGCGTAGGGCTGATAAACCCGGCAATAACTGTCAAGCCGCACCAGACGGCATTCAACAGCACAAACGGTCACGACCTCCTTGAATCATGCGCCCTTGCAGTCGATGCCCTTGACAATATCGAATCGCGCCTGCAGCTGGCCGGTTGCTGCTCAGCAATGAATATCCCGATGGTTCATGGCGCCATTGCCGGCTGGTACGGTCACGTCACAACAATCCTCCCGGATGACACTTCCCTGCAAAACCAATATTCAGGACACGGTAACAGACCGGGGATTGAACAGGACTTGGGCAACCCGGCTTTTACACCGGCAGTTGTAGCAAGCATGCAGGTGGCTGAGGCATGCAAGCTGCTCCTTGGCAGGGAAAGTTCCCTTCATAACCGCACCGTAATGATCGACCTCCTCTCAATGGAACGCCACGAGATTCCCCGGTAACAGCCCCACCGCAAAGATGCCACGTTACATCCTTCATGCAGTTGTGCATTATTCTTCAAATTCCCTTTCAAATCCCGCCACCCCGACTATTAATCGGCAATTCTGTAGCCCATCCTGCCCACATCCGTATCAGAAGCCAAAACACATTTTGACTGGAAACTGCTATACTATACTCATCTATATCGGGTAAACCGTGCACAGTAGAGACGCTTAAATTGATGCTTGACGGGAAGTAAGCTTGAGGTAGATATCACGTCCCCCCTT
>JACABD010000091.1 GCA_013377075.1 Geobacteraceae bacterium | reverse complement strand
CATGAAAAACTCCAAGATGACCCTTTCCACCGAAACCATGAACCTCGACTTCGTCAACAAGGTCGAGAAGCTCTCCGGCAGCTCGGTGCGCCGTTGCTTCCAGTGCGGCAAATGCTCGGCAGGTTGCCCGATGCGCTCCTTCATGGAGCATCCACCGAACCGGATCGTCCGTCTCCTCCAGCTCGGCCAGTACGAGCGGGTTCTTGCCGGTCGCTCCATCTGGTACTGCGCCTCCTGCGAGACCTGCTCCACCCGCTGCCCCAACAAGGTCGATCTTGCCTCCATCATGGATGCCCTGCGTAAATGCTCCTGGGATGCCAATGGAGCTTCCAAGGAGTCCCTTGTCCAGCTGGCCAACCGCCTCTTTCTCGAAAATGTCCGTACCTACGGCCGCCAGTACGAGATGCGCCTTGCCGCAGCCTTCAACCTGCAGAGCGGCAAGCTGCTGAAAGACTTCATGCTCGGCCCCAAACTGTTTTCCAAAGGGAAACTGAAGATGTTTCACCAGAAGAACAAAAACCAGGCTGAAGTAGAGAAGATCTTCAAGCGGATTGAAGAGCTGCGCAAGAAGGGCGAAGCGCTGTAACTTATCAGACCGATCAGTCCGATCCGACGGATCAGTCTGATGAACCGGAGAAACCAAGTGCCAACAAAAAATCTGCTCAACTACTCCTACTACCCCGGCTGCTCCCTCCATGCCTCGGGGAAAGAGTATGACGAATCAACCAAAGAACTGTTCAAGTCCCTGAGGATCGGGCTGAAAGAAGTTCCTGACTGGATCTGCTGCGGAGCAACACCGGCCCATAACGTCGATGAGCTCCTCTCACTCTCCCTCTGCGCCAAGAATCTGGAGCTTTCCGAACAGGTCGAAGGAGATCTGGCCGTTGCCTGCGCAGCCTGTTTCTCCCGGCTGAAGACCGCCCAGCACAAGCTGGAGGAAAGTGACGAGAAGCGCAAACAGGTCGCCTATGCCCTTGATGCCGAACTTGCCATTGACAAACCGGTCAAGCATCTGCTGGAGATACTGGCGAAAGACTACGGCCTGGAGCGACTCGGCGAAGCTGTCAAAAACCCCCTGGCCGGACTGAAAGTCGCCTGTTACTACGGCTGCCTCCTCACCCGTCCGGCAGATGTGCCCCAGCTGGACTGTGCCGAAGCGCCGACCATCATGGAGCGGGTCATCACAGCAGCAGGAGCAGAAGCAGTAAGCTGGAGCCACCGCCTTGAGTGCTGCGGCGCCAACTTCACCCTCTCCCGCCCCGGCGTTGTCATTAACCTCTCCGGGCAGATCCTGGAATCGGCCAGACGTGCCGGAGCCGACTGCATCATGGTTGCCTGCCCCTTATGTCATGCCAACCTCGACATCAGACAGAAAGAGATTGAAGAGGCCGGAGATACGATCTACAACCTGCCGGTGCTCTATATGACCCAGCTATTGGCCCTGGCAACCGGCGCAGCACCGTCAAAACTCGGTTTCGACAGCATGATTGTCAGTCCGCTGCCGCTGCTGAAAGAAAAGAATCTACTGTAGACTGAAGGTAGAAGGCTGAAGGCTGAAGGGATAAACAAACCCTTTTGGCTTTCCTTCAGTCTTCAGTCTTCAGCCCAAAAGGCTTAAGTTATGTCCCGAATAGGCGTATTTGTCTGCCACTGCGGCGAAAATATTTCAAGAACTGTCGATGTTGAACGGGTAGCCCGGGCTGCGGAGAAGATCTCCGGCGTTGCCTATGCCTGCGACTACAAGTACATGTGCTCCGATCCGGGGCAGAACCTGCTCAAAAAAGCGGTCAGCGAGCATAACCTCGATGGCATCGTCGTTGCCGCCTGCTCCCCGCGCATGCATGAGAAGACCTTCAGAAAAGCTGCCGATGCTGCCGGACTGAATCCCTATCTGGTGGAGATGGCCAACATCAGGGAGCACTGCTCCTGGGTTCACGAAGACAAGGAAGAGGCGACTGCCAAGGCGACCGAAATCGTCACCATGCTCGTCGAGCGGGTGAAGATGAACAGAAAGCTCCAGCCGATCACCGTACCGGTCACCAAAAGAGCCCTGATCATCGGCGGCGGCATTGCCGGCATCCAGGCAGCCCTTGATATTGCCGACTGCGGCCACCAGGTTGTTCTTGTGGAGCGTGACCCATCCATCGGCGGCCACATGGCCCAGCTCTCCGAGACCTTCCCGACCCTTGACTGTTCCCAGTGCATCATGACCCCGAAGATGGTCGATGCTGCCAACCACCCCAATATCACCCTGCATACCTACTCTGAAGTTGAAAATGTTGAGGGTTACATCGGCAACTTCCAGGTAACCATCAGAAAGAAAGCCCGCTCCGTAGACATGGACAAATGCACCGGCTGCGGCGTCTGCATGGCAAAATGCCCCCAGAAGAAGATCCCCAACGCCTTTGACAAGAATCTCGGCATGCGATCGGCAATCTACGTCCCCTTCCCCCAGGCTGTCCCCAACACCCCGGTCATTGACCGTGAAAACTGCACCTGGTTCAAAAGCGGCAAATGCGGCGTCTGCCAGAAGGTCTGCGGCCCCGGAGCGGTTGACTTTACCCAGGAAGACCAGCTGATCGTCGAGAGTATCGGCGCCATCGTTGTTGCCACCGGTTTCGAACTTTACTCCATCAACGAAAAGCCAAAAGGTTCAGCAATCAAAGGGTACGGTGAATTCGGCCACGGCAAGATACCCGATGTCATCGACGGCATGACCTTCGAGCGACTCGCCTCAGCAAGCGGCCCCACAGGTGGCAAGATCGTCCGCCCCTCAGATGGCAAAGAGCCGAAACAGATAGTCTTCGTTCAGTGCGTCGGCAGCCGGGCACGGGAGAAGGGTATCTCCTACTGCTCAAAGATCTGCTGCATGTACACTGCCAAGCACACTATGCTCTATCACCACAAGGTCCATGACGGTCAGGCCTACGTCTTCTTCATGGATGCCAGAACCCCGGGCAAGGGGTACGACGAATTCTGGCGGAGATCCATCGAGGAGGAGCAGGCGGTCTACATACGCGGCGCCGTCTCCAGACTCTATGAAAAAGGTGACAAGATCGTTGTCATGGGGAGCGACATCTCCCTCGGTATCCAGGTGGAGATCGAAGCCGACATGGTCGTCCTGGCAACGGCCGTCCAGCCCAGAACAGGGGCCGAACTCCTCGCCCAGAAGCTTGGCATCTCCTACGACGGCTACAACTTCTACTCCGAAGCCCACGCCAAGCTGCGTCCGGTGGAGTGCGCCACAGCAGGTGTTTATCTGGCCGGAGCCTGCCAGGGGCCGAAAGACATCCCCGACACCGTCAGCCAGGCATCGGCAGCAGCTGCCAAGGTAATGACCCTCTTCTCCAAAGACAAGCTCGAGCGGGAGCCGATCGTTGCCAAGGTACGGGAAGCGGGCTGTGTTGCCTGTTTCTACTGCAAGAAGGTCTGCCCCTACGGCGCAGTGGAGGAAAAAGAGATCCGCGACCGCCAGGGGAACCTGATCAAGGTTGTGGCCTACGTCAACCCCGGCGTCTGCGGCGGCTGCGGCACCTGCCAGGCCACCTGCCCGTCGAAGTCGGTAGAATTGGATGGATATACCGATGAGCAGATCATTGCGCAGATTGAAGCGCTGTAGAATTTTAGATCTGACCGATCAGTCGGATCCGACCGATCGGTCAGATTAAGGAAGGAACAATGCACCCAGAAAAACAGAAACATGACTTCGAACCAAAGATAATCGCCTTCGTTTGCACCTGGTGCACTTACGCCGGGGCTGACCTGGCCGGCACCAGCCGGATGCAGTATCCGAGCAATGTACGGGTACTGAAGTTCCCCTGTACGGGGAGGATTGATCCGGTTTTTATTCTCAAAGCCTTTCAACAGGGGGCTGATGGGGTACTGGTATCTGGCTGCCACCCGGGCGACTGCCACTATATTGCCGGAAACTTCCATGCCAGACGCCGCTTTGCAACCTTCCGCAAGCTGCTTGAATTCGTCGGTGTCGACCTGCAGCGCCTCCAGTTCTCCTGGGTTTCCGCCGCCGAAGGGGGCAAGTGGGTGGAGATGGTGACCGACCTTACCGAGCGGGTCAGGGGAATGGGGCCGATGGTGGAGTTCAAGGAGTTGGCCATGGAAGAGCAGTGGTCAGGGGCGATAAACACAGAAGAGCTGAAAGAGGCGTATGAAGCAATCTGACCGATCGGTCGGATCAGACTGATCGGTCAGATCCGATAAGAAGAAAAGGCAACTAATGACAATGATCGATACAACCAGTTACACATTAATCAGCGAAGCCATCAAAACTGAGGCAAAACGGATCCTCACAGACGGAACCGTCACTGCGGTTGTCGGCTATGCTGCAGCCCGCCGTAAAGGCTCGGTACAGCCGATTGTGATCACCACCCCTGAAGATGCGGATAAACTCCTCTTCTCCAAAGGTGCGGTAAACAACCTTGCCGTCTACCTGACCAAGGCGAAGAAAGAGATCCCGAAAACAGGCCGCATCGGCATTGTCGTCAAGGGGTGTGACTTGAAAGCCCTGGTTGGTCTCATGGGGGAATCACAGCTGAAGCGGGAGAACCTTTATCTCATCGGTATTCCCTGCTCCGGCGTGCTCGGCTCCATTATCCAACCCGATACGGAACTGACCGAAGATACCATCGCCCCGAAATGCCTTGAGTGCGATGTCCATATGCCGACCGGCTGCGACTTCATCCCGCAAGGTGCGCCGATAACTCCGGAGCTGGAGAAGAAATACGCCGCCGAGATCGCCCGTCTTGAGGCGCTGACTCCGGCCGAGCGCTGGAGTTACTGGAAGGAACAGTTCTCCAAATGCATCAAATGCTACGCCTGCCGCCAGGTCTGCCCGTTCTGCTTCTGCGAGCAGTGCCTCTGCGACCGCAACAAACCGCAGATGGTGGAGAGCACGCCAAGGCCTGCCGGAAACTTCGCCTGGCACGTTATCCGCGCCATGCACCTTGCAGGGCGCTGCGCCGGCTGCGCCGAGTGCGAGCGGGTCTGCCCCATGGATATCCCGCTGAACCTCCTCAACCGCAAAATGGCCAAGGAGCTCAAAGAGCTCTACGACCATGAAGCCGGTCTGGAGATTAACGAGAAAGGACCGCTTTCCATGTTCAATGAAAAGGATGATCAGTCGTTTATAAAATGATTACGTAGGGGCGAAATATTTTTCGCCCGGTAACGTCAAAGGGCGAATGATGATTCGCCCCTACAGGAAACAAAATGCAAAAATTCATTACTGAGCAGAATTTCAACACCCTCATCGACCGGCTGATAGGCGCTGGCAAGCGTGTTGTCGCACCGAAGCTTAATGCCGGGACAGTCCTTTACGAACCGCTTTCCGGATCAGGGGAGATGGTACTTGACCAGCTGCCGCGCCGCTCCGGCAAGGAGGCATTCTTCCCCCTGTGCGAAGATATCGTCTCCTATGAAAAAGAGGGGCAGAAGGTCAAGCTGACCGACATCGATCCGGCACTGTTCCCGGAGACACTGCTTGTGGCGGTGCGCCCCTGCGATACCGCTGCCATACCGGTACTGGATGCGGTCTTCTCCTGGGATTACAAGGATCAGTTCTTCCTTGAGCGGCGCAACAAGACCACCATCATCGGCCTTGCCTGTACAAGCAGCGATGATGCCTGCTTCTGCACAGCTGTCGGCATCTCACCCGATGACCGGCGCGGGTCGGATCTCTTCATGACCCAACTGGAAGGTGGCGGTTATCTTTGCGAAACCCACTCGGAAAAGGGTGAAGCCCTGCTGACTGCTCATGCAGAACTCTTTACCGAGCCAAACAGCCAGAAAGCAAAGCCGCTGGCAAAGCCGGAGGTTGAGAAGGTTGACCTGCAAAAGGTAAAGGCCTGGCTGGACAACAACTTTGAAGATCCGGCCTGGGACTCCATCGCCACCCGCTGCGTCGGCTGCGGTGCCTGCGCCTTTGTCTGCCCGGCCTGCCACTGCTTCGATATTGTTGACGAAGGGACCGAGAAGAGCGGCAAAAGGCGCAAGAACTGGGATGCCTGCGGCTTCTGGAAGTTCACCCACCATGCTTCCGGCCACAACCCACGGGATGGTCAGCCGAAGCGCTACCGCAACCGGATCATGCACAAATTCAAGTATTACGACGACAAGTTCGGCCAGACCCTCTGTACCGGCTGCGGCAGATGCATCAGGCTCTGCCCGGTGGGGATTGATATAGCAGAAATCGTTGGGGATATCAGCAGGAAAAATTAATCAGACCGATCAGTCCGATCCAACGGATCAGTCTGATTAAAAGGTTCAACCATGTGCGATAACAGTAACAAAAACATCTACCTCCCCTACCTTGCAACCGTCGAGGAGGTCATTGACGAGACTCCGGATGTACGGACCCTGAAGCTGGTCTTTCAGGATGAGAAGGTGCGTGAATCATTCTCCTTCCGCTCCGGCCAGTTTGCCGAGTACTCTGCCTTTGGCGCCGGGGAGTCCACCTTCTGCATCGCCTCTTCACCCACCCGTACAGGCTACATCGAGTGCTGCTTCCGCTCCGTCGGCCGGGTTACCGAGTCGCTCAGGCGACTTGAAGTCGGTGACAGCATCGGCGTGCGCGGCCCCTACGGAAACTCCTTCCCCATTGAAGATTTCTACGGCAGGAACCTGGTCTTTGTGGCCGGCGGTATTGCCCTGCCACCGCTGCGCACCATGATCTGGAATGCCCTCGACCAGCGGGAGAAGTTTGGTGACATCACCATTGTCTACGGCGCACGGACTGAAGCTGATCTGGTCTACAAGCGGGAGCTGGCAGAATGGCAGGAGAGAGCGGATGTCCGACTGGTGAAGACCGTCGATCCCGGCGGCGAGAGCCCGACCTGGGACGGCAAGGTCGGTTTCGTACCGACTATTCTCGGAGAGGCTGCGCCAAGTGCAGAAAACACCATTGCCTTCGTCTGCGGTCCGCCGATCATGATCAAGTTCACCCTGCCGGTACTGGAGAAGCTCGGCTTCACCGACGAGCAGGTCTACACCACTCTGGAGAACCGGATGAAATGCGGCCTCGGCAAATGCGGCCGCTGCAATGTGGGGAATGTCTACGTCTGCAAGGATGG
>JACABD010000090.1 GCA_013377075.1 Geobacteraceae bacterium | reverse complement strand
CTCTTTCTGCAGACCTGCCTTGCCTTTATCGTTGCGCTCGCAAGCGGCGTCGTGGCGGTGCGTTTCTATCCGTCTGATGGGCTGAACTGGACTTTTGCCATCTGCTATCTGTCATTCAATGCGCTGCTGGTTACTGCCTATCTTCTTGCATTGCGGCGTCTATATTCATTCACCAACGCGCCGCGGCTGCAGTGGTTTATTGTCCGTGGCACCATTGTAGACCCCATTGCCGCCACCTTTGTCATGGCGCTGCTGCTGGCGCTGTTCATGGCTGGTTCAGGCAGCAACCCCCGTGATGCCGATTATCTTTTTGTCTTTTATCCTCTGCTCTGGTTTCTCGATCTGGTGCTTGTCGGTCACCATTTTACCGACCTGCGCCCTTTTATAAGAGGGGAGAGCGCCGCTGTCCCCTGGCCTTATTATGATGGCAAGGCAAATTGTCCGGAGGCGGTATTCTTCCGCATGCCACCGGAGTGGTTGGGGGAGGTCGTCTCGGCCGGTTCGTCGTTCAGGGGAGGGGAGGAGCTGCCGCCACTGCGGGGGGCGTTGCTGTTGGCTTTCTGGGGCGGCGCTCTTGGCTGTCTGCTCTGTGTATCTCTTCTCTATGCCAGCGGCATCCGGGATTTCCCCCAACTTGTTTTTGTCCTGCCTATCTACGGAATGATAGGATCTATTGCCGCCGCTATCCAGCTCTTCCGCCAGCGGATCTGCTCCTATGTAGGCACACTGGGTGCGGTGCAGTTCAAGCTTGAGGCAGATGGTGCGCTGGAAGTCTGGTCGGTGCTTTTCAGCGATTTTCAACATCTAAAGAGAGCCACAGACCACTACTATAAAACCGGTCTCTATAACGGCACGAGTGAAACCCGCCGCTTCGAAAATGCCGATGGCAGCGTCACTAAGGAGTATTCCTTCAACTGGAACAACCCGGTCATCACCCGCGCCGCTCCCGACGTTTTGCCGGATGTGCAGCATGCCTTCTGGAACAAGATTGAGACTGTCTGGGCGAATCGGGAGCTTGAATGATAATACCAGGTCGTGTGTAGAGATGGGTGTGACTATGGCTGATAGTTCAATAAAACGTGATATCTGGGCTACTATTGATGATACCTATGATCATGACACCGTCCGTTTCGGCCCTTTCCCGGATCTTGCGGCGGCTCATCACTTTTGTGACGCCAAAAACAGGCAGATCATTGAAACCGTACGGCAGGAAATCGGACATCAGACGTTGCTCGAATTGCTTGCAGAAGGGAATAGGGCATTTGGAGGTGAAGCGAATATTAATAGGCATGAAGTGCTTATTGGTTTGAAGTTACAGTGCAGGCTCGGTTGTTGGGCGCACTGTCTGGACTACGATCAAAAAAAGACCATAGCGAAGTTTATCCTTCACCCACAGGCCGATTGCATTGATGCCGAAACTGAAGCACGGGCATTGGGCTGCAAGTGGGAATATGAATGGCTGCGTGAGACACGCAACCATGGATAACAACTATTACGGGACAAAAGCGGCAAAGATGCAGGTTTAATAATGCTGTTGCCGGATAGAACACTGGACACATTCCGACCGCGCAGATTCAGGAGACACATTATGACTCATATCCGCATTATCTCAGTTGTAAGCTTTCTGCTCCTCCTCACCCTGCCGCTCACCGCCCACACCATGGGATCAGAGGCCAAGCTGCAGGCGCTCATCACCGCTGCTGAAACTGAAGTCACCGCTACCCCCGCCTGGCAGCAGGCTGGCAGCGGTGAACGCCAAAAGCTGACGGAGGAGGCGGTGCGGCGGAAAATCATCACCACTGTGCGGAGCCGCTTTGACAAGATGCAGCTGGAGGTGGACCGGAAGGTTGAAGAGGTGCTGGACAAGGCTCTGGCGGTAACTTCCGTTAAACTGGTTACTTCGGCACAGCAGGAGCGAATCCGGGAGCTGTTCATGGAGGAGTGGTACAAGTATATGTACCTGAACAAATCGTCAAGTATCGAGGTCCCTTACAGCAGCGCCAAAGGGAGTGAACTTGGTGGTGAACGTATCCTGAGCAACGCCTTCCGCGGCGAGAAGCTGGTGGAAAACGAGATCGGGGAAGTTCTGGAGAACATTAACCTGAGGATGGGTGGGGTGTTGGATATTTATGCAACTGAAGAGATAAAGCAATACATTTTCAAGCAGTTCAACCTGCTGCGCTGACCGCACCACCGGAATCCTACCATGCCAGCTTTTCATCCATCTCAGAAGTCAGTTTCTACTAAAGAAATGATTGGAGGCAGTATTACTCTTCCCAATGCGACACCCGGATGGCGACAATCGGTAAGTCTGCTGCTTATGGCGCTTTTGGTGGCGGTTGCCATGGCGGTTGCCTCTTTCACCTTCCCAACGCTTGAGAGCGGCTATCTCACTGTGTCTCTTGCAACATTGCTTCTGGCGGGTCTTGCCCTTCATCGCCACTCAGATTCCAGCGATAGTCTATCAGTCGCTGTTCTCGTCTTTGCCTGTTTTTTTGCCTTGATGCTGGCGATTATCTGTCTGTTCGACGCCATGGACTGGTCAATTCTGGGCGAAAAACGTGATGGTGAGAGCGGTTTGGCTATTGGTCTGATCTTTGCGTTCTATCTGAGTATTTGGGCTATCAGACGCCTTTTCCCGAAGCCGGTTGAACGGGCGGCTATGCTCTTCGCCATGATCCTCCTCGCCGCAGCTATCTGTTATGAAACCATGGTGACATTACCCGGTTCTGTCATTCCAGGCCTGAACACTATCTGTTCTTGCACCATGGTGCTGCTGATCCTTCCTGGGATCTGGGGTCTCTCGAACCAGATCTCCTCAGGATGGAGACTTGTTCTCAATATCGCAGCTGTTTATACAATTATTAACAGCCTTGTAGGAAATTATCCGTCAGACTTATCAGGCAAGATTTGGATCTGGCTGCTTTGGCTCCTGGCCTGTATTGCCTCACGCCGCGGCTCTGAGCAACAGACTCCGGGTATCGCCATTATCGAGCGGTTTTTGTTGGGTGTCGGGATTTATGTTTTTTTGCTGGATGGCTTTTCACTTTTGCCGGGCGTGTCGGTGGACACTCTACTGGTTCCGGCTGCTCTGCTGGCATCAATGCCTTTGCTGCACATGCTCTACAGGATGAATGGCAATGGTTCAACGCTACTCTGCTGGATGTCACTGTTGCTGGTCTGGAGCAGTATCGGTATTGCGTCGTTGACTGTTAATACTCTGCCGCAATCATCGAAGCTGTTGATTAAATATTTTCTACCCCTGCTTATTGTCACCATTGCTCTTCGCCACCTTTGGCTTCGTTACCGTAGTGGCATAAGGCCGCTTTTTATCAGTGGCAGCCGCGGTTTTCCTGTGATTTCCCTGTATGCCATCCCACGCACCGTCATCTCCGGCTGCGCAGTTATTCTCATTGCGGTATCAATGATGCTCCCTGGCTGGATGTTGGTCACCAATACCAGCCCCACCAAACTTCTGGTCAGGCTTCATGGAACCCCTTTGTGGCCAGGTCTGCCGGTCTTTATTACCCTTGCCATGCATGATGAGTACTACTATTACGATAAGACACCGTGGCGCTGGCCAACATCTGCTAAGGCCAATGTGGTAATTGAAAGTCTTTGGCATAATCCGCCTGACAAGTTCAGTTATCACAAGCCTAAGAGCCTGCATGAAGAGATAGAACGGTATAAAACCGAGAAAGGTAAAGCTATAGTTGCCAAGCTTAATTTCTCTTATAAAAAGGATAAGAAGTCAGGTGTCTGCCGCATTGTCACTATTCTGCCCAATTCCCCCATTGAGAAAGCCGATATTCACCGTGGTGACGAGCTTGTTGCGGTAAATCATAAACAGGAAATACCAGATAAGGTATGCTCAGCTGTTGGTGAAAAAGTATTGCTGACTGTGCGTGACAATGCAGGTAACAGCCGTGATGTTACTGTTGCCTGTACTGCTGCGGCACCTTTTAAACCCTTTCATCGTGTTATTGATACGAAATCAGGGCCGGTTGGGTATCTGTATCTTGACGGCTTCAGTTATAACGAATACAGAGGTGTTTCCGGTGAAATCAAGGAGCTGAAAAAGCTTGGCATCAGTAAGCTGGTTTTGGATCTTCGCAGCAATGGCGGGGGCTTGGTCGTAAATGAAATGGATCTGGATGCCATGCTTTTAGGTAAACGATTTTCAGGTATTGGTTTAAATCGTCAAAGCTATAATCATAAATATCGTGACAGTGATTCCATTAAAGAATTTCCCTATGTTGAGTCTGCACTCGGACTTTCTAAGCTTGTGGTATTAACTACAGCAGAAACCTGCTCAGCCAGTGAAGCGCTTATCAACGATCTTAAGACATTCCTTTGGGTTAAAACTGTTGGCTCAAAAACCTGTGGAAAACCTTTGTTGATGGATCCAATTCATATTGGCTCAATTGAAAAAGGCACTCAGCTTGAACTTGTTACTGCAAAGATTTCGAATTTTAAGGGGAGTGGCGACTATTTTGACGGGATTAAGCCGGATTGTGATGCTACTGATGACGGCATCCATGACCTTGGTGATCCACAGGAAAAGCTGCTGAAGGAGGCTCTGTATCTGCTTGAAGGCGGGAGATGTTCGAAATAATCAATCATCAGTAGTTGAAATCAAATTTTTTGATTCACTCATTTATTAAGCGAATGAGGTTGCCGTCAAATTTTCAGTGTTTTTGCATGAAGTCAATTAGTGATAGATGAACAATGTTACAGAATCGTTATAAAAACGTCAAAGGAATTCATCACAAGCCTCCATTGTTTCCCGCTTTAACTGCTCAGCAGCTTCTTCTATTTACAACATACTAAGAAATTGTTCTTTCATAAGCCAGTGTGGAGATCTGTGTTTAGTTTCACTGATCTTACGGAGTTTTTCTTTTAATTCCGGTGAGATTTTAACACCAACTGGTTTTATGTATTTTTGGGCTTGCATAGATGTCTTTGTGCGACTAGCAGCTCCCAAGGAATATCAAATTATAAGATTTTTGATTAAAATACCAATGGGCTGTATTCTTTCGTCTAGTGGCTTGATTTAGTTGCCGCTATTTTTAGAGTACCAGTTACTTTAATTAAAGGGAATGACATGAGCAGTCAGATAAGCGGTTGTGGAACCTCGACGGTCAGCAATAGTTGGTAGCAAAGTTTCAGGTTGAATCCGGAGGGAGGATTATTTGGAAAAAGCCTTTAAGTAGCTAAGATTACAGGAGAGTTGCGCAGAACAATCGATGTTGACGGCAAAGTTGGATAGTAGCGAGAGTTAAACGAAAAACAGTTTGACACGCTTTTCTGAAGTGCTAGGCTATGAGAAAAAAAGGAGGTTACGATGAAACCAACAGTAAATCCGGTTATCTCGGATGATATTCTTGCCTCTCTGAATGAAGGTTTATACGTCTGCGACAAAGACCGGACAATTACTTACTGGAGCAAAGCCGCTGAACGCATTACCGGCTGGCGCTCTGATGAGGTGGTTGGCAGACGTTGTAGCGATAATGTTCTTGCTCATGTGGACAAAGATGGCCGACGTCTGCGCGGTGAAGAGTTTTGTCCCCTACACCGGAGTATGCTCACAGATAAAGCAAGTGGTACCCCGCTTATCGTTTTTGGGCTCACCAGTAAAGGCCCACGCCTGCCCATGGCGGTATCTGTTGCCCCCATCCATGATGCAGCAGGTCAGGTAGTTGGAGGGGTAGAAACGTTTCATGACTTTTCTGAAACTTACGCAAACTTGATGCGCGCCAAGAGGATTCAAACCCTTTCAATGGATTATGAGTTGCCGCAAGACAACCGGGTAGAGTTTCGTACTTTTTATCTACCCCATGACATGGTCGGCGGAGACTATTACGCAATACACCAACTTGATTCAGATCATTATGGTTTTTTACTGGCAGATGTCATGGGTCATGGCGTGGCTGCGGCACTTTACACAATGCATCTGAGCTCACTTTGGGAGCGTTACTCTGCGACGCTTGTTAATCCAGAGGTTTTTGCCGGTCATCTCAATAGGGAACTGTGCAAGATAGTCAAGGATGAATCTTTTTCCACGGCACTCTGCGGCGTTCTCGACGTTGTCAGGAAAAGCATGCGCATTACCTCTGCCGGAGCTCCTCCGCTAATCCTGTTTAAGGCAGATGGAAGCACGGACGTGATTGAACTGCCTGGATGGCCATTTGGGGTGTCTGCTGATGCAGATTACGACATGGTTGAATTCAACTGTGCTGCGGAAGACCGCATTCTGATGTTTTCAGACGGAGCAATCGAGATTCAGGATGCTAAAGGCCAGCTTTTAGAAGCGGAGGGGCTGTTAAGTATTCTAAAATCTCAGGGGTATCCGCAGATCCCCATCGACATTAAAACTTTACATGAAGCTTTATTGCTTTACTCCAACGAGATCAAGCTTAATGACGATCTATCTTTTGTGGAAATCAGGTTTTCATGATGAATGAATTAAAGGGGCATAACCAACCAACGTATCTGGCTAACCTCGCCGATGTTGACACCCTTGTCTACAATTTCTACTAGTAATTAGGCATCGACAAACGCTTTTCCGATGGGAATAAACTTAGCTTTTCAGCCCGGTTCATAGCTTTAATCTGAATATCTCTTTTGGAGGCGGAAGAGCGGGTATGTCCTTTTTCGAGATAGACAACCTTCAACGGTTGCCGTCCACGGAAATACTTGGCACCTTTACCATCTGCGTGCTTACTGAATCGACTGTTAATATCAGTTGTGATACCCGTGTAGAGAGATACATCGGAGCAGAGAATGATGTAGACTTGCCAGTTCACTCTTCTGCACCAGCGATCCGAACAGACAGCTTGGTCAGTCTCCGGTTGGATTTGCGCTTCTTGACAGCCATCGCCAAAACCTTAGGTTGGCCGATAATCGTTAACAGTTTCTTCCATCGTGTTACTGCTGTGTAGATCAGGTTCCTCTCCAGTAGGGTGTTATGCTGCATCGCCAGAGGAATCACGACGGCAGGGTATTCAGAGCCCTGACTCTTATGAATACTTGGTGGCGTAGCTTTGTCTATCTCGACATTGTCCCTTGGTGGCATTCCGTCGAGAATGCGTCGACTGGCCTCAGTTCCGACTTCAGCTCACTGTAATGGTGTCAGGAAGAGGGAAGGGGTGAGGTCGGAGTGTAACATTCTTGCCGAAGGGAGTAGGTGGAAAAAGCGCAGGGAGCCGATTTAGGCTCCCCGTTGGTCTCAATTGCTATTTTTTACAGCATACGGTGCAGGCATTCAGGTCTTTAAGGTTTTTCCCGGCCGTAAACTTGCCGACTCTTTTTGCGGCAATTTCAATAGGCTCGCCTGTCTTTGGGTTTCTGCCAGTACGGGCCTCTTTGCTGACGGAGGAAAAAGTTCCAAAACCTGGAAGTGTGATTTTACCATCGTTGATAAGTTCTGCTGTGACAGCACATTCGAAGACAGCAAGAGCTGATTCGGCCTGTGCTTTGGTCAGTTTTGCATTCTCGGCGATTTTTGCGATGAGTTCTGCTTTAGTCATATTCCCTCCGTGGTTTATTTTAGTAATTTATATACGCTTGTGCATGCTTTGTCTATGGTTGCCTGACGTTATAAATAGTTCTGTTATGATACTACGGACCAGTTGTGTGGGTTATGATTCGATCTAACAAGTTCATGTTTGTAAAATGTACTAAACCTGATTGTAGTCATATTGTGAATAAAGATTATGATGATTAAAATAATCTGTGTCACAGAATCGTCACAGAAGTCGGTAACAAATTGCAACTGCAATTAAGTGCTAACTATCTATTAGGTAGTTGGTGTAGGGATAGGGTTAGTAACTGCATGAGATAATTAAAGAAAAAGGCCGGATCTTTCGATCCGGCCTTCTGAATTCTTTGGAGCGGGAAACGGGATTCGAA
>JACABD010000009.1:68694-84367 GCA_013377075.1 Geobacteraceae bacterium | reverse complement strand
AAACCTCCATTTTATTGACACAAGTCAAGGAACCTTTGCTACAAACAGGATAGTTTCTGTCCAGAAGGTTGCGCTAAGTGTTTTAGCTGCTATCATTTAACAACTTATAATTATTAAACAACAACACAAAAGGAGAGACAAAATGAGTATGTTCTGTAACCAGTGTGAGCAGGCAGCAAACGGAGTCGGGTGCAATATTTCAGGTGTATGCGGCAAGAAACCGGACGTAGCAGCGCTTCAGGATCTGCTGCTCTTTGCCCTTAAAGGGGTGTCTATATATGCCTCTAAAGCCCGCGAACTCGGTGCAAAAGATGCTTCAATTGACCGGTTTATTGTTGAAGGACTTTTCACAACTGTAACCAATGTCGATTTTGACCCCGAGAACATCGAAAAGATTGTCAGAAAAGCGGCTCTTGTCAGAGATCAGGCAAAAACACTTTATGAAAATGCGGCCAAAGGTAGTGCCGTAGCTGTAACTGCTGCTCCTGCCCTCTGGACACCTGCTGCCGACCTGGCCGGGCTTGTTCTTCAGGGTGAAGAACATGGCCTGAGCTCACTCCATGTCAATGAAGACATTCGCTCAGTCATCGAGATTCTGACACTTGGTCTTAAAGGTATGGCCGCATATATGGATCACGCAATGATCCTTGGTAAAACCGATGACGAAGTCCTCGCATTTTTTCACAAGGGTCTTGCAGCAACAGCAGACAACTCACTCGGGCTGATGGATTTTGTCAGTCTATCCATGGAGTGCGGTAAGCAAAACATTACTACAATGGGACTGCTTAATGCGGCCCATGTCGAAGCGTATGGGCACCCGGTACCAACAGCTGTCAACCTTGGCACAAAAGCCGGCAAGGCAATTCTTGTAACCGGCCATGACCTTAAAATGCTCGAGGAGCTTCTGAAACAGACTGAAGGAAAAGGTATCAACATCTATACCCACGGCGAAATGCTCCCTGCACACGGTTATCCTGGACTCAAGAAATTTACCCATCTGGCAGGGAATTTCGGTGGTGCATGGCAGGATCAGGCAAAGGAGTTTGCAAACTTCCCAGGAGCCATCATCTTTAATACCAACTGCATCCAAAAACCTTCTGACACATACAAGGATCGTCTCTTTACCTGGGGTCTTGTTCAATGGCCCGACGTGAAGCATGTTGAAGGTTGGGATTTCTCCGCAGTCATAGACAAGGCAAATGAATGCGCCGGTTTCCCTGAAAACCCTGGGCAGGAGATTCTGACCGGTTTTGGACACAATGCTGTGCTTGGTGTCGCCGACAAGGTTATTGCAGGGGTAAAAGGCGGAGCAATCAAACATTTCTTCCTCATAGGCGGCTGCGACGGAGCAAAGTCAGGGCGCAATTATTACACCGAGTTTGCCGAGCAGGTGCCAAAAGACTGCGTAATCCTGACACTGGCCTGCGGCAAGTACCGTTTTAACAAGCTTGAGTTTGGCGATATCGGCGGCATACCGAGACTTCTCGATGTGGGGCAGTGTAACGATGCCTACTCGGCAGTGCAGATTGCTGTAGCCCTCGCCGGTGCATTCGAATGCGGCGTCAACGATCTGCCGCTTTCATTCATCCTCTCATGGTATGAGCAGAAGGCGGTCGTCATCCTCCTCTCCCTCTTCCACCTCGGCATCAAGAACATCAAACTCGGACCGACTCTTCCGGCATTTATCACCCCGAACGTTCTCAACTTCCTCGTCGAGAACTTCAACATCAGCCCGATCACAACAGCGGAAGCCGACCTGAAAGCAGCACTGGCAGCTTAACGTCAGTAACCTAGCAAAAAAGCAAACAAGGGTGCAGAGTCAATCTCTGCACCCTTTTCTTATAATTTCCATTTCTAATCACGCTGTTGTAACATCAAATATCCAATAGACACATCACTGCAAAAATGTAATGAAGTACTTACCATGCGTCAGCACCTTTAATTATCATTTGCGAGGCAACCGATGAAAATAGAGACCCGTATCGCCGACCCACTTAAATATCCAACTCCAGCACTGATTATAGGCTGTTTTGAGGATTCTGAAAACGAGCTATTTATCAATTGTGATGCCATGTTGGGTGGCTATCTGAGGCGGATTATTGCTGGCAAGGAGTTTTGTGGCAAAGTCAATTCCAGCAGATTAATAGACACATTGGGCAAGCTCCAGGCTGAGCGGCTGCTGCTGGTGGGACTCGGCAAAAAAAGTGAGCTGAATGTTGAACAGCTTCGCCAGGCAGCAGGGGGTTCCATGCAGGCTTTGAAGGTGGCACGTATTTCCTCCTTTGCCTCTGCGCTGCACCTTTCTTGGATGGCAAAAACTGCCTTGGAGGCAGTCTGTGAAGGGACTCTTCTTGGGAGTTATGCTTTTGAGCAGTATAAGACAAAGGACAGAGCTGAGCGTTTCAACTTCGAGGAGATGACACTGTTGCAGCCAAAAGAGACAGATGGTAAGGCAGACATTGCCAGGATCGAGCGAACTAAGACTATCTGTGAAGGGGTAAGACTGGCTCGCGATCTGGTTTCACAGCCTGGCAACGTAGTCACTACCGGATATCTTGCAGATACAGCAATGGAAATTGCAGCCCGTCACAGCCTTGGGTGCCGTATCTATGAGCAGTCGGAACTGGAAAAACTGGGGATGAATGCATTACTGGCCGTTGGCAAGGGGGCTGCCGAACCGCCGCGCCTTATTGTACTGGAATACAATGGTTGCGACACCAAGGGGCGACCGGTGGTGCTTGTAGGCAAGGGAATTACTTTTGACTCCGGCGGAATATCCATCAAGCCTGGAGCCGGGATGGAGGAGATGAAGACCGACATGGCAGGAGGCGCGGCAGTGTTGGGTGCCATGGCCGCGGTTGCCGGATTGAAATTACCAGTAAATCTGGTGGCCATCGTCCCGACTGCCGAAAACATGCCTGACGGCAAGGCCTACAGACCGGGGGACGTGCTGACATCCCTCTCCGGCACAACCATTGAGATAACTAATACCGATGCCGAGGGGCGCCTGATCCTGTGCGACGCCCTGCACTTCGCACAAAAATACAAGCCGACAGCACTGATCGACCTTGCCACCCTGACAGGCGCCTGCGTGGTGGCGCTTGGACATGAGGCCAGTGGACTGATGGGAAACGACCAACGTCTGGTGGATGCATTGAAAGCAGCAGGTGAGCGCTGCGGCGAGCGGCTCTGGCAGCTGCCTCTCTGGGATGAGTATGGCGAGGCTATGAAAAGTGACATTGCCGACCTGAAAAACGCTGGTAGCCGGGACGGTGGCAGTATCACCGCCGGTTGGTTCCTGAAGCAGTTCGTCGGCAAAAACCGCTGGGCCCACCTGGATATTGCAGGAACCGCCTGGAGTGATAAACACCGCCCTTACTCCCCCAAAGGGGCAACCGGGGTTGGCGTGAGACTGTTGATCGAGTATCTGTCGGTGATTTAATTTGAGACATTCTCACATCAAAATTTACTCTGTTCAGCTCCGCAGTAGCGGCATGGATTCTCTTTCCACTTTATCCACTCTTCGCATTTGCAGCACCGCTTGAAGTGTCCGGCAACCTCTTTCTTCGGCTTTTCAAACCAGACAATCATTATGCAGATCGGAAAGATTGCTGAACCAATCCCCCATAAAAGCGGATTGCGACCACGGTTATAGGCCATAATTCCGCCGGTTACGGCAAAAACAGCTGGTACCAGATACAGAAAAAGCGCCGGTGAAAATATGTCTCCCATCTGTGGATCCCCCTTGGCTAAGCTATAGCGCAAGGATAATAAACAATGGCAGGTTTAATTGCAATCAGCTTTCCAGAGGCAATTATCCTGACCGCAACTATCGACTTTTCCTGAACCAAAACACTGTTCATTACCTTCAGCCGCCTGAATTGCCTGCACAAGTTCGATTTTTTTAAGGGTTCCACTCTTGACACCCCGCTCTTTGGCTATTGCTTTTATCTCCTGCATATTCATAATGCACCCCTTCCAACATTAATTTACCGCAATACTATATCAATATCTACTGATGTTTCAAGTTCAGACTCGACAAACTCTGTTTTTTTTAATATATTTCCGCTATTAACTCTAAAAAGACAAGCAGCGCTTGTTAAATCACCATGGAAAAAGGAGCTAAAGAGCATGTCAACAAAGCCTTTTGTGTACCAGGAACCGTATCCCCTTGCCAAAGACCCGACAAAATACCGGAAAATTGAGGGCTCGGAAAAGTACGTATCTGTAGAGCAATTTGCAGGGCAGGATGTTGTCCGTGTATGCCCTGAAGCCCTTTCTATTCTTGCTAACGAAGCAATGAGGGATGTCTCCTTCCTTCTCAGGCCAGACCATAACGAGTCAGTTGCCAGGATTCTTCGCGATCCTGAAGCATCCATGAATGACAAAGGTGTTGCTCTTGCATTTCTGCGCAATGCTGAAATTTCCGCAAACTTTGAGCTTCCTATTTGCCAGGATACCGGCACCGCCACTATCGTAGCGAAAAAGGGGCAGCAGATCTGGACCGGCGGTAAGGACGAAGAATTCCTTTCCAAAGGTGTCCACAAAACCTACACAGAGGAAAACCTCAGATATTCTATGACCGTTGCCCTTGATATGTACGAAGAGATCAACACCGGCACCAACCTTCCTGCTCAGATTGACATTCAGGCTGTTGACGGTGACTACTACAAATTCCTCTTCATGGCCAAGGGGGGGGGCTCAGCAAACAAGACATCCCTCTTTCAGGAAACAAAGGCGCTCCTGACACCTGATTCACTTGTGAAATTTCTTGTAAGCAAGATGAAGTACCTCGGCACAGCTGCCTGCCCTCCATACCATATTGCCATTGTCGTTGGCGGCACAAGTGCTGATGCCTGCATGAAGGCGGTAAAACTCGCCAGTGCCAAGTATTTTGATGAACTGCCGACAACAGGCAATGAGCATGGACAGGCATTCCGCGACATCGAACTCGAAGAGAAGCTGCTTCAGGAAGCCTACAAGCTTGGCATCGGCGCACAGTTCGGCGGCAAATACTTTGCCCACGACATCAGGGTTATCCGCCTGCCTAGACACGGCGCATCATGTCCGGTAGGCATGGCAGTATCCTGCTCAGCTGACAGGAACATAAAGGCCAAAATCAGCCGTGAAGGGCTTTTTGTGGAAGAGATGGACCGCAACCCCGGTCGTTTTATTCCTGAGCAGTACAGGGGCAAACATAGCCACGGAGTGAAGATTAACCTTAATCAGCCGATGAAGGAGATTCTTGCCGAACTCTCCAAACATCCGGTCTCTACGCCGCTCCTTCTTAACGGCACAATTGTCGTCGGTCGGGATATAGCTCACGCAAAATTCAAGGAGATTCTCGATTCCGGCAAACCGGTACCCGAATATCTCCTCAAACACCCGATCTACTATGCAGGGCCTGCAAAGACCCCGGCTGGTAAGCCTTCAGGATCATTCGGGCCAACAACCGCAGGCAGAATGGACTCCTACGTGGATCTCCTCCAGAGTAAGGGAGCGAGCCTGATAATGATAGCAAAGGGGAACCGGAGCCAACAGGTGACAGATGCCTGCAATAAGTATGGTGGTTTCTACCTCGGCTCAATAGGCGGCCCAGCAGCTGTTCTTGCTGAAGAGAACATCAAAAAGGTCGAGTGTATCGACTTCCCCGAGCTTGGTATGGAGGCAGTCTGGAAGATTGAGGTTGAAGATTTCCCCGCTTTCATTCTTGTTGATGACAAGGGGAATGATTTCTTCAAGCAACTTGGTCTTTAACTCTCTGGCAGAGCTCCTGCCGCTTTTAGTCGGCAGGAGCCCTGCTAATGCTGAATTTGATTTGAAAGGCTGCCTGTGGAATTGAACAAGAAAAATTTATTTCTGATTATCAGCTGCCTTTTGAATATTATCGGCTTATGGACAGCTCTTGTCATGCAGACACGCCATGACTTTTTTCAGACCAAAACATCCGCTGAAACAAACATTTTCAACCTGACAAAAGCCTTTGAAGAGCATGTAAACAGCAGTGTCAAAGACATTGACAGACTGCTTCTGAACCTCCGCTACGAATACAGGGAGGGGGCTGAGCATTTCAAGGTTGAGACTAAGCAGATCAAGGAGTTCGGTTACGACAACATACTTTCCGACATATCCGTAATCGGCAGAGACGGTTCTCTGCTCTTTTCAGAAGCAAACGCGACTATTCAAGGGCTGGAATTAGCTGAACGCAAAGAGCTTTTGCGCAGTATCGAGATCAAAAACGACACCCTTTTTATCAGCAAGCCTTTTTTTAACAAGCTATCAAACAGATGGAGCATCCAGTTCTCAAGAAAGCTTTTTAATACTAATGGCTCTTTTGCCGGAATTATTATTATTTCTGTCCCGCCTGCTATCTTTTCGGATTTTTTTCAGTCAGTTGATATCGGTCATAAAGGGGCTGTGACTCTTTTTGGAACTGATCGATATATACTTGCCCGAGCCTCCGGAGTCAAAAAAATCGATTCAGCAACCGGCATACCTGTCTCCGATGACCACCCGTTTATAAAAAGTAAAATCCATTCGGGCATATATACTGCAAAAAGTGCCGTAGATGGCGTACTTAGACTATCCTCATTCAGAAAACTGCAGAACTACCCACTCATAGTCCAGGTGGGACTTTCGGAAGAGGATGTTTTCAATCACGCTTCAATCCGCAGGAGCAGTATTCTGGTAATCGGTTCAATTATTTCAGTTGCTCTCTTTGGGGCACTTGTCATACTCATATCTTTTGAAAAGAAACAGCAAAGGCTGCTTGAAGAGGTTTCAAGGCGTGATGAACAGTTGCAGTCTACTCTCACTGAACTTGAGCACCTTGTAACAACCGACGCACTCACAGGTCTGCCTAACAGACGATCTTTTTTCAGCAGGGCCCAGACAGAGTTTATCCGTTCAAACCGCTATGAACGCCCGCTTTCACTAGTAATGATCGATGTCGATCATTTCAAGGATGTAAACGACAAACATGGCCATCTGGTCGGCGATGCGGCGTTGAGACATATTGCCGAGATAATGAAGAGCTGCGTCAGAGAGTCAGACATGGTCGCAAGATATGGTGGAGAGGAGTTTGTCATCATCCTGCCAGAAACAGATCCGGCAGGTTCAAAATTTATCGCTGAAAGGGTTCGTAGCGAGATAGAGCTATCAAGGATGAAAGTTGACAAGAAGAGTGAACTGCGGATGACGGTCAGCCTGGGCATAGCCTGCATGTCTACAGAAAATCAGTTTTCCGACATTGACAAACTGCTTCAGGAAGCAGATGACGCCATGTACAGATCAAAACTAAGTGGAAGAAACTGTATTTCAATGTCCGGAGTTTACCAGACTTAATTTGCAACAATGTAAAGATTGATCCCCTATACAAACAAGCCTGAATCTGGTACGCTTTCTTACAATTTCTGATGTACATAAAAGGAGAATATTAATGAACGGGGCTCTTTCCCTAATTACAGCATTTCATGAAATAAACAACTCAGAGAAGAGATCAATAGCACACTTCACACCTTCACTTATCGGCATGTTTGGTTCTGCCGTCATATTCGACTCATTTCTATCAGAAATAGAGGCTGCATTTAAGTCCGGCTCAATACCGGAGTCGACAAAGGTTCGTGCATCCAACCTGACCGGAACATTTATCCTTCAAGTCGCTGACTATAACGGCATAAAAGATCCGTCAAAACGTATTGTTACTGCAGACGAACTCAGAAACATCTCCTATGAATCACTTGAGTCCAGACGTAATGGTATTGAGATAATTCTTTCAGCCCTGATATCAATTCTGAATGATGCATGCGAGATTGCTTAATCGCATTTAAAGGTAATCGGCCACTGTCATTGCAGCATATGTTAGCAGTTCCAGGTCAGCGGCAGAAAAATCAGCGCCTGAACTATCCCTGTCCAGCCCTTTTCTTGCTACCTGTACGACCCCTTTGAGATTACTGCCACCCATTATCGGCACGCTCATGATTTTCTGAATCGGAACCCGTTTCTCCTTGTCTGTAAGGAAATGTTCAAACATATAAAGATGCGGAGTGGAAGCAAAACTGTTGTCAAGACTGCCACTTTTCTCCATGGCTGTTTTTGACACAAGACATCTATGTGCATTCAAAGGTATGCTGCCGATGCTTTTAAGTGAGTGAGGCCAGATAAAAACAAGCACTTCGCGGACCTTGTCAAAAGAGAAAATTGCAACTTCATCACGGCCTACAGTAAAGGCTTCCCCCAATGAAGCGGCAACAGCCTCCACTATCTCCAGTGGAGATACGGCATCAACAATAGTTCTGTTAAAGTTCAGTGCAAACTGTTCATAATTCATAAAAGCCTCCGGCAGAAATTTTATACAACTGGAACCAAAATGAAAAAATATATCGCATTAATAGTCGTTTCTACGCTTATCGCCCTCTCACATCAAGTCGTTTCCGCCGAAGGGTTACCGGTTTCAAAGTACCTCGAAGACCCTGAACATAAAAACGATATTCTTGGATTTTACCTTGACGCGATATTTAAAGGGATAAGTCTGGCAAATGAAAGAAGCAAACCACCACTTTTCTGTTTTAAAGAGAGTGGTCAGGAGTCGGCCTTCAGTAAAATTGACGCCCGGATAAGCAGACTAAAAAAAGAAGGGCATCTCTCTGCAGAAATGACTGTTGACTCGATAATGATGGACATACTCATCGAAGAGTATCCTTGCAGGTAATCAGGTCACTTCCTCTATCTTCTCAACCAACTCCTTAAAAGTAAATGGCTTTCTGATGAAGCCGTCGGCACCTGACTCAGAAACCAGATGAGCAAGTTCGTTTTCCGATTTGGATGAAAGCAGCAGCACCGGTATATTTTTGGTGGTGGCATCATCCTTAAGGATTCTTGTTTTTCTGTCACCATCCATGTTCGGCATCATAACGTCCATAATTATGACATCCGGCATTCTGGCACAGTAGATAAACTGGTCTGCGTCCTGCGCGCTTAAGGCAGTAACAACATTGTACCCCTTTGCATCAAGCGCTTCATGGGCCTTTTCCAGAACTATTTCGCTGTCGTCAACAACAAGCACTTTTTTATTCATATCTCACCCCGAACATTTCAACGGATAAATTTCAATTTACAAGCAAATGTATTAACAGAAAAGCTCTCGTCCATTCAATACAAAAAACATAGTTTTAATTTTTTTAAAATCCACACAACCTTATAAAAACTGGGATTGATCAAGTTTATATAAAAATTTGAAAGAAAACTGGCCCTGCCTGATCGAAGTTTTGAACTAATATTTTGCAGCTGTGCAAACAATTGCAAAAATGCGAAACAGCTGTTTTATGCTGCATACGACAAAGAACGATCCATCAGAAGTGATTCGGTTAACGATGTTTTGCATAATTGCAAAATGATGATTATCTCTGAAAACAAACAACAGAACTTCTCAACACTGCAACTAGCTAATATCAGGCGTTTTTCTGACCGTTCCGAACGATTGTTTCTCTGGCACGATATTTGAGTATACGCAAATACTAATTCAATTATCAGACCAGAAGGAGGGAGCCTTAAATGTCAGAAAATTCAAACAAAGGGTGGAAGGTTGTAGTAGCCGGAACAACTATAAACCTGGCACTTGGAGTACTTTACGCATGGAGTATTTTCAAAGGTGCTATTAAATCTTCCATCGAAAAAGGTGGCGCTGACGCCTTTCAGTGGGATCTGTCATCCATAAACGACCCGTATGCCTTATGCTGCCTTACTTTTGCCTTTGCTATGATACTTGCCGGTAAATGCCAGGACAAGATTGGTCCGGCAAAAACCGCTCTGATAGGTGGTGTCCTTGTCGGCGCAGGCTTCACTCTCATGGGGTTCAGCAACAGTTACGCGGCCTGGGTTACTGGATTCGGCGTTCTTGCTGGCGCCGGTTTCGGTTTTGGTTACTCGGCTGCCACTCCACCGGCACTTAAATGGTTTTCACCATCAAAAACAGGGCTCATTGCAGGAATTGTTGTTGCAGGTTTCGGCCTTGCACCTGTCTATATTGCACCGCTCTCTTCATGGCTTCTCGGGATTTTCGGCATTCAGAAGTCAATGTTTTTCTTTGCCGCCGCCTTTACAGTAATTGTCTGTGGCCTTTCCTTTTTTATTATCAATCCGCCTGCCGGTTACGTGCCACCAGAACCTGCGAATGTCGGCCCTGTTGCCAAACTGAACGCATCGAAACCGGTTATAAATGCCAATGTCAGCGAGATCCTCAGAAACTACAAGTTCTATGTACTCTGGGCAACCTTCTTCATCGGTTCAGGAGCTGGGCTTATGGTTATCGGCAGTGTTGCCGGGCTTGCAAAAAAGAGCATGGGACCCATGGCATTTGTCGCTGTAGCCATCATGGCAATCGGCAATGCCGGTGGACGTGTTGTGGCAGGTATACTTTCTGACAAGATAGGTCGTCGCGCAACCCTCTTCATAATGTTGGCATTCCAGGCTGCACTTATGTTTGCAGCCGTTCCGGTTGTATCAACAAACAATGCAGCCCTGCTTGTCCTTCTTGCCACATTTATCGGTTTCAACTACGGTTCGAACCTCTGCCTTTTCCCCTCTTTTGCAAAGGATTACTGGGGAACAAAGAATTATGGTCTCAATTATGGCGCACTCTTTACAGCATGGGGAGTTGGCGGCTTCGTAATGGGTAAGGTTTCCGAGATGCTTAATGCTCAGCCGGGAGGATTGTCAAAATCCTTCATGCTTGCCGGAATCCTGCTTGCAGCAGGCGCAGGGCTAACAGTATTTCTTGCCGAGCTCAAACCCGCTGAAGCTGGTGACAGACCACCTTCCCAGTGGAAAGAATTCTGGGCAGAATTCATGCTCGGAGCCAAGGTATTTGCCGGCTTTGAAGCGCCCGCTCCGCAAAGCACAAGACAGTCTGCACCGGTTTAGCTTAAAATTTAAAGGGACAGCCCAAAAGCTGTCCCTTTTCCATTAAACCAATTGGTTTAATTCAATCTTATGGCATCTTTCTTTCAAGCTTCATATCAAGGGATTTTAGACGGTCGATACTCTGATGCAAATCCTTATTATCCTTAGTCAAAGATAGATTATGTATCTTTAAATTACGATTTTGCTTCTTGGCTTCGACGGCCCCCTTGACAAACTCATACAAAGTCTTGCTCTGCTGAGTCCAGCTGCTCTCCGGAAAATAGCTTCGCAGCATCTCCAGGTAGCGAAGCGAAGAGACACCCCCATCTTTTTCTTCATAAAGAAGCTTGAGCAGACTTACGCGGAAAAGGGCTTCATCGGTAACCCCATTGATCCCCGGCTCAGCAATGATCTCCTCAAAAATGGCAATGGCAGCGGAATATCTGCCACGCTCCACCTCCTGAATGGCAGATGACAGTTTGCGGTTTGCTTCATAACGGCTAATTATGGAAGATGTCGGTCCATTGAAAGTTGAACAGCCGAGCAGACCGACCCCAAAGAAAACTATGAGAACAAGCCTCTTCATCGGCTTGCAGTGCGGCGATTGAACATGAAATTACTCCCCGGCAACCCCTTGGCGTGATCTTTTATTTCGGCTGCAGCCCTGGCAATATCTACAGCAGAACTGAACTCACCACTGCCACAGATAACTACGGCAATCGATATTGTCATGATCGGAAATATTCTCTCAACGCCATAACGATCCACCCCTTCTATGGCACCACGCGCCAGATCCTCCGGCGAATAATGCCTGACTATTTCAGCTTCGAAATCTGCTATGATCTGCCTGCATATGGACTCTGCCCGTTCGCAATCGGCAATAATGACAAAATCATCTCCACCGACATGACCGACAAAGGCCTGGGGCTCTGCAACCTTCCTGACAGCTTCATCAATTAACTGGGCCGAAATCTTGATTACTTCGCTGGCTTTTACATAACCGTAACGATCATTATACGCTTTGAAATTATCAAGGTCTGCATAGTAGATGGCAAAAGGTCTGTCATCGGCAAGACGCCTGGTCAGCACCTGTTCAATGGCGATATTACCGGGGAGCCGGGTGAGCGGGCTTGCATCAAGACTCATCTGCTCCAGAACTTTTAGCCTCTCTGCCATCCGGCTGAAATCCTTGGCCAGTTCGCCTATTTCATCCCCTGCCGGAATCTGCGGATCATAATCAAAATCCCCTTCAGCAATCCGGTGAGTTGCTTTTTTAAGTTTTGCAATTGCTGAGGATATATTGAATATTGACAGTGCCGCCACAACAATTGCCAGCACAAAGCCGGTCACAGAGAGGATCAGCGACCACTTGACCGTAAAACTCTCCTTCTGGTCTGCTGACTTGAGCTTGGCATCAAGCATCAGCTGCTCGCGGGAATAGAGCGTCTCTAGAAGAGTCTGGATATTGGCAGAACTTTTGTGAAGTGGCGCCGTGTCGGTCACCTGTGCAGTAAACAGCCCATCTGCTGCCAGCCTGAAGTCGGCGTAAAGCTTGTCAAGGGCCTGCTTATCATTACTATGACGGGATATGTCAATACTGCCTGAAAGCCGCTGAAATTCGGCTTCACGTTTTTTGAAAAGCTCGGTAAACTCTCCCCCTTTTAGGATCGAGAATTTACCGGCGTAACGCTCCTGAGCGATAATAGAGTCATGCAGTTTATTAATCGAATCGATAAAGACAAGATCGTTGTTGGCAATCTCCCGCGCGGTCTTGTTAAGTGAGAATAGTCCGAGAAGTGCGAACAACAGGGCAGCCATGGTAAACAGTGTCATGGCAGCATAGCTGGCAAAAAGTTTCTGAACGAGACTGAATCTGTTAATCGATGGTTTCATAGTCATAGTGCCTGTTTTAATCTTAGGGGAGCAGCGACCATTAGTCAACCAAAGCGGTCGTATTTTCGGCATTGAAAAATGATCCTTTTTTTATTTCTGTTTTAGGAAAGAATGTATTAAAACCTTTGGAAACATTCAGGGACAGATACTGGGGCAAAAATGGAAGAGCTGATAAAAATCATTCTGCAATCCGGCAGATCGGGCATCGAGCTGGCTTTATACACCCTTCTGCCGGTACTGGTCATCATGATGGCCGTCATGAAGGTACTTGAAGCACGGGGGGTGCTTGCCTTTACTGCCAGAATTCTGCAACCTCTCCTCAAACCTTTCGGTATCCCCGGAGCCGGTGTTTTTGCCATTGTACAGATGCTGCTGGTCAGCTTTGCCGCCCCCCTGGCAACCCTGACAATCATGGAGAATGACGCAACTTCAAAGCGGAGAATTGCTGCAACCCTGGCAATGATACTTACCCTCTCCCAGGCAAATGTGGTCTTCCCCATGGTTTCGGTCGGCCTCAACCTGCCGGTGATCATGCTTACCTCGATAGTCGGCGGACTTGTTGCTGCCGCCCTCACCTACTACCTCTTTGCCAGATCAGCCGATGATGCTTTACTGCCAGATAGCAGTCATATTCCGGAGAGAACCGATAGCAGGAAATCGACAGCCCTTAACCTGATGATAGTCGGTGGACAGGAGGCGGTTCAGGTCATCCTCGCCACAATCCCCATGCTGATTCTGGCGATCTTTCTTGTCAACATACTCAAGTCAACCGGCGCCATTGCGCTTCTGGAAAGTTTTCTCGCCCCGGCCTTCAGACTGATCGGCTTTCCGGTTGTCGCCGTCCTCCCCCTTGCAACAAAGTACCTTGCCGGTGGCACAGCCATGATGGGGGTGACCCTGAATCTTCTCAAAGAAGGGGCAATTACGGTTCAGGAGCTGAACCGGATGGCAGGATTCATCACCAATCCGTGCGATATTGTCGGGGTGGCGGTACTGATCTCTGCCGGGAGCCGTTGCAGCTCCATAGCTCGGCCAGCCATTTTGGGTGCGGCAGTCGGGATTCTGTTTAGAGGGGTGTTGCATCTGCTGTTGTTCTGATTAACTCCTAAAAAACATACTCCATCATCAGCGCATCCTCGCCGTTTTCGTAGTAGCGCTTCCTTCTCCCCATATCTATAAACCCCATCTTCCGGTAGAGAGATATTGCCGACTGATTCGATTCGCGAACCTCCAGTGAGACATAGGAAGCGTTTTCTGCACGGCAGTCATCAAGTACCCTCTGCACCAGGAGCCTGCCGACCCCTATTCCGCGGGCAGAAGGAGCAACGGCAACATTCATGATGTGCCCTTCATCGAGAAGGAGCATAGGGCAGATGTAGCCGATGAGCCGGTTCGATGGATCAAATGCGGAAAGAGGAAATCCGTAGGAGGAGTTCAGTTCATCGATGAAATGCTGACGCAGCCAGGGATGAGGGAACGACTTTGCTTCTATGTTGAGAACCTGATCCAGATCCTCTTCACCCATCGGACAGATGGTTATTTCATTCGAAAATTCGATCATATATGGTCAAGCATGATAGGTGAAGGAAAGAGCGCTGTAAACAGCTTTGTCAAGGGCGGAAATAATTGACTTTTGGGCTTCAATAGCATATATTTTTCCGTCATTTCAGAGGAGGCGGTATTTTGAGCGAAGATCGTATAACGTATAAAGATTCAGGTGTTGACATAGATGCAGGCAATAATTTTGTCAAGATGATCAAGCCTTTTGTTAAGGCCACTTCCAGACCCGAAGTGATGGCCGATATCGGCGGATTCGGCGGACTCTTCTCCCTTAACAGCGGCAAGTACAAAAATCCGGTGCTCGTCTCCGGTACAGACGGCGTCGGCACCAAGCTGAAACTTGCCTTCATGGCAGACAAGCACGACACTGTCGGCATCGACCTGGTTGCAATGTGCGTCAATGACATCGTTGTCCAGGGGGCTGAGCCGCTCTTCTTTCTCGACTACCTTGCCACCGGCAAGCTGGACCCGGTAAAGGCTGCAGACATAGTAAAAGGGATTGCCGATGGCTGCATTCAGGCTGGCTGCGCCCTGATCGGCGGCGAAACTGCCGAGATGCCCGGCTTCTATGCCGACGGCGAATACGACATGGCCGGCTTCACCGTTGGCGTTGTCGACCGCGAAAACCTTATTGACGGCTCTTCCATAACTGTCGGCGACAAGCTCATCGGCCTCGCCTCAACCGGTCTCCACTCAAACGGCTACTCCCTTGCCAGAAAAGTTATCTTCGAGCGGATGGGGCTCAAAATCGACAGCATCCTCCCCGAAACCGGCAGGACAGTTGCTGACGAGCTGCTCACACCGACAAAAATATATGTAAAATCTGTCCTTAACCTCCTGCGTGACTTCAAAATCAACGGCATTGCCCATATCACCGGCGGCGGCCTTCTGGAAAACATCCCACGCGTGCTCCCCCACGGCTGCAAGGCTGTTCTCCACAGAGGCTCATGGACCACCCTCCCCATCTTCGACATCCTGCAAAAGGCCGGCAACATTGAGGAAACCGAAATGCTTCGCACCCTCAACTGCGGCATCGGCATGGTACTGGCTGTTCCGGAGAAAGAAACCGACGACATTCTCATCAGACTCAGCGGCCTCAACGAAAAAGCCTTCGTAATCGGTGAAGTTGCCAAGTGCGATCATGGTGCCGAAGCCGTGGAACTGGTTTAAAAGGTAAATGGCGAATGGTGAAAGGTGAAAGGTTAAAAACTCGGATCGGCGTGCTCATTTCAGGGAGCGGTACCAATCTTCAGGCGATCATCGACAGCTCCGAAAAGGGTGAGATGAATGCCGAAGTTGTCTGCGTCATCAGCAACAAGGC
>JACABD010000009.1:39271-68594 GCA_013377075.1 Geobacteraceae bacterium | reverse complement strand
GGGCCGATCATCATGCAGTCGGCTGTGGCGGTTCTGGAAGACGATACGGAAGAGACGCTTTCCCAAAGGATTCACGTCGAAGAGCACAAACTCTATCCTGCCGCCATCAAACTCTTTGCCGAGGGGCGGCTTGAAGTGATTGGCAGAAGGGTGAAAATATCATGAAATACATCAGCACCAGAGGGGGCATTGAGCCCATAAGATTCAAGGATGCGGTAATGATGGGGCTTGCCACCGACGGCGGCCTGCTTCTCCCCGAGAGCTACCCTTCATTTTCACGAGAGACCATCGAATCGTGGCGTTCTCTTTCCTATCAGCAGCTGGCCCTGAAAATCATCGCCCCCTTTGCCGATGACATCCCGCTTTCTGACCTTGAATCCCTGATCAACCGCTCCTACTCGACCTTCACAGATTCCGAGATTACACCGGTCGTCACCGTCGATGGCCTCCATGTCCTCGAACTTTTCCACGGCCCGACCTTCGCCTTCAAGGATGTTGCCCTCCAGCTCCTCGGCAACATCTTCGAATACCTACTGAAAGAGCGTAAAGAGAAGATGAACATTGTCGGCGCAACCTCCGGCGACACCGGCAGCGCGGCCATTTACGGGGTTCGCGGCAAAGATAACATCAACATCTTCATCCTCCACCCCCATGGCAGAACCTCGGCAATTCAGGCTCTGCAGATGACCACCGTTACCGACCCCAATGTCTTCAACATTGCCGTGAATGCCACCTTTGACGACTGCCAGAACATGGTCAAGCAGATGTTCGGTGACATCGACTTCAAGACAAAACATTCCCTTGGCGCAGTTAACTCCATCAACTGGGCAAGGGTTCTGGCACAGGTTGTCTACTACTTCTACGCCTGGCTCAAAGTTACTGACACCAGTTCAAAAGAGATCGTCTTCTCGGTCCCCACCGGCAATTTCGGCGACATCTTTGCCGGATATGTGGCAAAACGTATGGGGCTGCCGATCAAAAAGCTGATCCTTGCCACAAACGAAAACAACATCCTCACCCGGATGGTTAACAGCGGCGACTACTCAACCGGAACAGTTGTCCCGACCATTTCCCCTTCCATGGACATTCAGGTTGCCTCCAATTTCGAGCGTTACCTTTTCTATCTCTTCAACGAGGATTCGACAAAACTCAAAAACGCCCTGGCAGAATTTTCCGCTACAGGAAAGATGAATTTTACTGCTACCGAAATGGAGCAGGTCGAAAAGGATTTCTCCTCATCCTCCGTAAACCGTGAAGAGACCTTGGCAACCATTGCCGAATTTAAAAAATCCCACGACTACCTGCTGGATCCACACACAGCAGTCGGTGTCAAGGCTGCAATGGACTCTAATCTTGGCAACAGCGACTTCATCTGCCTGGCAACAGCCCACCCGGCCAAGTTCGGCGATGCCGTTAAAGATGCCACCGGGGAAGAGCCTCTGCTCCCGCAAGGACTGTCGGGCCTTGATCTCCTTGAATCAAGATGTGAAATAATGGATGCCGATTACGCAGCCATACGCGCTTTTGTGGAAGCCAAAGCCATATAATCCATTGACGAAACAGACACATAAGTGTTAAATGCAGCAAATTTATTTATGCCACTTTGGCACATCACCATAAAAGGGGAGAAAGAATGAAGAAAATCGCATTATTAGCATCAGCCCTCATTCTGCTTGCTTCTGCAGTATTTGCAGCAGAACCGGCAAAACCGGCAGTCAGCCTTACCAGCGCAGACTGCGTCAAGTGTCACGCAAAAGCACCTGCTGACATCGAAGCAAAAGGTAGAGCACACAAGACCAAGATCACCTGCCAGGACTGCCACAACGGTCACCCACCGACAAACAGAAAGATCATCCCGCTCTGCGGCCAGTGCCATGAAGGCAAAGCTCACTACAAACTTGGCGGCTGCCTCCAGTGCCACAAGAACCCGCACCAGCCAAAAGAGATCGTCTTCGGTCGTGACGTGACAGACCCATGCCTCACCTGCCACACACCACAGATCGCCCAGCTCAAGCAGTTCCCGAGCAAGCACTCCAAACTCGCCTGCTCCTTCTGCCACGACGTACATGGCAAGGTTCCTCAGTGTACACAGTGCCACAAGGCTCACTCTGCAGAGCAGGGTCCTGGCGACTGCAAGAAGTGCCACAAGGCTCACCAGCCGAAAAATGTTGTCTACGCTGCTGATACACCTTCAAAGCAGTGCGCAGCCTGCCACGCCAAGGCATTCAGCCTCCTTACCGCAAGCAAGGCTAAACACAAGACACTTCTCTGCGTAACCTGTCACCAGGAGAAGCACAAAATGGTACCTAAGTGCCAGGATTGCCACGGCATTCCTCACGCAGCAGGCATCATGGCCAAGTTCCCGAAATGTGCAGACTGCCACGGCATTGCACACGACCTGAACAACTGGAAAGCAGCTCCTGCAGCCGCTCCGGCTCCTGCTGAGCCAGTAAAGAAAGCTGTTGCTCCGAAGAAGAAGTAATCTTCTGACAGCATGAACAAAGAGGGAGAGTCTTTCGGGGCTCTCCCTTTTTTAATCGGAGTTCAGATGCAGATCAACTGGAACGAAATAGACACCGTCCTCCTCGACATGGATGGCACCCTGCTTGACAGGCACTTTGACGATCACTTCTGGCTGGAGCATCTGCCGAAGAGGTTTGCAGCAAAGAACGGCATCGCTCTTGATGCAGCCAAAGAGAAGCTCTACGCCATGTTCCGCTCCCAGGAGAACACCCTCAACTGGACAGATCTGGATTACTGGAGTGAGCAGGTCGGCCTTGACATCCCCATGCTGAAGCTGGAGATTGAGCATCTCATCGCTGTCCACCCGGATGTGATCGAGTTTCTCGGGTTTTTGAGAAGCAGCGGCAAAACCGTTCACCTCGTCACCAACGCCCATGGCAAGACCCTTTCCTTGAAGATGAAAAAGACCCGCCTCGGCCCCTATTTCGACGAGATTATCTCGGCCCACGATCTTGGTCTGCCAAAGGAAGAGGGTGCCTTCTGGGGAGAACTGCAAAAGAAAATCCCCTACGACCCGGCAAGAACCATGCTTGGTGAAGATAGCGAAACAAATTTACGTACCGCAGATGAGTACGGCATCAAACATCTCATTTACATCAGCGCCCCAAACTCCCAACTTCCGCCAAAGCCTTCGGAACGGTTCATTTCTGTAAGAACTTTCGGTGAGCTTTTTTAGCCTAAAACATAAAAAAGGGGCACACATGAGTGAGCCCCTTAAGTAAAACCTGATTCAAGCAGATCTTTGTCTATTCGAGATTATCCTCGATTCTGATGAGATTACTCTTCTCTTTAATCATATCCAAACCATCAATCTCGGCAAGGGCGGCAGTTATGTCGCTCTCCTTTGCCTCGTGGGTGATAATGACAATCGGTACATAGTCGCCGCTACGGCCGTTCTGAATCATTGATTCGATGCTGATGTTATATTTTCCAAGTGCTCCGGCAATGGCAGCTAGAACACCCGGCTGGTCGACAACGCTGAAGCGCAGATAATAGCGGCTGACACTCTCGCCAATCGGCTTTATGGCAAGGCTGGCGATCTTTTCGTTGATGAAGCCACGTGGGGCAACACGCTGACCGACTCCGGCGATGATATTTCTGGAAATATCCATCATGTCACCGACAACTGCGCTTGCAGTGGGCTCCTGCCCTGCTCCGCGACCGTAAAACATGACCGGACCGACAAAATCACCGGTAAGTCGGATCGCGTTGAACGGGCCATCAACATCGGCCATAGGGTAGTGAACAGGGATCATGGTCGGGTGAACCCTGGCCTCGATCCTGTCGCCATCGCGTTTGCCGATTGCAAGAAGCTTGATCCTGTAGCCGAACTGCTGGGCAAAATTGATATCAATGGCCGAGATGGAGGTTATCCCTTCGGTGTAGATCTGGTCGAACTGGACTTTTGTGCCAAAGCAGAGGGAGAGGAGCAGCGCCAGCTTGTGGGCAGTGTCGATCCCTTCAATATCGAAGGTCGGATCAGCCTCGGCATAGCCAAGCTCCTGGGCGTTCTTGAGCACATCGGCAAAATCAAGCCCTTCCTTGGTCATACGTGTAAGGATGTAGTTACAGGTACCGTTGAGAATGCCGAGGATAGTGTTGAAGCGGTTGGCTGCCATGTTCCCCTTGATAGCGGAGAGAACCGGGATGCCGCCCCCTACGGCCGCTTCATAGAGCACCTCTACACCGGCCTTTGCGGCAGCTGCGTAGATCTCATCGCCATGGAGCGCCAAAAGAGCCTTGTTTGCGGTAACAACATGCTTGCCTGCGGCAATTGCCCTGAGGACAAAGCTCTTGGCAGGCTCATAGCCACCGATCAGCTCAATAACGATGCTGATTTCCGGATCATCAAGAACATCGTTGACACTGCTGGTCAACATCCCCGGTGAAAGCTGAACGCCACGATCCGTAGTCGTATCAAGGTCTGCTATTTTTTTGAGGATGAGACGGGCGCCAAGCTTGTCTGAGATCAGGGACGCATTCCCCTGAAGAAGCTTGACCACACCGGCACCGACGGTTCCAAAACCTATAAGACCTGCATAAATATCTTTCATAATCACTCTCTGTTAGTAAGGTTTTTAGGCTGAAGACTGAAGGCTGAAGTAAAAAAACCTGCCAGACTAACTCCCCTAAATAACCTGATCAATTTTATAATCCTTCAACCTTCAGCCTTCAGCCTGCCTTTCTACTGTTTCTCCGCAATAGTCCTGGCGATTTCATCGAGAATACCATTAACAAAGGAAGGCGACTCCTCGCTGCCGAATTTCTTGGCAATTTCTATGGCCTCGTTCAGGGTGACATTTTTGGGGATGTCAGCCTTGTAAATCAGCTCAAAAGCAGCAAGCCTGATGATCGAAAGGTCAATCTTCGCCATTCTGGAGATGGACCAGTTGGGAGACTTCTCGCTAATGCGTGCATCAAGTTCTGCACTTTTATCGAGAATCCCTAAAAGCAGATCGGTGGCAAACTCTTTTGAGGACCTTTTGAAGGTGTCTGACTCGAAAAAGAGGTTTATGGCCTCCCTGGGCTGACAAGGGCTCAGCTCGATTGCATAAAGCGCCTGCACAGCAATTTCACGACCTTCTCTTCGCACTCCCACTATTTAAGCTCCCTGAATACATTTGCGGTTTCAATGGCAGTCATTGCTGCATCAAAGCCCTTGTTTCCGGCCTTTGTCCCTGCCCTTTCAACGGCCTGTTCGATAGTGTCGGTAGTAAGCACCCCGAAAATCACCGGTACGCCGCTGTCGAGAGAGACATGGGCAACACCTTTTGAAACTTCCGATGAGACATAATCGAAATGGGGTGTAGAGCCGCGAATGACTGCGCCCAGACAGATGACAGCATCATATTTTTTGAGCTCGACCATTTTTTTGGCAGCAAGGGGTATTTCGAATGCACCCGGAACCCGGAGTACATCTATCTTTGCATCGTCAGCGCCATGGCGTACAAGTCCGTCCAAAGCCCCTTCCAGCAGCCTTTCTGCAATGAAACTATTGAAACGGCCAACAATGATTCCGAATGAAAGCCCTTTTGCGTCAAGTTTTCCTTCAATGAAATTAGGCATAATTCCCTCCAGATATTTTAAAGATTCTCCAGCAGATGCCCCATTTTTTCACGCTTGGTCTGCAGGTATTTGAGGTTTGTCGCGGTTGGCTCCGCTTCAATCGGCACCCGATCGACTATGTTAATACCGTAGCCCTCAAGACCGACCACCTTTTTCGGGTTATTGGTCATGAGACGGATATTCTTGATGCCGAGATTGACCAGTATCTGCGCGCCGATACCGTAATCGCGAAGATCGGCCTTGAAACCGAGTTCCAGATTGGCCTCGACGGTATCTTTGCCCTGATCCTGGAGGCTGTAGGCTTTCAGCTTATTGATGAGACCGATGCCGCGACCTTCCTGGCGCATGTAGAGGATAACACCGCGACCGTCACGTTCCACCATTGCCATGGCATTATGGAGCTGCTCACCGCAGTCGCATCTGCCGCTGCCAAAGACATCGCCGGTCATGCACTCGGAATGAACGCGGACAAGCACCGGCTCGTCGGTGGTAACATCACCCTTGACAAGGGCAAGATGCTCAAGCTCATCGACGTCATTCAGAAAAGCTATGGCAGTGAAATCGCCGCCGTAGATGGTCGGGATAGGGACTTCAACAGCTCGTCTTACAAGGGACTCATTCTTCATCCGGTAGGCCACAAGGTCGGCCACAGAGCAGATCTTCAGACCATGTTCGATGGCAAACTTCCTCAGCTCCGGCATTCTCGCCATGGTGCCGTCATCATTCATGATCTCGCAGATGACACCGGCGGATTTGAGCCCGGCAAGCCTTGCCAGATCGACCGAACCTTCGGTCTGGCCGGTACGGACAAGCACACCGCCGCTTCTGGCGCGCAGCGGAAAAATGTGCCCCGGACGGGCAAGATCTTCGGCCTTGCAGTCGTCAGCAACGGCAGTGAGGATAGTGTGGGCACGGTCAGCAGCAGAAATTCCTGTGGTGACACCTTTTTTTGCCTCGATGGAGACGGTAAAGGCTGTTCCAAAGGATGAAGTATTGGATGAAACCATTGGCGGCAGGCGAAGTGTGTCGCACTTCTCCGCTGTCAGGGTAAGGCAGATCAGGCCGCGGCCGAACTTTGCCATAAAGTTGACTGCTTCAGGGGTAATCATCTCGGCAGCCATTGTCAGGTCGCCTTCATTCTCGCGATCTTCATCATCGACAAGAATTACCATGCGCCCCTTGCGAATCTCTTCTACAGCCTCTTCAATTGTTGCTATCGGCATCTGCTCTAACTCCGTGTTCAAGTGAGTGAATGAATTTGTTTTTATAGCAGAATTATAGCGCAACGGACAGTAAAAAAGCCGTTTATTCATGCATCAGGAAAATCTGCAGGTATAATCATTGTCAGAGCCGACTGAACAGGCCGCAAACAAACTATTTAACGTCTAATTTTCTATAAGCCAAAATTCCGATTTATGTTAATCTTTCAACCAAGGAGCTTACGATGTCTGAAATGAGACCTGTCATACTGGTTGTAGATGATCTGCCTGAAAACGTTCAGGTTCTTGGTGAGCTTCTTTCGATTAATTATGAGATCTATTTTGCTCTCGACGGCAGCCAGGCCCTTGAACATGCAGGAAAGGTTAAACCTGACCTAATACTGCTTGATGTTATGATGCCTGTCATGAACGGCTACGAAGTCTGCCGTAGCCTGAAAGAGAGCGAAGAGTTACGCGACATTCCCGTAATCTTCATCACTGCCCTTGACCAACCGGAACATGAATCTCAGGGACTGGAACTTGGTGCGGTTGATTACATTACAAAACCGTTCAACTCAAAACTCGTGCTTCTCAGGGTACATAACCACCTGATGATGAAATTCCAGCACGATCAACTTCTGGCCAGAGCCATCGAACTTGAAGATGCCATGGCAAAGATAAAGATCCTCAGCGGCATCATTCCTATCTGCTCGTCGTGCAAGAAAATACGGGATGATGCAGGCTACTGGCAGCAGGTTGAAGAGTATATCAGCAAATATTCTGAAGCAGTTTTCAGCCATGGGATCTGCAATGATTGCGCTAAAAAGCTCTACCCTGATTATTACGATTCCATTAAGAGACAACCAATTGAATAACAGTAACAAACAAAATCCGCTCCAGCGGATAATCCCCCACCTTGCCGATAGCCATCTCCCCGGCAGGGAGAAACCTCTGAAACTCGCCGTCATTGCCCTTTTGACAGGTGGTCATATCCTTATCGAGGATCTGCCCGGCCTTGGCAAAACCACACTTGCCCTGGCACTTGCTTCGGCTCTCGGCCTCACCTTCGGCCGGGTGCAGTGTACCAGCGACCTGCTCCCCTCCGACATCACCGGCCTGACAATTTTTGATCGTCATGAAAACGGCTTTCGCTTTATCAAGGGACCGATCTTCAACAATATTCTCCTGGTGGACGAGATCAACCGGGCCATGCCAAAGACCCAGAGCGCCCTTCTGGAGGCCATGGAGGAGCAGAGGGTAACCGCCGATGGCGAGACTTACCACCTCCCTGACCCTTTTCTGGTAATCGCCACCCAGAACCCTTCCGAACAGGTCGGCACCTACCCTCTCCCCGAGTCCCAGATGGACCGGTTCCTCATCAGAACAGGGATGGGCTACCCGGATGAGGAGATTGAAAAATTAATCATCCGCTCCGGCAGCATCCGCGACGGAATCCGCTCCATACAACCGGTTGTCGATCATGATCAGATTATCCAGGGGATCAAAAGTGTCAAAACCGGCATTTTCCTCTCGGAAAAACTGGCTGACTACATCTACACGATTGTCACTGCAACCAGGAATCATGCCATGGTACAGACAGGCATCTCCACCAGAGGGGGTATAAATCTGGCCGATGCTGCAAAAGCAAATGCATTTCTGGCTGGCCGCGATTTCGTCCTCCCTGAAGATATCAAGGAGCTTGCCGTACCGGTCGAGGCCCACAGACTGCTGATGAGGCCGGGATACGAATCGATCGACAGGGAGGGGTTATTAAACGATCTACTGACAAAAATCCCGATCCCCCTGTCATAAAGGTCAATACAGCCGGAACCCTCTATATCATCCTGACGATTCTCCTCGGCCTGGCTGCGGTCAATACCGGCAACAACCTCCTCTTTCTGATCGACTCTTCAATGCTCGGCTTCATGGCAATCAGCGGCGTTTTCGGGCTGCGCAACCTGCAAAAGTTGCGCATAGCGCTGAAATTCCCCGATGAAATCTACTGCAACACGCCGTCGCAGCTGACTCTCCAGCTCTGCACAAAGCGAAAGTTCCTACCCCACTACCTGCTCACCATTGCCATTGAAGGCTCTGAAATCATGTGCCATCTGCTTGCTCCAAAACAGCGACAGGAGCGCAAAGTCACCGTAACTTTTGACAAAAGGGGGATAGCTGTAATCAGAAAAGCTATTGTCAAATCCCCCTTCCCGGTCAACTTCTTTGTGCGGAGCAACATTTACATGCTTGATGAATCCTGCCTTGTCTTCCCCTGCCCCATTCCGCTCCCTGTCGGCTGGCATGACGATAGCACCGTCGATGCCGGGAGCCTGTCGCAGCGGCGCAAAGGGAGCAGCACAGAGACAGAGTCCATCGGCGCGTACACCGAAGCCGAACCATTGAAGCAGATCCACTGGAAACTTTCGGCCAGGCATGATGAACTGCTGGTCAAGGAGATGTCAGCGGAGTCTGGCAAGCCGGTAATCATCGAGCTTGACGGGCTTCCCGGTGGAATTGAGGATCAGCTTGGTCACGCTGCTTTTCTGATAAACAGGCTTATCCTCGAAGGGAGAGCTACCGGCCTCAGAATCGGTGACAAAACGATTCCACCAGAATTATCCAGGAGTCATCGTCTCAAGCTGCTGGCGGAGTTGGCCAACCATGTTTAGGATCAGAAATATCCTAAGCAGCCTCCTTTGCCTAGCCGCTGTCATCGGCTATCTGCCGCTGGCCTCCTATCTTGGGGCTATCCCGAAGGTTGCCATCCCTCTGGCCATAATCTTTGCATTCTTTGCCGAGAGAAAAGAGCTGGCACTAAAGGAGCGCTACAGCCTCATCCTCTCCATAGCCGCATTTCTTTTTTACGCGCTTCAATTCAACAGGCATAATGTCGTGCAGCCTGCGGTGGAGATGCTTGCCATCTTCCTGGCAATACGGCTTGTTGGTGAGAAATCACCCCGTAATTTCATGCAGAGCCTCACCCTTGCCATGTTCTGCCTGGCAGGCTCCACCCTCTTTGATCTCAGCCCCGGCTTTGTCTTCTATCTGATCGCACTCCTCTTTGTTTTCACGGTTTCAATGGTGCTGCTGACCTTTCAAAGCAGGGCTGCTGCTTTTGAGCCCGATTCCAGAGAGCTCCGCTCTATTATATCGGTTGCCCTGCTCCAGCCTCTAGTTGCAGCGCCACTGATCATTTTTCTGTTTTTCATCCTGCCGCGGACCCAGCTGCCAGTCTGGCACGGCCTGACCCGGGCAGGTGCCGACAGAAGCGGCATCAGCGAGTCTGTCAAGGCAGGTGACAAGGGGAGTATCAGCACGGGGAGCAGTGTCGTTTTCAGGGCAGAGACGAAGAAATTGTTGCCAAATCAGCTCTACTGGAGAGCCATTGTCCTGAACAGCATCAAAAATGATGAATGGATCCGTCAAACACCTCCGCCGGAAAAAAGCACCATAAAGGATGGGAAAAATGTGTCGCTCAATATTTTCCTTGAGCCAGGGAGAATCCCCTTTCTGCCAACCCTCAACAGACCGGAGAGGATAATCGGCTACCGGGGCCAGCCCCATGATGACCGGGTTTTTCCGGCGCCCCGTTTGACGGGAGGTCTCAGGAGTTATCAGATCCTTGCGAAAACTGATGCAACCCTGTCGACCATCGGCAGTTTCAACAAAAAGTTCTACCTTCAGCCCCCGGCAAATACACCGGAACGCCTGAAGAGCCTTGTTGCACGAGCTGTCACAGGCATAAGAGAAAATAAGCAGAAACTTGATGCAATCGAAAATATCTTTGCAAAGATGAATCTCTCCTACGCCTCCAGCGGTCTGCCTACCGGCGCCAATGCCCTGGAGAATTTTCTTTTCGATGCAAAAAAAGGGCACTGCGAGCTGTTTGCCATATCGTTTGCAACGGCGCTGCGTCTGGCCGGGCTGCCGTCAAGGCTTGTTGGGGGCTACTATGGCGGCGACTACAATGAACTGGCCGGCTACTATGTCATCAGCGAAGAGAAAGCTCACGTCTGGGTGGAGGTCTGGATTGATGGCAGCGGCTGGATAACCGTTGACCCGAGCCGCTTTGCCGTCAACTTTGAAGAGAGTGTCTCCAGAAAACGGACTGATTTTAGCCTGAAGATGAGGCTCGCTCTCGACTCCCTCTCATATTACTGGAATAAAGCAGTCATAACCTACGACTTTGAAAGCCAGCTCTCTGCTGCAGTCCGGGTAAGTCAGGGATTTCAAGGGATCAGGGAGATCAGGTTCAATCTCCGCAAAGCCGCGCCTTATCTTGCCTTGCCCCTTCTGCTCGCTCTCCTGTTTATGCTGTTGACTACAAAACGGAAAACGCCCGAAGAGCGGCTTCTGGCAAAATTCAAGCGGGTTACAAAAGCAAGATACGGCATCCTGTTTTCACCCTCCTCCGGACTCCATGAAGCAGTTGCCCATCTTGACAATGCTGATGTGAGAGAGTTTGTAGCAACCTATACGGCAGCCATCTACAGGGACAGGAAGCTTACGGAAGCAGAGATTGAGCAGTTGTCAGAAACAGTGAGAAGGATCAGGAAAACCCCGCCCGTTTAGACATTTCGAAAGAATCATCGCAATTCAATGCGAAACGATTCTGCAGATGGTGCCTGATTTACCAGTAGAACAACCTGAGTGGGAACATGAGGGCTAAAGACGGCCACTTCACACATCTCCACCGAAAAGAAAAACCCAGTGGAACCTGTTACGGCTCCACTGGGTTTTCAACCCTGCCTATATCATTTCAATACTATCTCTCTAAACTCCACTTTGGTGAAGGACGGAAGTGACAACTTGCGTTGTAGCAGTTTCCGGTCTGGTTAGTCCCGCCGCTTGTAAGTCTGGCAGTGGTGTAGACAGGCAATGTTGCATTGTTAAAGCTGAATTTAGGATCAACAATTACCTTTACGTTTTCAACATGGTTTCGAACAGGCAACACTCTGCTGTGTGTGCTTGCTCCGCCACTGTGACAGGTAAGACATGGTGTCCAGCCGTCAGAAGGCTTGACAGAGCCGAGGAGGTGACCTGCAACCAGGTGAGCACCACCGCCGCCTGAATAGTCTTCAAAACGGGCGCTTGACCACTGACCCTGAACTCCGAAGGTCAGAGGAGCTTCAGTAACACGCGGTGCAGGTGGATAGCCGTGACAGGCATTGCAGCTTGCGCCGTCAAGGTTCAGGTCAACTACTCCGTTGTTGTGAGTTGGACCATTTACACCGGTGAAGATGTGGCAGTTTGTACAGGTACCGGCCACAATGCCAATGTGTGTCGGAGTGCTTGGCGGATTGCCGTGACAGGCAGTACAGCTTGCTTCAGGATTTTTATACGTAACCAGGCTGTCACTTTGAGCCTGAGTAATCTTGCCTCTGCCAAGCAGGTCGGCTACGGCTGCGGTGATATCACCGGTAACTGTACCGTTGTTGTAGACCGCATCGATGGAATCAACGATCAGCTGACGGGCATATTCAGGGTTGTGGACATAAGCACCCGGCTCGGCAATGAACAGACGGTAGTTGGTGGCTGCGCCGTACTTGTTCCTGGAAGCCTGGTCGCCTGTCTTAAGACCCCACTTGATGATGGTGCCGCCTGCGGTTGTGTTGAATGTAAGCGTTGTACTGTTCCAGACAAACCCTTTGTCGGCAAGCGTTGCCTTGAGGACATCCATGGCGTTGTTGAACGAAAGACGCTTGGCATCGAGAGTTGCTGCCGGCAGACTAGTGCTGTGGCAGCTGTTACAGATGTTGGTCTTGATGGTGGCGACTGCGCCGCTTACATCTTTGGTGATTGCCGCAAAGGAGTGCTTGTCGGTAGCAGTCATGTGGCAGGTGGCGCATGGGCCGTCTGTGCCGGTGCTGTTGGCGTTGAGTGTGCCGACCTTGCCGTGGCTGTTATCAGTCAGACTGTAGCTGCGACCCGGGAACGCATAGCCTGTAACACCCTGTACTGTACCGGCTGCTGGCAGGTAGTGGCTGCCGTAACTTAGTGCGATACTGAAGTTGGACATTACGGCAATCCTGCGGTTTGCTGCATCCCGGCCGCTGTGGCAGTCGGCGCAGACGTTGGATGTGCCGAAGTTGGCATTCTGGAACGCGGTGTAGTTGGCAAAAGGCTTGACCGGGGTCATGGTGCGTACTGTGCCGGTGGCGATATCGCTGTGGCAGGCACGGCAGGTGATGACCTCTTTTGTATAGTCAGTTGCAACACCCCACGAACCGCCAGCACGTGCCGATGAAAACTTCACGAAGCCGGTGGTAGTGTGGCAGCGAGGACAGTTGCTGCTGCTTGCCTGGGTTTTAAAGTCAGAACTTCTGAAAGCGTTGTCGCCTACTGCCGCATGGGCGGTCTGCTTCCACTCCTGACGGATCGTCTGGTTATTGGCATTGCTGCTGTTGTGGCAGTCTGCACAGACGGACTTGGATGTTATGTACGAAGCTGAGTAACCGCTGAATGTCTTGTTGCTCTTGTGCGGCTCGGTAATTAACAGTGCCTGCTTGTCAATGGAGCCGTTCATATGGGTTGCGCTACTTGCGGTGGTGTAGACGTGGCAGTTGGCGCAGGTGTTGACATAGGTGCTGCTGAATGCAGTCGGTGAGTGCGGCAGAAACAGTGAAGTTTCATTTGCACCGGCAGGTGGATAGCCGTGGCAACCGTTGCAGCTGGCAGTTGCTGTCTTGTATGTAACCAGGCTGTCACTTTGAGCCTGAGTAATCTTGCCTCTGCCAAGCAGGTCGGCTACGGCTGCGGTGATATCACCGGTAACTGTACCGTTGTTGTAGACCGCATCGATGGAATCAACGATCAGCTGACGGGCATATTCAGGGTTGTGGACATAAGCACCCGGCTCGGCAATGAACAGACGGTAGTTGGTGGCTGCGCCGTACTTGTTCCTGGAAGCCTGGTCGCCTGTCTTAAGACCCCACTTGATGATGGTGCCGCCTGCGGTTGTGTTGAATGTAAGCGTTGTACTGTTCCAGACAAACCCTTTGTCGGCAAGCGTTGCCTTGAGGACATCCATGGCGTTGTTGAACGAAAGACGCTTGGCATCGAGAGTTGCTGCCGGCAGACTAGTGCTGTGGCAGCTGTTACAGATGTTGGTCTTGATGGTGGCGACTGCGCCGCTTACATCTTTGGTGATTGCCGCAAAGGAGTGCTTGTCGGTAGCAGTCATGTGGCAGGTGGCGCATGGGCCGTCTGTGCCGGTGCTGTTGGCGTTGAGTGTGCCGACCTTGCCGTGGCTGTTATCAGTCAGACTGTAGCTGCGACCCGGGAACGCATAGCCTGTAACACCCTGTACTGTACCGGCTGCTGGCAGGTAGTGGCTGCCGTAACTTAGTGCGATACTGAAGTTGGACATTACGGCAATCCTGCGGTTTGCTGCATCCCGGCCGCTGTGGCAGTCGGCGCAGACGTTGGATGTGCCGAAGTTGGCATTCTGGAACGCGGTGTAGTTGGCAAAAGGCTTGACCGGGGTCATGGTGCGTACTGTGCCGGTGGCGATATCGCTGTGGCAGGCACGGCAGGTGATGACCTCTTTTGTATAGTCAGTTGCAACACCCCACGAACCGCCAGCACGTGCCGATGAAAACTTCACGAAGCCGGTGGTAGTGTGGCAGCGAGGACAGTTGCTGCTGCTTGCCTGGGTTTTAAAGTCAGAACTTCTGAAAGCGTTGTCGCCTACTGCCGCATGGGCGGTCTGCTTCCACTCCTGACGGATCGTCTGGTTATTGGCATTGCTGCTGTTGTGGCAGTCTGCACAGACGGACTTGGATGTTATGTACGAAGCTGAGTAACCGCTGAATGTCTTGTTGCTCTTGTGCGGCTCGGTAATTAACAGTGCCTGCTTGTCAATGCTGTTGTTAATATGGGTAGGCCCATTCACGTCAGTGTAGACGTGGCAGTTGGCGCAGGTATTAACATAAGTGCCAAAGGCAGCTGCAGCATGTGGATTGAATGGAGATGCCTCAGTCGATCCGGAGGATGATGGCGGATTGCCGTGACAGGTTCCGCAAGCGCCTGTTGACGGTGTTCCCCAGTTCGGTTTAACAAAGTTTCCTTTACCGTCACTGTGGCAATAGAGATTGCTACAATCACCTGCCGTCCTGCCGGATTGCTGTGACGGGAGGTAACTGGCTTTCATTGCGGTACTGTATTTACCAGTGGCAAGAGCAACATTGATGGGACGGCCGACCTGTAAGGCGTGAGAAGCGTCGCCATAATTGGTTACGTGACAGCTGTTGCATGTTGCCGAGGCAAGAACACCACCATTTGCAGCCAGATATGTGGTGTGAGTGGAGTGCGCATTTGTTGTCGGCACTGAATCGTGGCAGGTGGAACAGACCACATCTGATCTGGCTCCCAGATAAGGAGAACCCCAGTTCGGAGTTGTCTTTTCGAAGTGACAGTTTACATTCGAACAGGAACCCAGTATCGGCAACGATGTCTGATTCTTGAAAGTGACCGGGGTTCCGCCAACATTGTACGCACCGGTTGCAGGTGAAGCGTTAATGTTCGGAATCAGCTGGATTATGCCATTACGGTGGCTGCTGGTGTAGCCGGTGACATCGTGGCATTTGGAACAATCTGAGGGTTGAGCTGTTGCAGGGTTGTGTGTCTGGTGGTCACCCTGGAAACCACCGGTGCTGGGGCTTCTGACGCCGCTGTCACTTGGTGGCATGCTGTGGCACGATGCACAGGTAAGCGCAGCGTAAGCCGTTCCTGACCCTGCGACAACAGCCACCAGAGACAAAAGGCAGCAGCTTAGCAGTATCAACATCTTTTTCCGGCAAAACATTCCCATAAATTAATCCCTCCTGAAGTTTATGTCTGCACATTAAAACATGCTATTTATCATTCACTTAAATAAAGTCAAATTTTTTTGCACCGGTCTTTCATTAGCATTTTGAGTACCATCTTTTCTTTTTATTGATTTTTTCCATGGCATGGCTTCATGAGCCCCACCTATCTCATTAAAATCACATACAGGGAATTTATAACAAAACTGTTTGCACACGACATTCCATTAATGAGAATACATAAGCTCTCTTTTGCACAACTGTGTTTTCGCCGTCACAGCCGTATTTACACTAAACTACGCCATTAGAACCAGGACAGCATCAACAATAGGCATGCTGCAAGTGCTGTAGACAACGGCATCTCAACAGAGTCTGGACAAGCTGAAGGAGTGCAAGGGAGAACGTCTGGAGAAGCTTATGATGAAAACTGCAGATACCTACCCGGCTTTTTCGAACCTGTTCAGCAGGAATTAACCTTTATTTTCAAGGTGTAAAGGAATTCACGTACAGCAAATAAGCATTAATTTATGTGAGCGGTTAAATAATAATGCATACATTTCAATAAATGGGGGAGTGTTATGAAACATCTAAGAAATTGTGTTGTGGCATTTTGGGCTGGGAGCACACTTTTACTGTCAGGGTGCGGCAGCAGCGACAACTCGGCGGCTGACTAAACAAACGCCAAAATTGTTCAGGGGGCAGGCAGTCCGGTATTCAGTATAATGAGCAGCAATGGGGTGCCAAATGCCCTGTCTTATGTGGCTTCCACATCATCTGGCCTTTTTACGCCTCCTTCAGGACCTGCAAAAAGTGCAGCTCGCCCGATAATGAAACTTTCAAGCACCGACCTGCTCGCACCCGGCTTTGTCGCCGGTAAAACTGTAAAAACAGGGGCAATACAGGAGCATTACTCTTCAGCACATATACAGCCACCAGTGATTCCAGTACCACCTCCTTCGCAACTGACCAAACAGGCGCAGCCAAAGACAGCATACGGCGCCCCGAGATTATTCTCGTCATTCTCCGTAGACACCCTGGGTCGTCTGACAAAACAGGCCACGATGGGGGCTTACTCAACCCAGTACACCTATGTAGACAACAGCGCTAAAGTCGCTTCAGTTCTTGACTCAAATTACGGCAAAGTGAATTTCAACTATAACGAAATTGGCAGAATCAGCAGCTACGGCCAGGGAAATGCTCTTGTAACGGTTATCTACAACACATCCGGAAGAGTTGAAACCTACAAGAATTTTAAGATTACCTACGACAATAACAATAACCCTGTGGCATTTACTGACGGCATAGATTCAGCCCGGATTGCCCGTACCTACGACAATTTCGGCAATGAGACAAGAGCAGATTATTTTTTTAAATCCGGTACAGATGCGGAAACAGCTCTATATTCGATTGTAAGCAGCTACGGCCAGGGGGGTGTCGAGAGCAGCACACTAACACTGCTTGACCTCTCATTACAGGGAAATACTCCATATACTTCGATTACGACTACCACATCCTACAAAGGGATGGAGGTTGTAAAAAGAGTCTGGGATTATAAGGATTCAAGTGGAACCATTATACACACTCAAAACATAGCGTATTCAGGACAGACCTACGATGCAGGCAACCTGATAACGTACATAGAAAATGATATCGTCCCTGGAATATCCAGCTACTTTTATTGGTGGAGACAGTATTGGGTCACCCTGGTGAGCGGCAAAGATAATCAGTAACCGCCAGACAGTCCAGCACCAACTAAAAGAGCCCTTGAGACGATAATCTCAAGGGCTTTTTCTTATTCAGAAATTGACTTCATTCAGCCGTTTCAGGCAGCGCAGAACCTTTTGGCAATAATGTCATGATTAAGCCATGCAACCGGCTTCTCAGGTGCCCATGAGTCATGGAACATGAGCTGGCCGGTGGTCTGGAAGACTACTCGGGAGAGTGGCGCGCAGACAATTTCTTTCGGGCTCTTGTTCATGGCGATCAGCTTTGCTGAAGTCTCAAGCATCAGCTCCATCTGCTCTTTCGTGCTGTGATGGGGCCACTGGCCAAAGGTAAGAAACTGCTTCATAACAGGAGCAGCGAGGTAATCGCCGGCAGCTTTTAGAAGGTCGTCAAGAGTGACACCGTCACCCAGCAGCTCCTGACACTCGGCAAAAACCGCCTTGGCAGCGGCACTATCACCTTCATTGCGCAACGACTGGATCAGCGGATAGAGGGAGAGCTCAACGCCCATGAAAAGGGCGCTGGAGTTGGTCTGAATCTCCGGGCAGTTGTAGACAGTGGCTGTAATCCCCTGCCCTTTTGCCCTGATGGCATGATCCTCAAGCCTGATCTTCGCTCCACCTTGGAGATAGGGTGTATAGGACTGCCAGAGGTAAGCGCCGTCAATCAGCACTTCACAGCCGTGATAGCCGTAAGCTGTATAGCGGACTTCGTTGCTTGAACGAAGGGGAGCTGTGGCCTCTATCAGATAACCAAAGGTGTCGGCGCTGACCTCATTGAAACTGGCCTGACAGAGCTCGCCAAGCTGAGTATTCCAGAAGGTCTCAGATGCCAGGTATTTGTCACCGGTTCCCTTGAAAACCTTATTCAAAAGCGGCATGAAGAGTCTTACCCTTGGAATACCGCCAGCCATGGCGTGGGAGAAGAGAATATTGGCTCCGGCAGGAACAGCTTTCTGCAGCTCGGCAACGACCGCAGCAAGATTTGAATTGAACCTGGCAGCCCCCTTCGCACGGACTTCTTCAAGAAAAGCCTTGTCAAGGACAAAACTCTCATAACTGTCCGGCTTGATGCTCTTCAAAATTTCGGCAAAGGACTGGCCGTTTGCCCCCTGCTCCATGTCAAATCCGGCTTCAAGGGGGATATTGATTATTTTGCCACCAAGGTTACTTTGAGCCTCGGCAAGCTCATCGGCATTTAACGGACGCAGGGTTCCATCACTGTCACGACGGCCGACAGTGGTGCCGACTATGGTCATGCCGGCTTTTCTCGCCTCGTCAACAATGCCGTTGGCGTAGCCGCGGCCAAACAGCTCGCCGATCAGGACAAAAACATCCCCTTTTTTATAGCCTGCATTGGCAGGCAGCTTTTTCATTGCAAAATAGCGATCCACTTTACTCTCTCCTTAATATGTTCTCTGAACTCTGAACTGTCTGCTACTCTTCCCTTCTGCTGACATTTTCAAACTTAGTGTACTCACCGTTAAATACCATATTCACCGTGCCAATAGGGCCGTTACGCTGCTTACCTATGACAATTTCAGCCTGACGGTTATGCCCCTCAATCGTACAGGAATTATCCCTCTTCCTGCAGGCTTCGCAGTATACCGCATCCCGGTAGACAAACATGATAACGTCGGCGTCCTGCTCGATAGCTCCGGACTCCCGCAAGTCGCTCATCATTGGGCGCTTATCTGTACGGCTCTCCAGACCCCGGTTCAGCTGGGAAAGGGCGATAACCGGGACATGAATCTCCTTGGCCAGGGCTTTTAGCGAACGTGATATCTCTGAAATCTCCTGCTGGCGGGACTCTGTGTTTGAACCGCGCATGAGCTGAAGATAGTCGACGATAACCATGCCGATATCCTTTTCCGCCTTGAGTCTGCGGCACTTTGCCCGCATTTCGAGAACAGAAATGGCCGGAGTATCATCAATATAAATAAGCGCATCATGGAGTTTGCCAGCGCCGGCCATCAGTTTTGGCCAGTCAGACTCACCCAGATGACCTGTACGCAAACGGCTTGCGTCAATTCTGGCCTCGGAGCAGAGAAGCCTTGTCACAAGCTGTTCCTTGCTCATCTCCAGGGAGAAGACCGCAACACCTTTTTTGGGTGCTGCGTGAATCGCCGCATGTTGGCAGATATTAAGGGCAAAGGCTGTCTTCCCCATGGAAGGACGACCGGCAACAATAATCAGATCCCCACCCTGAAAACCTGCTGTCATTTCGTCAAGGTCGATAAATCCGGTCGGTACACCGGTAACATGCTCTTTTTTCTCATAGAGCTTTTCAATATTCTTGATAGTGCCACTGATGAGATCCTTGACATGGAAAAAAGCAGGCCGAAGCTTGTTTTCAGAAATTTCAAAGATAATTTTCTGGGCATTATCAAGCAGCTCTTCTACATTTGCCTCTTCACTGAAGCTCTTGGTAACAATTTCAGTTGCCGCGGTGATAAGACTTCTGGAAACGGCCTTTTCCTTAACAATTTTGCAATAGTAACTTATGTTTGCCGCTGTCGGTACATAGTCAACCAGCGCAGCCACATAGGCAGCGCCGCCAACAGCATCGAGATCGCCTCTTTTTTTAAGAGAGGATGTCAGCGTAATCAGGTCGCACGGTTCGTTACTGTCGTTAAGCTCAATCATCGCCTTGAAGATCTTGCGGTGGGACTCGCGATAGAACTCTTCGGTGCGAATCATCTCCAGGGCCTTGTTCATTGCCTCATTATCAAGGAGGATGCCGCCAAGTATGGACATCTCTGCTTCCAGATTCTGTGGCGGGATTTTATGAAGATCACTGGACATAAAACTTGCGATTCCTTAATTAAGTGAAAAAATAGAGATGTTTGGCCGAAAGGATGATAATATACTCGCTTGAAAAAAATAATTCCAGTTGCAAATAATGAGTAACGAAATGATGCTCCCCGAACTCCTTGCCCCTGCAGGAAACCTTGAAAAACTCAAAATTGCTGTCCATTATGGCGCTGATGCCATCTACCTTGGCGGAAAGGCTTTTGGCCTGCGCAACCTGGCTGACAACTTCACTTTTGAAGAGATGGCTCTGGGAATTGACTATGCACACGACCGGGGTGTCAAGGTCTACCTGACAGTCAACAGCTACCCGGCAAACCCCGATCTGGAGCCCCTTGTCGAGTTTATCAGAGAGGTCGCCACCCTCCCCTTCGATGCCTTTATTGCCGCAGACCCGGGAGTAGTTGATCTGATAGCAGAAATTGCATCCCACATCCCCTTGCACCTCTCCACCCAAGCCAACACCACCAACTGGCGCTCTGCAGAGTTCTGGAGAAAGCAGGGAGCTGTGCGGATCAACCTGGCAAGGGAGACAACCCTTGCTGACGTCACCGAAACTGCTGCCAAAACTCCTGTGGAACTTGAACTTTTCACCCACGGTGCAATGTGCATCTCCTATTCGGGGCGATGCCTCATCTCCAGTGTCATGAGCGGCCGCAACGCCAACAAGGGTGAGTGTTCCCATCCGTGCCGCTGGGGCTACTCCCTGGTGGAAGAGACCCGTCCCGGTGAATATTTTCCGGTGATGGAGGACGAAACCGGCACCTTCATCTTCAACTCAAAGGATCTCTGTCTCATCGAGCATCTGCCGCAGATTCTCAAAAGCGGTGTTGCCTCCCTGAAGATCGAAGGCCGAATGAAAGGGATCTACTACGTTGCCTCGGTTGTCCGTGCCTACCGAGCCGCCCTTGACGCCATTGCCAGTGAAGGTGACAGTTACAGGTTCAGAAAAGAGTGGCTGGAAGAGCTCTGCAAAATAAGCCACAGAGGCTACACCACTGGCTTTCTCTTCGGTCAACCTGAAGATGTCGGTCAGGAGTACCACAGCGCCTACCTTCGCTCCCACCTCTTTGTTGCTGTTGTCGAAGAGGAGCTTGGGGACGGCCGCTTTGTCATCGGCGTACGCAACCGGATGGAGAACGGCGCCAGCGTTGAACTGATGGGACCGTCCATGCGCAATGCAGCATTTGTCATCGAAGGGATGACCGGCCTCAAGGGTGAGCAGGTTTCCGTTGCAAATCCCAACACGAAAATTGTAATGGCACTCCCCTCCGGAGCAGCAGTATATGACCTGATCAGGATGGAGAAGCCTTGAAAGATTCAATCAGATGGCGTCTTGCCTACATCTGCCTCATGCTGTTTCTCGTCCCTTTTGCCATCCTGCCGATTTCAGTTTCAGAGCGATTCGGCAAGCAGATCGGCAAACTGTTAAAGGCCATTCTCCCGAAATGGAACAGAGTCGGAATTGAGACAATCAGCGGACGGATGGAGTACCTTAAAAAGCACCCTCTCTGGACAAGCGGCGATATTCAGCCAAAAGATATCATTGATCAGATCTTTGCAAATGCCGGAGTTTTTCTTGCCGAGCTTGCCCGCCTTTACTTCGGCATGGAAAAAGACCTGATGGATAAGGTAGAAATCAGGGGAATTGAATACTATAAAACTGCCCACGCCAGAGGGCGAGGCATTATAGGTGTCACAGCCCATAGCGGCAACTGGGAACTTATGGCACTTACTTTCGGCGCAAAAATCCACCCGGTCGCAGTTGTTGCGCGCAACATGAAAAAGGGGTATTTCGATTCAGTCCTTGAACGGATCAGGCTTCAACATGGCAACAGAGTCATCTACAGGGATAGCGGTGTAAAAGAGATGCTCCTTTTCCTCAAAGAAAACGGAATACTCGGCATTCTCCCCGACCAGGTGGTAAGACCACCACACGGTATCCTTGCCGATTTCATCGGTTCACCAGCCTGGACGACCGTCATGCCTGCAAAGCTGGCAATAAAGACCGGCTGTGCCATACTCCCTTTCTTTACCCACAGAGAAAACGGCAGAAACATTATCACCATCTACCCGGAAATAGAAATCACCGCAGATGGAAACGAAGCTGAACGGATCCTTGACGGTACATTGAAAATGAACAGAGCAATCGGTGAACATATTATCCGCCACCCGGCCCAGTGGAACTGGCTCTACAAACGCTGGCGCGATACCGAACTGGGGGGTGCTTGAGAAACTGCGCCATCATAACCAATCCGGGAGCCGGAAGTTATTCGGCAATAAAGATGGATACCATCTGCAGGCAGCTTGCGGACAGCGGAATAAAGGCAGAAATTTTCCCGTGTTCCACCTTTGACGAGATGGCCGCAGAAGCAGCGCGGCTTGCTACGCTTCAGGACGGCACTGTTATAACTGCCGCCGGTGGCGATGGGACAATCAACGCCGTATTCAACGGGCTTGCCGGGTGGAAAGCAACCTGCGCCATCATCCCCATGGGGACAGCCAATGTCATGGCCATTGAGCTTGGAATCATTTCTAGTGAAGACTCAATTGCCAGGATAATTGCCGGGGACATCAGGCCTCTCACCGCCGGCCTTATCAGAAACAGCGGCCGCTCAAGCCGTTTTTTCCTCATGGCAGGAGTTGGCCTTGACGGACAGATTGTCAGAGGGGTGACGCTGAAAACCAAAAAGATCCTTGGCAAGGGGGCTTACGGGCTTTCTGCACTGCAAAGCCTTGCTGCATGGGACTCAAGAGAAATTCAAATTACAACCGAACATGAAGAGTTCAGCTGCAACTCACTGATCGTCACCAATGCAGCACGGTATGGCGGTTCATTTTTACTCTCCGGTGAAGCGTCCCTCTTCTCTCCTGACTTTGAACTGGTCGCCATAAAAGGTTACTCACGCCGCTCCGCTGTTCATGCAATTACAGGCATTCTTTCTGCACAAAGCCGTTCAGAGGCGCTCTACAGGACAAAAGCTGCACGAATAACCATAAATACTAAGAAACCGGTACAGGCTGATGGAGATGACTGGGGTGATTCACCCCTTGAGATCATTGCCGAGCCAGACTATGCGGAGATAATAATTTGAAATGGATGACCGAAAAAATACCCGGGCGCTACCGGCTTGTGGTGATTTTTTTCCTCATAATGACGGCAGCTTCATTCATCACCAGGATCGTGTTGTGTGTAAAGTCGCTACCAGCAATGGAACTGTCGCTGCCGCTGCTTGCTAAAATATTTGGCGTCGGCCTCTTTTTTGATGTTGTCGCCTTCTCCTATGCACTCATTCCGTTTGCAATTTTAATAGTCGTCATCCCTGACAGAGTCCATAACTGGAGAATCAGCCGGATTTTCTCACAGATATTCTTCTTCATTTTCACATTTGCCATGCTCTTTAACGGCGTCTCCGAATATATATTCTTCGATGAATTTGCCACCCGTTACAACTTCATCGCCGTTGACTACCTGATCTACACCACCGAGGTCATACGCAATATCCGCGAATCGTATCCTGTAGGACTGATAATAACATCCCTTACTGTAATTACCGTAATCCCGTTTATACCCATCAGCCGGGCTGTTTCAAGGACATTTCCGTCAAACGCACCGCTACGCAAAAGAGCTGCCATCAGCGGCTCGATCCTTCTACTGCCTATCGCATCTTTCTTCTTCGTTGATCTTGCCATGACAGAAATTTCACCCAACAATTATGCCAACGAGCTTGCCGGAAACGGTCTCTACGGCTTCGCCTCGGCATTCAGAAACAATGAGCTGGACTTCAATAAATTCTACGCTGCCAAAGATGATAATCTGGTGATGAATCACCTGCGCACCCTTCTTGTCAGCCCGGACAAACACGGGATTGCCAGGGAGATCCATGGCAAAGGGGCAATGAAGCGGCACAACGTCATTCTTGTCTGCGTCGAAAGCCTCAGCGCCGAATACATGACCGCATTCGGCAACAATAAGGGGATCACTCCGAACCTCGACCGTCTTGCCAAAGAGTCGCTTTTCTTCACTCACCTCTACGCCAGCGGCACCAGAACTGTCAGGGGACTGGAGGCCATAACCCTTTCTATCCCGCCACTCCCCGGCACAGCCATAGTGAAACGTCCGGGGAATGAAAACCTCTTCTCCATCGGCGCAGTGATGAAAAATCATGGCTACGACAACCACTTTATCTATGGCGGCCGCGGCTACTTCGACAACATGAACTACTTCTTTGCCAACAATGGTTTCAAGGATATTGATCAGACAGACATGACCAAAGAGGAGGTCACATTCAAAAACGCCTGGGGGGTTTGCGACGAGGACCTGTTTGACAAGACGATTAAGCAGGCCGACATCTCCTTTGCACAGAAGCAGCCGTTCTTCAGTTTTGTCATGACAACATCCAACCACCGCCCCTACACCTACCCAGAAGGGAAGATCGATATCCCCTCAGGAAGCGGCAGGGACGGCGCGGTAAAGTATACTGACTACGCGCTTAACCAGCTGATAGAAAAATCGAAAATGAAGCCATGGTTCAAGGAGACCATTTTCATCATCGTTGCCGACCACTGTGCCGGTAGCGCCCGCAAGCTGGCACTGCCGATCAAGAACTACGAAATCCCCATGCTGATTTATGCCCCGAACATTGTTAAACCGAAGATAGTTGATAAAATGATGGCGCAGATTGACATTGCCCCGACACTGCTTGGGCTGCTTAACATAAGTTACAGCTCAAGTTTTTTTGGACGTGACATTTTTGACAAAAATATCAATAATGAGCGCGCCTTCATCGGTACTTACCAGAAACTTGGCTACATCGATGGTAACAGGCTCCTGACACTTGATCCTGGTAAAAAGGTCGAACAATACAGCTTCACAAGAGCTGACGGCAACACCACCCCCATACCCGCTGACGACAGGCTCCTCATGAACGGACTCGCCTACTATCAGGGGAGTGCTTATACCTACAAGCAGAAACTTGGCAGAGTAGCTCAATGACTGGAGAACCATGGAAAAGTTAATCTCGTTTCTGACTGAAAAAACCGGAGAAGCCAGGCGTGATCTGAGCGCTCTGGCAATCGTATTCGGCTTTCTCTATTTGCAGATGTTATGGCACTTCCCGCTTATGGATCCAGATGAGGGGCGCTACGCCGAGATCCCCCGTGAAATGCTGGAGAAGATGGATTTTATCACCCCGACACTGAATTACGTCAAGTATTTCGAAAAACCGCCCCTGCTGTACTGGATGAATGCCCTCTCCTTCTCCATCTTTGGACAGAATGAGTTTGCCGCCCGCATGCCGTGCGCCATTTCTGGTCTGCTGACAATTCTCTTTACCTACTGGCTGGGAAGAAAGCTCTTTGGACGCCGGACCGGTGTCATTGCGGCAGTGGGAGTCGGAACATCGGCCGGATTTTTCGCCATGTCACGCATCGCACTGACAGATATGCCGCTGACATTCTGCATGACCCTCTGCCTGGGCTCCTTCATCATGGCAGTGAAAGATGACGGCAAAGGGAAATCATTCTATTACTATCTTTTTTATACAGGAGCGGCTCTGGCCGTTCTTGCCAAAGGACTCATCGGCATACTCTTCCCCGGCACGATTATCTTTCTTTTCATGCTCTTCCAAAAGAGGTGGAAACTGCTCAAAGAGATGCGCATTTTTACCGGGCTCATCCTCTTTTTTCTGATTGCTGCCCCATGGTTTGTTCTCGTTTCACTGAAAAACCCCGAGTTTGCCCGATTCTTTTTCATTCACGAGCATTTCGAGCGGTTCCTCACCAAAGTGCATGGGCGCTATCAACCGCTCTGGTATTTCATTCCCCTGCTTTTCGGCATTATGCTGCCATGGTCATGTTTCTCTTATCATGCCATGCGTGAAGCCTGGCAAAACAGGATCGGCAAGCATGGAGAGATTCTTGCCTGGCTTGCTATCTGGGCGATTTTTATCTTTATTTTCTTTTCCAAATCCAACTCCAAACTGCCGCCATACATCCTCCCGGTTGTACCGCCTCTTTCACTAATCATAGCCTGGTACTTTGACCGTGCTGAAGAGTGTGGTAGAGTTTTCCGTGGAAAATTCATTGCCATGGCAGCAGTAATTACCATTATTGTGGCAAATATTGCTTCATATTTTGTCTATGCCAATCTGTCCCTGAAAAAGACTTCCAAAACCATGGCGCTGAAGGTAAATGAGCTTTCAAAACAGGGTGATTTGGTAGCATCATTCGGATATGACCAGACGCTGCCGTTTTACTCCAAACGAAGGATTGTGGTTGTCGGAGGCATGAGTGAACTAGAATTTGGTAGCAAACAGGGGGATCAGTCAGAGTGGTTTATTGATAATGGCAGATTCATGAAAGAGTGGAATAGTGATCGCAGAGTTTTTCTTATTCTGAGAAACCACGAACTTGAGAGCAACAGAAATCTCTTTAAAAATCCACCGATAATTTTATCTCAACACAAAAAAGACGCACTGGTGACCAATCACTAAACAGTTTAAAAAGGCTTCACCCCTTGTCAGCACACTGATTTTATGTAATAAAGAATACTAGATTTTTTGGAGGTTTTTGTGCGTAAAGAGTTTCTCCCCTTTTCAACGCCAACAATTGAAGATGCAGAAATCAACGAGGTTGTCGATTCGCTTAAATCAGGCTGGATTACCACCGGTCCCAAGGTCAAGCGATTTGAGGAAGATTTCAAAAACTATGTCGGTTCTAAATTCGCAATCCCGCTCAGCTCAGCGACTGCCGGGCTGCACCTGACTCTGCTGGCCATGGGAATCAAAGAGGGTGACGAGATTATCACCACACCGATGACCTTTGCCTCGACCTTAAGCATTCCTATCCTCTGTGGTGCAAAGCCGGTGCTGGTTGATATCGAGCCGGGAACTCTCAATATTGATGTAACAAAGATCCGCGAGAAAATCACTCCAAAGACAAAAGCAATCATACCGGTTCACTTTGCCGGTCAATCTTGCGATATGGATCCGATTTTCGAACTTGCCAAAGAATTCAACCTCACTGTAATCGAGGACGCAGCCCACGCTGCCGGCACCGAATACAAAGGAATTCGCGTCGGTTCGCATGACTCTATCTCTATTTTCTCATTTCACCCCAACAAGAACATGACAACCGGCGAAGGAGGAATGGTCTGCACAGCGGATGAATCCCTTGCTGAAGAGGTATCGCTCCTCAAATTCCACGGAATGAACAGGGAAGCGTGGAAGCGCTTTGCTGCCAGCGGCACGCCGAATTACGACATCGTCACACCTGGCTTCAAATACAACATGATGGATATTCAAGCAGCCATCGGCATCCACCAACTGCCCAAGCTCGACGCTTTTATAGACAGGCGCAAGGAAATTGCCGACTTTTACAATCGTGAATTCGCAGGAATTACCGAACTGGCTCTGCCACAATACGCCCCTTACGAGCAGCGTCACGCCTGGCACCTCTACACTCCACTTGTCAGGATAGAGAAGCTGACCATTGACCGTGACGGTTTCATGAACGAGCTGAAAAAACATAATATCGGCTCAGGGCTTCACTACAAGGCAATCCACCACCATGCCTGGTATCGTGAAAATCTCCCCCAGGAGGCTGGAAGCCTGCCGAACGCTGACTACGCCTCGGACAGGATACTCTCGCTGCCACTATTCCCGAAAATGACCGATGAAGACGCAGCTGATGTGGTTTCAGCAGTCAAAGAGGTAATATCGAGGTGCAGACGTTGAAACCGTACATCTCCATTGTAATACCGGTATACAATGAAGAGGGTAACCTTGAGAACCTCTTCGCAAGACTCTATCCCGTCATGAAGGGGACGGGGAAACCTTTTGAGATCATCTTTACTGATGATGGCAGCCGTGACAGGTCCCTTGCCATCCTCAAAGGAAAGACTGCGGATCACCCTGAAGTCAGGATTGTAGAGTTTAACGGCAACTTCGGACAACATATGGCCATTCTGGCCGCATTTGAAGTCAGCCGTGGAGAGATTGTCATAACCCTTGATGCAGACCTGCAAAACCCGCCGGAAGAGATTCCCAAGCTGGTTGCAGAGATCGAAAAAGGGCATGATGTTGTCGGCAGTATTCGCCAGAAACGCCAGGACACTTTCTTTCGCAAGAGCGCATCACGGATGGTCAATATCGCCACCCGCAAGATGACCGGCATGAAGATGACCGATTACGGCTGCATGCTCCGCGCCTATCACCGCAATATCATTAATAATATCAACCAGTGCCGTGAAGCTTCAACATTCATTCCGGCCCTTGCCCAGACATTTGCGTCCTCTCCATCGGAGGTTGAAGTCGCCCATGCGGAGCGGCTTGAAGGAGAGAGTAAATACTCGCTCTATAGCCTGGTGAGACTCAACTTCGACCTGATGACCGGTTTTTCCGTTGTGCCATTGCAACTTTTCGCCCTCTTCGGTATCATCACAGCACTTTTTTCCATGGCATTTGCCCTCTTTCTCTTCGTACGCCGCTTCATCATAGGAGCTGAAGTTGAAGGGGTTTTCACCCTTTTTGCCATCCTCTTTTTCTTTGTCGGTATCACCATTTTCGGCATCGGCATTGTCGGAGAATATGTTGGCAGGATTTATCAGGAAGTACGCAGACGCCCGAGATATGTTGTCAGGAAGATTCATGGAGCCATAAATGAGTAACCGTGTAGTTGCCTGCGCATACCATAACGTCGGCTTTCGTTGCCTTGAGGAACTGCTTCGCCAGGGGGCTGACATTCGCCTCATCTTTACCCACGAGGATTCACCAACTGAAGAGATCTGGTTCTCCTCTGTGCGTGAGCTTGCAGACAGGCACTCAATACCTTTTATAACTTCCAGCATCAACGAACCAGAGAACATTGCAAAGGTAAAAGCGCTTGCCCCTGATTTTCTGCTATCATTTTACTACCGCAACATGATAAAGCCTGAAGTTCTTGAAATACCGAAAAGCGGCGCTTTCAACCTGCACGGCTCTTATCTGCCGAAATACCGTGGCCGGGTGCCGATCAACTGGGCAGTAATCAATGGCGAATCAGAGACCGGCGCAACACTCCACTATATGGTTGAAAAGCCCGATGCCGGAGACATTGTCGATCAAGAAAAGGTAGAAATCACTTTTATTGACACAGCCCATGATGTCTTTGCCAAAGTGACTGACGCAGCCGTAACTGTCATCAAAAGAGCCTGGCC
>JACABD010000009.1:0-39171 GCA_013377075.1 Geobacteraceae bacterium | reverse complement strand
CATCTACATGAAAGTACTAATTCTTGGCGTCAACGGCTTCATCGGCAACGCCCTCACCCACCGCATCCTGACCACAACCGACTGGGAAGTCTACGGCCTTGACATGGCTACTGACAAGCTTGAAAGATCCATGGGCGATCCACGTTTCCACTTCCTGGAAGGTGACATCACCATCAACAAGGAGTGGATTGAGTACCACATCAAGAAATGCGACGTCGTTCTGCCGCTGGTGGCGATCGCCACACCGGTAACCTACGTCAAGGATCCGCTCCGCGTTTTTGAACTGGACTTCGAAGAGAACCTGAAGATTATACGCCTCTGCGCCAAGCACAAGAAAAGGGTTATCTTCCCTTCAACCTCCGAAGTCTACGGCATGAGCCCTGATAGAGAGTTTGACGAAGAGAACTCACCGCTTATGCTGGGACCAATCAACAAGGAACGCTGGATTTACTCCTGCGCCAAGCAGATGCTCGACCGTGTCATCTATGCCTACGGAGCCCACGAAGGTCTACGCTATACCCTCTTCAGACCGTTCAACTGGATCGGCCCGAAGCTCGACTCCATCTCCACCGCCAAAGAGGGTAGTTCACGGGTTCTCACCCAGTTTCTCTACAACATTATTGCCGGAGAGCCTATCCAACTTGTTGACGGTGGCGCCCAACGACGCTCTTTCACCTACATCGAAGACGGCATCGACTGCCTGATGAAGATCATTGCCAACGAAAACGGCGCGGCAGAGAATGGCATCTTCAACATCGGCAACCCGATCAATGATCTCTCGGTAAAAGAGCTTGCAGAGAAGCTTCTTGAGCTTGTAAAGGAGTATCCGGACTACAAGGAGCGTGCTGACAACTGCAAGCTGATAGAGGTCTCTTCAGGTGATTTCTACGGCAAAGGTTATCAGGATATGTTAACCCGCGTCCCATCTGTTAAGAATGCAAAGGCTCGTCTTGATTGGGAGCCAGTGACATCAGTTGACGACGCCCTGCGCAAGACTCTTGAGTTTTATCTTGTTGAAGAGAGAGAAAAGATCGAACATCTGCTGTAGGAATGAATAGAGTTACGTTTTACCTAAACGGCCGTTTTTTTCAAAAAAAAGCGGCCGTTTTTTTATGCAGCAAAATCTGTTCGGACAATAACCAGAAGCAGAATATTTACTTAATAATAAATGGGGATGCTTTCGCACCCCCATTTATTATCTGCTGTGTTACCGGTTACTCTAGAACTGACGACCACCTTCTGCAGCCCACTTCTCGAGCATTGCAGTTGTTACAGACTTCGGACGCTCAAGAGCGTAGCCAAGACCACGATCCCAAGTAATGTTAGCCATGCAGCCAAGAGCGCGGCCTACACCGAAAAGAACGGTGTAGTATTCAAACTCTGTGAGGCCGTAGTACATCTGGATAACACCGGACTGTGCATCAACGTTCGGCCATGGGTTCTTTGTCTTGCCGTGCTCGGTGAGAACGCCAGGAGCAACTTCAAAGATCATCGCGATAACTTTGAAGAGTGGGTACTCGTTGAGGCCCGGGGTGTTGAGGCAGAACTCACGCTGTGATGTGTAGCGCGGGTCAGTTTTTCTGAGAACGGCGTGGCCGTAACCCGGAATAACCTGACCGGCATTGAGTGTATCCCAGAGAGCAGCTTTGATCAGCTCTGCAGTCGGCTCTACATCCTTGCAGTACTTCTCCTGGAACTTGAGTGTCCAGTCAAGAACTTCCTGGTTAGCAAGACCGTGGAGCGGGCCTGCAAGGCCGTTGAGGCCTGCAGAGTATGCATAGTAAGGATCTGAAAGAGCTGAGTGAACGAGGTGTGTTGTGTGAGCGGAAACGTTTCCTGACTCATGGTCGGAGTGAAGGATGAAGTACATACGGGCAACATCCTTGTACTCTTCTTTCTGGCCGATCATGTGGGCAAAGTTTGCACCCATGTCAAGGGTAGGATCGATAGCAATCTGCTTGTCGCCACGATACTTGAGGTTGTAGATGAAAGCCGCGATAATCGGGATACGGGCTACGATATCACAAGCGTCTTCATACACATATTCCCAGGCGATGTTCTTGTTGAATTTGCCTGAGTTGTAGAAACCAGCAAACTTGGAGTCTTTCTGAAGAACGAGGATACCGACAGAGAGCATTACCATCGGATGGCTGTCACGAGGCAGAGCGCGAATTGCATCAAAACAGTACTGAGGTACTGCCTGACGAACTTTCCACTCAGTAACAACTTCATCAACCTGTGCCTGTGTCGGGACGTCACCGGTAAGAAGCATATACCAGAATGACTCAACTGTAGGATAGTTTGAACCCGGAGCTTTTGGAAGTGCTTCAAATGTCTCAGGGATTGTCTTGCCGCGGAAGCGGATGCCTTCCTGTGGGTCAAGATAGGAGATGTCTGTTACGAGGCTGCGGATGTCACGGGCGCCACCGATTGCCTGATCAATCGTAACCTGGTCGATTACAACCTTGCCGAACTCTTTGGTGAGGCGGGTTGTACGGGGACGGAACTCTTCAATCTTCTGTTTGAGCGTCTCTTTAAGTGCCATGTTGCTTGATCTCCTTTCGACTGTTGGGGTTAATTGGCGGAGATGGCTTTCAATCCATCTTTCCACTGAAAAACTCAAGTGTTTGATATAACAGGGGGTTACATGCGATAAATCGGTGTTTTAAGTGTGTTTTTTTGAAAAGAACCAGATAACAAATCGCATACTGTATACAAATTTGCGTTCCTTATATCACCGGCTTAAATTAAATTCAATATATTTTTTATTGCCAGCTATCTCGCAAGAATCATTATTTTTTCATCGGAGAATGTAAGCTGCTTCAGGGTGCCGTCATCGGCAAGATAGAAACTGTTTTCTATCCCGACTGCACCTTCACCGGGAAATACGAGCTTTGGCTCAAAGGCAAAAGCCATTCCAGGTTCGATCTGCATATTATTGAATCCTCTGGCAATAAAAGGGTATTCGTCAATCTCCACCCCTATGCCATGGCCTATAAAAGATACCTGGGATCCATTGCCGCCCATGAAGCTATCTGCGTACCCCATTGAAGCAGCAAAAGAAAGACACTCATCATAGACCTCTCCCCACGATGGCAACTGAGGAATCATCCCCTTCATCAACTCCTGAACCCTGAGCATGTCCTCGTATCCTTTCATAAGTTTTGCTGATAGCCCACCAATCGCCATAATCCTCGTCTGGTCAACAACATAACCATCACAGCACCCTGAAAGGTCGAGGACTATCGGTTCATTGTGCAATATCGGCTTAAAACTCGCTCCTGACCCAAAAGCTGGTGTTGTCCCTACCCCGCCCAGTGGAGTGTCAGAGAAGGCCGGTACAGCGCTGTCGGCACCGGAAAATATCTGCCCGTAAGCAACTTCTCCGTTGAATATTCTCATTCTGGTTATACCTGAGTGCCCCTCCAGCCTGGCAACCCTCTCAATCTCGGCAGCAAATGCTACATCACTCATCCCCTCTTTGAGAATTGCTCCGGCAGCCTGGTACACCTTGTTAACCTGATGTGAGGCATCCTGCATGATATGGATTTCATAGTGGCTTTTTATCATGCGAATTTTGCGTACAAGCACCGAGGCATCAGAAAATGCGGAAGATGGGAAAACCTTTTGGTATCGCTCTAAAATGGCAACAGGGAGTACATCAAATTCCATACCGATAGAAACCGGCATGGAATAGCCGTAATCAGATAGGATGCCGGGAATTGCGGACGGAGAGGTAAAAGGGACAACCTCTTTCAACCCCGACTCCATCCTTGCCCGCATGAAATCGCGACGGACCATGTAAAGCGGCTGCCCGCTCGATGGGACATAAAGCGCGCCGCTCTGGATCGTCCCGGTAAAATAAAAAAGATCTGCGTTCTGCACCAAAATTACGGCATCCATCCCCGCTTCAGCCATAGAACTCTGAAGCCTGCTGCACCTGTGCTCAAGTTCAACTGCCGGAGTCAATCGCATTTTTGCCTCTCCTTTGCTGCTCTTTCAGCGGCTCTGAGCCTCTTGCCGCCGACAAAGACCTCTTCTATGATAATTGCCACAAAAAGAACAACAAACAGACCGAAAATAACGCCTATAACCTTGAACACGTATTAATCCTCCGTATCAGGAGCATGCTCCTTCACACCGCGAAAAGTAAGCCTGTGTATGGGTGAAGGGCCCAATGCTGCGATTGCCGCCATATGGGATGCAGCTCCGTAACCCTTGTGCCCGGCAAACCCATAACCTGGATACACTCTGTCATAATCCTCCATCATCCTGTCCCTTGTCACCTTGGCGATGATCGATGCCGAAGCGATGGAGAGGCTTAAGGAGTCACCCTTTTTAATCGTTTTCTGGTGGATATTCAAAGATGTTTTTGATATGCCGTCAATAAGCAGACAGTCTGGCGAAGCAGACAGATTTGCAACGGCCGACTCCATAGCCCGAAGAGTTGCCTGAAGGATGTTTATCCGGTCTATCAAACACGGCGGAGAGATTCCGACTCCAACGGTTAGAGCCTCTTTCATGATTATTTCGAAAAGAGCGTTCCGTCTGGATTCTGAAAGTTTTTTGGAATCATCGACTCCGGCAAGCATGAGGCCGTCAGGAAGAATCACTGCCGCAGCAACAACAGGCCCTGCAAGAGGGCCACGACCTGCCTCATCTATTCCTGCAATAAACTGAAAACCCTGCCTGCGCGCCACTGATTCAAACTCAAGCATGTTACGTGGTTCACTGTTCGGGAAAAGTTCGAGATTCATGAAAACTCCGTCAGCTAAAAAAAAGCCCCGGATTTCTCCGGGGCTCATTATCATGCTCCTGGTACATACTTTCTTTCGCGAATCCTTGCAGCCTTGCCGCGAAGTTTGCGCAGATAGTAGAGTTTAGCCCTGCGGACATGGCCGCGGGTTACTACGTCGATCGCATCAATTGATGGTGAATGAACAGGGAAAACCCTCTCAACACCTACACCATTTGATATTTTGCGGACAGTGAAAGACTCACGCACACCGCCGTTCTGACGGGCGATAACAACACCCTGAAAAGCCTGGATACGGCTCTTGTCACCCTCAACAATCTTTACGTGAACCTTAACCGTATCTCCGGCCTTGAACGGTACCACGTTTTTTTTCATCTGTGCCATTTCGATCATGTCTATCGTGTTCATCTGCTCTCATCCTCCATTTAATAGCTTCCACGCTATCACTTAAGTTATCTTCGGCCAAAAAGCCTGTCCATGTAAATTGATACTGCTGATCGCACTGAGAGGTGATTATATTCACTATTACCGTTTATCGGCTCAAGTACATAGTCAGCCAAGTCAAATATCTCTTCCGTCATCCCCCAGCCTGTTCCAAAAAGGAGCAGAAATGAGTTATTCGCCTCTTTCATAAGTCCTGCAAGTTCGTCAGAGGTTACCGAATTACTGCGGGATGAAGCACCTGTCACAACAAGTTTCGGCAGAAGCTGAGTCCTGGTCTTCAAATCTGCAAGCGCATCAGCAAGTGTCGCTGCAACCGAAACAATATCAAGGGCTGCTTTACGCTTCGGATTATAGGATGCTCCCCAACCGCTCTGCCAATGGGTTGCAATCCGGTTAACAAGCTTCTGCTGCTCTTCCACCGGAGTAACGATATAGTACCTGTCAGCGCCAAATGTTCTGGAGGCACGTGCTATATCATGAATATCAAGATTGGTGACAGCGGTTGTCACAACCTCTTTATGCTTGTTATAGACCGGGTAGTGAATGAGAGCAGTGCTAAAAAACGGCATCGTCATCTGTTCATCCCGATCAAAAGATCTGGTCGTACATCCCCTGTTTTTTCAAGCGATTTGACCCGGCGCCATTTTGCAATATCGCTGTGATTGCCTGAAAGCAACACATCCGGCACTTTCATACCTCTGAATTCTGCAGGTCTTGTATACTGTGGGTACTCTAGCAACCCTTCACTGAAAGACTCTTCAGTGGCTGACTCACTGGAGCCGAGGACACCCGGTATAAGCCGTCCGACTGTATCAACAACAGCCATGGCAGCTATTTCGCCACCGGTCATGACATAATCGCCGATGGAGAATTCAATAGCAGCAAAAAGCTCCTTAATCCTCTCATCAACACCTTCATAGCGGCCACAGAGGATGATAACTTCACCTTCAGCGGCAAGATCCTCAGCCATCTTCTGGTCAAAGGGCCTGCCACCGGGAGATGCAAGCAGGATTTTGGCAGAAGGTGCACACTTTCGAACCTCTTCGATGCAGGCGACAATCGGCTCGACCTTCATCACCATTCCTGCTCCGCCGCCATAAGGAGTGTCATCAACAGTTCGATGCCTGTCAGTGGTGTAGTCGCGGATGTTGTAGAGGCTGACACCAAGAATGCCATTTTCAACAGCTCTACCGGTTACACCTAGAGAGAGCACCCCTGAAAACATCTCGGGGAACAAGGTAAGTATGTGAAATTTCATAGATCAAAAAGCCCCTCAAAAGGGGTTACTGTTATTAATTTTGCTGCAAGATCAATAGAAACCGTATCCGTAAACGCCGGAATCAGAAACTCTTTGTGATCAAGCACTGAAACATAGACATCGTTGCTACCTGTCTCGATGATGCTTTGAAGCGTGCCGAGATCAGCCCCATCAGTCGTAACTACCTTCATTCCGATCAGGTCATACCAGTAAAACTCACCCTCTTCAGGCTCTGCAAGCTGATCCTTGTCAAGAAACACCTCACAGCCTGAGAAGTGGAGTACTTGATTAATATCACTGTACCCCTTCAGTGTAATGAGAAGTTTTTTTACGTGAACAACTGCTGACGAAAGCTCAAAACGCTCCGTCTTCCCCTTGGCATCTCTCAAAATAAGAGATTTGCAGGCAAGGAGATTGTCCATCATGCCCGAATAGGGAATTACCCTCAGTTGCCCCTTAATGCCATGGGTGCCGGCAACCTTCCCCATCAGAACCAGACTTTCAGAATCCATTACTCTACGATCTTCAGGATTGCTTTCTTGTTGTCCTTTGTAGAGACAGCATTGAGCAGGGTACGTACAGCTTTAGCCGTCCGCCCCTCCTTACCGATTATCCTCCCCATATCCTCTTTGGCCACGGTAAGTTTGATGACAGTTGTATCCTCTTCCATCTCCTCTGTAGCCCGTACCTGGGCAGGGTCGTCAACTAGCGCTTTGGCAATGGTTTCTACGAGCTGTCTCATGTCGGTATCCTCTGCATTACTGGAGTATCCGGCGTGCCGGTTTGGGTCGGATAAATCAATCAGCTTTTGTCTTGAACTTTGCCCAGACACCAGCACCTTTAAGGAGCTGTCTTACTGTATCTGTAGGCTGAACACCCTTGCCGAGCCATGAAAGAGCCTCAACTTCGTTAATCTTGAATGCGGCAGGGTTTTGGTTTGGATCATAGGTTCCTACGTTAGCGATGAATCTGCCATCTCTTCTTGCACGCTCATCAGCAATAACTACCTGGTAGAAAGGTTTTTTCTTAGCGCCGGCGCGGGCAAGTCTCATTTTTACAGCCATCTGAATCCTCCTGGTTTTACTGCGACATCATGGCCGCATTACGTTATTTTTTTACATTTATCCAAAGGTTCTAAAAAGGAAATTTACCCATCCCTTTCATACCCTTCATACTTTTCATCATCCCCATGGGGCCCATCTTCTGAAACTGCTGCATCATCTTCTGGGCATCGGTGAACCGCTTAAGAAGCTGATTGACTTCCTGAACAGAAGTACCGCTCCCTTTTGCAATCCTCAGACGCCTGCTTCCGTTGATAATCGTATGGTTAGCCCGCTCTCTTGGAGTCATGGAGCTGATGATAGCCTCAATCCGCTTCATTTCTTTCTCAGGCGGTGCCATACCTTCCATCTGTTTCGCAATTTTCCCCATACCGGGGATCATGCCCATAATCGATTCGAGCGAACCCAGCTTTTTAACCTGCTGTAGCTGACTGCGGAAGTCCTCAAGATCAAATTTGTTCTTTTTCAGCTTCTCGGTAAGCCGCTTTGATTCGGTTTCATCAAAAACAGAGTGTGCCTTTTCCACAAGAGAGAGGACATCACCCATACCAAGAATTCGTGAAACAAGACGATCGGCGTGAAAAACCTCAAGAGCGTCGAGTTTCTCGCCGACACCGACGAACTTGACAGGTTTTCCTGTTACAGCCCTGATTGAAAGGGCTGCACCACCCTTTGCATCGCCGTCAAGTTTGGTAAGAACAACACCTGTGATCTCAAGCCTGGCATTAAAACCGGCGGCGACATTAACTGCCTCCTGCCCTGTCATGGCATCAGCCACAAAAAGAATCTCGTTCGGCAGGACTTCATCCCTGATCCGAACCAGTTCGTTCATGAGAAAGTCGTCAATCTGGTGACGACCGGCAGTATCAAGAATAACGGTGTCAAACCCGTTCAAGTCTGCGTATTTTATGGAGCTACGGCAGATATCAACCGGATCCTGCCCGGCATTGGAGTCGAATACTTCTATATCAAGCTGTCTGCCGAGAGTCTTCAGCTGCTCAATGGCAGCAGGGCGATAAACGTCGGCAGGGACAAGGAGCGGACGCCTCTTCTGCGACCTGAGCAGTTTTGCAAGCTTTCCGCAAGAAGTTGTCTTGCCTGCACCCTGAAGACCTACCATCATAATCGAAACAGGTGGTTTGGCCGCCAGATTAAGGGAGTTATCCTCTCCTCCACCCATCATGGCGATCAGCTCATCATTTACGATCTTGATGACCTGCTGACCTGGAGAAAGGCTCTTTACGACCTCAGTACCTACAGCCCGCTCTCTTACCTTTTCTACGAAATCCTTGACTACCTTGAAATTGACATCAGCCTCAAGCAGAACAAGCCGCACCTCGCGCAGCGCCTCCTTGATATTATCTTCCGTCATTACCCCCTGGCCGCGGAGCTTCTTGAATACCAACTCAAGTTTATCGGAAAGATTATCAAACATCTGTCAACCACCAGGATTCCTGAAAAATTCAGCATAGAGACACTTTAGGCACACATATCCCTGTAAAGGGGTCACTATAAAGAAGTCCATGCTTTTTTGTCAAGACAAAAAACCGATATAACAACCTCTTATTGCCCTTTCAGCATCTGTTTGCTAGATTAATTTACCTCTAAAAACATTATTGCAAAATGAGCAATGGAGCAAAGATGAAGAGAGCAATATATTTTCTCGCATTGACAGCGCTTCCGACAATCTTCTCCTGTGCAGGGATAACCGCATCAAAATGGAGTCCGTACGTGTTTGACGGCAATCGGTTTTCTATAGCAACAAGCAACACAGCTGCAGCAATCTGGGTTCGCAATGGACACCTTCCGGCAGCATCCGACGTACAGCCCGATCCGACCGCCACACCCCCCTTACCCAAAGGGACCGGTGCTGTTGCCGGGATATGCTACCTTCAATCAACTGGCGGGAAATCATCGGCACAGAGTCACTTTATACCCTATGCTAACGAGCAGGTCACTTTCAAAGGCAAAACAGATGGCGTTTCTGTTGCCATAACCGATAAAAACGGATATTTTCTTAACCACCTGCACAAAGGGGATTACGAGCTCTTCTGTAGAGGGATTAAAAGGGAATTCACCATCAGGGAAGGCGAGACAACATTTGTACCGATCAGAGGCGGAAAAAGGATGGCTGACTGATGAAAGCATTTAAACTGCTGATACTGATTACACTTATAGCCGCAGGCAACGTTTTTGCCGGAGAGCTGGATACCTACTACCTGCAGCAGTTCGGAGAGTTGCCGCCCTCCACTGCCAAGGTTGTGGAAAAAAGCACCCTGACACCGAAGATACACAAATGCGGTATGCCTCTTCGGCACAACCTCAAGCGTGACTGGAAAAAACTTCAAAGCAACACCCAGAGTACACTTGCAAAATATCTAAAGACGCCGACGCTGGCTAGCGAAAACTCGTTGCTTTCATCTGGCGGCCACTTCATTATTCACTACGCTACAACTGGCAGCGACAAACCAGTGCCAGCTCCACCATACACAATTACAAGCTGGGCACAAAAAGTTGCTGATATTTTTGAAGAGGTTTACACATATGAAGTTAGCTACTTGGGGTACTCTCAACCACCGAACATCCCCTATGATGTTTACCTTCAGGTCTTGATAGACCCATTAGGCCAAAGTAGATATCTTGGACTCACCACTTCCGAATCATTATCTGGAAACAGCGCAACAAGTTACATTTCAATAGACCCCGATTTCACGTCTTTCTTTATATATAATCCGCTTGCTCTCCTGAAGATAACCGCGGCACATGAATTCCATCATGCAATCCAGTACGGTTACAACTACTACTTCGAACTATGGTATGCAGAAGCAACTGCATCATGGATGGAAGATGAAGTCTATGACTCGGTTAACCAGTTATATGATTACACTAGGGACTACCTGATAAAACCGGAAGAGAGCCTCGACACCCCGGCAGATGGTGGTTACAGTCACTGGATTTTCAACCGTCTTCTTGCCGAAAACCACGGAGTAGCCGCTATCAAAGCAGTTTGGGAAAAACTTGGCGGCATAACGTCAACAACCGGAGCTGACATTCCTATGCTACCGGTCATCGACAACACCATGACGAGCATGTCCAGCTCACTTCCAAGCGAGTTCATGGCTTTTGCCAGACGCTTATATACAAAGGAATGGACTTCTCACACCAACGAACTGAATCTGCTATACTCCAGACCACTGGCAATCAAGGAACTATTTAGTAGCTACCCGGTGAATACAGCAACAACGCAGGCATCTTCAATAGCACTGCCTCACTATGGCATTAAATACTTGAAATTCTTACCATCTACCACCATCTCAAACCTCACCATATCGATCAACAGCACTAGTGGCACTCAAACCTCTCTGCTCAAAAAGACCGCTGCAGGTTTCTCTGATATCGCAGAAAACCCAGGTGGCACTGGGACCAAATACACATACACAGTAAACAATTTCAACACTCTTGACCCATCAACAGATGAAATCACTCTCATTGCTATCAATACCTCAACAAGCGATACAGAAACTGTCAGTATCAGCACTGATGGATCTACGCCAACGCTTACAAATGGCGTTTGCGGCACTGCAAATGGCCAGATTTTAGATGTTATCCCACAAGATAACCAAATGTGTTCATCTGGAGCCCCCCCTCAATTACTCGGCAACTACTCGTTAAACTGGACTTGTGTGGGCTTAGCCGGCGGCACTAATAGCAACTGCTACGCCCAGCTAAAAGGCACCACCTCAACAACGCCATCATCATCCGGCGGTGGAGGTGGCGGCTGTTTCATTGCCACAGCGGCCTACGGAAGCTATCTGCACCCACAGGTCATGACCCTGCGCCAGTTCAGGGACAGACATCTTCTCACCAACGCACCCGGCAAAGCCTTTGTAGCCCTATACTACAGGATAAGCCCGCCGATTGCGGACTTCATAAGAGAGCACGAGGCAGCCAGGTTCATGGTCAGACTGCTTCTCGCACCGCTGATCCTTGCGGTCAGCCACCTCTGGATCACTGCCTCTGCGGCCTCAATCCTTGCGTTGCTGTCGTTTGTAGGGCTACGCAAAAGATTTGCGGCAAGACTTCCCGCTGCCGGAGTGACGATTTAATGCAGATAAAAATCTGCGGATGTCGTGGTTCGCTGCCGACGCCTGGCAGATCCACCCTCAAATATGGAGGGAACACCACCTGCCTTGAGATCAGATCAAATCAGGGGCAGCTCGTCATCATTGATGCAGGCTCAGGTCTGCATAAACTCGGCAACGAACTTGTCAGTGAAGTCAGCCAGAAGCATATCAGGTTTTTCTTCACCCACTCACACTGGGATCACCTCATGGGTTTCCCCTTTTTCCCCCCTGCCTACAGAAGCGACTACACTTTAAGATTCTGCTCCGGCCCCCATAGCCAGGACACTGTCAAAAACTTTCTCTCCCACCAGATGCAGGCTCCATTTTTCCCATTAGAACTGGACAATTTGAATGCAAACATGATATTCCACTGCGATAATCCCTGTCATGAAGACCGAGTCTGCAATTTTGATGAGCTTGGGGTAAAGGCCTTCCCGGTCAACCACCCAAACGGCGGATTCGGTTACAGGATTATCGAAGAGGGCAAGGTTTTCGCTTTTGCTCCGGACAACGAACTTGACTATCACCATGAAGGGGGTCCCGATCCTGACTATTTTGTCGATATCTTCAGGGGGGTTGATCTTCTGATTCATGATTCTCAATACAATGATGAAGAGTACAAGAAGACCCGTAGTTGGGGGCATTCAACCTTCAACTCGACAGTAGACCTTGCCATCAAGGCAGGGGTAAAAAGGCTGGGTCTTTTCCACCATGACCCCGACAGAACGGATGAAGAGCTTGATGAACAGCTTGCCATCTGTCAGGAAAGGATCAGGATGGCGGGCAGCAGCCTGGACTGTTTTGTTGCAACCGAAGGGATGACACTAACCCTGTAATGCAGGTTTTCAGGAGAGCCCATGGACCCATTGGCAGGAAGAATGAAGCTGGGAGAGATCCTGATCCATCAGGGGATACTGACTTCTCACCTAGTGGACAGAATTATCGAAATTTCCCATGCCACCCACCGTCGCTTTGGCCAGACCCTTGAAGACATGGGGCTTTTGACAGGAGAAGAGCTGGCAAGCGCCCTTGCTCTGCAGTTCGGCTACAAGATTGTCTCCAATCTCTCGACAATGGATATTCCCTACGGGACCGTCAACATGATCCCGGTGGAAGAGGCTGTTAACAACAGGATTTTCCCGATCCAGGTCAAGGACGGCAGACTTGCCCTTGCCATGGCGGATCCCACAAACTACGAGATCATTTCTGAACTATCCACAAAGCTTAACCTCAAGATTATCCCCTTTATTACGACAACCAAAGAGATAATGAAGATTGTTGCCCGTAAGCATCTGGGAATCTCCCTTGAAGAGATGAATAATACCGTTCTTGTGGTCAATACCGACAACAGGGAGCGGATCAAACTGGTTGAGACACTCAATAACGACGGATTCAACACCATGTATGGGGTCGACCCTGAGGAAGGCTTCAAGCAGGCACTGCTCTACCAGCCAAAAGTCATCATAACTGCCAAGGACATGCCTTTTTCAGACGGCTTCGCTTTTTTCACCACACTGCAAAGCGTCGCCGAAACCAGAAGGATACCGGTAATTCTTCTCTCCAACAGTGGCAGCATGGAGGAAGAAGCAACGGCCTTTAAAAGAGGTTTTTTCGACTATATCCAGATGCCGGTAAAAGATATTACCCTGACAGCCCGAACAGGACGGGCAATTGCCGCAGGACGGGCATACACGCCACACCGCAAGGAACAGTCAAACTCGCTGATGTAGGAGGAATTCATGTCTCTTTGGGAAAAAGCACAGGCCGAACTTCTCGACATTATCGAATGGACCGATGACTCAAGCGACACCATGGTCTGGCGCTTTCCCCGCTTCGATAACGAGATAAAGTATGGTGCACAGCTGATTGTCAGGCAGTCCCAGGTAGCAGTTTTTGTCAACATGGGTAAGATTGCTGATGTTTTCCCCCCTGGAAAACACAAACTGATGACCGATAACATGCCGGTTCTCACCACACTCATGGGGTGGCAATACGGTTTTCACTCCCCTTTCAAGGCTGAAGTCTACTTTGTAAACACAAAGAATTTCACCAACCTCAAATGGGGGACCAAAAACCCTGTCATCCTCCGCGATCCGGAGTTTGGCGCAGTTCGCATCCGCTCCTTCGGCAGCTACGTCATCAAGGTTTCAGACCCGGCAAAATTCATCAACGAAATTGCCGGAACAAGCGGACGCTTTGTTGTAGAAGAGATTGAAGATCAACTCAGAAACCTCGTTGTCACAAGATTTTCCGACCTTGTCGGTGAAAGTGGCATCCCCCTTCTCGATCTCGCCTCGAAATACGATGAGCTCTCTAAAACCCTGGCAAGCCGGGTGCTGCCTGAGTTCGCAGAGTACGGCCTTGAAGTAACCAAACTCCTCATTGAAAACATCGCCCTCCCCCCGGAAGTTGAGGCGGCCCTTGACAAGAAGAGCAGCATGGGTATCATCGGTGACATGGACACCTACTTGAAGTTCCAAAGTGGAACTGCCATGGAAGCTGCGGCAAAAAACCCCGGCGGGGAAGCATCAGCAGGAATCGGCATGGGTATCGGCTTTGCCATGGCAAACCAGCTCGGTAAAGCAATGTCACCTCAGACTGCACTGACCGCGACACCGCCACCGCTTGATGCGCCGAAACAATATTTTGTCGGCAAAGACGGCAAGCAGAGCGGCCCTTATCCCATTGAAGCCATCAGCAAAGAGATATCCGAAGGGAGAGTAACCAGAGATACCCTCCTCTGGTGCGCCGGGATGGAAAAGTGGCAGATGGCAGGCGAGTTCAGCGAATTCTCGCACTTCTTCACAACTCCGCCACCTCTCACATAAACGTTTCCGGAGTTTTCAACGTGCCTAACTGCGCCAACTGTTCCGCCCCCCTACCCGTAAATGCCGTCAAGTGCGACTACTGCGGAAGCCGCAATGATGTTGACCTGACAGGCGTTCACTACTACACCGCCCACGAAAATGACACAGAAAGAATCTGTCCAGTCTGCAATATACCGATGAAGACAATAGACCTTGGCATCGAAGGCAAATTCTTCATCGAACGCTGCGAAGAGTGCCTTGGACTCTTCTTCGATCCGGGCGAACTGGAAGCGCTTCTCGACTACTCTGTCAAAAATGTTTTCGAGATCAACCGCAGCAGACTGGCTGCGTTTACCCTGTCAGAGCAGGCAGAGAGGCGCAGCGCAACCTATGTGAAATGTCCGGTATGCGCCAAAATAATGAACAGGATAAACTTTGGCACCCACAGCGGAGTTGTCATTGACAGATGCAAGGAACATGGCGTCTGGCTTGACGCCGGAGAGCTGAGACAGCTTGCTGAATGGATGAAGTCCGGCGGAAAGCTGCTTGACCGTGAACGGGAAGAGGAACGGAGAAAAGATACACTGATTACGGCGGAACAAAACCGGCAAAGCCGTGTCAGAGGTGGCACAACAGCTGAGTATGATGACCTTGACCCCTTTAACCTCAGGATGAGATCGGAGCCGGATCTGCTTGATGTCGTTTTCAGTGCGGTGAAGTTTTTTATTTCAAAGTAAACTCTCTAAACCGCTGCCGCCCCGATCATCTCTGCCGCATGCTCGCGGCTCTTGTCGGTGACGGTCAGCCCGCCGAGCATTCTGGCCACCTCGTCCACCCTTTCTTCCGGCGAGAGCAGTGCCAGTGAAGTATGGGTTCTCCCCTCCTCCACCCTCTTTGCAACCTGATAGTGGCTGTCGGCGTAGACAGCAACCTGGGGCAGATGGGTGATGCAGAGCACTTGCTGCCGTGCTGCGACGGCTTTGAGCTTCTTGCCGACCATTGCTGATGTCGCACCACCGATGCCGGTATCGACCTCGTCGAAGACCAGCGTCGGCACATCACTCTCCGGGTGAAGCTGCTTCATTGCCAGCATTATACGGGAGAGTTCACCACCTGAAGCGATCTTTGCCAGCGGTTTTGCCTCTTCGCCCGGGTTGGGGGAAAAGAGAATCTCCACCCTGTCAAAGCCCGATTCACGGGGCTCTTCAAGCCTGTCGATACGAATCTGGAAAACGGCATGCTTCATTGCCAGCTGGTGCAGCTCCTTCTCCAGCCCCTCTTTCAGCGTCAAAGACGCCACCTGACGGGCCTTGCCAAGCTGTTCACCTTTACTGTGCAACTCATTCTCAAGCCGCTTCAGCTCCGTGGCCAGCTCCTCGCGACAGTGATCGGCATTATCGATAACAGCCAGCGCCTCGGCAAACTCCGCACCCTTTGCCAGAACCTTATCGATAGAGCTGCCATACTTCTTCTTCAGTTTATTAATCAGTTCCATCCGCTCCTGCAAAGTTGCAAGCCGTGCCGGGTCATTTTCCACCTTTGACAGATAGCCCCGCAGCTGCATTGCTGCATCCTCCAGCTGGATAACCGAGCTGGCAACAACCTCGACGAGTGGCTGTAGAGCCGGATCAATGGCGGCTGCATCAACAAGGGAATTTCTGACAATGCCGAGAATGCCGAGGGCCGATTCGTCGGCTCCGTAGAGGAGTTCATAGCCACCTTCAGCCTTAAGGAGAAGCTTTTCGGCATTGACGAGGATGTTCAGCTCGCCCTCAATCGCCAGATCCTCACCGATTGTCAGGCTGGCGGAGCTGATTTCATCAAGCTGCCAGGAGAGAAGATCACGCTCCCTGGCGGCGTCGCTGGCCGTTTTGTCGAAAGAGGCAAGACGCTCCCGCACCGATCGATACTCCCTGTGAAGCGCCGTGAATTCCCCCCTCACCGGAGAAAGGGATGCATAACCATCCAGCAGGAGGAGATGATTTTCAACCTTCAAAAGCGTCTGTGATTCATGCTGACCGTAGATATTAACCAGACGGGAGGCGATCTCCCCAAGTGCAGAAATGGTGGAGAGTGAACCGTTGATAAAGACCCGATTGCGGCCCGAGCGGGTAATGACCCGCTTTAAGAGCAGTTCCCCTTCAACATCAATCCCCATGTCACCAAGGGTTTCGGCAAAACCGCCCAGGCCGGAGATGTCAAAAATCGCCTCAACCGAAGCCTCTTCAGCGCCGCTTCTGATGAGATCGGCAGAGCCGCGGCCACCCATGACAAGGTTCACGGCATCGATGATAATTGACTTGCCTGCACCGGTCTCGCCGGTGAGGATGTTGAGGCCGCTGCCAAAAGCTACATGGAGCGAATCAATGATAGCGAAGTTTTTGATGGAGATGTCGGTGAGCATCCTACCGCTCCCCCCATTTGAGCTTTGCTCTCAGGACGGCAAAGTAGTCGCGGTTTTTCGACATGACCAGTTTGGCAGTATGATCCGCCCGCCTGACACTGATGGTATCGCCGGAGCGTAGTTCAAGCCCGACCTGTCCATCCAGGGTCAGGTAGATATCTTCATCATCGAGGGAGTTCACCGTGACGCTGACCACAGAATTATCACTTATGACAATTGGCCTGTTGGTAAGGGTATGGGGGCAGATAGGGGTGATGACAACGCAGTTCATTGACGGGTTGATAATCGGACCACCGGCAGAGAGTGAATAGCCGGTAGAACCGGTTGGCGTACTGATTATCAGGCCGTCGGCCTTGAAGGTGGTGAGGTCGAAGGAATCAACCCTGGTCTTCAGATCAACAATCCGGGCCAGTGCCCCCTTGTTGATGACCACATCGTTCAGAACCAGATTTGAAGCGATCTCAGCGCCGTCACGCTCGACAACCGCATGGAGCATGACCCGTTCCGAAACCCTGAAATCACCGGCCAGACACTGCTCAAGGGCCGGATACATCTCGTCCAGGGCTATTTCGGTGAGGAAGCCGAGGCTGCCGAGGTTGACACCAAGGATGGGGATGTCACGCTCGCCGATTGTTCGTGCCGTAGAGATCAGGGTACCGTCACCGCCAAGCACTATAACCAGGTCGGCACAGGAGGGGATTTCTTCGGCAGGAACCCCGGGGCAGGCGAGATGACGGGCAAGGTGAGCCTCGATAAGAGGTTCGCAGTCGCGACTCTTCAGCCAGTTGAACAGCTCAATGGCAACATCCTGGCAGCGCGGATCGTGAACCTTGGCAAAAACCCCGACTTTTTTCATCAATACAAACCCCCTTAAAGGAGACGAATCAGATGACTCTTTTTACATGATAGGGATATTCAAATCCATACAATTTTGGAAATGAGTGATGTTCGCCGCAATAACCGTTGAAACTTGTTGAAGCGCGTCTCTGCCTGATCAAGCAAAGGCACAGTGTAAAACGTGAACAACAATAGCTTAACTTGAAAGTTTTAATTTACAACCCGCAAAAGCTTCCGTATATTTTCGGCGCAATCTATTTCTGAACGCAGTACAGGCGGAAACCGGGGATAAGAGCGGATCAGGTAAAAACCAAAGCATGATTAATCGGCAGTTATCCAAAGTTTCCGGTTTTTCTGCGTTCAATGTTTTAGGTTGATCCGAATTGAATGGTGATTTTGCGTTATAACCGGTGACAATAGTCACGATAGCAAAATAGCAAGGAACGTCCCCTTGAGCCAAAAGCACAGCCAGTCATAATCAGCTGAAATCAATACAGATTTTACCTCCAGACATCAACAGCCCCCCTCCCCCCTGAACCGCAACCAAACTAATTACTCACTTGAGTAGTCAATCAACTCAACATTATCAAAGTTGCAGTAGTCACTCGAAATACAAGCGCCACAACCAGCTGCTAAACAGCTGTAAAACAGCACCAATCGGATCTTTTCCCCAGTTTTATAATTATGGCACATAACCTGCTATATATTTCTCGCAGCAATTTGTTTCACCAGCAAATAACTTCAAAAGGTTCTGACATGAAAGAGACAATGACAAGCAGAGCACCGAAAAAACAGGGACTTTACGATCCGCAGTTCGAGCATGATGCCTGCGGCATAGGCTTTGTTACCAGCATCAAGGGAAAAAAGTCCCACAATATAATCGAGCAGGCACTCACCGTACTGGTCAACCTAGACCATCGCGGCGCATGCGGCTGTGAGCCCAACACCGGTGACGGCGCCGGTATCCTCATGCAGATTCCGGACAAGTTTCTGCGCAGCGTCTGCCCCGATGCCGGGATAAAGCTTCCGAACCCCTATCAGTATGCCGTCGGCATGGTCTTCACCTCCCAGAAGGCCACGGAGCGCAACAGCGCCAAACATATCATGGAGCGGATCCTCCGTGAGGAAGGGGTTGAACTGCTCGGCTGGCGTACTGTGCCGACAGACAACTCTTCCCTTGGCAACACCGCCTGGTCTGGCGAGCCGATGGTACGGCAGATCTTCTTGAAGCAACCGGCAGCATGCGTTGACGAAAACGCTTTCAGCCGCAAGCTCTACATCATCAACCAGCGGGCAACCAATGAAATCCGCAGGAACGGTGTTGATGACTGCTGGTACATGGCGAGCCTCTCCACCCGCACCATCATTTACAAGGGAATGCTGATGCCGGTACAGGTAGACAAGTATTTCCCCGAGCTGTGCAACCCGCTGATGGAGACAGCCATCGCCCTGGTCCACTCACGCTTCTCCACCAACACCTTCCCCAACTGGGAACGTGCTCACCCTTACCGCTTCCTTGCCCACAACGGCGAGATCAATACGCTGCGCGGCAATGTAAACTGGATGAACGCCCGTCAGGAACTCTTTGAGAGCCCCCTTTTCGGCGATGAGATCAAAAAACTGCTGCCGATCATCAATACCGACGGATCCGACTCGGCCATGTTTGACAACTGCCTTGAGCTGCTGGCAATGAGCGGTCGTTCCCTCCCCCATGCGGTGATGATGATGGTTCCAGAGCCGTGGGAAAGCAATTTCTCCATGGATCCGGCAAAGCGGGCTTTCTACGAGTACCACTCCTGCCTGATGGAGCCGTGGGACGGACCTGCAGCCATCGCTTTCACAGATGGCCGCTCCATCGGCGCACTTCTCGACCGTAACGGTCTGCGCCCTTCACGCTACTACATCACTGCCGACGACCATGTGATCATGGCCTCTGAAGCGGGTGTTCTCCCGGTTGCACCGGAGAATATAGTGAAAAAAGGACGCCTCAAGCCGGGCAAAATGCTGCTGATCGATACCGAAAAGGGACGGATCATTCCTGACAAGGAGATCAAGGCTGAGATTGCAGCGGCCAACCCGTATGCCGAGTGGGTCGAAAAGAACCACGTAACCCTTGATTCTCTGGCAAACCCTGAAAACTGCCCTCAGTCTGACTTTGAATCCATAGTCTCGCGCCAGATCGCCTTTGGCTATACTTTCGAAGACCAGCAGACCATCCTTGCGCCTATGGCCACTGACGGAATGCAGCCTCTGGGATCAATGGGAACCGATACTCCGATTGCCCCGCTGTCGAGTCAGAACCAGCTTCTTTACAACTACTTCAAGCAGCTCTTTGCTCAGGTCACTAATCCGCCAATCGATCCGATTCGCGAGGAAATTATCACTTCGACAACAACACTGATCGGCTCAGAGCGTAACCTCCTTCTGGCCGAGCCTGAAAGCGCCCGGATGATAAGACTTGAACATCCGCTCCTTTGCAACGGCAGTCTGCAAAAGCTCCGCTCAATTGACAGACCGGGATTCAAGGCTGCCAGCCTGCCACTGCATTTCTCGGTCGGTCGCGGCAAATCCGGTATGGAACGGGCGCTCGAAGCGCTCTTTGCTGCAGCAGATGTGGCCATTGACAACGGTGCCAACATCCTCATTCTCTCCGACCGCGGCGTTGATGCTGAACATGCCGCCATTCCGGCTCTGCTTGCGGTTTCAGGACTGCATCACCACCTGGTGAACTCTGGTTCAAGGACAAAAGCAGCCATCATCCTCGAATCCGGCGAGCCGAGAGAGGTTCATCATTTTGCCGTTCTTCTCGGTTACGGCGTCAATGCCATCAATCCGTATCTGGCCTACGAATCACTGGATGAGATGATCTCCAGCGGCCTACTCACCGGCATTGACCACAAGAAGGCTGTCAAGAACTTCATCAAGGCATCGGTCAAGGGTATCGTCAAGACCATGGCAAAGATGGGCATCTCCACCGTGCAGAGCTACCGCGGCGCCCAGATTTTCGAGGCTGTGGGTCTCCAGGAATCGGTCATCGACCGCTACTTCAAATGGACACCTTCACGCATCGGCGGCATCGACATCGACGGCATTGCCACGGAGCTGATGGACCGCCATGCAAAGGCATTCCCGAAGCGGGTACCGGCTGAAACCTCCCTGCCGGCAGGGGGGGTCTACCAGTGGAGAAGTGGCGGCGAGGAACACCAGTACAACCCGCTCACCATCACCTCCCTGCAAAAAGCGGTCAGAACCGACAGTTATGATGAGTTCAAGACCTTCTCCTCGCTCATCAACGAGCAGGACACCAAGCTCTACACCCTGCGGGGGCTGCTCGATTTCAGAAAAGATGTGCCATCGATCCCGATCGAAGAGGTCGAGTCTGTCGAAGAGCTCATGAAGCGCTTCAAGACCGGTGCCATGTCCTACGGCTCCATCAGCAAGGAGGCCCACGAGGCGTTGGCAATAGCCATGAACCGGATCGGCGGCAAGTCGAACACCGGAGAAGGAGGCGAAGATCCAGAGCGTTTCACCTGGACAAACGAGCTGGGCGACTCGAAGAACAGCGCCATCAAGCAGGTGGCTTCGGGACGTTTCGGCGTTACCAGCGAGTACCTGACCAACGCCATTGAGCTGCAGATCAAGATGGCACAGGGGGCCAAGCCGGGTGAAGGGGGCGAGCTGCCAGGAACCAAGGTCTACCCGTGGATTGCCAAGACACGGCACACCACACCGGGTGTCGGTCTGGTATCGCCGCCGCCCCACCACGACATTTACTCCATCGAGGATCTTGCCGAGCTAATCTACGATCTGAAGAACGCAAACAGACGGGCCCGGATCAGCGTCAAGCTTGTCTCGGAAGTCGGCGTCGGCACCATTGCCGCAGGAGTTGCCAAGGCCCATGCCGATGTCGTCCTCATCAGCGGCTATGACGGCGGCACCGGAGCATCGCCTATCTCCAGTATCAAACATGCCGGTCTGCCGTGGGAGCTCGGTCTTGCCGAGACACACCAGACTCTGCTCCTCAACAACCTGAGAAGCCGTATCATCATTGAGGCTGACGGTCAGCTGAAGACCGGTCGTGATGTGGCCATCGCCGCCCTGCTCGGGGCCGAGGAGTTCGGCTTTGCAACCGCACCGCTGGTAACCCTCGGCTGCGTCATGATGCGGGTCTGCCACAGCAACACCTGCCCCACCGGCGTTGCCACCCAGGATCCTGAGCTGCGCAAGAACTTTGCCGGCAAGCCAGAGCATGTGGTTAACTTCATGCGCTTTGTCGCCATGGAACTGCGCGAAATCATGGCACAGCTCGGCATCAGAACCCTGAATGAGATGGTCGGCAGGGTCAACCTCCTTGAGCCAAAAGCTGCCATTAACCACTGGAAGACACAGGGTATCGACCTCTCCAACATTCTCTACCGTCCGGAAGTCGGCATCAATGTAGGCAGATACTGCACCGAAAAACAGGATCACGGCCTTGAGAAATCTCTCGATATGACACAGCTGCTCGACATCTGCAAACCGGCCATCGAAAAGGGTGAAAAGGTCTCTGCCGAGGTCAAGATCACTAACATCGACCGGGTTGCCGGCACCATAGTCGGCAACGAAATCACCCGTAGCCACGGTGCTGACGGCCTTCCCGAGGGGACTGTGGAGCTGACCTTCAACGGCTCGGCAGGCCAGAGTTTCGGCGCATTCATTCCAAAAGGTATGACATTGCGTCTTTCCGGCGATGCCAACGACTATCTCGGCAAGGGGCTTAGCGGCGGCATCATCGCTGTCTACCCGCCGAAAGGCTCACCATTTGTTGCCGAGGATAACATCATCGCCGGTAACGTCGCACTTTATGGCGCAACCAGCGGACAGGCCTACATTAACGGCATTGCCGGAGAACGCTTTTGCGTCAGGAACTCAGGTGTCAGCGCTGTTGTCGAAGGGATCGGCGACCATGGCTGCGAATACATGACCGGCGGAGCAGTTGCCGTTCTCGGCATCACCGGCCGCAACTTCGCTGCAGGCATGAGCGGCGGCGTGGCTTATGTGTATGACGAAGCCGGTGATTTTAACAGCCGTTGCAACACTGAAATGTGTCAGCTTGAAAAGCTTGATGCTGCTGACGCTGAAACACTTAAAGAGATGATAACCAGCCATGCCGCAATGACAGGGAGCTCACGGGCCAAGACCATTCTCGATGGATGGAATGGTGCTGTAGATAAGTTCGTCAAAGTTATGCCTTACGACTACAAGCGCGTCCTTCAGGCTCTGGAAAAAGCCACGGCAGCCGGTCTTACCGGCGACGACGCCCTGGCAGCGGCGTTCGAGGCAAACTCCCACGCAACGGGACACTGATTTTCAACACGGCTAAACATTGAGACACAGAGACACTGAGCTTTTTAAGCTAAGATTTATAGGTTTTCTCACCGTCTCACTGTCTCTGTGTTAAACAGTTTTTTGAATATTTAACGACTTACTCAGGAGTTAACAATATGGGAAAACCGACGGGATTCATGGAGTTCAAGCGGCAGCTGCCAGCAGACAGGGAGCCCCTTGAGAGGATAAAGGACTGGAACGAGTTTCACCTCCATATGGAAGACAAGGATCTGCAGACTCAAGGAGCGCGCTGCATGGACTGCGGCGTACCCTTTTGCCACAGTGGCGTTCTCATCAGCGGCATGGCAAGCGGCTGCCCGATCAACAACCTCATTCCGGAGTGGAACGACCTTGTCTATCGCGGTCACTGGAAACAGGCACTGGAGCGGCTTCTCAAGACTAATAACTTCCCGGAGTTCACCGGCCGCGTCTGCCCTGCCCCGTGCGAAGGGTCATGTACCCTCGGTGGATTCGATCCGGCAGTGACGATCAAGAACATCGAAGTCAGCCTCATTGACAAGGGGTTTGAAAACGGCTGGATCAAGCCGGTCATGCCACAGACCAGAACCGGCAAAAAAGTCGCTGTTGTCGGCTCGGGCCCTGCCGGACTCTCCGCTGCTGCCCAGCTCAACAGGGCAGGACACAGTGTGACCGTTTTTGAAAGGGCTGACCAGCCAGGGGGCTTGCTCATGTACGGCATCCCCAACATGAAGCTGGATAAAAAAGCCATTGTCCTTCGCCGTATAAAGCTGATGGAGGAAGAAGGGATCACTTTTGTCTGCAACGCCAATATCGGCAGTGAAGATTTCCCGGCAGGCAGACTGAAAATCGAGTTTGACGCCGTCATCCTCGCAACCGGTGCCACAGTACCCCGCGATCTGCCGATTCATGGACGTGAGCTATCCGGTGTCCACTTTGCCATGGATTTCCTCACCGCCAACACTAAGGCTATCCTCAATGCAGGTAGCGATTTCATCTCTGCAAAGGGAAAGAACGTCGTCATCATCGGCGGCGGCGACACAGGCACCGACTGCGTCGGCACCTCGATCCGCCACGGTTGCAATGCTGTCACCCAGCTTGAGATAATGCCCTGCTCACCCGAACAGCGCGGCGAGACAAACCCATGGCCAGAGTGGCCGAAAATCAACAAAATGGACTACGGTCAGGAAGAGGCGGCAGCACTTTACGGCGCCGATCCAAGAACCTATCTGACAACAGCCGTATCTTTCGAAAATGATGGCAAGGGTGGAATTGCCGCTGTCAACACCATTGAAGTCTCCTGGGGGAAAAACGAGCAGGGGCAGTTCGTACCGAAGCAGCTACCAGGCACAGAGAAGCGCATACCTGCTGATCTAGTCCTTTTGGCAATGGGCTTTCTCGGCCCCGAGCAGCAGCTCCTTGAATCCCTCGGCGCAGCCCGTGATCAGCGCAGCAACATTGTCGCCGAATATGGCAACTACACCACCAGCATCCCCGGCATATTTGCGGCAGGTGACTGCAGACGCGGACAGAGCCTTGTTGTCTGGGCGTTCAATGAAGGGAGAGGCGCTGCAAGGGAGTGCGACAGGTTCCTCATGGGGACTAGCGAGCTACCGTAACGTCTCAGTTTTTCAGCACAAAAAAGGGGTTTGGCATTTTTTTGCCAGACCCCTTTTCCTTTATCTACTTCTCTACCCATTATTCCAGATTGTTACCGAGTGGAATTATAGGCTTTTGTGAAATCCCCAGGTGGGTATTGGATGCAACATATCTCTCGATCATATTGCGTTTCGGTGGCGGAAGTTCAACGAACTTCACTCCGTAAAGTTTTTTACCGCTTTTTGAATTCAGGCAGCGGATAACCTCTCCCTGGGCCTCAGTGCCTAACGCTTCGTCAAACTTGAGATCACAGAGGATAGTATCCCCCTGGGAGAGCAGATGTTCTGTTTCAAGCAATATCCCGGTGGCACTAATGTCATGGGACTGAGACACAAACTCAAGGTCCTGTTTTTTTGTCAACACCTCTGAATTAAAGGCAACACGCTTGCTTCTTGCGAGCTGCATATTTATCAGGCTGCCTATCGTCACGAGAAGGTGGGTCGGATTAATCGGCCTGATTAATATGGCAGCAGCCTTACTTTCCCGGACTTTTTCGATATGGGCAGGTGAATCGTAACAGATAAGCACAAAAGGGAGTGATTTGGACTGCTCATGCTTGCGAAGTTCAAGGCAAAGGTCTCTGCCATCCATACCTTCAAGTTCAAGATCTGAAATCACAAGGTCAAACGGTTGCTTCTGGTGCAGCCTGATGGCCTCTGCGCCACTTTTGGCAGTAAAAAACTCAAATCCTTTATCCGAGAGGAGCCCGGCGTTTCTGCCAAGAAATGCGACCGACGAACTGACTAATAATACTTTTTTCATAACAGCCTCCAAACTACATGAAAAACCGACAGACGAAGTCTAACAAACCATTAAGACATTTTACAATATATAAAATTGCACTATTAATATCTTGCCTGTACATTCAGGTTTCAGGCTCTTCCAGGATAACTCTGGCAATGCTTGGAATTCCGGTTATACTGATCTGCATCACCCTTTTGGAGTTATTTGATGAGCAGCGAGTTCGAGACATTTGAGGAACCGACCCCGGACCTTGATACTGCCATGCAGATAATCAAAACCTTCCTCGAGCACATGGAGTATACACTTGGCAAGGACAAATATACCTCCCTGCTCCGCGATGTGTTTACTGCACTCTCATACTCCGTAAGGGACAGGCTTATCGCACGCTGGCTGGACACCCAGCAGGCCTACTACCATGAAGATCCCAAGCGGGTTTACTATGTATCCATGGAATTTCTCATGGGGAGAACACTGGAAAACGCCCTGATGAACCTTGAACTGCTCGACGATTTCAAGGGTGCAATCGAATCTCTCGGCTACGACTTTCACGAAATACTCGATGAAGAACAGGATGCCGGTCTTGGCAATGGCGGACTTGGCAGGCTTGCAGCCTGTTTCCTCGACTCCATGGCAACCATGTCTATTCCTGCCTACGGCTATGGTATCCGCTATGAATACGGCATCTTCAGACAGAAGATAGTCGAAGGCGCCCAGGTAGAGGTTCCCGACAACTGGCTTCGCTATACAAATCCATGGGAACTGGATCGTCAGCAGCACCTTCACACTGTCAGATTCTATGGCAAGGTTATTGAGTACAAAAGAGAGGACGGCAGAACCATTTACGACTGGGTGGATACCGAGCATGTCATGGCAATGGCCCACGACACGCCGATCCCCGGATACGGCACCCATACTGTCAATACCATGCGTCTCTGGAGCGCCAAGGCTTCGCGGGAGTTTGATCTCAAGTTTTTCAACGAGGGGAATTATATCAGGGCTCTGGAGAAGAAGCTGACGTCAGAGAACATCTCCAAGGTTCTTTATCCGGCAGATAATGTTCAGGAGGGTAAGGAATTGCGCCTCAAACAGGAGTATTTCCTCGCCTCGGCAACAATCCATGATGTTCTCTACCGCTTCAGGAAGGTTCATGCCGACTTCAGAATCCTCCCGGACAAGGTTGCTGTGCAGCTTAACGACACCCACCCTGCCCTCTGCATCCCTGAGATGATGCGGGTTCTCATCGATCAGGAAAATTTCAGCTGGGATGACGCCTGGGATGTGACCAGAAACACCTTTGCCTACACCAACCACACCATTCTTCCGGAGGCCCTGGAAAAGTGGCCGGTCTGGTTTTTCGAGCAGATACTGCCGCGGCACCTGATAATTATCTACGAAATCAACGAGAGATTCCTTGTAGAGGCACGCAGGCGTTTCCCCTTTGACAATGAGCGGATTGGAAGGATGTCGATCATTGAGGAGCACTGGGAGCGGAAAATCAGGATGGCCCATCTTGCCATCATCGGCAGTTATTCGGTTAACGGCGTTGCTGCACTTCACACTGAGATCCTCAAAACGGATTTATTCCGTGATTTTTATGAAATGTACCCGGAAAAATTCAACAACAAGACCAATGGTATTACCCAGCGCCGCTGGCTGAAGATGGCCAATCCGGGGCTCTCGGCTCTGATCACCGAAGCCATCGGCGACGGCTGGGTCAAGGATCTGGAGCAACTGAAAAAACTGAAGCCGTTGGCAGATGACCCGGCATTCGGTCGCAGATGGGGTGAGATCAAACTTGAAGCCAAACGGTCTCTGGCAAAGTATATCCTCAAGCACAACTGCATTTCCGTCGATATAAATTCCATCTTCGACTGTCAGGTTAAACGGATTCACGAGTACAAACGACAGCTCTTGAACGCTCTGCACATCATTGCCCTCTACAACAGGCTCAAAAGCGGGCTTTGCCAGGAGATCCCCCCGCGGACGTTCATTTTCAGCGGCAAGGCAGCCCCCTCCTATGCTATGGCAAAGCTGATTATCCGCCTGATTAACGGTATCGCCGATGTCGTCAACAACGATCCTGATATTGGCGGAAAGATTAAAGTCATCTTCCTGGCAAACTACAATGTCTCCCTTGCCGAGATGATATTCCCTGCCTCAGATCTGTCAGAGCAGATCTCAACTGCCGGTACAGAGGCTTCAGGCACCGGCAACATGAAGTTCACCCTCAACGGCGCCCTTACCATAGGAACCCTTGATGGTGCAAATATCGAAATCATGGAAGAGGTCGGTGCGGAAAACATCTTCATCTTTGGCATGAATGCCGACGAAGTTGCTGCAATGCGCAGGAACTACTCGCCAAAAACATGGTACAACGGAGTTCCGGAGCTGAAAATCGTCATCGACATGATCGGAAACGGGGCATTCTCCCCCGGAGAACCGGAGCTATTCAAGCCGCTGGTAGAGTCGCTACTGTCAAGCGACACCTACATGATTCTTGCTGACTTCGCCTCGTACATGGCTTCCCATGAGGAGGTCGGCAGACTCTATCTGAACCGTGAAGAGTGGCTGCGCAAATCGATCATCAACACATCTGCTGTCGGGAAATTCTCCAGTGACAGGACAATCAGCGAGTATGCAAAAGATATCTGGAAGGTTGCGCCACACATCGTCGGCAGCAGGAAAGAGAGAACTCCCGCAGACGGCAGCATCACCCCGGAGACATCGCTCTGATGACAGCATCTCCTGACCTCTTCGCCCATAGCGCCGCTCTGGATGCCGCATCAAATGCCCCGCTTGCCGAAAGAATGCGCCCACGGACACTCGCCGAATATGTCGGACAGGAACATCTGCTCGGTAGCGGCAGACTTCTGCGCAAGCTGATCGAAAACGATACCCTGTCATCCCTCATCTTCTGGGGACCACCGGGCTCTGGCAAGACAACCCTTGCCAAAGTAATTGCCAGCGCCACAAAATCCCGCTTCGTCTTTTTTTCGGCAATACTCTCCGGCGTGAAAGAGATTCGCGAAATTGTTAAAGAGGCGCAGGAGGTGCTCAATTACAAAGGGGAAAGAACCGTTCTCTTTGTCGATGAAATCCACCGCTTCAACAAAAGCCAGCAGGATGCCTTTCTCCCCCATGTGGAAAAAGGGCTCTTCACCATCATCGGCGCGACAACAGAAAATCCTTCGTTTGAAGTGATCGCCCCCCTGCTCTCACGCTGCAAGGTGCTGGTGCTGAAACCTCTTGAGGATGAGCCCCTGCGTAAAATTCTGACCGACGCCCTGACCGACAGAGAACGGGGACTCGGCAGGTATGAGCTCACCATCGACGAAGAGGCACTTGCAACCATTAGTGACTACTGCGGCGGCGATGCCAGGATTGCCCTCAACACCCTTGAAACAGCTGCCAGAATCGTTTCAGGCAAAACAATCGACATCGCTGCGGTAAAGGAATCGATCCAACAGAAATCGCTCCTCTACGACAAAGGTGGCGAAGAGCATTACAATGTCATCTCCGCCTTCATCAAGTCGCTGCGGGGCTCAGATCCTGACGGCGCCCTCTACTGGCTGGCACGGATGCTTGAGGCTGGCGAAGATCCGATTTTCATCATCAGACGGATGGTGATCATGGCTTCGGAAGATATTGGCAATGCCGACCCGAGAGCCTTGCAGATTGCAGTATCAGCCCTCCAGGCGTTCCAACTGGTCGGCATGCCCGAGGGGCGGATCATCCTTGGTCAGGCTGTGACCTATCTGGCAACCGCCCCCAAGTCAAACGCCTCCTATACCGCCATTGACGCCGCCCTCGCTGAAGTCAGGCGCAGCGGCGCTCTGCCGGTACCGATGCATATCCGCAATGCACCGACAAAGCTGATGAAAGAGCTTGATTACGGCAAGGGGTACAAATACAGCCATGACTTTGAAGATGGCTATGCTGCCCAGGAATATCTGCCGGAAAAACTCTCCGGAAAGAAATTTTACAATCCGACAGAGCATGGCTACGAGAAATCCATAAATGAGAGGATGAATTTTCTCAAAAAACGTACTGAAGGTGGAGGAGATACATGAAGAAAATAGGAATACTTACCAGTGGCGGTGACTCTTCCGGAATGAACGCCTGCGTAAGAAGCATTGTCAGGACTGCCCTGCGCATGGGGATTGAAGTCGTCGGTTTCAAAAAAGGCTACCTTGGCCTGATGAAAGGGGACTACATCCCTCTTGACTCGAAAGCGGTCTCGGGAATCATGCACCGTGGCGGCACTTTCCTCCAGTCGGCCAGATCGCCCGAGTTCAGAACCCCTGAAGGTCAAAAAAATGCTCTGGATGGGCTTAAAAGGCTCCAGGTAGACGGGCTCATAATCCTAGGGGGGGACGGCTCACTTACCGGCGCCCTTACCCTTCACAAGCTTGGATTTCCGGTCATTGGCATCCCTGCCAGCATTGACAACGACATTCCGTTCACCGACATGGCCCTCGGTGTGGATACCGCCCTAAACAACATAATCTATGCGGTTGACTGCATCAAGGATACTGCCAGCTCCCATGCCAGGGCCTTTGTCATCGAGGTTATGGGGCGTAATTCCGGCTATCTGGCCAGTGTATCGGCCATCGCTTCCGGGGCGGAGTACGCCCTCGTACCGGAGCGGGAGTTCGACCTCTCGGAGATCTGCCAGCAACTCAGGCAGCGCTATGAAGAGGGGCGCGACAATGCCATCATCATCCTGGCCGAAGGGGTCGCCAAGGGTCAGGACATTGCCGACAGCATAAAAGATGCAATCGGTTTTGAAACCAGAGTAACCGTGCTCGGACATTACCAGCGGGGTGGAGCGCCAACCGTATTTGACCGCCTCCTTGCCAGCCGTCTCGGCAAAAAAGCTGTAGAGCTGCTGGTTGCGGGCAATCATGGCATGATGGCAGGGCTGTCCTGCAATACAATAGTGGCAACTCCCCTTGAAGATGTGATAAAAGGAGCCAAGCGCCCGCAGGATGAGGTGCTGAGACTTGCAGAGGTACTGGGGATATAAATGACAATTCACAAAAACTGCTTTGCCAGCGATAATTATGCCGGAATCTGCCCTGAAGTATGGCAGGCAATGGAGGAGGCAAATCACGGCTTTGCCACCTCATACGGTGATGATCCATGGACTGAGAAAGCCTGCGGCAAAATACGCGAACTGTTTGAAACAGACTGCGAAATATTTTTCGTTTTCAACGGCACTGCGGCCAACTCACTTGCCCTGGCCTCGCTCTGTCACTCCTACAACAGCATCATCTGCCATGAAAGCGCCCATGTGGAGACCGATGAGTGCGGCGCCACCGAGTTTTTCTCCAACGGCACCAAGATCCTCCTTGCCGATGGTGAGAACGGCAAGATCAGCCTCGATTCCATCGAACATATCGTTAACAAACGCACTGACATTCACTACCCGAAACCAAAGGCAATCTCCATAACCCAAAGCACCGAGCTTGGCACAGTCTACCGACCCGACGAGGTCAGAGCCATTGGCGATCTGGCCAAAAGACTCGACCTGAAACTGCACATGGACGGCGCCAGGTTCGCCAATGCCGTTGCCGCGCTTAATGTCGCACCTAAGGAGATAACCTGGCAAGCCGGGGTCGATGTTCTCTGCTTTGGCGGCACCAAAAACGGCATGGCAATCAGTGAAGCGATCATTTTCTTTGACAGGAAACTTGCCGCTGAGTTCGACTACCGCTGCAAACAGGCCGGGCAGCTCGCCTCGAAAATGAGATTTCTCTCTGCCCCCTGGATCGGTCTGCTGGAAAATGGCGCCTGGCTGAAGAACGCTGCCCATGCCAACAGCTGCGCCGCGCTGCTGGAGGCAAAACTGTCTATAATCCCGGGAGTATCTGTCATGTTCCCCCGTGATGCAAACGCCATATTTTTGCAGATGCCGCCGGAACTGGCAGAAAGGCTAAGAGATTTGGGCTGGAAGTTTTACACCTTTATCGGAGCAGGCGGGGCAAGATTTCTCTGTTCATGGAAGACTTCTGAAGAGGAGATTGAAGCCCTTGTGGCGGATATTTCAAGACTGGTTAAAAGCAGTTGAACATTTGGAACATCGTAAACCAACCCCTCCCGGCCTCCCCTTGACAGGGGAGGAGAAAACATGGAGTGCCTTGAAGTCTCCCCTGTTAAGGGGAGATTTAGAGGGGTTTGGTTTTAGATGTTGTTTCTCTAACTTATCGCCCCTGAATGACTATCTTGGATAAGTTCTTGCCAGATAATCAACCAAAACAGCCTTCTCCTGTGGATTGAGCACAGCCCCCTTGCCGATCATTTTTGTCACAGCTAAGTCCCACTCAGCCACAGTTCTGCCCCTTGTACTGACCCCTGTCTGGTGGCAACGGTAGCAGCGCTCTTCAACCAGTTTTGATCCCGGTTCGTTAGGATTAACCTTCGGTTTACAGGCAACAAGGCCGATCACGGCCAGTAAGGGTACAATTAACAGCATTTTTTTCATCGTATGTTTCTCCTTAGCTTAACTCAGCTCCAAGTATTTTTTTTGCAATAATGTATCAGATAATGTTTGTTTTTCAAGTTTTACTTGCGCATACCCCTTGCGTCATCACCTTCAATCTGCTATGACAGGCACCCTATGAAATATCTGAAAAGACTCAACCGTGAGCAGCTTCAGGCAGTAAAACATACCGAAGGTCCGCTACTGGTGCTGGCTGGCGCCGGTTCAGGAAAAACCAGCGTTATTACCTGCCGCATCGCCTATCTGCTCCTTGAACAGGGAGTTCCTCCGGAAAACGTACTTGCCGTAACCTTTACTAACAAGGCTGCCCGTGAAATGGGCGAGCGTCTCGAAGAGCTGGTGGGCAAGACCAGACGGGAAGGGGTGATCGTCTCCACTTTTCACTCCCTCGGCGTGCGCATACTCCGCCAGGAGTGCCGACACCTCGGCTACAAGCCCAATTTCTCCATCTTCGACAGCTCGGATCAGCTCGGACTTATCCGCCAGACCATGCGTGAAATCGGCTTTGACGGCAAAAAAATCACTCCGGAAACCATTCACTGGAAAATCTCCACCCTTAAAAACGGATTGATCCAGCCTGGTGATTTCAAGCCCCACTTCAGCGACGAAGCAGAACTGCTGGTCGCAAGGGTTTATCCACGCTACCAGAAGCAGCTAAAAGCCTGTAACGCCATCGATTTTGACGACATCATCATGCTGACAGTGGGCCTTCTTCAGGAGCATCCCAAGGTTCTTGCCAGCTGGCAGGAGCGTTTTCGCTATCTGATGGTGGATGAATATCAGGATACCAATCCAGCCCAGTATCTGTTCATCAGCCTGCTGGCCGCCGGCTCCCGCAATCTCTGCGTGGTCGGAGACGACGACCAGTCCATCTACGGCTGGCGTGGAGCCGACATCCGCAAGATTCTCTCCTTTGATGCTGATTATAGCGGTTGCCGCGTCATAAAACTGGAACAGAACTACCGCTGTAGCGGCAATATCCTCAAAGCTGCCAATGAGGTCATCCGCAATAACCCGACCCGCAAGGACAAAACCCTCTGGACAGAGAGCGGACCGGGCAACCCGATTCATCTGCTGGTTGCCGCCGATGAAGAAGAAGAAGCCACAACTGTTGTCGAGCGGATCGCTACCGAACGGTTCCGCCGCAAAGCCCCCTATAAAGAGTTCTCCATCCTTTACCGTACCAATGCCCAGAGCAGGGCTTTCGAGGAACAACTTCGCGTTGAGAACATCCCTTACATACTGGTTGGAGGGATGCGCTTCTATGACCGCAAAGAGGTCAAGGATGCACTTGCCTGGCTGAAGGTGCTTGCCAATACTGCTGACGAACAGTCACTCCTGCGAATCATCAATTTCCCAAGGCGCGGTATCGGCGAATCGACAATATCAAAGATAAACAGCTGGTCCCTGGAGCAGTCAGTGCCGCTGTTCGAGGCACTCGGCCGGATAGAGGATGTTCCGGGGCTGACTCTGACGGCGCGGCAGCGGATCTTTGACTTCCACAATCTGCTCAAAGGCGAGTGCGAGGTTTTTGCCAATGGCAGGAGACTGGCAGACAAGGCACGGGACCTCTTCACCAGACTGGGGATCGAGGCAGAGCTCATGGCAAGCATGGATGACCGTGCTGCGGCCATGCGCAAGGTGGAGAATGTAGAACAGATTGTCAACTCACTGGCAATCTATGCAGCAAAGAGTCCGGCCACTACCCTTTCCGGCTTTCTGGAGCGTCTTGCGCTGATGGATGAAGATTACGACAAAAAGGATAATAAGGAGCATGAACTTGATGCGGTGACGCTCATGTCGCTCCACTCCAGCAAGGGGCTTGAGTTCCCCCATGTGTTCCTCGTAGGGCTGGAAGAGGATATTCTTCCCCACCGCCGCTCAATCTACGAAGATGTTTCAGTGGATGAAGAGCGCCGCCTCATGTACGTCGGCATCACCAGAGCAAAGAAACAGCTGACAATCACCCGCTGCCTTGCCCGCAGGAAATATGGCAAAAATGAGGAGAGGGTTCCATCACGCTTTCTGGTGGAAATCCCGGACGAAATGATAAGTCACCAGCAGGGAGCAACGGCACAGATACTGACCGCAGAAGAGAACAATATGATGGCTGAAGATACCTTTGCCAAGTTGAAAGCAATGTTTGGGGAATGATCGCGAGACTGAAACATCTCTTCTTATGAAATGAATAGAGATGGCTGATTAGCCAACGCTCTTTTTAACATGCTGACAATTGAGCCAGATCATTAGACCATTATTCAGGCATTTATCCACTTGTTTGAGTCACATCAGCTTATACTGATGTCAATGTGAAAATTAGCACAAAATCTTTTTTTCACAGACGTCAAATCTACCATTGACACGCCAAATCAGCTACTTACACATAGTGCCCAAAAAATAGGCATAGCGGAAAAGCATCCGCTATTAGTAAGTTTTTTTACCTCTTGTCCACAGCTTGGGCAGAGTTATCAACAGGCAGCTGTGGACTCATTTTTCAAATTATAATTGACCTATTAAACTAACCGTTTTTTGTTGGCTTGCCACTTCAGATTATCATGATCAACCAGCAATAACTCTGTCAAAAAAGCAAAAGCCCGCCATAACCCGGCAGGCTTAATTTACCATTTATGGCGCATTCCTATTCAAAACAGATTATTCGGATAGATAGATTAAGCCTACTTTTTAAACAGCTCCACCCTTTCCTTAACCTCAAGCTCAAGATCATCCAGATTAAGCTGGATCATTTTATTGCTGTCTTCTTCTGTACGAATCAGACCTTCATCAACCCATTTCTGGATCAATGATTTGTCCAAGCTGTATTTTGCTGAAGCCTCACCAATTGAGCACCAACTTTTTCCGAGAGTCATGATAGTCCTCCTGATAATGAGTTTATTGACAATACATGCCTGTGAACATCATTCAGTGATTGAACGATCTCTTTAATCCTGATCTTTTTCTCTGGTATCTGAGCAAGTCTATTTTTGAAGTCATTTGCTGCAAGCCTCAAAAGCAACTCTGTGCTTGCTCCTACTTTATCAGAATCAACATCACTCATAATAGCCACCACTAAATGTTTGAAAAGAGCTTGCTGAATCTCACCACATGCTTCAGTAATAAAATCAAACTTTACCTGAATTTTATCCATATTGCCTCCATCGATGCCGCTGGTTTTCCCAACCTGCTAACAGCAGCATATCGTAAATATATATTAATTCAACACCTATAATCCAGCCTATGACTAATAATATTTACTACAGATATGCTATAGTAATATTAATAACTTAAACGACTACAAGGAGGCTTGTAAATATGAAAACCCGATTATTTGCTACTTCATTGTTTCTGTTTGCGATTGGTGTCTCTTCCGGGAATGTTTTTGCTGCACACAAAATAGCCACTGTTCATGGCATTCTTGGGACCACATCTAAAGGGAAGAGCTTGCTTATAACTTCAGGTGAAAATGGATACTATTTTGATCCGTCTTCTGCGGCAGGCAGAAAGATCTTATCTACTTGTCAAACTGGGAATGATTGCATTGTCAGAGGAGTGATTGATGGGAGAAGAATACTTAATGCATTTTACGTAAAAGCCGGGAGATAAACCTAAGGCTTATTGCATATTGAAAACGGGATAGTGCGTATCCAGATTACATCAGCGACGACAACTTACTGTTCTTCCAATACCCTTTCCCATACCCACAGAATATCTCGGCTCCTACGGGTATCTTTTTGGTAGCTACAACACAGACCTTACCGTTTACATCCAATGAAATCTTTGAATTGTTTTTATGTATTGTCTTCGTAAAGCCCATAGCATCATTGGCATATTTGGCAAAGCACTTCACGGTCATTGAATCCATGATAGTGCCGTCAGGCAGATTGATAAAATATGAATCCTTACCCTTGGCGGTTCTATGTTCTGCTTCCATATTGGATAAGATCTTACCTTTGAAGATAGAAATCACTTCATCCTTAAAAATCGGTATTGCCGTGAATAGTCCATTGCCGGATTCAGGGATTTGCGACTCCTTGATAAATAGATAATCTGCCTCTTTTGCATCAATTTTGTGAGTTGATCCATCGGAGTAATGTTTGAAGTTAGGAGTATTCAATTTAAGCTGCCAGTTTATGCTTTTGGCCTGAAAGGCGCGGATCATATCGAGGAATAGCTTTTAAAGATTCCCATATCTGCGAGCGAACGTTTTCCGTATCAAATGCAGCCTGCAAAGCAGTCCAGAAATTTGCAGTAGTACCAAAGAAACGCGACAACCTCAAAGCAGTATCAGCAGTAATTGCACGCTTAAAATGCACAATCTCGTTTATCCTTCGTGGTGGCACGCCAATCGTCACGGCCAGCTTATGTTGAGTCACTCCCAGCGGCTCCATGAAGTCATGCAGCAGGATTTCCCCCGGATGAACAGGAGCAAGTCTGGTTCCGTCCGACACATCAGAAAAGTCTATATTGTCTATTTCTTCTCTTTTAATAGTCATTCTCTTCTCCTAGTGATAATCCACTATCTGAACATCTTCGGCGTTGCCATCTTTCCAAAGAAAACAAATCCGCCATTGATCATTGATCCTTATGCTCCATTGACCTTTTCGGTTTCCTTTCAATGCCTCAAGTCGATTGCCGGGCGGGATCCGCAACTCATCAATCATTCTGACCGCATCTAACTGTAGCAGCTTGCGCCGTGCTGTCTGCTGCATATCTAAAGGCAAACGCCTGACAGCAAGCCCTGAAAAGATGGCGGCTGTTTCTTTATCAGCAAAGCTAAGTATCATGATTAGAAAATACCTCTGCGCGTTAATAACGTCAAGCGTTATGTCGGCATCTACCTTACTGAAAACTTGTTCTCTCTCCGTTTACCTGACAATGAAAAGAGTGAAAGAAGATCGATTCACCCACTCTGGTCTGAAATTCAAGCAACGGGAAAGAGATTCGGGACAGCCATAGAAGTGCAACGCTCTTTCAAGGGTGACACCCCTGCAATAATTGAATGGTTCATCTCTCACATTTCCGGCTGTGTGGCTTCGGTTGCCGCACGTCTTGGGATAGCAGACCGCAAGGAGGTATTCAACCAACTTGAAGTGAAAATAGCGGACTACTGCCCGGAGGCAAACTTTCAGGAAGAATTTTACAAGAGAAGAATAAAGCTCGGCAAGAATCCGGAAACAGAAGGTGACTACGATGGCGAAGCATAAGGAGCAAGAAAAGCTTTCCCCCTATGTTTCACCTAATGAACTGCCCGAAAGATGGCGTTGCGGCAGATCATCAGTTGACCGAATCGCTACAAGGGCTGGGCTGAAAAAGCTTTATCTCGGGGAAGGTAAAAACGGAATTGTCAGATTCATCAGAAAGGAGGTGGAAGCTTATGAAGCAAGAATAACCAACTAACAACAAAACCAAGACAATTGAAGAACTGCTCTACAACTAACCCGGCTCCGCAAGTCCCCGGGGTTTTTATTTCAAGCATTATTAAGTTTTTGTATTCTAAGAATTCATCTTTGCTTTAGCTGTTATCTCTTTGAACCATTCTGCATCTCTCACATTATCAAGGTCAGTATCTGTGCTCATGTGCTTTATTGGTGGCAACTGATCAGTTTCAGAAGCTATAGTTAACCATTTCTTACAGGTATCCATATCACGACATAGTGAATAAACACATGCAAGATTATATGCACCCGATCCATACTTTATGGATTCAGATGCATTAGAGTAACAAATGGATTCTGAAAATTTTTCTAGGGTTGCATCTCCACTAGTAAGTTTAGCTAAGTGAATAGTAACAACAGCAAGGTTTTTCAATGCCGCTAAATGATTTGGTTTAATCTCTAAAATTGTGTTGAAACAATCTAAAGCTTTTTTATATAAGTCTATTTTTCCATCATCAACCACTTTTGCTAGGTCATCGTAAGCTGTACCAAGGTTGAGATAAGTTGATATTTCATGCGACAGCTGGTTAACTTTTAAGTATAGTTCTATAGATTCTAATATTAATTTAGAACGCTCTTCTCTAGGAGTTTCCTTAGCTAGCGATTGGATTGCATACGCTAAAGAAAAAAGAATCTCGACATCATTTGGATATAATGCATATAAAGATCTCCAATGACATATTGCGTTGTGCCAATCTCTCTTTTCTCGTGCTTGGATCGCAAGCGCCATTAGCCTTTCACGACTTGGTGCATGAGGGTCGGAAGCGACTTCATTGACAGTATTAATCTGAGTCTCAGTGATCGGTTCTGAAATATTTATATTACGAATTATTGCAGCTTTCTCTTTAATAATGTTTGCATTGAGTTCTGATTCCTCTTTAAGTGATTTAATTTCTAACAATTCACTTTCAATAAGTTTTCTTGAATCATTAGCACTTTCAGCTGCCGCCTTAGCAGCATCGACAGCTGTTTGATATTCTATACTGTACTTTTTCCCTATTAAATATGGGAATCCAACACCGAAAACAGCTACGAAAATTGATATGGCTGTAAGCCAAAAATTAACGTTCTGCTGTGCATTAGCAATGACATCTTTTTTTATATCAAATTTCTCTTCAAGTGATTTAATATCTTTATTTATTAAATCTATCTTATAAGTTATTTCGTCTTTAGAATATGATTCACTGGATATATTATTTACGTTACGACTAGGCATTGCTTTTTCTGAATGAACTAGTTTTGATGTAGCCATACACATAAAAAATACAACAATTATTGTTTTAATCTTGTTGTTTGACAAAGAAAACATACTCATCATTGTTCCTTAGACCTATTCATAGGCAGTATAATCAATTATAGTTGATGTAATTAACTTAAAATTCCACACTCTCAATCATAGCCTCCGGTATCAAAGCCGCATAATGCCTGCGACAAATCTCCGGTGAATTCCCCATCAAGGCGGAAATCTTATACAGACTCTCCCCCTTCATAGCCAACTTACTCCCGAACGTATGCCGGAAATCAAGACAGTTCCAGTCAAGCCCTGCCTCTCCATTCGCTTTCCGCAGATAACGGGAAAAATTGTCCGGATCCCGGCGATTACCAGTAGGTGAAGAAAAGAACCACTTACTTTCTATCATTAAAGAATCATAGCCATCAAGTTTTAATTTCAACTTATTACTGATTGGCACAACTCTGTTAACTATTGTCTTCAGGGTGGGGATAAGAGAAAAATGAGTGGGGAAACAAAAAAGCCGCTTAGCAGTTAAGCTAAGCGGCTTGAATGTTTTTGGTTGC
>JACABD010000089.1 GCA_013377075.1 Geobacteraceae bacterium | reverse complement strand
CGAAGTAAAGCGGCTTGAGACACTACTTAAAGAAGTCGAGGCACGGCCATGACCGCCAAAAGCCACTACTCAGCACAGGAACTGGTTGAACTCGTGAAATCAGGGTTACCAGGGCTACCGTCTGCGAAAAACAATATTATTGCAAAAGCCACTCGTGAGTCATGGCAATCCCGACCCCGCACCGGCAAAGGTGGCGGACTGGAATACGCCTTTGAATCCCTGCCACCAGAGACCAGACTGTACCTGACAGCATTATCCACCCTCCCCGCTGTCCGTGCTTCAGTACCGGTCATCAAAGCCGCACCGGAGCTGGTGTCCATAGCCAGCCTGGCAGATTGGCAGCGCAGCTGCACCGATGCCCGCCTCGGCATCCTGCGCCTGTTGAAGGCCGCCATAGATCAGGGCTATAAAGTCAAGCCCGCCATAGAGAAGATCATAACCGCAGCCACCAGTGGCGAGTTGCCACAGCTGCAGTGCCTGATTCCCCTGGCAAACGCCCGCGCCGGGCACACCGGAACCCGCACTCTGGGCAAGGATACCGTACTCAAGTGGTGGTCAAAATGGAAAAACAGCGGTTTTCAAACCTCCGCCCTGGTACCCGATGGCGATCGCCAGCCACTACCAGAGCCAGCCTGGGTAGAATACTTCCTGATTGAGTGGCGCAGACCCCAAAAACCGGAATTAACAGACGTTTTAAGCCGCCTTAAAAAGAGCTTACCGCCGCATCTCACCATGCCCACTTACGACCAGGCGCGGTACTACCTGAAGAAATCCGGCACCATCGATAAAAATAAAGGCAGGATCACCGGCAATCAGCTCTCAGCACTCAAGCCCTACCGTCGCCGGATCACCGATCATATGTACCCAGGCGACGCCTACACCGCAGACGGTCATTGCTTTGACGGCGAGGTTGCCCACCCATACCATGGCCGTCCCTTCAGGCCCGAAATAACGCCGGTGCTCGACGTCTACAGCCGCATGTGTGTAGGCTTCAGCATAGACCTGGCAGAAAGCGGACTGGCAGTACTCGACGCCCTGCGCATCGCCTGTGAAAACTTCGCCGTCCCGGTCATCTTCTATACCGACAACGGCTCCGGCTTTAAAAACCAGATGATGACCGCACCAGGTACCGGCATTCTTCATCGCCTCGGTATCACCCCGGAATACTCACGGCCAAGGAACCCGCAGGCCCACGGACTCAGCGAGCGTGGCCACCAGACCATCCTTGTAAAAGCCGCCAAAGAGCTCTGCACCTACATGGGCAAAGCCATGGATAACGATGCCCGGCGCATTGCCTACAAAGAAACCCGCAAAGCCATCAGAACCGGCGAGACATCAGCATTTCTTATCGAATGGGATGACTTTATCGACCATATCAACGCCGCCATTGTTGCCTATAACAACCGCCCACATAGCGGCCTGCCAGCCTACCGCGACCAGGCCACAAAGAAGCGGGTGCATTATACACCGGCGCAAATGTGGCAGCTCGGCATGAAAAAAGCCGAAGCAGAACTGCACGTAAGCGAGCGACCAACACCAGCTAACGATATGCCCGACCTCTACCACCCGGCAGAGATCCGCACCGTAGACAGGGGCTATGTCCAGCTTGGCACCATGGCAGATGGCAAGCCAAAGAAGTACTTCAGTAAAGAAATGGAAGAGCGCCATGGAGACCAGGTGCAGGTTGCCTACTCTCCGTCAGACGCATCAAAAGTATGGGTACGGGATCTGGAAAGCGGCAGGCTCATAGCCGTAGCCGAGCTGGGTGGCAACTCAAGCCATTACTTTGCAGATTCAAAGCTTGATGAAGGGCGCTACAAGCGTGGTAAAGCCAGAATCAAGCGGCTTGAGAACCATATTGAAGAAGCAAAACTGGAGATGCACGGCCCCAAGAAAACCTTTGTGGCACCAGAGCCAACACCGCAGTTGCAGCAACTCCATGCAAAGCTGATAGAGATGGAAAACAAGGTAGAGACACCCGCCCCAGCCCCGGCACCGGCTACCGCAACCATCATCCCCCTCCCCTTGCCAGAAAAACGGCAGGCAAACGCCATCCCCGCAGATGAGCGGGAAAGGTACTACCTCTGGCGCAAGCTAGAAGTCATGAAAGAGTGCGGAGAGGAGCTTTACGAGGAAGAAGAGAACTTTTTTGAAGGGTTTAAAAGGACAGCAATCTGGAAAGCCTGGAAGAAACTAGGCAGATAAAAAAAGGCCGTGCGCTCACACGGCCAGACAAATCAAACCATGGAGGAATTATGACAGCAGTCGAACCAAAATGCAATACCGGGGTAGCAGCACTCTACATCGTCGCAGCCGCAATGGGCACAATGGAACAGGTAGTCAACCGCACCGACCGTCTCCCCGGCATCGGCGTCCTTTACGGTTTCCCAGGCTACGGCAAGACCATGGCAGCAAGCAAACTGGTCAATATGTACAACGCCATCCACGTAGAAGCAAAGAGCTTCTGGACACGAAAGAACATCCTTGAAACCATCCTGCACGGCATGGGGATCAGGGCAGAAGTTACCATCAGTAAAATGTTTGACCAGGTCTGCAAAGAACTGAGCGATACAGGCCGCCCACTCATCATGGATGAAATGGATCACATTGTTGAAAAGGGTGCCGTCGAACTGATCCGCGATATCCATGACAAAGCCGACGCCCCCATTCTTCTTATCGGCGAAGAAAGACTCCCCGGCAAGCTCGCCAAATGGGAGCGGGTACACAGCCGCATCATGGTCTGGACACCAGCCCCGGCAGCAAGCGTCGATGACGCCCGCGAACTGGCCAGATACTACGCCAGCGGCATAACCATCGAAGACGATCTGCTTGCCGCCATAACAGCCAAAGCCCACGGCTCAGTCAGACGGATCAGCGTCAATCTCGACCGTGCAAAGACAGAAGCAATCACCCGTGGCATCACCTCAATCGGGCTTAAAGAGTGGGGCAAAACAGAACTCTACACCGGCGAAGCACCCGCCCCGCGCAAGGAGCCGAAATAATGTCACAACGGGGAAGAAAGCCGATTGATAAACAACAGCCCATAGAAACCCGACAGGCCATCTGGGATGAAATACGGCAGCTGAAGAGCTTCTTTCAGCCTGAAATCGAGAGGGCAGTTAATCTTGAAAGCAGCAATATCAGAGACTACCTCACCGGGCTTTTAAGAGCCGGGTACCTGGACGCAAAAACCACTAAAGACGGCATTATCAAGAGGATCAGCTACACCCTCATAAAAGATGCCGGGAGAACGGCTCCACGGGTTCGTAAAGACGGCAGTGAAGTCACCCAGGGGCGCTGTCGGCAATACATGTGGAACGTCATCCCGATTCTGAAGATGTTCACCTGTGCCGATCTGGCCTATAACGCCTCAACACCAGAGCACACAGTAGCCCTTAACACAGCCCGAGATTATATCGGCGCACTGCATAATGCCGGGTATCTTGCCCCTGCAAAACCTTGCAAGTCAGGAGAAAAGCAGCTCTGGAAGCTCAAGCATGGCAAATGGACAGGGCCGCACCCGCCACAGATCCAGCGCACCAAACAGGTCTATGACCCGAATCTGCGGGCAGTTGTCTGGCAGACGATTACCGGAGGTGCAGAATGACCGGAATCGACGCCATGAAACTCTTTAAGGACAAAGTTGATCAGCTGGGGCAGGCACAGGTGGCCAAGGATCTGAAAGTTTCGCCAGCAACAGTAAGTTTGCTTTATCACGACAATTATAAGGCCAGCCCCGACAATATCCTTGCCCTTGTAATCGAAGTCTACGGCGGGCTCAGTGTCGAGTGCCCCGTGAGAGGCGAAGTCTCCCTCTCCTGGTGCGCTCAAGAGAGGCGCAAGCCTTACGAAACAGTCACAAATCCAGAAGCAGCCAGGCTTTACAAAGCCTGCAAGCGCTGTCCGCATAACGGAGGTGGCAAATGAAGTGCCCAAAATGCAGCAGCAGACTAATAGCAGCTCCCGAGTACGGCACAGGCGGCGTCCGATGCCTCTGCGGCTGGCTCAAGCTCGGAGTACTGCCAACGGTCATGAAGGTCATCCCGTCGAAACTGGCATCGACCGTTAAATTGCAAGCAACCCTTAAACAAAGACAGGAGGTAAACCATGCTTAAACGAATCATTAAATGGCTTGAAAATCGCCGCAGCCGCAAACAGGCTGATTACAGGGCAACGGCCCTCGCCGTCAAACTCGTTATCACCGGAGCCCTCACAAGCAGCAATCGCGGGGTCACTATTGTACCACTCAAAAGGAAAGGAGAATTTACATGCTAGATGGACACATGAGAGACGCACAGGGCAGGCTCGTACCGCTTGAAATGGTAAAAGAGATCGACCTGCAGAGAGATCAGGTCGTTAAAGAGATCATCCAAGGAGCCCTCGAAGTAACCGACATGATAGCAGTCTTCAAATTCAAGGCATTCAACGATATTCAGGCATTTGTAGAACTCTCTGCCGAGCGCTTCGACAAGAGCCTGGGCGGCACCAAGGGCAATGTCACCCTCTGTAGCTATGACGGCAAATACAAGGTTGTCCGCGCCATTGATGAATATCAGACCTTTGATGAACGGCTCCAGGTTGCCAAGCAGCTCATCGACAAATGCATCCATCGGTGGTCGGAAGGCTCAAATGCCAACATTCAGGTGCTTGTCCAGGATGCCTTTCAGGTCGACAAAAAAGGCCAGGTCAATATCAAGCGCATCCTTAGTCTGCGCAGGCTGGAGATACAGGATGAAGAGTGGCAGAAAGCCATGACCGCCATATCCGAAAGCCTTCAGGTCGCTGGTACCAAGGAGTACTTGAGGATCTACGAAAAAGAGCCGACTGGCGAGTATAAGCAGATCAGTCTCGATGTGGCGAGGTGACGTATGCCGAATATCACGGCCTATATATCAACAAGCGTTGACGACTGCCGAATCAGCTTGGGACACGTTAAAGACCTCCAGTTCTGCCGCGATCTACTGGCGCAATGTGAAAAGTACCGTGGACAGACTTCACGAATCAGGGTCATTAAAACCCGCATCAGGCAGCTGGAAAAGGAGGCAAGTAATGGGTGATTTGATCAGTGAATTCGAAGTCGAAACCGTTGGTGAGTTGAGAAAACACCTTGCCAGTCTACCCTATGAAATGCCGGTCACCGACGCCGTAGGCGAGCTGCTCTGCATCCGCATTTACGATATTGACGGCGTAGCAACCATGGAGGTGGCTTGATGTGCAAAGGGCCTGACTATCGCCAAAATTGCGGCAACTGTGCTTATGCCGCTGAAAAGGAACACGAGGATCACTGCGGCCCCTGCCTTGTTCTTGAGATGGAAACAAAAATCGCCTATCAGGGCTGGCAACCTAGAAAGTAACTGCGAAACAGGGAATACATTAATTTATGTATTCCCTGTCATCCGGAGGTGGCGCTCCGGATCTGATGAGCAGCCAAGGAGAAAAGAGGATGGTTTACATAACGTGCATGTGTGGACATACCGGCGACTGCTCGTGCTTTATCCCGCCAAATATCATCAATGTCGTTAGAGGTAAAAAAACAGTTGTTGTCCAGAATTTTTACAAATGTCCGGCATGTTTGGTGAAATTCAGAGGGCCTAAAAATGGGTCAGAAATTGGAGTACAGATACTGAAAGATTATAAAAAAGTCGACATGGGATTACGAGACAGGATTGACCAGGAGATTGCTGAGTTTAAGCGTGAACTGTATCTAAAACGGCTTGGCATCCGTCCCCGTCAGCAGCAATTAATCGAGGCATTGTAGCCAGTGCATGCCGCCAAGATAGCCAACAGTCCACGCCTGCAGAAGCTCGCGCAGGCGTTAAATGATGGCAACTGGCACTCTACAAAAGAGCTGACAACCAGGTGTGACAATTACGCCGTCGGCACAAGCATCTCGGAACTCAGAGCCAACGGCATGAACATCGAAGCCCGGCGGGTTAAATCAGCAGGCGGAGAGCATTGGGAATATAGATCACCACTTGAAGGGGTTGCCTTTGATTGCCTCTACGAAGAGCGCGTAGCCATCATGCACTACGATGGAGGTCTCTCGGTAGCTGACGCTGAAGACGCGGCCTACAAGACCTGCTACCGCAAGATGGAGATGAATACGAAAGCAGATGGCAGCGTCGAATTCAAACACACACTGATTGCACCAGGAGCAAAGCCGCCTGCCTCAAAGCATGTAGCAAAACAGGAAGAGCAAGGCCAAATGAGTTTTGAAGCATTCCGGCAGCAGGCAAGGAACAGGTTCAGATATGAGTGACAGGATCGACGAAAGCGGCTGGCTGCAGCTGCGGTTTGAATTTGAGGGGGGGGGGGTATGATTTCCAAACAGTTCAGGGTTACAGCGAAACGTCGACCAGGTCTTCTCTGGTCTCTGACTCATTGCCACGGCCAGCAAGAAACAGACGTCGTCAAGGTAGTCGAAGGCCCAAGAGGAACCATTGTAGCAACGTTCCCTGATGTTTACCTTTTACTCGCATGGAGCAGCGTTTTCCGTAAATGGTGGGGGTATTGCCCAAAAGGTAAAGATGTGGATTGCCCAGTTAAAGACGCGGAGGCCGTACCAAAATGACCGGAAAACAATTCAAACTGATACGGAAAACGTCCCTTAAATACAGCCAGGCTGAACTTGCCACCGCCATGGAGAGTCATAAAAGCATAATCAGGGATATTGAGGCCAAAGGTGATGAGGAGATCAGAGGCGTTTATAAGGTCTGCATCGAGCTGCTGGTCTGGAAGGGTCGTTTAGATATGCAGCAGATAAAAGAAAATATCGAGCGGGATCTGGATCAGCAGTTCCCGAACGGTATTCCAAGCGCCGGTGTGAGGGCGTAATGTCCAGCCGCCGTGGTCAGCCGACATTTGATCAGTATCACCGCATTGGCGAACAGGTCGCGCCGCAGCTCGATCATTACGCATCATACCGCCAGATTGGCGATAGCCTTGGGATTACAAAGCAGCGTGACTGGCATATCGGCATGGTCGCGCTGGGCAAAGTAGTTTGTGGGCTGAAAGAAACCTTCAGGGAGGAGTGAATAAATGGGAAAGAGGAAAGTCGATAAGCACGGCGTTCACCTGCATGGATGCGAGTGCCACGAATGTACCAAGACAAATAAAATCTGCCCGGAGTGCGGCACAGCATATTGGAACGAACCCACTCGACCTGACATGGAAGAGTGTCATCATTGCGGTTGGTCGCCACTTAAAAGCTACAGCGTGAAAAATTATATCGCAGAGGCAAAGGCTTTATTGGACTCGCCATATTGCATAGCTCCGGGGCCTGAAGCTGAAGAGGCCATACCTATTATTCGTGGGCTACTGCTTGAAATCAAATGCCTGAAAATCCAGGTTTGCGACCGGGGATGTACTGGCAGAGTAATCTAACACCCAAGCACAGCGGCTTGCCCGCTGCTGCGTGAGTTATACGAGCATTTAACGAGGCTTAAACCATGGATAAAAACAGATTCAAAACAGCCGAAATACAAAAAATCCAGATCGCCAGGCGTCAGCTCGGCCTCTCTGAAGAGATCTACCGCGATATCATCCGCGAAGCTTCCGGAGGCAAAACTGAATCATCTACCAAGCTGACATGGCAAGGTCGGCGCGACGTTCTGGAGCGGATGAAAGAACTCGGCTTCATCGCTAAACCGGCAAAGAAAGCCTCATCCCCTGCCAAGGTGCGGTCGGGAAAGGTTGAGGTTAATTCCCGGCGTCAGGCAGACGATCCGCAAAGTAAAATGCTCCGCGCCCTCTGGATACAGCTGCACCAGGAAGGCAAAGTTAAAGATTCGTCAGAAGCCGCCCTGTGCAGTTTCGTAAAGCGCATGACCGGAGTTGATGCCCTTGATTGGCTCTCCGATCGGCAGGTAACAGTCTGTAAAAAAGCCTTGAAAGATTGGCTGGAAAGATAGGAGG
>JACABD010000088.1 GCA_013377075.1 Geobacteraceae bacterium | reverse complement strand
TCTGCCTGGGGATTGCGGCAGGGGTGTCAGCAAGGCTCCCCAGACCCGGCATCTGGCTTGTTACCGTAAAGCGGGTAATGGCAGCGCTGATGGCAGGCTCGGGGGTATATTTCATGACCAAGGCTGTCTATCTGTTTCTGTAGGAGGGAGCTGAAATGAGTAAATTATTGCAGATAATATTGACAGGAACTCTACTTTTCTCGTTCCTGCTTGCCGACTCATTGGGAGCGTCACAAGGGAACAATCCGGGAAAAACCCCTGATGTATCTTTGAAAAACACAGCAGGTGAGTCAGCTCCGCTCGGATCATACATCGGCTCAAAGCCGCTTCTGCTGGTCTTTTGGGCCTCATGGTGCGCCGAATGCCGCAGTGAGGTTCCTCTCCTGAGCAAACTGGATAAGGAGCGTTTCAAAGTTATTGCCGTCAATGAAGGGGAGAGCGCCTGGAAAACCAAGCGATTTGTCAGCACAAACAGCGTCACCTATCAGGTTGCACTCGATGCTGACGGCTCAATTGCCAAGGCTTTTCAGGTGCCTGGGGTTCCCGGCTGCATCATCATCGACAAGTCGGGTCAGATTGTCTATCGCGGCACAGGAGTTCCGGAAAACATGGCTGATTATGCAGCAAAGTAATGGCCAATTTACAACAATTATCACCAAATGGAGAACCAACCATATGCAACACCAACGAGCAGGTTTAATTTTATCAATTGCGGCATTAGCTGCACTACTCAACTCAAGCATCGCAATGGCCTGTGCCAGCTGCGGTTGTTCACTCACCACCGACTGGCAGAACCTCGAATACACCTACAAGCCAGGCTTCAAGTTTGATTTACGTTACGACTACCTCAATCAGGATCAACTGCGCAGCGGCAGCAGCAAAATCTCATCTGCTGCTGCCAGCCAGGTGGTTAATAACGGCAATCCACAGGAGGTGGAAAAATTCACCCGGAACAACTATGTGACCCTCGCCGTTGACTACAGCAAAACTGCTGACTGGGGGATAAACGTGCAGACCCCCTACATAATCCGCAGCCACAGCACCCTTGGCACCGCATCCGACGGATTTACGCCGGGAGCCGATGGCGGCCAGTATGACTCGAAAACGTCAGCACTTGGCGACGTCAAGATAATCGGCCGCTACCAGGGATTCATCAGAAATCAGAACCTTGGTCTCCTTCTCGGCATGAAGCTGCCGACCGGAAGTTTCAACAAAACCGGCAACTCCACCGATTCGGGAGCACCCGGCCTGGTCATGATTGACAGGGGATTGCAGCCGGGTACCGGCACCACGGACGCAATCGCCGGTCTTTACTACAACAACGCCATCACCCCGGACTGGGGTTACTTTGCCACAGCCATGTATCAGTTCGCCCTGAATTCGCGCAACGGCTACAAACCTGGCAACAGTATCAATGCCAGCGCCGGTATCCGCTACTCCGGCTTCGACATTATCGCCCCACAGCTGCAGTTCAACCTGCGTGAACTCAAGCACGACAGAGGCAATAACGCCGACACTGTCAGCACCGGAGGCACGTTGCTCTATATCAGCCCGGGGATCATTGCCGCAGTGAGCGATGCCGTCTCACTTTACGGTTTTGTCCAGTTGCCGCTCTATCAGGATGTTAATGGCGTCCAGCTTGCGCCACGCATCATTTCGTCAGTCGGCCTGCGCTATTCATTCTGATTACTGTCACTTTAAATACTGATTTCAAACTACAAAACAAATTACGGAGAACCAATATGAAAAAAGGATACCAATATTTAATCTACTGCATAACTCTCTTCTCTCTGGCAACCCTTGCTGCATGCGGCGGATCGGGTGGAACATCCGCAGCATATGACTCTGTGCAGACCGCAAGCTACAAGGTCGAATACATCCCGCTGACAGCTCCAGCCGAGGGGAAATCAACCTTGAAGTTCCGTGTTACCAATAAAGTCACAGCTGCAGCCGTTTCCGGAGCAACGGTATCACTGACTCCGAACATGAACATGGCAACCGGCATGTCCCATGGTTCACCAATCGGCGGCATTACTGACAATGCCGATGGCACTTACTCCTGCACCGTCTACTACCTGATGGCATCGGCAATGGCTGACGGCACTCCGATGGGGACATGGGACCTGAAATTCACGGTCAATGGCGAAGATGCTACGTTTAACCCAACGGTTGCCATGAACATGACAAACGCCAGAAGAGCCCTCAAAGGACTTGCAGACACCATACCTGGCTCCATGGGTGGAGCCCCCTCGAAACGGACTTATTCCCTTTTCAATGACGGCAGCGCCGGTAGTTCGGTCAAATTTTTCATCGCAGCAGTGGACAACAGCGCCATGACCATGTTCCCACCGGTTTATACAGGTGGAACCTTCCATGACGCCATGAGTACGCCCTGGATCGCAAGTCCGGTAGTTGTAGAACTGTCAAGTGACCACACCACCTGGATAACCGCCACTGCCGGGGCTTACAATGGTCAGTGGGTCGGCACAATCCCGTCACTGGTGGCAGGCGGGACTTTTTACGTAAGATTAACTGTCAATGGCGAGCAGAAAACTACAGATGGGCTTGCAGTCGGTGCTACCAACGGCTACCAGACCTTCACCGCTCCGATGTAACGTTATGAAAACCTGTCCATTGATATCTGTTGCGGCAGCCCTCCTTTCGGGGGCTGCCATCCTTTCGGCAAACCTGTCCTTTGCCGGTTCCTGCTGCGGCGGCGGATCGGCAACAACACTGAATGTCCCAAAATACGCAAAAGCGGTTGCGGATCTCTCCTTTGAAATGGAAAAATATGACGGTTTCTGGAATCAGGATGGGGTGCATATCAAAGACCCGCCCGGCTCGGATCTGAACCAGTACCGGATGATTGCCGGAGTCGGCTACAGGCTGGCGCAGAACTGGCAGGCCAGCATATCCGTACCTTACGTCTGGAACGACAACAAATATTCCGGCGTTTCATCAAACACCAGAGATCTTGGCGACACAACCGTCTCGCTGCTCTATGAGCTGCATGACGACCCATCTGCCTGGAAGGTACGGGAGGCAGCCGACCTGATCCCCGGAGTTACGATAGGAGCGTCGCTGCTCCTGCCGACAGGAGTCTCACCCTATGACAGTGTCACCAGCAGCTTTGATGTCACCGGCAGGGGATTCTACCGCCTTGACGGCAATCTCCTTCTGGAAAAGACCCTGCAGCCGTTTAACGCTTCAATCGCCTTAAGTTATGGGACCTACTTCGAACGCTCTGTAAACCGTGAGTACGGAAAATATGTGGAGCCGTACCGCAAAAGCCTTGGTGACCGGGCGTCTGCAAGCGGATCGCTTGGCTACACCTATGTCATGGGGAGTGGCGGAGACTCCATCGGGGCAAGTATCAACTACGCATTTCTCCATGAAGATGATAGCAAATACAGCGGAAAAACCTACGACAACAGCGGCTTTGCAAAGCAGTCATTCGGCGCTGCCCTAACCTATGCAAATGTGGATAGTGACTGGAGCCTGCGGGCCGGCTGGAATCATGGGATCCAGTCGAAGGGCTGGGGCAGAAATTTCCCGACCACCGATATTTTCTCCATGGGGGTGCGCTATGTTTTTCACTAAAATGGCTCTGTTTGCGGCTCTGCTCTTCTCCATCACTGCCTGCGGCGACAATCTCTTCCCTTCAGGCAGCGACAAAAGGGCTCCGGTTGTCAGCGGCAGCACCGGATCTGCTGTCGGACAGAATGCTGCCGACTTCTCAGTCAGCGACATCAACAATAGCACCGTGACCCTTGCATCCTCCCTTAGCGGGCGGAAAGGGGCGGTTTTCTACTTCACCATGTGGTGCCCGATCTGCGATGGACACATGAGCAGCCTGCGAAGCGCTGTTGCACCCGGCTTCCCGGATGTAGGCTTTTATCTGGTGGATTACGTCTCCGGCACAGTTACCGATGCGGCCAGTGCGGCAGCAGCGAACGGCTACAGTGGCGGCATGTTTGCAATCCTTGCAGACACATCCCATTCTCTGCAGAACAGTTTTCAGGCAACCATGGGGACAACCGTCCTTGTTGACAAGAGCGGCATCATCAAAATGAACGAAGATTATCGCGATGGAACCCGCCTGTTGGCGGAGCTGAACAGACTATAAAGGGGGAAAACCATGTCCCGGATCATACATTTTTGTCTCCTGACCGTCTGCCTGCTCCTCCTCACCGGCCAGGCAGCATCAGCACATGAAGATATCACCAGACGCCGCTCCTGCAGCAGCTGCGGCATGGATCGCAAGATGTACGGCTACAGCCGGATGCTGATAACCTATGCCGATGGTGGAGAAACCGGAGTGTGCAGCCTGCACTGCGCCGTGACTGAGATGAATACCAGCAATGGCAGAACTGTCGAGGCTTTACAGGTTGCCGACCGCAACACCCATCTCCTGATCCCGGCTGAAAAAGCCTTCTGGGTCATTGGCGGCAAAAAGCGCGGCGTAATGACTCAGCAGGCCAAATGGGCATTTGCAACAAAGGAGGCTGCCGGGAAGTTTGTGGCAGATTATGGCGGCACTATTGTCCCTTGGGAAAAGGCTCTAGAAGCGGCCCGCAAAGATGCTGCACATTAACAGGCTGCACGCTGCTGGACAATTCCCGAAATGGTGGTATGATTTTTCGACTTTAACCAAAATGGGAGGGATAAAATTATGAAAAAACTTGTTCTGGTGGTGATTTCAATCTTCGTCCTTACAGCTGTTGGTCTGGCATTTGCCGACAAGGGCGCAAAAGGGATGTTCTCTGCAAAGGCAGGCGATGAAATCTATGTCTGCGGCTGCGGTGACGCCTGCAAATGCGGGACTCTTGCGAAAAAAGAGGGGAAATGCGGTTGCGGTCAGGCTCTGGTAAAAGCGACGGTCACCAAGGTAGAAAAAGGTAAAGTCACCTACAAGGTTGGCGACAAGGAGTTCACAGCACCACAGAAAGGTAAGTTTGAGTGCGGCTGCGGCGAATGCGACTGCGGTTTCGTCAGCCAGAAAGCCGGTGATTGCGGCTGCGGCAAACCGATGGTCAAGGTCAAAAAATAACAGGAGGCATTTACTATGAAGTTTTTCCACACAGCGCTGATAATGTTCCTGTTAACTGCTACAGTTGCCTTTGCCGCAGACAAGCCTGTTGAAGCCCCTGCAGACTGCAAGCAGTGCGGCATGAACCGGACAAAATTTGCCCAGAGCAGAATGCTGATAACCTACAGCGACGGCAGCAGCGGCACTTGCAGCATCAACTGCGTTGCTGTCGACCTTAAAGCCAACAAGGCGAAGAGTGTAAAATCAATTCAGGTTGGCGACTATGATAATAAAAAACTCATTGACGCAAAAACAGCCACCTGGGTAATCGGCGGCAAGCAGCGCGGGGTGATGACACAAGTCCCGAAATGGGCTTTTGCCGAAAAAAGTGCTGCGGAAAAGTTTATCAAGGTGAGTGGCGGCAAACTGGCAACCTTTGACGAGGCCCTGAAAGCTGCAGAAAGTGAACAGAAACCCCAGGGAGACCACAAAGACCACGGCAGCCATAAAATGTAGCCATTAAAGAGAAGACCCGACAACTTGAGGCTGCCGGGTCTTTTTTTGCGCGAAAGGTGACTATGAAACTATTATCAAAACTTGCAGTCATGCTGCTTCTGGCAGCCCTCCCCTTGAGTTCCGCAGTCATGGCGGTAGCAAAGGGGGATCAAGCCCCTTCGGCAAAGGACAAATGCCCGGTCTGCGGCATGTTCGTGGCCAAGTATCCTGAATGGACAGCTTCAGTGACAATTGAAAACGGCAGCAGACTCTACTTTGACGGGGTAAAGGATATGTTTTCCTTCCTGCAACAACCGGAGAAGTACCTGTCAGGCAAGGCCAAATCCACCATTACAGCCGTTACAGTCAAGGATTACTACTCCCTGAAAAACATTAATGGCAAAGATGCCTTTTTTGTCACAGGGAGCGATATAAAGGGCCCCATGGGGGCAGAGTTGATCCCCTTTGCCACGAAGAAGGATGCCGACGGATTTATGAAGGATCACAGGGGGAAGAGAGTTTTCCGCTTTGGTGAAGTAACCATGAAGGTGTTGAAGGAGTTGTAAGCGAGCACAGGAGCTGTAGTTGGCAGCTACCTGCGTTCGTGTAACGGTTCAATTTCTGTAACTCTAGGCTCATTGCGCTACAGCAGATCAACTCGCTGCGCTTAGACAAAGATCTGCTTTACGCTCCACTTCACCAAGAGTTACGACGAAATGGAGCCTGAGCACTCACTCCGGCAACTGCCAACTACAGCAGTCACGGCAGCAGCCAACTGCCGCCTTCCTCCCATAAACAGCTACTTCTTCCCGCCCCACGAATCCCGCAGGGTAACCGTCCTGTTGAACACCGGACTGCCCGGTTTTGACTCCCTTGAATCGACGCAGAAGTACCCCTGACGCTCGAACTGGAAACACTCTTCCGGCTTGGCATCTGCCAGAGCAGGCTCCAGCCTTGCATTTTCCAGCAGCTTTATGGACTCCGGGTTCAGGTCCCCCTTCCAGTCATCACCAGAGGGGCTGGCAACCTTGATCAGGCGGTCGTAGAGCCTTACCGGTGCAGTTATGGAATGTCTGGCTGATACCCAGTGAATAACACCTTTCACCTTCCTGTCGCTCCCAGGCAGGCCGCTTCTGGTGTCAGGATCATAGGTACAGTGCAGTGTGGTCACTTCACCGTCTGCATCCTTCTCAACGGCCACACAGCGGATAATGTACGCACCTCTCAGCCTGACCTCTTCACCGGCAGCAAGCCGCTTGAACCCCTTTTCCGGAGTCTCCTGAAAATCATCCTGCTCGATAAAAAGCTCGCCGCAAAACGGAACATTTCTCTCTCCAAGCTCCGGTTTTTGCGGATGGAACGGAATGGTCAGCTCTTCGGCTGAATCGACCGGATAGTTGTCAATGACCAGTCGTAGCGGCTTCAGCACAACCATGACGCGGGGGGCAGAGCTGTTCAGATCCTCCCTGACACAGTCTTCGAGAATGCTCATGTCGATCCAGGAATCGCTTCGACCCACACCGATACGCTCACAAAAGGTCCGGATCGATGCCGGCGTAAAACCTCTTCTGCGCAGCCCCACCAGTGTAGGCATGCGTGGATCGTCCCAGCCGTCCACATCCCTGTCCTGAACCAGTTGCAGCAACTTGCGCTTGCTCATGACCGTGTAGGTAAGGTTGAGTCTGGAAAATTCGTACTGCCTTGGAGTTGCCGGTACGGGCAGGTTACTGAGGAACCATTCGTAAAGCGGCTTGTGATCCTCAAATTCAAGGGTGCAGATAGAATGGGTAATCCCTTCGATGGCATCGGATTGGCCATGGGCATAGTCGTACATCGGATAGATGCACCAGGCATCGCCGGTGTGGGGATGGGTTGCCCGCAGGATCCTGTACATGACCGGATCGCGGAGATTGATGTTCGGCGATGCCATATCGATCCTGGCTCTCAGCACTTTACTGCCGTCGGCAAACTCCCCCCCCTTCATCCTGCGGAAAAGGTCAAGATTCTCCTCCGGGGTGCGGGAACGATAAGGGCTCTCTTTACCCGGTTCGGTGAGGGTGCCGCGATAGCTCCTCATCTCCTCGGCTGACAGGTCATCAACATAGGCCTTACCCTGCTGTATGAGGTACTCTGCCCAGTCATAGAGTTGCTGGAAATAGTCGGAGGCATAATACTGATGCTCACCCCAGTCGAAGCCGAGCCAGTGAACACTCTCCTTGATCGATTCGGTATACTCGATATCCTCCTTGGCAGGATTGGTATCGTCAAAACGGAGATGGCACTGACCGCCAAAATCACGTGCTACGCCGAAGTTCAGGCAAATGGACTTTGCGTGACCGATGTGAAGATAGCCGTTCGGCTCAGGAGGGAAGCGGGTGACAATTGTCTGATGCTTACCGCTGGCAAGGTCGTCAGCGACAATGTTGCGTATGAAATTTACCGGCGG
>JACABD010000087.1 GCA_013377075.1 Geobacteraceae bacterium | reverse complement strand
TCCGGCAGTTCGTCCAGAAAAAGCACACCGTTATGTGCCAACGACACTTCGCCAGGTTTCGGGGTGTTGCCTCCGCCGATCAGTCCGACGTCAGAGATAGTGTGGTGGGGTGATCTGAACGGCCTTTGGGCAATCAGTGCCCTCTCACGATCAATCAGCCCCATGATGCTGTAAATTTTGGTGGTTTCGATTGCCTCGACAAAGGACATTTTCGGGAGAATTGTCGGCAGACGTCTGGCAAGCATTGTTTTGCCTGACCCGGGAGGCCCAAGCATCAGGAGGTTATGAGCGCCCGCTGCTGCCACCTCCAGCGCCCGTTTCGCATGCTCCTGTCCCCGTACTTCGGAAAAGTCCTCGTGATACTCTGATTCAAGCTGGAAAAGCCTGTGGATGTCCACTTGATGGCCATTGATAGTGCGTTCCCCATTGAGGAATTCGACCACTTCCGGCAGACTGTTTACGCCGATTACATCCACACCTTCAACAACAGCACCTTCATTGACATTCTCAATAGGGATTATGACACCTTTGAGTTTTTCGGCCCTGGCGGTGACGCTGACTGGAAGGGAGCCGCGAACCCCTTTGATTGAGCCATCCAGCGACAGTTCGCCGATGATGAGGTAGCTTGAAAGAAGATCTTTTTTGATAACACCGGTTGCGGCAAGAATTGCCACAGCGATCGGCAGATCAAATGATGTCCCCTCTTTCTTGATGTCAGCCGGGGCAAGATTTACTGTGATTCGTTTCTGCGGAAAGTCATAGCCCGAGTTCTTGAGGGCTGCCTTGACGCGATCCTTGCTCTCCTTGACTGCGCCGTCAGGAAGACCGACTGTTGCAAACTGCGGCAGCCCCTGGGCAATGTCAACCTCTACATCAACAGTTACAGCATCGATACCAACAAGAGCGGAGCTGAGGACTTTAGAGAGCATTGGTTAACCTCTGGGTTAGTAGGCTGAAGGTTGATAGGCTGAAGGCTGAAGGTATAAACCTAAACCTACTAGCCTTCAGTCTTCGGCCTTCAGCCTTATTTTAAAGTGAATCCAGATATTTTTCTGCATCAAGGGCAGCCATGCAGCCTGCACCGGCAGATGTTATGGCCTGCTTGTAGTTCTGATCCTGTACGTCGCCAGCGGCAAAGACTCCGGGTATTGATGTCGCCGTAGCATTTCCTTTAAAACCGCCGTGAGTGACGATGTAACCGTTATCGATCTCAAGCTGACCAGTGAAAATATGGGTGTTCGGCTGATGGCCAATGGCAATGAAGCAGCCGTGAACCGGGATCTCAAGGGCTTCACCAGATGTTTTCCGTATTCTGACACCAGTCACACCCGATTGATCGCCAAGAACCTCTTCGAGATTGCTGTCCCACTCGATAGTTACATTGCCCGACTGACTCTTCTCAATCAGCTTGTCTGCAAGGATCTTTTCGGCGCGGAAGCTGTCGCGCCTGTGAACAACAGTAACGTGGGAGGCAATCTGGGCGAGATAGAGGGCCTCTTCGACTGCAGTGCTGCCGCCGCCGATAACGGCTACCGGCTTGTTGCGATAGAAAAAACCGTCGCAGGTTGCACAGGCAGAGACACCTTTACCTTTAAACGCCTCTTCCGAAGGGAGCCCAAGATACCTTGCAGTTGCTCCTGTGGCTATTATCAGGGCGTCACAGCTGTATTCACCATTGTCGCCGATCAGTGTGAACGGGCGGTTCTTAAGGTCGGCAGTATGTATATGGTCATAGATGAAATTGGTGCTGAAGCGATCTGCATGGCGATACATCCGATCCATCAACTCCGGCCCCTGAACACCCTCTACATCGCCGGGCCAGTTGTCCACTTCAGTAGTAGTCATCAGCTGTCCACCCTGCTGAAGGCCGGTAATCATGGAGGGAGAGAGGTTTGCTCGTGCTGCGTAAAGTGCGGCTGTATACCCTGCAGGGCCGGAGCCCAGAATTATCAGTCTGTGATGTGAAATAGTCATTCATCTCCTCCATTAGAATTGTTTGCAAAGATAGCAGTTGAATCGATGAAATGCAAGAAAGCGGCTGCATGCGTCATGATCAGCTCTCCTGATTTGTGCGGCGTTTACTTCTTCTTCTCCTGCCACCTCTTTTTGATTTGCTCTGGCCGTTCTGATTTTCCGCTTCAGGTTGTGCCCTTTCAACTGTCGGCCCTAAACGTTGCCACCAATGGAGCGTCCGCTCAAGGGTTTTGTCATTACTTGCCCTGAAAGCGAGCAACTCAAGGGCTTCAGGAAAAGCAGCCCTTGCCGCGACATTCTCAGGTTTTTTGCCAGGTATTTTTTGCATCCTCTGCTGCAATAGCAGAATTTCACGGAGGCGCATTACGGTCCGCTGCGGTATAAAGAGCTGACCTGCAATCTCGTTCATGAAAGCGGCGATGGCAGCATCAGTCATGGATTGATAAGACGTTCCTGCAGGGAAAAGACGCTTTGCAATGGATTGAATGTAGTCGCCGAAAAGTACGGCCAGAAGTGTAGTCGTCGGGACAGATTTCCCTTCACTGAGGCTTTTGTCAATCCATTCGGCCGCTTTTGATGGGCTATTCCCCTCCTTTTCGAGGCTCCAGCAAGAGAATTCAGGGAGGATGGCTCCCAGAATCCCGCTTGTACTGAGAAGCTCCAGTGCAGTTGAAGCCGAACCTGCCAGGAGCGTTTTTACAAGTTCATCAAAAAGCCTGGCAGGAGATGACAGTGTAATTCGTTTAAAATTTCCCAGTATTGCTTCCCAGCTATGGTGCTCGATGGAAAAGTCAAGCTGGGCCGAGAGCCTGACGGCACGAATCATTCTGACCGGATCTTCCGAGAATCTGGCATCCGGATCACCGATTGTCCGGATGATCCTTTTACCAAGATCCTCTATCCCGCCGGTATAGTCGATGATCGAAAAATCGGCAATGTTATACGAGAGTGAATTTACCGTAAAATCACGGCGCCAGGCATCTTCTTCAGGGGTACCGAAGAGGTTGTCACGCAGAAGCACGCCTTCATCGCTTTTCTGAAGATGGGAGTGGGTCTCCGGCAGGTCTTCGCCACTATCGTCATTTTCTTCAAGCTCAGCCTGATCACCCCCCTTGCGAAAGGTTGCCAGTTCCAGGATCTCATCTTTGAAATGTATGTGGGCGAGCCTGAAACGGCGTCCAACAAGGCGGCAGTTACGGAAAAGCTTTTTTATCTCAGCCGGTGTCGCATTCGTTGCAAGATCGAAATCCTTGGGGGTGCGCCCGATGAGCAGGTCACGTACCGAGCCTCCGACAAGACAGGCCATGAAGCCGTTATCACGGAGACGGTACATGGTTTTCAGGGCATTCGGGCTTATGAGTGTACGGGAGAGAGTGTGACTTGATCTTTTCAGAATGACAGGCGGATTATTATGCATTTCTATTGATGAACCCCCGACAGTGGCTTGTTTGCAGGTACTGGGATGGAAAAGTAGAATGTGGCACCTTTACCAACCCTCCCTTCTGCCCATATGCTGCCACTATGGCGGAGTATAATCCGCTCCACTGTGGCAAGCCCAATGCCTGTACCTTTGAATTCTTTGCCATGAAGTCTCTGAAATACGGCAAAAAGCTTGTCCTTGTACGCCATGTCAAATCCTGCACCATTGTCCCTGACAAAAAAGTGTTCCTTGCCGTTAACCTCAGCTTTGCCAAATTCTATCTTAGCATTAGCAGCCATCCCTGTATATTTCCAGGCATTGTCGAGGAGGTTTTGAATGGCAATACGAAGGAGAGTTTTGTCCCCTGTTGTTTTGAGGCCCGGAGCGATTGTCACATGAACGTTGCGGTGAGGATCAGTCTCCTTAAGCATATCCATTATTTCAGAGGCTATTTCCCCAAGATCTACGGGTACGAGTCTCATCTCTTCGCGGCTGATCCGGGAGAATTCAAGGAGCTCATCAATCAGGCACCCCATTCTCGATGTTGCTGTCCTGATCCGTTGCAGGTAGTCAAGGCATTGCGGTGAGGCGCTCGGGCCAAGTTCTTCAGCCAGAATGGTGCTGAAGCCGTTTATGTGGCGAAGAGGTGCGCGCAAATCGTGTGAAACGGTATAGTTGAACGCTTCATGTTCTTTCAGAAGATCCTGAAGTTGGGAAGTCCGCTCCACTACTTTTCTTTCGAGGTCGCGGTTGAGCTGTTTAATCTCATTTTCAGCAATCTTTATCTCGGCCAGATTCTCTGCAAGCTTCACTGTCATATGATCAAACGATATTGCCAGTTCACCAAACTCACCCGTTTTGACAAGCGGAGCAACCCTGACAGTCAGGTCACCATCGGCGATGTTATGGGAGGCTTCACGCAATCGTGCCACCTGGTCGGCAATTGATCTTTTGCCGATAACCAGTACTATGATAAAGGAAAATATGACAAAGGGGAGCAGTGATGAGAGGTTGTAGATCATCTGCCGGTTGGCCTCTCCAATGGCATAGGCAAGAGACATCCCGGCCCGTACATACATGTAAGGGGCTTCATCGCCATCAAGCCTTAGTTTGCGGTAGGTTACAATTCGTCTTTCACCATCTTTGCGGGTAAATTCGTAGCTGTATTTATCTGGCCCGGCTTCCATTATCTTCAGGTCTTCGGACTTGATCTGATTCCCTACAATTTCACCGGCTTCCCTGCCTCTGCTGATAATCGTTCCGTTTTTATCAAGCATTACGTAGTTTACATTCTCCGGGAGTTGTAATCTCCCGAGAATTGAGCGCATGACATCTAGATCAATGCTTACTATGACCGCTCCGCAAAACTTCCCGTTAAAGATGAGAGGGCTGGCCAGGTGAATGGTCGGTTTCTTGGTGGATTTACTGACAACATACTCTCCGGCAGAGAAGCTAAGTGATGACTTGACCTTTTTGAAGTAGACTCTGTCAGCCGCGCTGATCTTTTCCGTTGTTGGGATGGCTGATGCCCAGATATCACCGGATGCGTCTGCAACTAGAATGTTTTGGTATTGAGGGTTGTCATTTATTGCATGTGAAAGAATATGCTGTACTTTCTTACTGCTGCCACTTTTTACCTCTGGCAGTTCTGCCAGCAGTCTTGCAAACTGTCTGGTCTCACGGACAAGCTGTTCCTGCTTTTCAAACAGTCCGTCGGCAAGCCTCTGGGTTTCGATGACGGCTTCGCGATACTCGATATTGCGCTCTTTCAATCCTGTATAGACGATTATTGCCGTAGCCGGCAGAGCCAGGATAAGGGCAAGTATCAGAAGCTGAATGCGTATTTGTAATGAAGAGAATTTGAACATTTTCCTCTGGCAAAGAAAGACGGCGATTAGTTGTTGAATTTACGCTGTTTTATAGCACACCCAAAATGCAGCTCAAAGCATCTATTTAAATATAGACGCAAATAGGAAATTTTGACTTGAGTCATCCGAAGAAATAAAAAAAACATTTATCGTGAGGAATATGAACAATCTTACAGCGCAGCAAATCAAGGATTTAAAGGTTCTTGCCGAGTTCATCTCGCTCTACTGTCATGCAAAACATGCCGGAGAGATGACTCTGGATGTGAATATCCCTGACATCCTCCAGAAAAAAGGTGAAGCTGCTGAAACTCTCTGCCCTGAATGCGCCATGCTGCTTGAGCACGGGATTGAAAAGAGAGTGCATTGTCCGATGAATCCGAAGCCAACCTGTAAAAGTTGTCACATTCATTGCTATACATCAGAGTACAGGCTGAAAATTCGCAAGATCATGGCCTATTCCGGCAGGCGAATGATCCTGCGGGGAAGAGTCGACTATATATGGCACTACTTTACAAAAAGCTGAAAAAGGAGAGTGTGAAAATGTTGAGAAAAATTGTACAGATTGATCAGGATAGATGTAATGGCTGCGGGCTTTGCGTCCCATCTTGCGCTGAAGGGGCTATTAAGATGATTAACGGCAAGGCGGTTCTTTCGGCAGACAACCTTTGTGACGGACTTGGTGCATGTCTGGGTGAATGTCCCCAGGATGCGATCAGAATTATCGAACGTGAGGCAGATGGGTTTGACGAGGTTGCAGTGGAAAAGCATCTTAAAGAGGTTGGCAAACCTCAAGTACACGAGGATGCGGCTCATCACGCTCATGGGCACGGCCAGGGTGGCGGATGCCCGGGATCGCGGGCAATTAGTTTCGGTCAGAGCACCGCTCATCAGCCGGAGGAGAGTGGCTCTCGTCAGAGTATGCTGGGGCAATGGCCGGTTCAGCTGCATCTTGTGTCAACTACCGCTCCATATTTTCAGGATGCAGATCTGTTGATAGCTGCCGACTGTGTTCCTTTTGCCTATGCCGATTTTCATAAGGATTTTCTTGCAGGCAAAGCCGTTGTTATCGGCTGTCCTAAGCTCGACGATAATCAGTTTTATACACAAAAGCTTACAGAGCTTTTCAAAAGCTCATCAATACGGAGTATTACAGTCATGAAGATGGAGGTCCCATGCTGCGGTGGCATCGCGATGGCAGCGCAGCAGGCACTTGCTGCATCCGGAAAGGTAATCCCCTACAAAGAGGTTACCGTCGGTATTCGCGGGACAATAATCTAATCGGACAAAAAAGACTTAATTTATCTTTTATACTTGACAATCTCTGATCTGGTTGGTATTTTCTAAACATGTTTAATAAAATTCCAAGCCAAGGAGATTATCTACCATGAGCATTTGCACTCTTGTTACACAGCAAGCACCCGATTTTACCGCCAACGCAGTAATGCCGGACAACAGTTTCGGACAGATAACTTTATCTAAATTTCAGGGGAAGTACGTAGTCCTTTTCTTTTATCCTCTTGACTTTACGTTTGTCTGCCCATCAGAGATTCTTGCATTCAACAAAAAGCTTGATGCGTTCAAGCAAAAGAATTGTGAAGTAATCGGGGTGTCTGTTGATTCAAGGTTTACCCATCTTGCATGGAAAAACACAAAGCTTGAAGACGGTGGGATCGGCAACATCCAGTATCCGCTTGTTGAAGATCTTAACAAGGAAATTGCAAAAACATATGGCATTCTTTTTGGAGGCTCCGTAGCGCTTCGCGGGCTGTTTCTTATCGACCCGAAAGGGACTGTCCGTCACTGCGTGATTAACGACCTGCCGCTTGGCAGAAGCGTTGACGAGGCGCTTCGCATGGTAGACGCCCTTCAGTTTGTAGATACTCACGGTGAAGTCTGCCCTGCAAACTGGAAAGAGGGTGATGAGGCGATGAAGCCGACTGCGGAGGGTGTCGCCAGCTATCTTGCAAAATACTCGAAATAGTTTTTGAATATTCATAAACAAGGCGCAGTCATAAAGACTGCGCCTTTTGCTGTTTTAAGGAACCAGTTCTAACGCTGCTGCTTGCTACCTTAAATGTATTGTGATAAATAGTGTATTGTCATGCACTCTGCATAAAGGAGAATCGTCATCCATGAAGACTCTTTTTCTCGCCTTTGCGACACTTCTCGCCTTGAATGTTACTTACCCAGCATTCGCTACTGAAGCTCCAAAACCGGAATCTATCGCTGAGAAGATGTCCTTTAAGCTGGTGCGCGGCGCAACAAACTTTTTCACTTCAATAGCCGAGCTCCCCAAGCAGACGATCATTACCGGACGTAATCATGGAGCAATCGGCTATGTTATCGGCCCGATAAAGGGGGTCGGCATGACGCTTTACAGAGGGTTTATCGGATTAACCGAAACAGTTTTCTTCATGGTGCCGCAGCCTGGCTATTACGATCCGATGATGGATCCGGAATTCGTCTGGCAAGGGTGGCGTGACAACAGGGGCGAAATCACCCTGCAGCAGGATGAAGTGAAGGTGAAAGACGCAAATCTCGTCAAAAAAACTGGTGAAAAATAATGTCAATACGATTGCTAAAACATTTGATGGTGGTTGTTCTCTCCATTGCCTTGACATCAGGGATTGCAGACGCTACCGGGTATCGCAATATTGAAAATTCCTCTCCTCAGGATATTGTGGAAGGGATGGCCACGAAAGGTGTTCGCGGCACCGCAAACATAGTGACAGGCTGGGTTGAAATCCCGAAACAGATTTACGTTACAGGTGTAGAAACCGGTTGGTTGCGAGGTGCCATCATCGGTTCGCTCAAAGGTGTTGGTATGACAGTTGTCAGAACGGTCAGCGGAGTTGGCGAGCTTTTTACTTTTTTTGTTGCCTATCCCGGCTTTTATGACCCCTGGATAGAGCCAAGATTTGTCTGGATGAAAGAATCTTCGCAAAAGGATAGTCAGTTTTAGGTAGATACCTTTTTTTGTGGCAAACTTTCATGGAGAGCGCCAGTGTCCGTTAGGATGTTGGCGTTTTCTTTGTATGGTGTCAACCCTGCATGCCTCTAGTACAGCAACATCTCAATCACTTTTGGTCGCAGTCACACAATCAGATTAAAGCCGCTTTCATCGTCACGGAAAAGAACAAGAATTGCCAGATCTGCGCCGGATGTGCAAGGGAACCGGCTTAGTTTTCAGCTTTTCTACAGACAGTGAAACTTTAATTTGAAAGAGATGTTGTAGTCTGTTGCGGATGGCAGGGTAATCGTCATTAAGAAAGATACTGGTGGTTTATTGTGGATGAGTCTGGCATGTCAGCCGCCCTTAAGTTTTCACGGGGATAAAAAAAGCCGCATCCGAAGATG
>JACABD010000086.1 GCA_013377075.1 Geobacteraceae bacterium | reverse complement strand
ATCAAGCAGTTCTTTCCAGTAATTGCCACCGCCAAGGTTTTTCAGGCGCTCGTCATTCAAAGTAAAACCTTTTTCGAGATACTCTTTCAACACGGTGGACGCATATCGCCTGAATTGCACTCCACGCACCGAACGCACCCGATAGCCAACCGCCAGAATCACGTCCAGATTATACAGGGCAATCGCACGTGAGACTTCTCGCTCACCTTCTATTTGAACTGTCAACTGCTGGTTGACAGTTGCTTTATCGTCCAGCTCCTGGTCGTAATAAATGGCCTTAATATGCTTGCTGATATTTTGCTTGGTGGTTTGAAAAAGTTCGGCGATTTGCAGTTGCGACAACCAAATCGTGCCATTGTCCAGGCGTAAATCGATTTTGGTTGTGCCGTCTTCGGTGGTGTAAATAATGACATCGCTCATACCTGAAGCTCCTCGCCTTAAATCTCCACAACAATGACATCAATGTCCTTACGCAGCTGATCAATTCTCATAATTGCGGGACATATTTATTTTTCATTTACTGTTCGATCTGTTCTTTGCTTACCAGCGGGAAATGTTCGGGATAAAGAATGCTGCTTACCTCCAGATCGATATCAAGTTCCGGCCAGTAGAGGTTATTCTCTGAGGGCATTTCAACATGCAGAATCTTCTTTATCGATACATCCTGAAACCATGGGAAATGCTCAAATGCCAGGAACATATTCTCTGTCATCAATCAACATCCAGATTCCGTTGCATGAAATGTTGGTAACCTCAGCTGGGAAAATGTTGCTGCCACATTTGCTCACGCCGCCAGCTTCCACTCTCTATCCTGATCCAGTTCCACAAACAGCCGAAAGTCTGTTGCGGCTTTCCTGGCGGCATCTTCCCGGTGGTAATCCATGATTTTTTTCCCGCGAGCGATAATTTCACGGAACAGCAACTCATTCGATTTACTCATCTCGACCCGCCCATGCTCCCACTTGCTTACCTGCGTCTTGTCGATCTGCAAGTTTCTGGCAAAGTCAGAACTGGACCAGCCAAGAGATTTGCGGAGGAAGACAATCTCCGCCGGCAACAGCCGTTCTTCCTTCTTCACGAGGAGCTTGGCTATGCAGTCATGCAGCCCTTCAATGTTACGAATCCTGGGCATGACAACGCCACATTCGCTGCACTTGCGAACGGTAATTCCGTTCAGGGTGATATTTTCAAGACCGCATTCGCGATAATGGTAGTTTTTAACGGACTCAACAAGTTCGCTCCGGTCGCACATAGGACATCTCATCTTTTCTCTCTCCACGCAGTCACAATCATTAGTTCGTCTTCGTCGATAAATGTGACAACAACCGCCATTTTCGGCGTTTCAACTTTGTACCGCCAACTCCCGTTCTCGTACTCGCCTTCGTTTACTTTTCCGCCGCGAAGGATATTAATACAATCGCTGGTGTCCATCTCCCTCTCTTCCATCCGCTCTATGGCATGTGGTCTGGAGTAGGTAACATCGCCATTCTTCAGGATATGATGGATCAACTTTCTGGCTTCGCCCGGTTTCAGCGGTTCAGTCATAATATAAACCTTTACCAGTAGAATTCAACACCAAAGTTGTGCTCAGCACAACTACCTCAAAACCTGAACCGGATAGAGATCTGGGAACAGATACCCTGCCACAAAAGTCGGCAACGCCAGCCTGACCGGCCCTTTGGGCATGCTTGACACAAGCAGCCCCTCGTCCAGCAGTTGGCCAAGGAGCATCCGCCCGGTTCGCTCTGCCATACCGGACACCCTGACAATATCGCCTCTGGTCACTTCCCCTCTAAGGAGCGCCTCCTGGAGCATATAGGCAGCCTCCGGCTTGAGCGTCGGAAGCCCCGGTTTAGGCGGCGGGATGACCTTTGCCCCTCGCAGCTGCACATAGCCGCGAATTCTGTCGAGCAGGGAGTCGAGCTGCAATAGCCCATGCATGTAATCAATCTGGTCAAGGCAGACTTCAAGAAAAAAACTGCAAAACTGGGCAAGCCCCTCGCTGGAGAGGTTGCCACGACCGTCGTAATCGTTGCGGCGCGGTGCATCGCCTAGCGATAATGCTGCCATGTAGTCGTCACGTCGACGGGCTAGACCGCGACTCACATTCCAGAGCCCGTAGCCCGGCAGCGGCAGACGACGGAAACAGGCATCGGTGTAGAGCCTCGTCACACGGCCATTGCCATCGAGAAAGGGATGAATCCACATGAGCCGGTGGTGGGAAGCGGCAACGGCTATTATGGGCATTAATCCGTGATGGGCGTCGCTTTGATAGAAACCGGCAAAGCGGTCGAGAAAGGCTGGCAGCGCGGCGGCGAGGGGCCCGATGTGACTGCCTACGCGAATCTCCCGCTGCCTCAGTTCTCCGCCGATCACCTCAATGGCTTCGCCGGTATCTTCATTCTTCACCCTTCGCAGTTCGTCCGGCAATTGAGCGTATAACTGTTTGTGCACCCGACAGATGAAACCGCTATCAGCCACATTCAGATCCGGTTCCCGTAGCAGCCACTCTTCAACTGTTTTCTGGCAGTTAATATGGGCAAGACTTTCCAGTTGCAGGTCACGTTTGGCAGGCTCGGCGGCATAGTCATTGTGCATGGCCCGCTCAATGTCCACAGGGTGGGTGCTGTGACCTTCGATAAGGTTCGAATAGTAGCTGTTGATGAGCCTGAGCAACTCAACAACAGGACGCTGGCTCTCCGGATGCAACTGCCCGACAAGTGCAGCAGATCTGGCAACAACCTTTCCTGCCAGATCTTCAAGTCCGGAGATGCGACCAGGTATCAAGGGCTCCATTTGAGATATTCTGTCGTACATATTGCCTATATTAATGCCGTTTTAATGTAATATGTAACTATCTATCATCATGCAATAATATTGTCAATAATAAGACTTTATACGGCGGTTTTTGCCGATCTTTTTGCCGATCTTTTTGCCGGTAATTATTGCCAGCGGATAGTGGATCACTTCAACCCCTCCAGCTCCTCCCAGCGGCCATAAACCGCCTCCAGTTCCAGATCCAGAGCAGCCAGCCTGTCGTTCACCGTCGACACCTCTGCGGCAGCTTTTTTGTAAAAATCAGGATCAGCCAGCCGTTCATGCAGCTCTGCCTGCTCACCCTCCAGCGCAGCGATCTTCCCTGGCAGTGCTTCCAGCTCCCGCTCCTCCTTGAAACTGAGTTTGCGGGGCTTTTCCTTTTCCGGCTTTGGTTTCTCTTTTGATACCTTCGCCTCAATCTGGGCGGCTTTACTCTGGGCAAGGTTTCTCTGCCAGTCGTCATAGCCCCCTACATTGGCGCTGATACGGCCATCACCCTCAAAGGCCAGAGTAGCGGTGACGACGTTGTTGAGGAAATCCCGGTCGTGGCTTACCAGAAGGAGCGTGCCGGAATAGTCGCAGAGCAGATCCTCAAGCAGCTCCAGGGTCTCGGCATCGAGGTCGTTGGTCGGCTCATCCATTACCAGCACGTTGGACGGCTTGGTGAAGAGCTTGGCAAGAAGGAGACGGTTGCGCTCGCCGCCGGAGAGGATATGCACCGGCGTCCGTGCCCGTTCGGGAGAGAAGAGGAAATCCTGCAGATAGCCGATGACATGGCGCTGCTTGCCGTTGATGGTGACGGTGTCGTTCCCTTCGCCGACATTTTCCTGCACTGTGGCCTGCAGATCAAGCTGCTGCCGCATCTGGTCGAAATAGAGAACCTCACGCCTTGTGCCGAGCTTAAGTTCGCCGCTCTGGGGCTCAAGCTCGCCAAGGAGAATCTTCAGCAGGGTGGTCTTGCCTGCGCCGTTGGGGCCGATGATGCCGATACGGTCGCCACGGATGATTGTCGTGGAAAGCCCGGAAATGACGTCTTTATCGCCAAAGGCAAAGGAGATATTCTCCGCCTCGGCCACCAGTGCGCCGGAGCGATTTGCCTCCTGCAGCTGTATCTTGGCCGTCCCCTGGCGATTCTGGCGCTGGCGGTACTCCTCACGCAGCGCCTTCAGCGCCCGTACCCGCCCTTCATTCCTGGTTCGGCGGGCTTTTATCCCCTGCCTGACCCAGACCTCCTCCTCCGCCAGCTTCTTGTCAAAGAGGGCCTGACGGGTGACCTCTGCCTCAAGCAGTGCCTCGCGCCGCTCCACAAAGCTGTCATAGCCGCAGTTAAAGGCATAGATACGGCCACGGTCGATCTCGGCGGTACGGCTGGCAATGCGCCTCGCAAAGGCGCGGTCGTGGGTCACAAAGATCAGGGTCTTAACGCTTTTCAGCAGAAACTCCTCCAGCCAGAGGATGGTGTCAATATCGAGATGGTTGGTCGGCTCGTCGAGCAGCAGGATGTCAGGGGAGGATACAAGGGCCCTGGCAAGAAGTACCCGCCGCTTTGTGCCGCCGGAGAGTGAGGCAAAGTCGTCATCAGCCTCAAGGGAAAGCTGCACCAGTACCCGCTCCACCTCCTGAGTCAGAGTCCAGCCGCCACACTCTTCAAGCCGGTGCTGCAATGTTTCGAGCTCTTCGAGGAGCTTTTCGCTATTGTCATGGGCCATTTTGTGGGCAAGATTGTGATAGTCCAAAAGAAGTGCCGAAGCCTCCCCCATGCCTGAAGCAACGATGTCAAAAACCGTACCGTTCACATCCAGTGGGATGTCCTGCCAGACCGAAGCGACCTTAACCCCCTGCTGACGCTGGATGATGCCTGACTCGGGGGGGAACTCCCCGGCCAGCATCCGCAGTAGGGTCGATTTACCGGCGCCGTTGCGCCCCATGAGGCAGAGGCGGTCGCCTTCTTCTATCTGTAGGTTAATTCCGTTGAATATGGGGGGACCGCCGAAGGAGAGGGTGATGTTTTGCAAAGAGAGTAGTGCCAAGAGGAGTCCTTTTGAAATTTAATCATTTATATCTGGCATGCATTTCGTCAACCAGATTTGCATAGGCGGCCTTTCCGGCGACAAACCGCACAATCCTGAGGCCGAAACCTGCCTTTTGAACCTTGTTAATCAGCTGTGGTGGGTACTTTTTTGCCCAGCAGACCATCCCCTCAAAAAAAACATATTCATCATCAGGAAGCGTCATTTCAACCTGCAGGATAGTGCCGGGGGGCCAGGTAAGGGCGGTTCTTATGAAAATGCCATCTTCAGAGATATCCTCTGTGAAAGCCAGCTTTGTCGCCGCACCGGAGCCGAATCTTACCGGGAGTCTTTTTTTATGACGATCAATGTTACGTTTGTCAGCCACTCCAAAACCTCCGGAATTACCAATTGTAATTTCATCAGCATTTTATCGGCTGATACTTCGTCCTGATCGTCTCGTCCATTTCACGAAGACGCTGGCTCAGCACCGTTGCCATTGCCCTGTAGACTTTCACCGCCATCAGCGGGTGCTCATCCAATAACGTCTCAAGTGCCTGAAACGAGACTTTCAGAAGTTCTGTCTCCTCGATTGCCGCAACGCTTGCCGAGCGCTCACCCCTGTCGACAAAAGACATTTCGCCAATTGTATCACCAATGCCGAGTACTGCCAGAACCATCTCCCCTTTTTTCACCATCATCGAACCGCTCCTGATGATGTAAAGGGAGTCGCCCGGATCGCCGGCCTCAAAGACCCTCTGCCCCATCAGATAGTGCTCCCGCCGGGTAATTGCCATAATAGCCAGCAGTTCGTCAGCAGATAAATCCTTGAAGAAAAAAACTTTTAAAAGCAGCGCAATGTTGTTATCCATGTTCCGCCCCCCTTCCACTCCCCCGCGGTATCCAGTTCTCGCATGGAACCCTGGTCTGGCAGAGCCCGCAGCCGGTCGCCTTTACCCCGTATTTTTCTGCGACAGCACCAGGAACCGCCCCATAGACATACTCGCAACATTTGACCTTATCGTGACCGGAAAAGGAGATTGCCCCGACCGGGCAGCGACCGATACAGGCTCCGCAGCTCCCCTCACGGTAGTAGAGGCAGTTCCAGGCATACCCCCTGTCTTGCCGCTCTGATGGGGCGACCACAAGATCTGTCACCACACTGCCGCAGCGGTGGGCGATCCCCTTTTCCGTAATCAAGGCATCATTGAGACTGAAGGTGCCAAGCCCGGCAGCATAGGCAGCATGGCGCTCCGACCAGGTTGAGGACCGCCCTTTCGGGGTTTCGGCAAATTCTTTCCACTGTGGCGAGAGCTGTGGAGCTGCAGCCCTATAGCCATTTTCCTGAAGCCAGCCGACAACATGCCGCCTGACTTCGCTGTTGAAACCTTCGCCGAAATTCCGGGTCTGTGCCCACTCCCTGGAGGGGAAATCCCCCTGATAGCGATTACTCTTCCGCACATGCTCGGCTATGGGGAGAATCCAGCTAACCACGGTTCCGGCCCTGCCTTCCAACCCGAATTCGCCGGCAAACAGCTCCTGGGGGGTAAGGTGAAACTCGCCGATAACCTTTTTATAGGAGCCGAACTGGGGATCATTGGCCGCGGCAAAACCGACCAGAGGGGTCTCGAAATAGGGGGAGCTGCCGTCAGGAAGGCGATTGGCAGGGGTCTCTGTGACAAACCTTATGATTTCATCAACCAGCTTCTGCCTCATTTTAAACCTCCGATCGTTTGCTGCAGAGCGCATATTTGAGGTAGCGTCCCTCTGGAAAAGTGACCGGATAAGGGAAATCCTCCGGCTGCCCCGACAGAGAAAGTACCTGCAGACCGCACGCCGCCTGGAGAGCCCCTCTGCGCAGCTCTTTGAGGTAATCCGCTATGTCGACTTTCTGATGATTGGACGAGCAGATGATGATGCCGTTCTCCTCAAGCAGCGGCAATGCTGCCGCAACCAGTTCCGATGTGCCGCCCCGGGTGGTGAAGCGACTTTTGGTCGTGGTGGAGAAAGAGGGCGGATCCATGAGGATTATATCAAAGCGGCGCTTCTCCTTCAAAAAACCACCAAGGGCATCAAAGCAGTCAGCGACAACGAAATCGTGGCGTTTTGGATTAAGCCGGTTAGCACCGAAGTTTTCCTTTGCCCATTCCATGTAGGCGCCGGAGACGTCAACGCTCGTGACTTTCGCAGCACCTGCTACAGCCGCAGCCACAGAGAATGCACCGGTGTAGGAGAAGAGATTCAGCACACGCTTGCCGGAAGCCATCTTCATCAGTGCTTCACGGTTCTTGCGTTGGTCCATGAACAGCCCGGTATCAAGCCCCTTTTCAAGGCTCACCAGAAAAGTAAGCCCGTTTTCCCGCACGTCCAGCTTCTGCGGAGCAGGACTGCCGGCAAGCAGACGGCCATAGTTTTTGCCATTCGACACAGCTTCCAGTTCGCGGGTAGCCTGGGGCCTGGTTTTCTCATAGATTCCGGCAGGTGAAAGTAGCTCGTCAAGCCCCTTCAACAGGAGCTTCATGTGTGGTCGCCAAACATTTCCATAGAGCTGGATCATCAGATAATCGCCATAGCAGTCGACCGTCAGGCCGGGGAGATAATCCCCCTCACCATTAACGAGACGATAAGCGTTGGTTGCATCAGGATCGATAAAACTCTGGCGGATCGAAATGGCCCTCTGCAGCCTCCCCTTAATCCAGCTGAGATCAAGCTCCACCCGTTTGCGGGAGATAATCCGGGCCACCACCCGCTCAGCCGGATCTGACAGGGCAGTAGCGACATAACGCCCATCGGGGTCGACCAGTTCAAGCAGATCACCGGCCTTCGATGATGGCCACTTTTTCGTAAACCCATCGGCAATGATCCACGGATGGCCCAGCTGCACCATCCTCACCGACTCCGCACCAAGCACTCTTTTCTCAACAGCCATATTGCCTCTTTTCCAAAATCTTTTACCTTCAGCCTTAAGCCTTCAGCCTGTTTTCTGGCATATTCCATGTTTTTGCATACTTAGTCAACTGATGAAGATTGTATACCTTGACACAAATCAGGCAGAGTTCTAATATTCTTTGAAATCTCTAAAACTGGAGCCATCATATGAAGCAGGCAGTTATCGTCGGCGGGGGAATTTCAGGGCTAGCAACAGCCTGGATACTACGTGAAAAAGCCCGTGAACAGGGAATCGAGCTGGGGATCACCCTGCTTGAAAAAGAGAGCCGCCTCGGCGGCAAAATCTGGAGCATAAAAGATGACGGCTACCTCTGCGAATGGGGGCCAAACGGCTTTCTTGACAGCAAACCCCAGACAATTGACCTCTGCCGCGACTTAAAGGCCGATTCGCAGCTGCTGCGCAGTAACGACAATGCCAGAAAGCGCTTCATCTTCTCCGGCGGCATTCTCAACAGGCTCCCGGAAAACGGCCCTTCCTTCCTAAAAAGCAAACTCATCTCCTGGCCGGGCAAGATGCGTCTGGCCATGGAGCCGTTTATCCCCAAATACAACAGTGACGCTGACGAGACACTCGCCGCTTTTGGCAGACGCAGACTGGGAGAGGAAGCCCTCAACAAGCTGATCGCGCCGATGGTATCGGGGATTTTTGCCGGTGACCCGGAGACCATGTCCCTCAAATCATGCTTTCCACGCATTGCTGAACTTGAATCCGAATACGGCGGCCTCATCAAGGCGATGATCCGTCTGGCAAAGAAAAAAAAGGCTGAAGTAGCAGCAGGCAAGGCAGTTGCCAGCGCCGCCGGTCCGGCCGGAGTTCTCACCTCGTTCAAGGGGGGCATTCAGGATCTTACCGACATCCTTGCGGCCGAGCTGGGCATGACAGTTATCCGCTCCGGCGAAGAGGTTGTCAAAATCACAAAAGGTGGCACGGTCCCCTGGCGGGTTGTTACCGCACGGGGCGAGCTCGATGCCGACGCAGTTCTGCTGGCGACCCCGGCCTATGCTTCGGCAGACTTTCTTGACGGCATTGATGGCGATATCAGCGAGGTACTGCGGCAGATCCCCTATGCAACCATGACAGTCGCCTGCTTCGGCTACGACCGTGATCAGATCAACTACGACCTGAATGGATTCGGCTACCTTGCGCCGAAGCAGGA
>JACABD010000085.1 GCA_013377075.1 Geobacteraceae bacterium | reverse complement strand
GAATCCATACCGGCATCGCAGAGCAGCTTGATCCGCTCCGGAAATGAGCCGTTGGAATTGAAATTGACCGTTCCCCGCCCTTTTGAGGCCGCCTTCAGCCTGCGGGTAGCCTCTGCAACCGTCTCCGCCTGCATGATCGGATCACCTTCACACCCCTGTCCATAGGAGACAATGGGATCGGGCGCCTCCAAAAGATGTGGCAGCATCAGCTCGACAATCTCCTCCGGCGTCGGCACAAAACCTATCCTGTCATGGTTTGACGGGCAGCAGTCAGATGGCTGAAGGCTGATGCAACCAAGGCAGCGTGAGTTGCAGACAGGAGAAGTAGGTATAGGAGCTTCCCAGCGGCGGAAGAAGAGGTTTTTGGCGGCAAAACAGTGATAGTCTATGGCGCACCTGGAAAGTTGCTCCAGAAGGCGATTCTCGGGGAATGCCTTGATCATCTTGCGAACGAGGGGATCGAGTTTTCTGTCGTCGTAATTTTTTGGGAGCCAGTTCTCGTTTGAGTCGACCCGCGTGGCGGCAACGACGATCTGCTCACGCTCTTCATCCCAACCGACAGCGGTGTAAGACCAGAGAGGGAGTTGCACCTGCTTTTTCGAATAATCGCAGGCAGGAAGAAGGGTCCGCATCCAGCCTGGAGCCATAAAGGCGGAAACCGCCTGAATCGGCATTTCGCGCCGCCCCTGTCGCACGGTGGAGACCGTTACAAACTTCCCCTTGGAAGCATCCCAGGCTATGGGGGGGGTGTCTGGAATCGTGAAGAGACGACTGTCTTCGGGAAGAGGGATCAGCTCCACATTTTCAGGAAGAACCGCTGTGGAGCCGCTCATCCCGGCCATCGTCAGGTGAGGGTGATCGAAAATCTGACCTTTTGCGTCAGCATAGAGTAGTTTGGGGGCTGTTTTTTTCATGGAAAAAGATTATCACAAAAAGCCGATAAAGGGAAAGCGCCCTTGACTTCACAACCGATTTACCTTTATCCTCACAGAAAAAATAGAGCGAGGTTTCCTATGTTCGGTATCGGAATGCCGGAAATGATTATAATCCTGGTGATTGCCCTGATTGTTATCGGCCCACAGAAACTGCCGGAGCTTGCAAAGTCCCTTGGGAAGGGGCTTGCCGAGTTCAAGAGAGCTACAGAGGATTTCAAGCAAGGGATTGATGATGAGGCAAAAGCAACTGATGAGCGGGAAAAGGTAGCCAAAGAGGCGGCTCTGAAAGAGGCTGAAGCAAAGAATGCGGAAGCAGCTTACAAGGAAGAGGTAAAAACCCCTGAACCTTCTGTTAAATCATAAAAATAATTACTACAGTCAGTTTATAAAAAAGGCGGGTTACCCCGCCTTTTGCTATTTCAACTTTGAAAGTGCCTCTTTCGCTGCCCCGACTTCCTCGGCCCGCGGGAACTTCTCAATCAGATCCTTGAACACAAACCGGGCACTTTTAACGTCCCCCAGCTCCTTGAATGCCATCCCTTGCTTGAGCATGGCAGCAGGGACCTTTTCTTTACCCGGATAATCCTTTATCACCTTCTGGAATTCGAGCACGGCCTGCTCGTAATTCTTCTCACGGTAATAGGTCTCACCGATCCAGTATCCGGCGTTTGCAGCAAGCTTGTGATCCGGGAACTGCTCCTTGAACTTGGCAAGCATCTCCCTTGACTTCTCAGCCTCACCACTGTTCAGAGCATCCAGTCCCTGCTTGTAGAGGCTTTCAGGAGTCTCAAGCGACTTTGAAACAGCAGCAATCCTGGCACTTACCTGCGCCAGATCGCTCTCCAGCTTCTTTATCCGCTCATCCATGTTAACAACAGATTTCGCAGTATCCTCTTTCAGCAGGGAAATGTCATCAAACGGCTTCTTTGCAGCCTGTCCGAGCTCATCAACCTTGCCGGTCATGACCTGCAGATCGACTCTCATTGAGTCAAGATTTGCCTGCATATCGGCAGTCCCTTTACGTAAGGCATCCAGGTTTTTAAGGGCTTCGCGGGAACTTTTCTCTGCAATCTCCCTTGAATCAGCCTTGACCAACGTGAGCCCTTTTTCTGTCTGAATGAGCCGACCCTTCATCTCTTCGATATCCTGAAGAGCAAGACTCATCTCCCCTTTGGTAGCACAAGCTCCAAGAGTAAGCACCAGCGGAATGAATAATAATTTTCTGATCATTACGGTACCTTTTTGCCAGTAAGTGGATACTAAAAAGGAGCCGTTTCGGCTCCCTTTTAGTATATGACTACAAATCAGCTATTTAACAACAGTAAACTCAACTCTTCTGTTTTTTGCCCAGGCTTCCTCGGTGTGTCCATTATCAACCGGCTTCTCTTTGCCATAGCTGACAACAGATAGCTGATCGGAAGGAACCCCAAGAGTAACCAGGTAGTTAAGAGCTGCCTTCGCACGATTTTCACCCAGAGCCAGGTTGTACTCATCGGAGCCACGCTCGTCACAATGGCCTTCAAGTTTGACTTTGCCCTTGTATTTTTTCAGCAGATATTCAGCATTTTTGTAGAGAGTGTCCCTGTCCGGCTGGCGGAGGATGTAAGAGTCAAAATCAAAATAAACTGTTTTCAGAGACAAGGTTACTGCCGCTGCTTTCTCGGCTGCCGCTCTATCAGCTGCTGCCTTCTCGGCTGCTGCCCTGTCAGCTGCTGCCTTCTCGGCTGCCGCTCTGTCAGCTGCTGCCTTCTCGGCTGCGGCCCTGTCAGCTGCTGCCTTTTCAGCCGCCGAATTATCGACTGTCGGCTTTACAAGTGCCGCCTCTTTCTTCGCAACAGCCGCAGAGGCTGATTTTTCCGGTGATATACCTTCATCGGGTTTGACCTGATCCTTGGCACACCCGCTTAAAAACACGAGTGGAAGTGAAAAAGCGACGATACTCTTTAAAAACGCATTACGCATAAAAAACCCCTTTCACCAATAGTGATAATACAACTTGTAGCTGATTATACATAACTTTAGGCTGTTTTCAATATCTCTTTAGAGATAATTTATTAGGTTGTGAAATCACCAGCGAGGAGACCATGTCGGATGTGAATCCTTTGAGCTGCCACGGGAAGTTTTCATCTGTCCCGAGCCGTCAGCCCTCATGACATAGATGGATTCAGAGCCGTTTCTCTTGCTGCCGAAAACAATGAACCTTCCATCAACAGACCAGCGGGGATGCTCGTTATTCCCCTCGAATGTTATCTGTTTATCATCGCTTCCGTCAGGATTTATCAGATGAATCTGAAATCCGCTCCCATACTGCCTGCAGTAGACGATTTTATCACCTTTTGGCGACCACCTTGGTGAAACATTATATGCACCGCTAGTAGTCAGCCTTCTGACTTCGCTGCCATCAAAACGCATCATGAACAGCTGCGGCTTGCCGAGACGATCGGAAACAAACGCAATGAACTTGCCGTCAGGGGACCAGGTTGGAGAGAGATCAATTGCCGGATTATTGGTTAATCTCGCCAACTGCTTCCCCTCCTTGGTTATCAGGTAGATCTCCGAATTACCGTCCTTGCTCATTGCAAGGGCAATGCGGTTCCCTTCGGGAGAGTATGCTCCTGTGATGTTTATGCCGGGAGCAGACGAGATGCGGGCTTCAGTGCCGGTAAAAAGCTCCCGCCGGTAGAGATCGGGATTGCCGTTTTTGTACGACGTGAAAACCAGCTCTTTTCCAGACGGAGAAAAGTCCGGGTTGAGGTTTATTGAGCCGTTTGCCGTGAGCTTTCGGCCGTTATAGCCGTCCCAGTCCATCAGATATATCTCTTTATTCCCGGTGGCAGTGGAGACATAGGCAAGTTTGGAGGCAAACGGGCCACGCTCCCCTGTCATTGTTTGAAGAATCTCGTCTGAGAAGGTATGAACGACCCTCCTGATATCCTGAGTCGATGAACTGTACCTCTTTGCCAGCAGTTCTTTGCCGGATGGAAGCTCAACAAGGCGAAATTCGAAGGTTACCGAGGTCGCTGCAACCGTGTAACCGGCCTTGAGTAGGAGATCAGAGGTGAACGGGGCGTTACCCTGCTCTTCGGCAATAACCTGGTAGATTCCTGTCATTGCCAGGTCCTGCTTGAAGATTTCGGTAATATCTCCGGCGACTTTACTGTTCAATTCACCGCTTAGCGGCTTTGGCGGGAGAATGCTGAGGATAAGCTGCCGATTCCCTGCGGCTGTGACGCGCAGAAAATCCTCCTGGCCGAAAACTGCTGCTGGAAGAAGCAGTATAAGTAGCAAAAATAGCGAACAGAATATTTTACTGATCAATGCTTTACCTCTTGGGGGCCGAACACAAAGAGCTTGTCGAACGGAAGGCCGCCGGGAACTGGCGGGAAACTGTTTTTGGCGTTTTCTATAGTTTTGATCACCGAGCTGTTAAAGAGCTTGTCAGTAGACGGCTGGGTCATTACATATCTTACCAGTTTACCGTTCTTATCGATATAGAGGTGTACTGCAGCTTCTGGTTTCTGGCTTCGATAGACGATATTGCCGGCCAGTGCGTCTTTGAGTCTTGACTGGATGTAGGCGCCGTAGTCTGAGCCGGGAGCTGTACCGGCAGCAGCCGGAGGCCCCCCTTTCGTCTGCTGCGACGCCTTTTTCTGAAGGGCCGCAAGAGCCGCGGCCTGATGTTTTGCTTCAGCTCCGCGCTCAAGGTTGCCCATTCTCTCCAGAAAGTTCTTTGCATCCTGTTCCCGCTGCTCTCTTTGCAGCTGCTCCTGTGTCGGAGCCGTTGATGCCGGGCTGTTTTTTGAAGGGAGCGCCATTGCCGCCGGGGCAGGCGGTGGCGGCAAGGCTTTCGGAGCAGGCGCAACATGGGCTGCAGGTACAATCGGAGCAGGCTGGGGAGCAGGTTCACTTCCGGTTGAAGGTGCTGTTGGAGAGATTGATGGCAGGTTGATTATATCAACATAATATGGAGCTGCTTCGTGCAGCTTGGCATGGAAGAGGTTACCGTTGTTAATGATTAAAATTGTCAGGAGGTGGAGCGAAATCGAGAGCAGGATCATCCCGCTGACATTGCCCTCCCGGCGCTTCACCGTAAGTGTCATTTCACCCCTGCGGACTCGGTAAGCATGCCGAGGCGATCCACCCCTGCACCCTTGATTTCGGCCATGGCGCGGATTACATCACCGTAGGGGACATCACGGTCAGCCTTTAAAAAGACCTCTTTCTTTGCTCTGGATCCAAAGAGAGTGGTCAGTTTATCCTTCAGCTGCCCCTGGGCAATTTCGTTTTTTTCAATGAAAGTGTGGCCGCCTTTATCAACCGTGACGATTATCGGCTCCTCTTTGACCTCCATCGCCTTTGCATCGGCCTTCGGCAGGTTTACCTGCACCCCCTGCTGCATCATCGGCGTCGTTATCATGAATATGACGAGCAGGACCAGCATGACATCCACGAACGGAGTCACATTGATCTGCGACATCGGCTGACGATCGCTGCCCCTGGAAGAGTTGAATTCCATATGCGCCGCCTATTTCTTTGCGAAAGAGCGCTGAACGATGTTCAGAAGCTCGGTAGAGAAGTTGTCCATCTCGGCGATGAGCACACGCAGCTTGTTCTGGAAATGGTTGTACCCCATGACCGCCGGAATAGCCGCAACAAGGCCGATAGCGGTTGCAATGAGCGCCTCGGCAATACCGGGAGCCACAACTGCCAGCGAGGCGGAACCAGTCTCGCCGATCCCCTTGAATGAGGTCATGATCCCCCATACCGTCCCGAAAAGCCCGATGAACGGGGCCGTAGAGCCTGTTGTCGCAAGGAACGTCAGATACTTCTCCAGGCGGGTGATCTCTGAGGTTGTCGCCCTTCTCAGGGCGCGGGCAATATTGTCAACGCCGCCGAGATCAGTATTAATGACATTGGGGTCGCTGCTCTCCTCGACCTTTTCGCCGAGCTTTTTCAGCTCGTTGTAAGCCTCGGTAAAGAGAATGGAGAGGGGCGAATTGGCAAACCTGTCAATCTGTGCGCTGACGGCATCGAAGCGCTTTGTCTGCCAGAAAAAGGCAAGGAAGCGTTCCGACTCCTTGTTTGCCTTGTGTACCTGAATAAATTTGTAAAAGATGATCGCCCAGGAAACAACTGAGAAGTAGATGAGAAGAGCAAGAACCAGTTTTACGATTAATCCTGTACCAGCGAAAAGTGACAAGGGCATACCTCCTGAATTCAACTATTATTCTCTAAAATTAAATATCCCTCTGCAAAAGTCAAGTCAACCTTATTTAATTCATGCAGGTGGCAGTTGGTGACTGTCGCAGAGAGTGCTTCGACTCTATTTAACTGTAATTCTTAGTGAAATTGAGCGTAAAGCAGATATTGTCTGAGCGTAGCGAGTTTATCTGCTGGAGCGAAATGAACTTAGAAATACATAAATTGAGTCGTCACACGAACGAAGACAGTCACCGACTGCCACCTGTTTTTTTTATTAATACAGCTCCGGCTTTCTGTCATTAAAGCATGGAATCTGCTGGCGCCAGGCTGCCATATCTTCAAAATCAATAACAGCCGTAATGCTCTGCTCTTCGTAACCCGCCTCGGCAAGCAGCTCACCTTTCGGGTTGATAATCATGCTCATACCGAAAAAATCCAGCTTGCCAGTCAGGCCGCAACAGTTGGCAGCAACCAGAAAGAGCTGATTCTCAATCGCCCTTGCGCGAAGAAGGGTGCGCCAGTGCTCCTGTCTCGGCTTTGGCCACTCTCCCGGCACAACCAGAATCTCAGCCCCTTCAACGGCCAGCCTTCTTGCCAGCTCCGGAAAACGGAGATCATAGCAGATGAAAACCCCGATTTTGCCGACAGAAGTGTCGGCAAGCAGCCATGAGTCGCCGCTGTCAAAGGAGCGATCCTCCTGCATCAGGGAAAAAAGGTGCATCTTGCGATACTTCCCCTTGAGCACTCCGCAGTCAAGAACATAGGCGCTGTTATAGACCTTGTCTTCATGGGGCTCGGGAAGCGAACCGATTATGACCATGGAATGCTGTTCGGAAAGCCTGCGCAGCTCATCTACCAGTCCTTCCGTTCTGGTCGCCAGCTGATTGAGTTCCTTGTAGGCAAAGCCTGTGGCCCACATCTCCGGCAGTACTACCAGCTTCACACCTTCTTTAGCCAGCTCGGCGACTGCCACGCGTACCTTTTCAAGATTAGTTTCGATTTCTGCCAGAGTAATGTTAAACTGCACGGCAGCGGCTTTGACTGTGCGGGACATTTTCAGACCTCCTGAAGTCAGTTGGAAGCAAAAGTTACCTTAAATCAAACCTCCCATGTTTTCAAGAATTTGCATCTTATTTCTACAGGAGACAAGTAACATGGCAATAATATCAATCCTAAAAACTGCACTCAAAACACTTCCCTGGAAAACACTTGCCACAACTGCCATGGAACATGCGCCGGAGCTCTATGAAAAGGCAAAAAAGCACTTTAGCAAAGGTGGTGACCCTGGGACTGCCTCTCCTGCAGAAACAGAGCTTAGTGCCCGGATCGTCAGGCTTGAGGCGCTTCTTCTCGAACAGGAAACCGTGATCCGGCAACAGAGCGAAAAAACCGCTCTTCTTGAAAATCAGTGTGCAACTCTCGAAGCGCGGCTATTCAGCTTCAAGATCGTCAGCGGCCTTCTTTTTGCCGTAGCGATGATTCTCCTTGCACTATTGCTGAAATAGATGCTCTCAATTTACATCCATATCCCATTCTGTATCCGCAAATGCAGCTACTGCGACTTTAACTCCTTTGAAGAGAACCCCCCGCTTGATAATGGCTATGTTGAACTTCTCCTCAAAGAACTTGAGATTCGCTCAAAAACCCTTGAAAAGACAGAAGTGCCAACTCTCTATTTCGGCGGCGGCACCCCGTCGCTTCTGGCTCCGGCACAGATTTCAGCCCTGATCAAAGCTGTAGCTGACAAATTTACACTGCAAAAAAATGCCGAAATCACCCTGGAAGCAAACCCCGGAACCGTAACAGCTGAATCACTTGACGGATATCTGGCCGCCGGGGTGAACAGGCTCTCCATAGGCGTTCAGTCTCTGGATGACCGTCAGCTCTCGCTGCTCGGACGGATACATACGGCAGACGACGCCAGGAAGGCTTTCGCGATGTCGCGATCCGCCGGTTTTGCAAATATTGGCATCGACCTTATTCACAGCCTCCCAGGCCAGACCCTCGAAGAGTGGCAATCGACCTTGTGTCAGGCAATCGCCATGAAGCCGCAACATATCTCAGCTTACGGGTTGTCTGTTGAGGAGGGGACACCCTTTGCACGGATGAAAGCCGATGGAGCGCTGTCTCTCCCAGAGGAAGAGCTCACTGCCGAAATGTTCGAACTGACATCATCGACCCTCTGCAGTGGCGGCTACGAGCATTACGAAATTTCCAACTTTTCCCTCCCCGGATACCGCTCCCGCCATAATCAGATTTACTGGGAAAGAAAGAGTTATCTCGGCCTCGGAGCCGGCGCCCACTCATTCCTGCGCCTCCCCGGATTTGGCTGTAGATGGGAGAATCCTCCCCTTTTGAAAGAGTATGAAGCAGCAGTCAGAAGCGGGGAGACCCCCGCGCCATCGCCACTTTCGGAGCATGATGCAATGTCGGAGTTCATGTTTCTCGGACTGCGAAGGCTGGATGGAGTTGACAGGGCAGATTTTGCCGGTCAGTTCGGGATGAGTCTGGAGAAGGCTTTTCCTGATGCGGTGATAAGAGCCTGTAAAAACGGTCTTCTGCTATCCGAAGGGACAAATCTGAAGCTCTCATCAAAGGGGCTTTTACTTGCCAATATTGTCATGAGTGAGTTTGTGTAAATATGCCAGAACTCCCCGAAGTAGAAACCACCAGACTTGCCATTGCCCCGCTGATGATCGGCCAGACCATCATTGGCGTCACCCTCCGCGCTGCCAAACTGCGCCTCCCCTTGTCACCGGAACTGCCTGTGCAGCTCCGTGGAGAGCGGATCGACAGCATCAGCCGCCGTGGCAAGTATCTGCTCTTTGGCTGTACCGGCGGTACATTGCTTCTCCACCTCGGCATGACCGGTCATCTGCGGCTCGTACCATCAACAACCCCGCCCGGAAAGCATGACCACGTCGAGCTGCACCTGAATAACGGCAGTTCGCTCCGCTTCCACGACCCGCGGAAATTCGGCACCCTCCTCTGGTTGTCCGACGATCCCTACAAACATCCACTCCTTGCTGACCAGGGCCCGGAGCCACTTTCAGACGATTTTACGGCTGAATATCTCTATAAGAAGACGCAGCGGCGCAGTGTGGCCATCAAGACCCTGATCATGAACAGCAAGATTGTTGTCGGTGTGGGGAATATTTATGCAAATGAGGCGCTCTTTCTTGCCCGTATCAGCCCGTTACAAACGGCTGGAACCCTGACAGAGGAGCAGGTAAAGCGGCTTGCGCTCGCGATCAAGAGGCAGCTGGAA
>JACABD010000084.1:3328-9751 GCA_013377075.1 Geobacteraceae bacterium | reverse complement strand
ATATGAAATATCAACCAGTCATTGGTCTCGAAGTCCATGTCCAGCTGAAAACCAACACCAAGATCTTCTGCGGTTGCTCCACCCAGTTCGGCTCAGAGCCCAACTCCCAGACCTGTCCGGTCTGTCTGGGTCTGCCCGGGGCCCTGCCGGTACTCAACAAGAAGGTTGTCGAATACGCAATCAAGGCCGGCCTGGCTACCAATTGCCAGATCGCATCCCGCTCGGTCTTTGCCCGGAAAAACTACTTCTACCCAGACCTGCCAAAGGGTTACCAGATCAGCCAGTTTGAACTCCCCATCTGCGAGCATGGCCATCTGGATATTGAGGTTGACGGTATTGGCAAGAGAATAGGCATCACCAGAATCCACATGGAAGAGGATGCCGGGAAACTTGTGCACAGCGATGTTTCCGGGCTGGGAAGCGGCTCCGGTGTTGACCTGAACCGGGCCTGCACACCGCTTCTGGAAATCGTCTCCGAGCCGGATATCCGCACAGCAGATGAGGCGGTCGCCTACCTGAAAAAGCTCCACCAGATCGTGGTCTACCTCGGTATCTGTGACGGCAACATGGAGGAGGGGAGCTTCCGCTGTGACGCCAACGTTTCGGTCATGCTCAAAGGTGCTGACAAGTTCGGCACCAGAACCGAGACGAAGAACGTCAACTCCTTCCGCTTCGTCAAACAGGCCATCGAGCACGAAATCGAGCGGCAGATCGAAGTTATCGAGGATGGCGGCAAAATCATCCAGGAGACCCGACTCTTTGATCCGGATAGCGGCACTACCCGCTCCATGCGCGGCAAGGAGGATGCCCATGACTACCGCTACTTCCCCGATCCCGACCTGGTGCCGCTGGTCATCTCCAATGACTGGATAGAGGACACACGCCTGGCGCTGCCGGAGCTCCCCGAGACAAAGCTGGCCCGCTACCAGAGCGAGCTGGGGCTGTCCCTCTACGATGCCGAAGTTCTCACCGCTTCCCGCCAGCTCGCAGAATACTATGAAGCCCTGCTGACAGCCGGTTCACAGCCTAAAGTCGCTGCAAACTGGGTCATGGGTGAGGTTACACGGGGGCTCAACGATAACGGACTCGACATCACCACTTGCCCGGTATCACCGGAGCTGCTTGCCGAACTCCTTTGCCTCATTGACAAGGGGACAATCTCCAACAAGATCGCCAAAACGGTCTTTGACGAAATGTGGCAAAATGGTGGCAGGCCCGCTGACATCGTTGCCGAAAAGGGATTGGTGCAGGTTTCAGACACAGGCGAGATAGAAAAGATCATCGATGAGATTATGGCTGCCAACATGGGGCAGGTTGAGGAGTTCCGCGGCGGCAAGGAAAAGGTCCTCGGCTTCTTCGTCGGTCAGGTTATGCGCGCCTCCAAAGGAAAGGCCAATCCGGCAGTGGTTAATGACATCTTGCTGGCGAAACTGAAGGGGTAAATCAGAGAGCTGTAGAAAGTAATAGACAAGGGCACTGCTGATTGCAGTGCCTTTTTTTTATAAAAGTCTGAGCTACTTGATTTAAATTCTATTTTTCGATTACTTTTTAATGAAATATCTGATAAATTGCCGCAAAATTTCTATATCATCGAGCAGGAGTGCTAATAAATGAGACCAATCATTCTGTTCACCTTGGCAGTAATAGTTGCATTAACAACGGCTTCCCCGGTGCTTGCCAGCACTATCACCGCGACTGCCGGAGCAGAAGGGGCTATTACCCCTGCCGGGAGTGTGGCGGCGCTTGACGGGATACCAGCCAGCTTCACCATCAAACCGGCAGTTGGCTACCGGGTCGACACTCCGGTTGGCGGCAGCTGCGGCGGCAGCTTCAGCGGCAACCCCTATGACACGACGAACGGTATCCGTTATACCACCAACACTGTCAGCGGAGACTGTACGGTAGCTGCCAGTTTTCAGCGGAACATTCCATCCTCATCCAATCTGCTGGCCTGGTACCCATTTGACAACAATGTCAGGGATTACAGTGGCAACAACCTTAACGGCACACCGTACAATCTAACCGCAGCAAATAACCGACTGGGCAAGAGCAATGCAGCATATGCCTTCGACTCAGCTGTTTCACCAAGCTACGTCGATATTGCCAACAGTCCGGCATTCGATATTAGCGGCAAGCCGTTCACCTTCGCCGCCTGGATCAAGATGACCGGTGCATTCGTCGGCGAGGGCGGTTTTGGCAGCATCTTTGACCGCTGGGATGGGGCTAATGGCTACCGTCTCGATTATTCCCCGTCAACCGCAACCATAAGGCTTCTTGGCGGCACCACGCCGCTAGTCAATGATCCGGCCAATCCCGTCACCATGAATAATGATACCTGGTATCATATTGCCGCTGTTGCGGACGGCGCAGGAAACGCCACAATCTATATCAACGGCGCGGCGGTACTCTCCGGCCCCTATGTTGCGACAAACACAGATATCGCCCCACGGATTGGTGACGTCCAGAATGTCAGCACCGAACCATTCACCGGCATAATTGATGATATCCGCATTTACAACCGCGCCCTGTCCACCACAGAACTTAATAACATCTACTGGGCAGAGGAAGTGACCCTCTCCGTGACCAAATCCGGCAATGGCTACGGCACCGTAAACGCCAGTGGCTGCACCCTGTTATGGGAAGGCAACAACGGCAGTTGCATTGTTGCCAAGGATACAGGGATAACCCTGTACGGAGCCGCCATCAATGGCACAACCTTCACGGGCTGGGCTGGTGCCTGCACAGGAACCACCCCCTGCACACTTTCCATGGATAGTGATAAAATGGCTACCGCCTCATTCAGCGGTATACCCGCAACTACTGTCATGCCCGCCGGGGGCACTTATCTTGGCAGCAGAGATGTCTCCTTAAGCTGCAGCGACATCTCGACTTGCAGCATTTACTACACCACAGACGGCACTATACCGACCATTGATTCCACTCTTTACAGTACACCGTTCACAGTCGACAGCACCACCACTGTGAGATTCTTTGCCCGGGCTTTGTCAGGAGCCAGTTCACCGGTAAAGAGTGAAACCTACACTATCGTCCCCCGCTTTGACGCGTCCTTTGGTGTCAACGGCATTGCCAACACCTCCGACAGCTATTTCCAGGCCGAAGCTATTCAGACTGACGGCAAAATCGCCGTGGCCGGGCATACTAGTGATGGAAAACTCCTGCTCATGAGGTTTTCTGCTGACGGCACCCCTGATAGCGCTTTCGGCACAAACGGAATTGTCACTGACAGCACCGGTTCAAATTCTAACGCTAGTGCCGTCGCTATTCAGACTGACGGCAAAATTGTGATTACAGGACAAACCTACGATGGCAGCAACTGGGTTTTATTTTTACAGAGATTCAACGCAAATGGCTCAACGGACACAAATTTTGGCACGCTCGGACGTGTAACATATAACGCGGGCAACGATAATTCAGCCGGCGGGATGGCAATACAGAACGATGGCAAGATTGTCATTACTGGCTATATCAACAACAATGTATCGTCAAATCTACTATTATTACGTTTCATGGACAACGGCACACTCGATACCGGGTTCGGAACAGCCGGTGTTATTACCTACTCAAGCGGCTTTGATAGTTATGGCAATGGGGTGATACTTCAACCCGACGGCAAGATTGTATCAATAGGGCAGACTGATAACGGAAGCAACACCGACTTATTGGCACTACGATTCAATACTACCGGCATACTTGACACCGGCTTCGGTGCAAGCGGAATTTTTATCTACCACAGCAATATGAATAACCGCGGTATGGGCGCAGCAATTCAGCCGGACGGCAAGATTGTCGTAGTCGGTACATCAGCAGACAACGTAACGTCTGTAAACAAAGTGCTGACACTGCGTTTGAACGGCAACGGTACACTGGACAACAGCTTCGGTAACAGCGGCACGGCCACCTACTCGATTGCAGGCGATGATCGCGGCAATGGAGTGGCTTTCCAGTCAAATGGCAAGATAGTCGTGGTTGGCATAAGCTATAACGGTTCGAATGATGATCTACTGTTACTGCGATTGAACAGTAACGGCTCTGCTGACACCTCTTTTGCCCCCGGAGGAATCTTTACTTACAATACTGGCAGCTACAATGATTACGGGTATGCTGTCGCCATCCAGGCTGATGGCAGGATAGTGGCAGCAGGATATACAGAAGACACCGGCACCGGCCTTCTGCTTCGTTTGAACTCCATTACTCCGCCAACAGCCCTCACTGTGGCTGCAAATGACATTAAGACAGCTGGCGCCACCCTTAATGCTACGGTGAACGCCAACGGTCTGACCGCAACAGTCACTTTCGAGTACGGCCCGACAATTGCCTACGGAACAAGCATAGCTGCCATCCCGACCTCCGTCATCGGCACTACTGACACCACATTCAGCGCCATGATCAGCGGGCTCACACCCAGCACCACCTACCACTACCGGGTAGTTGCTACCAGCAGTGCCGGAACTGCAAACGGCAGCGACGTTCAGTTCACCACTGATCCCACCCCCCATTACAGCACTTTTGATTCAGCCTTTGGCACAGCTGGCGTTGTCAGTGCTCCAGGTAACTATTTCCAAGCAGAAGCAATACAGTCAGACGGCAAGATTGTTGTAGCCGGATACACCATTGATAGCAAGCTTCTGCTCATGAGGTTTACGGCTAACGGTACGCCGGACACAAACTTTGGCACAAACGGCAGCGCTACCTACAGTGGTGGCATCGACGATTCTGCCAACGACGTAGCTATTCAAGCCGACGGCAAGATCATTGTGGCTGGCTATACCAACAACGGTGCCAGGTCATCTCTATTGGCGCTGCGCTATCTGGCCGACGGCTCTCCTGACACGAGTTTCGGATCAGGTGGAGTTGTTACCTACAACGTTGGAGATGATGATAATGTCAACGCCATGGCAATCCGGCCAGACGGCAGGATAGTGTTGACCGGATCTACCTTCAACGGCAGCGATCTTGATCTTTTTGTGCAGAGATTAAACAGTGATGGCACTCCTGACATAAGCTTCGGCACAAGCGGAACCGTTACCTACAACGGCGGTTTTGATGATAATGCCCATTCCGTGGCAATTCAGGCAGATGGCAAGATAGTGGTTGCGGGGGAAACATTTAACGACAGCGGAATAGACAAACTGCTGATTGCCCGCTTCAATAGTAATGGCGCGCTGGACAGCGGATTTAACGGCGGAGGGGTCTTCACATACACCAGCGGCATCAGTGATATTGCCCAGGCCATTATTCTCCAGTCTGACGGCAGGATTGTCGTCGCCGGAAGCAGTTACAACGGGACTTTTTCCAGCCAGCTGGCTCTGCGTTTGGACATCAACGGCACACTGGACAATAACTTCGGTACAAACGGAGTAACTATCTACTCTACAGACAATGACATCTATGCAAATGCCCTGACTCTCCAGCCGGACGGCCGGATCATTCTGACAGGAGACCGTTTCAACGGCACCGACTATGATCTCGAGATACAGCGCTTGAACAGCAATGGCACAATTGACAACAGCTTCGCTCCCGGCAGCATCTTCACCTATGACAGTGGATTTGGCGCTGATCACGGCTATGCCGTAGCGCTCCAGCCCGACGGCAGGATTGTGGTCGCTGGTTATATCGAAGACACTGGCACTGGCCTGCTGCTCCGTTTAAACGGCACTACTCTGCCAACAGCCATTACCGGTGCAACAAGCGACATCACCACCAGCAGTGCCACCCTGAACGCCCTGGCAAATGCCAACGGACTATCCGGAACCGTCTCATTCGAGTACGGTCCGACCATGACCTATGGCACAATCATCGCTGCAAACCCAGCTACGATCAGCGGCACGGTTGACACTACTTTCAGTGCCACCATCAACAGCCTCTCCCCTGGCGCTACCTATCACTACAGGGTGGTGGCAACAAACAGCGCCGGCAGCGTGGCTGGTAACGACGTCCAGTTCACTACTTCAAAACTGTCACAGTCCATAAGTTTCGGTTCTGCTCCTGCCGTCATGACAGGTGGTAGCGGCACTGTAAGCGCCAGCGGCGGAGCTTCCGGCAATCCGGTCATCTTCACTTCCCAAACTCCCACGGTTTGCACCACAACCGGAACAAACGGCGCAACAATTACCGGAGTTACTGTCGGGACATGCATAATTGCTGCTGATCAGGCAGGCAATACTGCCTACTACGCAGCCCAGCAGATCACCCTGAGTTTTACAGTCACCCAGGGGAGTGCCAACCTCAATGTTACCCTTACCGGCAGCGGTAGCGGTACAGTATACAGTAATACCGGGGGTATCGCCTGCATCACCGGCTCTTCGGCCGATTGCTCCCATAGTTTTGCCAATGGCACACCAGTTACCCTCACCGCCTTCCCGAACACAAAATCGACCTTTACCGGCTGGGGACTACCGTGCA
>JACABD010000084.1:0-3228 GCA_013377075.1 Geobacteraceae bacterium | reverse complement strand
AAAGGTGGCGCCGTACTGCTGGAAAGAAGCGCCTACAGCATCGTCCGCCACCCCATCTACACCGGTCTTTTGCAGATGGCCTTCGGCTGGGGGCTCTGGACCCATGGCTGGCTGACGCTCGGTTACGGCCTGATCCTCTTCGCAATCTTCGACCTCAAATCCAGGCGGGAGGAGGAATTCCTTCGACAGATATTTCCCGGTTACGCAGCATATTCCCGCCGGGTCAAGCGCCTGATCCCCTATATATACTGAATCTCCAAAACCAGACTACTCCAAATCTATCCTCGCCTCCACCACCGTCTTAATCTTCGGAAACACCGTCAGCAATGACGGCTGCGGCTTGCCGCCTGCTGCGGCCTTTGCCGATTCGGCGGCATAGATCTCTTTTGTATCCCTTGAAACATCTGCAACAAACTTCTCGATAAAGGCGTTTCTTCCCGACCCCTTAACCCTCAGCTTTCCAAATACGGTTCTGGTCGTGTCATCAACGAAAAAGACCCTGGCAAACCGGCTGTTTTTACGGACCAGCACCGCCATGAAATTCATTTTTACCAGTTTTTCATTTTCATCGATAAGCTGTAACTCCATCTCCTTCATTATCAGAGGCGTTCCACCCCGCTCATCTCCTGACTGATCCTTTGTAAAGCGCCAGGGAGCATAACGGGGGTAGAGATCTTCGAGCCTGGCGGCAATTTCATTGAACTCAATGGTCAGACTCTTACCCGAAACATCAAGGAGATGTGCCCTGTCTTCCAGGAGTGCGGCTCTGTAGTTCGACTCCCAACGTTCATTTTGAACATCTCTTTCAGAGGAGCTTTTAGCTGGCCGCAGATAGGGGTTAAGTTTTTCCCTGTGTTTGAAAAGTGTTGCCAGATTACCTGCCCGCAGATACTCCATGCCGATGCTTTTCGGAGCCGACATTTCCAGATAGAGGTTATCGTCTGTGTTGAGCCGTCCACCATGGCTGTAACCCTTTGTCCCCACACTCCCCATGAGAAAGAAACTCAAAAACTCCTCCGGCCTGCTCATCTTGATCTGGCGCAGATCACCGGCTATTTCAGGCACCTGCATCCGCTTTTTCAGCTCGTTCTCATCAATCACTATGGGGGAATTGCTGGCGATGATCTCGGCATCGTAGTGGGTAACCCAGATCATGGTGTAGGCAAAATTTTCCCTGATAGTTTTTACTACCGACTTGAGATTTGCCTCTGTCAGCTCATAAAGCGGCAGCCACTGGCAGATGATGCCACCTGGCTTGAGCCTCTGGGAGGCCAGTTTGAAATACTCGGTCGAGTAGAGATAACCTGAACCGCTGAACCATGGGTGTACTGGGTCTGCGGTGATTACGTCAAAGCGGTCTTTTGTTGTCAGGAGGTGGTTGCGGCCATCATTAAACACGACTTTCAGCCGTGGATCGGGCCTGTTCAGGATATAGTGATTATCAATACCGAATACTTTGGCAACACCAAGAACGCCCGGCTCAATTTCAGCCAGAGTAATATTCTCGACAGAAGGATGCACCGATACAGCACCAAGGGTCATGCCGCTGCCAGTGCCGAGAACGAAAACATTCCGGGGATTTTTATGGAGCAGCATCGGCAGATGGCCAAGCACATACTGGCACTGCATATCCTGATGTGCGTTGGACGCCTCGACGCGGCCATTGGTAATGAAGAAAAGCGTATCGTTCGACTGAACCGCACTGACGATGGACTGGGTCCCTTCGCTGTAGTAGCGCACATCCATATTGGCAAGCATCTCGTTTATCTCATCGTCAGTGCCGTAAATTTCCGGCTTGTTCGACTGATAAATTGCGTAAAGCTTAGGATCCCAAAGATGCCAGCCACCCGGCGCAAAGAGCGGCACCATCAGAACGGCAACAGATAGTGCTGCCACCAACCTGAAAATATTTTTCCCGAAAAAGACCGACGCCAACAGCAACAGGCCGTAGCAGAAATTAATGAGGATGAATATCTGCAGCGAGCGCTGGATGCCGAACTGGTAAATGAAGAGGAAACCGCTGGCAGCTGCACCGGCAATTGCGCCAATGGTATTGATGGAGAGCACCTCGCCGACGGCAGAGCCGACACTCCTCTTGAAGCGGCAATGAATCTCCCCTGCCAGGGGGAAGGCAACCCCCATGAAAAATGCCGGAATGAACATCACCGTAAATGCCAGAATGAAATTTGCCAGCTGCACAGCCTGAAACTGTTCAGCACCGCTGAGTAGTTTTGTAAAATAGTCGTGCAGAAATGCTGTGTAACCGGGCAGGTGGCCGAACTGTGCCGACGACGTCAAAGCCGCGGCAGCGATTACGATCTGGATCAGTCCGAAGAAGATCACAGCCGTCCTTGATGAAAATTCCCCCCACCGTTTTAGTCTGATTCTGCTGACAACACCGAAGGCAGCGCTGCCAAGGCCGATGCCGGAGAGAAATGCCATTAAAAGGAGCGTAAATCCATAAGAGCTTGCACCAATGGCGATGCTGAGAACCCGGTTCCAGAGAACCTCGTACCCCATGGCGCAGAAGCCGCTGACACCTATCCCCAAAAGAACCAGTTTTGACGGGAGCCAGAGAGACTGCTGACTTGCCGGCCCCTTATCCTGCTCTGCTGGCAGCTCTTCGATTGTCGGCTCAGTACCCATCCTTTCCAGGGCAAAGGCGCTCAGACTCACCAGAATATTAACCGCTGCTGCCAGGGTAAGGGTGGTTGAAACGGAAAAACTTTGCAACATGACAAACCCGGTGGCAGCAGCTCCGCAGACTGCACCGAGAGTGTTGCAGCCATAGAGAAACGACAGCCTTGTGCCTGCCCCCTTCATGACTCTGCTGGAAAATGCCGTCAATACCGGCAGTGTCCCCCCCATCAGTGTGGTCGGCACGATCAGGGCAAATGTTGCAAAGGTGATGCGGATGACAGAAAGGTAAAAAGGGGATTCGGGGAGGTGCTGGGCAAGTGTCACATAAACCGGCGGGTAGATCTGCATCAGCCCAAGGAACAGAAAGGCAGACAGCCCGACCCCCAGCTCCAGAAAAGCGAACAGCCGCAGTAGTCGCTTTTTACGGTCTATGACCCTGCCGATCAGAAAACTACCCAGGGCAAGTCCGGCCATGAACACGGTGAGGACAGTGGTTATTGCCAGGTGGGAACCGCCAAAGACAAGGCTTAAATATCTTGACCAGATGATTTCATGGACAAGGGCCGCCGCTCCCGAAAGGAAGAAGAT
>JACABD010000083.1 GCA_013377075.1 Geobacteraceae bacterium | reverse complement strand
GCGTTGCGGGTCTAGGCGGGAGGGGGCATGACCGGGACATCATCCAGAAAGACCCGATTAGCTTCAGAGGAGGAGACGTTAACATATATGCGTATACCAAGAACAATCCGACTACTCGGATAGATCCGACGGGGCTAGCTTCGACTAAGGGTGGAGAAGGTCATTTTATCGTCGGTGGCGGCTTTTTCGAGGTCAACTGTTGTACAGAAAACGGCAAAGGTCTCAAGCATCTGTATGTAAAGGTGTGCTTAGGAGCTGCAGTTGGAGTAAGTGGAGGATTTACAACTGTCTCTAATAGCGATGGTGCGTCGTGCTCTAATCCTGCAAAAAACTTGCTCGGAGGAGAATTAGGATTTGCAGCAGGTATTCTGGGTGCAGATGGAGGGTATTCTGTTGATACTGGTGGAAGTGGTGGGAGTTGTTCAGGCGGTGCAAGCACCGGGCTAGGTGCCAAACTAAAGGCAACGGCTTGCTACTACAGGCTATTAAGTACTGCTCCTGGCAAAGACTGCTGTAAGTAAGGATAAAGGTAAAGTACCTATGCCATATTCGATAATAACTTTTCTTAGCTCTGTTGCAGTTTCATTAGTGATAGTGTGGTATTTACAGCGAAAAACTTACAACCATTTGGTAGAAGAAGGTTTTTCTCCAGCTTTACCGACAACTCGAACTGAGGGGGCTCATTTTTTATCTTATTGTATTAGAATACTCATCAAAAAAGAGTGTGATGGTGTAGTGCCAAGTAAGAGATTAATTATGACGCTTTGGTTGTTTGTCGTGTCATATCCGGTGATTATTGCGTTTCTGGTCATAGTATATTTGAACTCGTGACTAAAAAATAATGACTTAATTTCAGATATTCACATTTGACAGGAACTGCATGAACTTGCGTCTCAACACATACCAATATGACAACAGCGGCCAGAGGAAAACAGTCAGCTACTTCCCGAACAGCGCCGATGCACGGTCAATCACCTATCATTACGACACAGCCAACCGGATGGACAGCATCACAAGTGCAGCCGGACTCTTCACAATTTCCCTACTCAACCACGGAGACAAAAAATGAACAACGGGCTGCTGATACTTTTCCTTTTAATTTACATGCCATTGCCAACTACAGCCAAAGCCGCCGCCCTTGTTTCCAGCGAGCCAGCCACCATCTACTACACCACAAACGGTGCAGCACCGGCCATGACAGCTCCTGTGACCGCTTCGGCTCCTGCTTCGAAAGCGATCAGCAAAATAGCAGTAGCTGCAAAATCGCTTTACTCAGCAATAACAGACGGCATTTACACTCTGGCATCAACAGCCGCCAACTGGGTCGGCACAGATGCCAACCGGCTTACATCGGATACAATGGATTACGCCAGCGCCTATGGTGATGAATCAACTGTAACTTATTCATTGCCCTGGCTCTTCACCTTCTACGGCCAGCAATACTCCAGTATTACCGCCGATACCAACGGCAACATCTGGTTTCAGAATGGCAACCCTGCAAACTCATTCCCTCTCGCCAGCACAGGCATGGGGCCGGTAATCGCCTTATGGAACAGCGATCTTTCTTCTTACTTTTTCGGTGGGGTATTTATTCAGAAGCCGAGCCAGGACAGGATCGTTATTGAATGGCAATCTGAGACTTTTACCGATGAAGGGGGGTATCAGCCAAACAATTTTGAGGCTGTTCTGTTCCAAAATGGTAACATCAGAATCGACTACAAAACTTTCAGCGCTATCAACAGCAAAGATTTTGGTTCAGGCATTTCAAAAGGTAACAACACAAACTTTCTGAGCCTCACCGACAATTTCGGATCGGTCTACAATCTTGCCGGGAACTCTTACCTGTTTTCATCAGCGGCTCCGCCTGCCAATGCGACATTAAACGTTCAGTTCTCCGGAAGCGGTAGCGGCTTTGTCACCAGCAGCCCCTCAGGAATTGCTTGCAATACCAACTGCTCTGCTGAGTTCCCATCAGGCACTCTAGTTACACTCCATCCGGCAGCATCTCAGTATTCATTATTCAATGGCTGGAGTAATGGCGCTTGCAGCGGAAGCGGAGGTTGTATATTGTCTCTCAACTCAGACAGTGCGGTGACAGCCGGATTTGATTACGACAGTGCACATCAGGTTCAGATTAGTGGCGGTTCTACAAGCTATTACCCAACCATTCAGGATGCGTACAACTCTGCAAGCGACTCTTCAACGATCAAGCTGTGGGCAACAACCTACAATGAATCGCTGATCTGTAGCAGACCGTTGACTGTAACCCTGCAAGGTGGGTATGACCGCGACTACAATTTAGCAGCAGGTGAATCTGTACTGATTGGGACGCTGACATTTTCAGGAGGCTCGGTTATAGTGGATGGGCTCATCATCAAATAGTTTAGTTAAAAGGAACATCATTGAAAACAATCGCACTGATACCGGCAGCAGGGATGGGGAAACGAATGGGGGCTTCGGTCAACAAGCAGTATCTGCTGCTTGATGGCAAACCTGTTCTTGCGCACACCCTTGAACTTTTCCAGAGGGCAGGGTTCATTGATGAAATCTATGTAATTGTCCCGGCTGAGGAGATCGGATACTGCCGGATCGAAGTCGTGGAAAAGTTCGCAATTACCAAGGTGAAAAAGATTGTTGCCGGAGGTGCGGAGCGCCAGAATTCGGTGCTTAACGGGCTTCGTGCCATTGACTGTAACGATGACGACGTTGTCCTCATCCATGACGGGGTGCGGCCATTTGTGCCGCTTAAGGTGGTTGAACGCTCAATCGATATGGCCCTTGTTCATGACGGCGCACTGGTGGCGGTTCCGGTAAAGGATACGGTGAAGGTCGTAAAGGATGCATTTGTCACGGCAACACCCCATCGCGAAGCCCTCTGGCTTGCGCAGACGCCGCAGACGTTCCGTTACAGGATCATCCGCAATGCCCATGAACTCGCCGAAGCAGAGGGGGTCACGGTGACTGACGACACATCTCTTCTTGAGCGGACTGGAAAAAAGATTCATGTGACCATCGGTGACTACAGAAATATCAAGATTACGACTCCCGAGGATCTGCTCCTTGCGGAACTTTTTTTAAAGGAAGGGTTATGCGGATAGGTCATGGCTACGATGTGCACCGGCTGGTGGAGGGGCGCAAACTCATACTCGGCGGAGTGGAGATACCCCATGAAACCGGACTGTTGGGGCATTCGGACGCTGATGTCCTCCTGCATGCCATCAGCGATGCCATACTCGGCGCAATCGGTGAAGGTGACATCGGCAGGCATTTTCCCGATACCGACCCGGCCTACAAGGGGGCTTCAAGCATAAAACTGCTCCAGCAGGTAATGCTTCTGGCCGCTGGCAAAGGCTACAGGATAGGCAACGTAGACAGTACCATTGTGGCCCAGAGACCTAAACTTGCGTCGTATATCCCGCAGATGCGCATGAACATTGCCTCTGCTCTTGGCTGCGACCTTGAAAGGGTTAATGTAAAGGCAACCACCACCGAAGAGCTCGGTTTTGCCGGGAGAAAAGAGGGGATGGCAGCATATTCGGTAGCGCTTTTAGAGGAGACCGATGCCTCTTAACGTATTGATCATGAATCAGAGTCGGGATTTATGCGGCGTTCTCTGCCGGTTTTTCCGTGCTGGGGGGGACAGGGCTGAGTGTAATTCAGAAGTCAGGCTCGCTGAATGCAAGTCTCTTGATGCAAAAACCACTCTTTCCAAGAGTCGACCCGATCTGATAATCGTCGAAATTACGATGCATGAATCCAATGCAATAGCAATACTGGACGGGTTGCAAAAGTCTGCGGGCACAAAAAACATTCCGATAATAGTCATTTCAGACTTTGCCGAACTCGAATTCGAGCTGAACAACTATCTCGACTTCATTCTAAAACCGATTGACCTGCGTAGACTCAGGGAGGATGTCGAAATATTAAAGGCTGGCAAAAAAAAGCGCGGCAGCGACTTCGAATTCAGACCATTAAACAGCTCAGAACATCAACAGTTCCATGATTTTCTCATCAAACACTGCGGGCTTCACTTTGAGCGCCGGAACATAAAAGTCCTCGAACGTGCGCTTAAAAGTCGCATGGAGCTTTTGCACATAGGCTCTTACAACGATTATTTCGACTATCTTGAAAAGAACATGGAACGGCGCCAGGAGCTGCAGAAGCTGCTGCAACTCCTCACTGTCGGTGAAACATTCTTCTTCCGCTACCATGCACATTTTGACGTTCTGGCAAAATCGGTCTTAAGCGCACTGACCGGAACGAAGGCAAAAAAGAGCCTGCGCATCTGGTCTGCAGGCTGCTCTACAGGCGAAGAGCCTTATACGATTGCCATGACCATTATGGAGGCTTTGCCTGACTGGAAGAGACGGGACATAAAGATTCTAGCCACCGATATAAACAACAGATCACTGAAGAGGGCTAAGGATGGTGTCTACAGCGCCTGGAAGATGCGGGTGACACCTCAGTATCATATTGACAAGTATTTCAAGCGGATCGGAGAGAGTTACATTGTAAAAGACGAGGTCAAATCTCTGGTCGAGTTCGACTACTGCAACCTTCAGTCAACGCTTAATTGTACTCAGGAGCCTTTTGACATAATCTTCTGCCGCAATGTGATGATCTATTTCACGACGGCAACCACCAGGAAGGTAGTGGAGATGTTTGCCGACCATCTGAATCCCGGCGGATACCTTTTCATGGGGCATTCCGAGACGCTTTTGAATGTCTCTTCAAGGTTTGAGCGTCATACTCAGGACGGCAATTTCTATTACAGCAAAAAAGTGCAGCCTGCTATTGAGGCGATTAAGTTTAGAGTTAATTCCCCTGCTACTACTGAAAAACCGACAATTCTATCAAACAATTCACAAAAAGCCCCTTTGGTTCCATCAAAATTACAGGACAGCGTAAGCGCAGAAGAACTCTTTGGGACTGGTCTGAATCTGCTTCATCAGGAGCATTATCCGGAAGCTGAGGAGATCTTCAGGGATGTTCTTGGAGTAAAACCGGAACATACCGGCGCAATACTGGCTCTTGGGCAGATACACCTGGTGAATGGACGGAATGACGAGGCTCTTGCCTGCTGCGATCAGTCTCTTGCCATAAACGATCTCCTGCCGGAGGGTTATTTTCTTCGCGGCCTCCTGTTTGAAATGGCAGAGAGGATTACTGATGCTATTGAGGAGTACAGAAAAGCAGTGCTGCTAAAAATTGATTTTGTCATGCCTCACTATCAGCTCGGCAAGCTCAGCTATCGCACAGGAGACGTGAAGACTTCCGTCAGAGAGCTGAGAAACTGTATAAAGCTTCTCGAAAAGGCGGGAAGGGAAGCGGTCATCCCCTTTTCCGGGGGGCTATCGCGGGAAGTTTTTCTTGAGCAGGCCAGAAAAGATATGACAATGGTTGAAGCGACAAATATCAATCAGCCGGAACTGGGAGTGGTAACTTCATGACAGACGCCAAAAGCTATAACATTCGGTCTATTCTCGAAGAGATGCAACAGGAGTACTGGCAAGGGCTCACGGCAAAGGACGAAGCTCAGGAAGAGCTTCTGGAGTGCATTACCTTTGTCCTTGGTGGCGAACAGTATGCCTTTGAAACAAGTTTTGCCTCTGAAGTCATTCGTGTGCCCAAGCTGGTAAAACTTCCCGGCAATAGCAAGCTGGTGGTAGGAGTCTTCAATCTAAGGGGTGAAATAATAGCTGCAATAGACATAAGACAGATATTGGGGGTAGCAGAACTTCCTTTATCTGCTTCCGCTAGAATCATAGTCATCAAAGGGAAAAACTTTACCACCGGTATCCTGGCAGAGGCCGTGCTTGGGGTAAATTCGCTGTCTCTCGGCTTGTTCGAGCCGATTGTGAAGTCTGTAGATCCATCGGCGCGGGAGTTTCTTCGTGGACAGATAAACCTGGGGACAGAGATGTCGATGCTGCTTGATATTGCCCATCTCCTCGACTCTCCGTCTCTGGTTATAAACAATTGATAAGGCAAATTATTAATAGCTGAACAAGGAGTCACGAATGTCACAGAAACTCTCGATAAAAATTGCCGGAATCCTGATAATGGTCATGATCGTCATCATGTCCATCTTCACATTCTACTTTGTGAAGTCCCGCAGCGAGAACATGGAGGCCGAACTCCTTTCAAAGGGCCGGATTGAGGCGATGACCGGCGCAAAAATGATGGAGCAGCTCCTTGAAGAGCAGTTAGGCAACGGACGTTTTACTCTGGAGGATATTTTTGATGTCAATTACGTACCCATAGCCAATACTGACCCGATTAAATATCACACAAGGTATGATGCCTATCTGGACAAGGCCATACTGGAGATCGAAGACGAGTATCTTAAGGATGAGCAGGTCGTTTTCGCCGTTCTTGTAGACCGAAACGGCTACCTGCCGACCCACAACACCAAGTACACCAAGCCACTTACCGGCGACAAGGAGAAGGACAAGGTTGGTAACAGGACAAAGAGACTGTTTAATGACCCGGTCGGACTGGCTGCGGCAAAGAATGAAAAGGAGCTGCTGAAGCAGGTCTATGCCCGCGATACCGGTGAAAAAATGTGGGACATCTCTGCACCGGTTTTTGTCAAAGGGAAACACTGGGGGAGCTTCAGGGTAGGTTTCTCCATGGAAAAGACCGAAAAGAAGATCGCCGAGCTGAAAACCCAGATTGTTGTTGCCATGCTTTTCATGCTCCTTGTTGCAAGCCTTACCATCTATTTTGTTGTCAGAAAGTACACCGCTCCGCTCCACCGACTGACCCAGGTGGCCCGCCGCATTGCAGATGGGAATCTTGATGAGGAGGCGCCGGTAGAGAGCCGCGATGAGATCGGCATCCTTGCCGAGGCGTTCAACAAGATGACAACCGTCATCGTTAAAAACCTGAAAACAGAAGTGGAGAAGAGTAATATGCTCATGGCCTCCATCAAGGATGCAATAGTTCATCTCTCAAGCTCGGCAAACGAGATGATGGCCATAAGCGTGCAGCAGTCATCCGGATCAGCAGAGCAGGCAGCAGCGGTACAGGAGGTGACAACCACCTCTGAAGAGATTGCCATTACGGCTAAGCAGATTACGGCCAATGCTGTTTCGGTCGAGACAATGGCTGAGTCCACCAGTCTCAGCTGCAACAAGGGGACAACAGAGGTCTCTAACGCCATCAACGGCATGTCGGTTCTGCGTGTTCAGGTGCAGAGCATTGCCGAGAGCATGCTCAAGCTTGGCGATAACAGCCAGAAGATCGGCGGTATTGTCGAGATCATCGACGAAATAAGCGACCAGACCAACCTGCTTGCCCTGAACGCTGCCATAGAGGCTGCCGGAGCAGGTGAAGCAGGGAAACGTTTTGCCATTGTTGCCCAGGAGGTAAAGCGTCTTGCCGAGCGGACAGTTGAGGCGACAAGGCAGATCAAGGGGCTTATCGAAGAGATTCAGAAGGCCACCAACACAACCATTATGGTGACAGAGGACGGCACCAAGGCCGTTGACTCGGCCTCACAGCTTGTAGACAAGGTTCAGCTCTCCTTTGACAGTATAATCGGGCTGGTAGAGGAGACAGCCCGCTCGGCCAAGGAGATTACCCTCTCCACCCAGCAGCAGACCTCTGCCTGTGAGCAGATGGCAGAAACCATGACAGAGGTAAGGGATGTTGCCCAGCAGGTTGCAGGGAGCGCCCGGGAGACAGAGCGAGCCATCTCGGAGATAATCGCCCTTACCGAGAAGCTCCAGACCCTGGCTGAAGAATAATTCCAGAGTTGCTCTACTAAGGGAGTTTCAAGGGTTATCAATGTCAATAAAATATCTCGACATATTTCTGAAAGAGGCGCAGGAGCACCTTGAATCTCTCCAGACCAACCTGCTTGTTCTGGAGAAGAATCCAGGCAACATGCCGCTGATTCATGAACTGCTCAGGAATGCCCATACTCTGAAGGGGTCGGCAAGAATGCTCGGCTTTGAAGATATAAGCATTGTCGGTCACCGGATGGAGGACTTTCTCAAGGAGATGGAAGACGGCGAGCGGGCTGTTGACTCGGCTGCTGTAGATCTCCTTTTACAGGGGACTGACGCCATAAACCGTATGACTGCAGCACTGGCAAGCGGTTCAGAATCCCCTATAGATGTTGAAAAGTTTGTTGCCGCATTTGACCAGGGGTTCTCTACGTCGGAGGCAATACTCGACAGTGCGGCTCCCCAGGCCGAAGTTTTCGGTGATACGGTCAGGACGAGTGTCAAGACTCTGGACAATGTGGTCAATCTTCTCGGCGAACTGATCATTAATAAAAAGCGCTTCGAGGATAAGACCCAGGAGCTGAAAAGCCTCGGCAGATCCTCCGAAGGTTCTGTCTCAGCGGCCAGACTCATGGAGTTTCAACATGCGCTTGAAGATGATGTTCTCTATCTTGGCTACATAATACAGGAGCTCCATGCAGAGGCCATGGCCCTACGAATGCTGCCGCTACGCACCATCACGGAAGGGTTTATCCGGATGGTGCGGGATCTTTCCAAAGCCCAGGGGAAAGAGGTAGAACTGGAAATCAGGGGAGAGCATATAGAAGTGGACAGGCTTCTTCTGGAGAGCCTCAAGCCGATGTTCCTCCATATGCTTACAAATGCAGTAGATCACGGTATAGAGCTGCCAGAGGAGCGGATCGCCAGGGGCAAGCCTGCCAAAGGAACTATCCGTCTGACCGCTCACCACGAAGGGAGTAATGTTGTTATCGAAATCCGTGATGATGGCTCAGGGATGGATCCGGCAAAGATAAAGGCAACGGCTCTTCGCAGAGGTGTGATTAGCAAAGAAGAGTCCGAGATGCTCAAAGACGAGGAGGCTCTCTATCTGACCCTGAGGCAGGGTTTCTCCACCAGCGAAATTGTCACGGACATATCTGGCCGTGGTGTCGGTATGGATGTGGTAAAAATGAATATCGAGAAGGTTAAGGGCAACCTGACCCTGAAAAGCGAAGTAGGTGCTTATTCGGAGGTCCAGCTGACGCTGCCGCTTACCCTGGCTGTAATTGAAGCGCTGATGATCAGTTGCAACGGCGAGCAGTATGCCATTCCGCTATCCTATGTTCAGGAGACCCTGAAGATTCGCAGCAGCGACATATCAACGGTTGCGGGCAAAGAGGTGCTGTCGGTAAGAAATACCACGGTCCCGCTCTTCTCTCTTGCTCATATCCTTGAGATAGAAGAGCGCAACTCAGACATTTCAGACGGTAAAATGTCTGTGGTTATACTGAAGCAGAGAGATCAGGTTATGGCCTGTACCATAGATAAAAGTCACGGCACCTCCGAAATTGTAGTAAAGAGCCTTGGCAGGCAGCTGAAAAAGGTGCGGCATACCTTTGGGGCGACGATTATGGGTGACGGCAATCCCGCCTTGATACTTGATGTCCCCGACATATTTTCAACGGCGGACGGTGTTTCTTCTGCGGGTTTGCGCAAGTCACTGCAGGAGAGCCAGAATAAGGCTTCCCGCGGGCATGTGCTGGTAGTCGATGATTCCATTACAACCAGAACCATGGAAAAGAGCATACTTGTTGCAAACGGTTATGAGGTAATGATTGCCGTATCGGCTGAAGACGCTCTTGAAAAGGTGAGTTCAGCGACTTTTGATCTGATTATCTCTGATGTTGAGATGCCAGGCCTCAATGGTTTCGAATTTACCGCAACTCTTAGAAAAATTGATGAATACCGGAGTACACCGGTTATCATCGTCTCCTCTCTTTCCAAGGATGAGCACAAGAGAAAGGCCATAGAAGCCGGTGCGCAGGCGTACATCGTAAAGGGCGCCTTCGAACAGGGGATACTTCTTGATACAGTTGAAACATTAATAGGATAACCATGATTCGCATTTTAATTGCAGATGATTCCATTCTTATCAGAACTGTTCTGCGCGATGCGCTGAATTCCTGTATTGATATGACCGTTGCCGGTGAGGCTGCCAACGGAGAGGAAGCGGTATCGCTTAATGATCTCCTGAAGCCTGACCTGATAATCATGGATATTCTCATGCCGCTCATGGATGGGCTCAAAGCAACAGAAGTCATCATGGCCAAAAATCCGACTCCTATCCTGATCCTCTCGTCAACCCTTGATGACAAGGATGTGAAGCTGGCCTTTACGGCAATCAAGAAGGGGGCCCTTGATGTAATGGGGAAGCCGTCCCTTACCGGTTCTGCAAGCCAGGGGGCGTTTTTTGCAAAGCTTCAGGAAAAGATCAGGCTGCTTTCCAAAATTAAGGTTATTCATCATATTCAAAGGGGCGACCGCTTCAAATCAACTCTCCCTTCTCGGCCCTCGTTCAGGGGAATTTTAGCAATCGGGGCGTCCACCGGGGGGCCCAAGGCTGTCATGAGCATTATCAAAACCCTGCCCCAAGGGTTTTCAGGCGCTGTCTTTATAGTGCAGCACATCTCTTCCGGTTTTGCTAAAGGTTTTGCCCACTGGCTTGATCTTGAAAGTAATATCACTGTCCGTCTTGCCGAAACAGGCGACTTGCCAACACCTGGTACAGCGCTTGTTGCACCTACAGACTGCCAAATGGTTCTGGAAGGCGGCGTTGTAAAGATAATCGATGCGCCTGCGGTAAACAGTTGCCGTCCTTCTATCGATGTCTTTTTTGAATCTCTCGCTTCATGTAAAGCAAAGGATACGGTCGGACTGCTCCTTACCGGAATGGGGCGAGATGGTGCACAGGGACTGCTTCAACTCAAAGAAAACGGAGCTTTTACGATTGCTCAGGACGAGCAGAGTTGCGCTGTTTTTGGAATGCCAAAGGCGGCGATTGCACTAAACGCAGCAAACGAAGTTCTTCCGCTTGAAATCATGCCGGAAGCGGTTATGAAAATTTTCAACAGTTAACAGGAGAAATAAAAATGCCAATTAAAATTCTGGTAATAGATGACAGTCCGCTTGTTCTGGCCATGGCAAGTGATGCACTCATTGCTGCCGGATTCGATGTCTTTACAGCTACCAACGGGATTGAGGCCAACAGCTTCATATTTTCCACAAACAACAGACCTGATCTGATAATTCTTGATATAATGATGCCGCTTCTCGATGGCAACAAAAAAGCCAAAATCCTCAAGGAAAAGGATTTCAGCAAGGACATCCCTATTCTTTTCATCTCTTCAAAGGAAGAGTCGGAGCTGATTCAGATGGTTGCGGAATCCGGAGCTGACGGCTATATCCGCAAACCCTTCACCCCCCAGGGGATAGTAAGCAGCGTCAAGAAAGTGCTGAAAATGTAGAACTTTATGTTCAATTTGGAAATTAACCTGCAGATTAAGTGCCCCTATTCGGCATTATAAAAGAAAAAGGCCCCTACCAACCTTGGTAAGGGCCTTTTTCTTTTTGGTGAGTTTGCGTCATGAAATAAAAAAGCAC
>JACABD010000082.1 GCA_013377075.1 Geobacteraceae bacterium | reverse complement strand
ATGCTGCTTCGCCCGCACTGCCTGGAAGCTTCAACTATTATCTTTTCCCACCTTGCTATCCTCTTTGGAGCCTTGTCACTATCGAGCCGAGCAACCGAACGCTCTGCGTTGAAACCGATAATACGGCCCGCGCCAAGCTCAGCCCCTTTCTGAAGGATCAGATCCATCTTCTCCCCCTTGGGCAACCCCTGACAAAGGGTTATCTGCAAGGCACCGGCGTCTGCTGCGGCTTTGTACGGTGCAGCAAGAGTGACAGACAGACTCCCCTTGCCAAGCTCGGTTATGGTGGCAACAGCCTCATTGCCACAGCCATCTGCCAGGATAAATAAGTCGCCCTCTTTCAGCCTGAGGACAGTTGAGATATGACGGAAATGATCGTCAGTGAGAATTGCAGAGCTTTCGCGAAGAAGCTCCGGAGAAGCAAAAAAACGCCTCATATCAGCGGCTCTTCTGAAAGATGATACAGCACCACTCATCCTCCCGCCGGGTAGAGAAGTGTGTCAGCGGCTGTCCGGCAAAACCGGCCATGACAAGCTCCTCGCGTTCTATAAGTATGCCGGAGAGTATCAGATAACCGCCAACAGCAACCCGCTGGACAAGATCACTACTCATCTGTACGAGGGCTTCGGCAAGTATGTTAGCCAGAACTATTGAAAACTCCCCTTCGAGCTCGGCAAGCGGGGTCTCGGAAGCAGCAATAGCTTCAGACACGCCGTTAATGGCGGCATTCTCGTCGGTAACAGTTATGGCTATCGGATCGATATCTATCGAAACCACCTGAAGGGCGCCAAAAAGTGCAGCGGCTATGCCAAGGAGTCCGGAACCGCAGCCGACGTCAAGAACCGTGCTGTTTGCGGCTAAAGCTCCTTTATCGTAAACAAGCTCTTCCAGTGCTTCCAGGCAGAGCCTGGTAGTTGCATGGGTTCCAGTGCCAAAAGCCATTCCAGGGTCAAGCTCAAGTATGACATCTCCTGCTCCCCCTTCAAAAACCTCCCACGAAGGTTTAATCACAAGACGTCTGCCGATTCTTGTCGGCTTGAAATTGGCTTTCCAGGAGTTGGCCCAATCCTCTTCCTTAAGAATAGTAACTTCCGGCCCAGACAGGTTGTACTCACTGAATTCGGCAAAATATTTTTCGATAGCAGCAACAAATCCATTGAGATCTTCGCTTTCCGGGACATAGCATTTAACTGTTTTCAGCTCTTCTTCGGCAATATCTTCCACGTCAAAAGTGTCAACTTTTCTGTTTTCAATGCTGACACCGTTACCAGTCAAATCCAGCAGGAAATCTGCCAGACACTCTGTTAGCGGTTCAGGAACCGTACAGGATATTTCAGCCCATCTTGTTTCAATCATCTCATCTCCTCTCATGAAGCTCACGTCTTCAGACCTGCTTTAACCTAGCAAAGCAGCCGTAATATCGCAATAAAAACCTTGACAGATGCTTCCCAAATCTGTCATTTTCATTAGATGGATCATGTAGGAAATTTCATGAGCATACAAGCCCAACGGGAACAGGCAGTATCTACGTCCAAAGAGATTGCAGCGGAAATCATCAGGATAGTCCACGCACTCTACGCCAATCCTGAAACATCTCTCCTTGAGATTGAGAGTGCCACTCTTCTCTGTGAAACTCTCGCAAGAGAGGGGTTTACTGTCACCAGACCCCTTGCCGGAATGGATAGTGCCTTTGTTGCCAGATACGGCAGCGGAGCTCTGACGATTGCCATTATTGCTGAAATGGACGCCCTGCCCGGACTCGGTCACGCCTGCGGCCATAACATAATTGCCGCAGCTGCCACTGGAGCGGCCTTAATACTGAAAAGGGTCCTACCAGCCGATGCTGCCCAGATTGTAGTTTACGGCACTCCTGCCGAAGAACTTGGTATAGGCAAAATTGAAATGATTAAAGCTGGCTGCTTTGACGGCGTTGATTTTGCGATGATGGTTCACCCCTCTTCGCGCCGACAGGTTATCAAACATTTTCTTGGTCTGGCAAAAACAAGATTCACTTTTTACGGAAAACCTGCCCATGCCGCTGCCTACCCGGAAGATGGCATAAATGCCCTGGACGCTGTTATCCTGACATTTAACTCGGTAAATGCGCTACGCCAGCAGACAAGGCAGGATGTCCGGATTCACGGCATCATAACTGAAGGTGGTGTTGCACCAAACATCATACCGTCAAAAGCATCATGTTATTTTTATGTACGGGCTGACGACCTTAATGAACTGGAACGCATAAAAAACCGGCTTATCGCCTGCGCTCAAGGTGCTGCGACCGCCTCCGGCTGCACCCTTGAAGTTGAAAGCGATCCCCGGGTAATCGCACCGATGAAAATACTGCCGTCCTATTACGACATTTACTCCAGACAGCTCACCATGCTTGGACTTGAAGAGGCAACATCTCCTTCTGACAGGAACAAAGGTTCTTCTGACATCGGCAATCTGTCACAGCATATTCCGACCATTCATCCTCATGTGCCGATTGGAGATGGTATTAATATTCATACAACCGGCTTTGCCGATGCAACTGTATCTGTAAAAGGGGAGATGGCAGCCGTTGAAGGGGCAACCGCCCTTGCACTGACAGCACTGGAACTTATCAATTGCCCTGAATGCAGGGATAAAATAATTAGCGAATTTCATGAAGTTTAACAAAAACAGTTGAAACTTCATTATAGCCTGATATGATTAACAGCAACGCATTAATCAGCCTGGAGATATAGCCATACATAACCTTTATCTTTTTTCTGATGCAACAGGTGAGACCGTAGACAGGGTCATACGGGCAGTTCTTTCGCAGTTTCGCGATGTGGATATCAAGATTCATCGCTTTAACCAGCTCCGATCCCAGGCCGATATGTTAAAGGCGGTGGAAGCAGCGTCAGTAAAGCCCGGACTAATCATCTGCACTCTCGTAAGCAGGGAGCTGGCACAGTTTCTACAGTATGAGGCCGAGCAAAGAGCACTTGATGTAATAGATCTGCTAAGCCCGATACTTTACAAGTTTTCAGATATTTTCAATCTGGCTCCGAAGCAGGAACCTGGCCTTCTTTATGAGATAAATGCTGAATACCACAAACGTGTTGAAGCGGTAAACTTCACCGTAAAGCAGGATGATGGGCAGGAACTCCGCTATCTTTACAAGGCAGATATAGTACTTATAGGGGTTTCGAGAACTTCAAAAACCCCACTTTCAATGTATCTGGCGCACAAAGGCTTCAAGGTTGCCAATATCCCTCTCGTAAAAGGAATTGATCCGCCGAAGGAGCTTTTTGAGATAGATCAGAACAGGGTAGTTGGACTGCTAATAGACGCAAAGAGACTTGTGGAACTTCGATCTGCAAGACTCATGCAGCTTCAGCAGAGCCCGCGAAGTAAATATGCAAGTTATGACGAAATCCTTGATGAAATAATCTGTTGCAAGCAGCTGTACAGAAAAAATTCCAAGTGGCTCTCAATAGATGTTACCCACAAGTCGGTTGAAGAGTCAGCAAGTGAAATCATCAAGAAGCTCACCGGAGTAGGTCTTGCTTAAAAAAGTCGATTTATTCGCAAACCAAAATAAAGGGGGAAGAAAATGAAAATTCTGGTCGTAGAAGATGAGAAGAAAGTTGCAAGTTTTATCAAGCGTGGTCTTGAGGAAGAGAGCTACGAAGTTGAAACAGCAGTAGATGGTGAAGCAGGCCTTGAAATGGCTCTTGAGCGCCGTTTTGACCTGATAATCCTTGACTGGATGCTCCCAAAGCGCGACGGCATGAGCTTTTTGAAGGAGCTTCGTGATCGCAAAATGGCTACGCCAGTACTGATGCTGACAGCCAAAGATACGGTAGAGGATATTGTTGTCGGCCTTGAGACAGGCTCTGACGACTACCTGACCAAGCCTTTTGCCTTTGCGGAACTTCTTGCAAGAGTCAAAGCCCTGATCCGCAGAAGCGAGATGGATCGTGGCGCTGAGCTTCGCTTTGCCGACCTCAGAATCGACCCGGTAACCCACAAGGTATGGCGCAGCGAAAAAGAGATCGATCTGACCGCAAAAGAGTACGGCCTGCTTGAGTACTTCATGCGCAATCCGAATCAGGTTCTGACAAGAACCATGATTGCCGATCACGTCTGGGACTACACCTTTGACAGCTTCACCAACATCATCGATGTTTATGTAAACTATCTGAGAAAGAAGATCGACAGGGACGCTCCTGTCAAGCTGATCCATACAGTTCGAGGTGTTGGCTATATTCTCAAAGAAGGCGAATAAGCCGGTAACAACCTGTTCAAACCAAAAGAGCCCCGCAATTGGGGCTCTTTTTTTGTTCTTGTTAAATATCCTGTAAAAAAACACCCCGGCGGCCAGGAGGGGCAGACACCGGGGCAGAATGAGAGTCTAAAAGACTCTCGCAAAAAGTCATTTGTTTAAGTATATCTAGTCGGGACAAGAAGTCAAATCATCACAGAGATCAGCTGAATATCCATTTTTCCGAATACCTCTCCAGCTCATTCACTACATCCGCCCTCTCTTTTTCACCCCAGGCGCCAACAACGACAAGATTAAGGTTCGACGGCTTAAACAGCTCAGTTGCAACGTTCTTGAGCGCCTCAGCAGTGAGGGCTGACGCATCCGCCATATCAGCGTCAATCTCACGGACAATATCCATCAACTCGCCCCATCCATAGCGTACCTGCATTTCAAAACAGGAGTCGCGGCTGAAATCCAGCTCGTAAAAATAGATATTCCGCACTCTTTCCAGCTCAGTCTCTGTGACTCCGGACTCAGCAAGGCGGACAAGCTCTGCGAGCACCTCTGAAACTGCCAGGTGGAGATTTTCGGCAGCGGTGGAAAGTTCAATGGAAAAGTAGCCGGTCTCTTCATAGGCGGCAATATTGGCATCAACCGAGTAGACGATGCCCAGACGCTCCCTCAAGGTAAGATGCAATCTGGCGCTGCCGCTGCCGCAGAGTATCCGCCTTAACAGACGAAGAGGCATTATCCGCTTATCACTGCGCGATACACTCCTGAATGAAATCTGCAGATGAGCCTGACTGTCAGAATCTGACACAAACAGGCTCTGTGGATTGCTCTGCACTTCTATAGGAGGACAAACAGCAGGGGATTCTTTGCTGCACCAAGAGGAGAAACTGTTCTCTGCCGCCTTAAGAAGAGTATCGTGGCTAAAGTTGCCTGCTGCAACCAGAACCGCATTCCCAGGAAGATAATAAGCATCAAAATGATTTTTTATGTCTTGCAGAGTGAACGAGTCAATAGTCTCAAGTGTGCCGATAGTAGGCATGCCCAGGGTATGATCCGGCCAGAGCAGTCTGCTTGCCAGATTGTGGGGATTTATCTCCTCCCCTTTTTCACTCAGGTCGTCAAGTGCCTCTTCGGCAATGATCCTCTTCTCTATTTCAAAATCAGTCAGAAGCGGACGCAGAATCATAGAGGAGAGGATTTCTATCCCTTTAGCCAGATGCTCCGGGTGAATGCGAGAGAAAAAGCAGGTACACTCTTCATCCGTAGATGCATTAACAGCTCCGCCGATGGCTTCAAATGCTGTCTCTATCTCTGTCGAGGTAGGATATTCGGCTGTTCCCCTGAAAAGCATATGCTCAAGAAAGTGAGAAAGTCCCCCTTTGCCAGGGGGATCGTTTCTCCCGCCAGTCTTTATGTAAAGGGCCAGTTCAGCCGAGTGAAGATGGGGCATATTTATGGAAACAACCCTGAGGTCGTTTGGCAGTCTGTCAATCGATCTGCTGATCATTATAAATGCCGCCTTTATTTGTTATGTTGCAACGCTCTGCACACCTTTAAGTGTCAGCCATGCGACGGCTGAGTATCTGATAGCCTTGCCCGATGCGACAAGGATCGAAAATCTGGTAAACGGAATCCTGAGAAGGCCTCCGACAAGGCACAAGGGATCACCAACAACCGGCAACCATGAAAAAAAGAGCGACCAGCTACCATATTTTGCAAAAAACCGCTCAGCCCTTGCCCGCTCTGAATCATCAATCCTCAGCATCTTTTTCACAAGAAAATCACCACCGTAAATGCCGATAAAATAGCTTGTACAGGCCCCTAGATAATTGCCTACAGTTGCAACAGTTACCGATAAAACCGGATCGTGTTTCTGGATCAAAAGTGCTACAAGAAGCCATTCCGATCCAAGTGGCAGCATTGTGGATGCGAGGAAACTTAATACAAAGAGGGCTGGAATACCGTAGGCGGCAAGGGTTTCATGCATGAATGAAGATTAGCGGAACAGTACAGGTAAAGTCAATCTTCTTTCCTGGTCTCCCTGCGCAGATACTGGAGGATTTCGGTCAGGCTGGCCTTGATAATCTCCTCATCTTTTGGAAATTCATGGGGGGAGAGTTCCAGCGTAACAGTGTCGTTATAGTCAGTGTTGCGCAGGTGATTAAGAAACCTGGTAAGCGGGAGCATACCATGACCAGGGATCAGATGCTCCTTGCCATGGCCGTAGTCGGAGAAGTGTATGTTCCTTATTCTGCCGCTGTTATAGCAAAGATAGAAGTCGTTTATGAAGTTTGCCTGGCCCGACCCCATATGAGTACAGTCAAAAGTCATCAAAAGATTGCGCTCGGTTATGAAATCGATCAACTGGGCAGTGACAGAAAGGATATGCGGGTTTATCTTGAATCTGCCTACCCACGGCATGTTTTCCATGGTTACAACAACCTTGTCAGTGCCGATCTCCTTCTGGAAGTCGCTGACTTTATACATCCATCGCCAGAAACCGACCTCAAACCCCATCCATGAGGGCGGATGGAAATTGACCAGCGGGATACCGCACTTTTCAGCAATCTCCACACAGTTTCTCAAGGCATCCACAGGTGTACCCCACCCGTCAAGCGGCATGAACGGGGCATGTATGGAAAGAATAGGTACGCGCTGCTGAAGTTCTTTGATAAGTTTAACTGCGTTTACCCGCTGGAAATCTTGATTGATGATCAGCTCGATGCCGTCAAAGTCTAGGCTGCTTGCAATTTCAAAAACCTTTCTTAAGGGGAAAGTATACAGTGTCCCGCTTGAGAGACTTATCTTCATCCCTGTTCCACCTCTACCAGATGCTGATGTACCAGCCGTTGCAGCGTGGTTATATCATCCAGCCCGTTTTTGAAGCGGTCATGGGACTCTTCATCAAGTTCCTCAGGGTTAAAGAAAAGGCCTTCTTCCCCCTTTGCACCGAAGAGCTCAAGCTTGATCCTTTCGCGCATGAATTCCTGATATGCAATGAGAAGCCTGTCAGCAAGGGCAACACCGACATTTCCGGCAGCAAGTATCACATTTATCCGGCCAGTAAAAGAGGTTTCTTCTGTTTTCGACGATAGAGAAAGCACTCTTGCCGCAGCAGCCAGAGGATCAATTGCCATACCCTTGAGATCTACTTTCCCCCTGTTTTTCCCGCTTCTCACGGTTTTTATTCTTCCAAATATCCCAAGAGCAACTGGCATTGAAGAAATCTCTTTTGCAAGAGGCCAGAACATCCCGCCATCCAAGATACTACCAAGCATTTTCCTGCCATAATCAACTAACTCCTGCCCGAATACGGGATCTCCACAGACGATCCTCATATCGGCCAATATTTCAATCAGCGTGGAAAACCGGCTACCATCACTGTCGCTGCTTTCAGTGGCGTCTGCCAGGAGAGTTTTTTCTGTAAATTCAAGCCACTGGGTGTTTGAGCCAAACCAGAAAAATGCAGTACTGGAGAAATTTCTGGAGAGTCCAGGGAAACATCCCCGGAGAACGGCCATGAACCTCATTGCGAACTCATTTACATAATCCGAGTCTGCATTTTTCCCATCCCTGTAAATCAGAAAAAAACTGCTCCTGCTCCCATTAACAGACTCGATTCTACCCAGTTCCCCTGACACCAGAACAGAGAAGCGCAAGCAAGGATCCACTCGGCCCTCACTCTCAAGGAGCGCAAAACAATGATAGAAAGCAACTTCAACAAGAGTGTCGTAAAATGATTGTGCCAGTGAAAAGGTTGAACTCACCGAAGAGTGGACAGTGTAGAGTTCTGCAGCAAGACCAAGAAAACGATCCAAGGAGCTTTTCAAATCATCTGCGAAAGTGATATTAGGCAAGGCTTCAATCAGTTTTTGTATCTCTTCAGGAATACGCCGACCTGTGAATATTTCACTCTGCAACGTTTCTCTTATCCCGTAGAGCAGCTTCAATGCTCCAGCCGAATCTTCGCACGATAATCTGTTGATCAGGCTTTTCCTGAGTTCTGCGGAAAGCCCACTGGTATCCCTTGACTGGAGAATCCCGCCCCAACGGTTGTTAATCACTGAACCTCTCCATGCACCTCTTCTGCAAGAAAGCGTCTGATCTCAACAGAAGGCGGTTTTGTAAAGAGCGATACAACAATCATGACCAGGATGACAATCGGTGCTCCGCAGAGAGCTGAAGCTGTAAAGGGGAAAAAAATATTTACAATTGGGAGATACCCTCCGAGAAGCGGCTGTGCAAAGGTGATCAGCAGGCCGGTGAGCATTCCGGAGATAACGCCGTGACTGTTTGTTCCGCTCCACCATATCCCGAGAAGAAAGGCTGGGAATATTGTATTGCCTGCCAGTGCGAATGCCACAGCAGCAATCTCTGCAATCAGTCCAGGCGGATTAATTGATACGATCGTAACCAAAATGGCAAGAAAAAGGGTTGCCCCTTTTGCCACAGACATCCGTTTAGATTCGCTTGCTTGCGGATTAAGTATTCTGTAGTAAATGTCGTATGACACCGACGCAGCACCAGTCATTAAAAGCCCTGCAACCGTGAAGAATGTAGCGCTGACAGCCCCTGCAGCAAGCATACCCACTATCCAGATGGGAAGACCTCCAAGCAGCGCTGTCCTTAGAACCACGATATCTGCCATCTTGTACGAAACTTCAGGGGGGAAAGATATTCCATTTCTTGCCTCGATAAGACGGCCGAATACAGCATAGGCCGGTGCCGACCAGTAGATAAGGGCTATGAAAAAGAGCCCCCAGACAACACTCCAGCGGGCATCGCGGATATTCGAAACGGTATAGAAACGTGACAACACATGGGGAAGGCCTACAGTCCCAAACATGAGAGTAAAGCAGAGAGCTGTCCATTGAAAGAGGTTAAAATGGCTGAATGGTGATGATAAATTTATTCCAAACTCTGTGGAAAGATCTGTAATCGCCCGTCCATAGCCGAATTGTGGCAAAACCCAGAAGTAGCCGAGTTTGTAAGCAAGGAGCATAAGCGGCAGAATAAAAGTGACGATCAGCACGAAGTACTGAAGTTTCTGACTCTTAGCGACTCCCATGACACCTGAGAGGATGATGTAAGCCATCAGAATTACGGCCCCGATGATCACACCTTTAATGTATTCAACCCCCAAAAGCCAGGCGAAAATGATCCCGATCCCCTTGAACTGGGCCATACTGTAGATAAGAGTTATCAAAATGGAGATAATTGCCGATAAAAGCCTTGCCAGAGAGGATTCGTAACGCTCGCCGATGAAGTCAGGTGCCGTAAATTTTCCGAATCGACGAAGCTGACCGGCAAGCAGAACAAGGAGAAGGACATATCCGCCTGTCCAGCCGATAACATATGCCAGTGCCAAGTATCCGTAAAGATAGCTTATCCCGGCAATACCGAGGAAACTTGCAGCACTCATCCAGTTGCTGGCTATGGCTGCCCCACCGCCAATACTGCCTGTATAGCGACCGGAAAGGCCATATTCAGAACTTTCCCGGGTTTTGTACAGCAGACCTGCCACAACAAAAAGGATCAGCACCCCGAAGATTATCAGCATCGGGATTATTTTCTGGACCGAATCAATCATTGTAACCCTCTCTTTTTCTCGACCGACGTAGCGAAAGTCGATCGATAAAAAGGTTAAAGAACACACAGATAATTATAAAAAAAAGCGGCAGCATCTGGGCTGTAAACCAGTAGTGAAACGGCAGATTAAAGAAAGTAAAACTCTCCAGGAAGCTTTTGCCTGAAGGCAAAGATGACAATGCCAGCCAGAGTTGGAATCCAAAGACAGAAATTCCCCATACCGCCAGGACTGTCAGGATGGCAAAGACTTCCCCCCTCATCACCGCTGATTTTGGACGGAACAGATTGACCTGAAACTTGTCATCGCTGTCACTCATACCATTTTCTCCTGTAGGTTCAGATTCTGCGGTAGTGCACGAAATGTATCGGCTTACCTTCAGACATGAATTTTAACATGTATTTGGAACGGTGATAGCCGTCAAGGTCGAATCTTGACAAATCAGGAGCGAGTAAGTTCGCGTAACCCTCCTGGGCCGCCATGAACTGTGCGACATCCTCACCATAATCTTCAAAATCGGTTGCAAAATAAAAGTCTGCGCCAGGCCTGAGATAACCCCTGACAAACTCCATGAAGGGACTATTCACAAGGCGTCTTTTCCTGTGCCGCTTTTTTGGCCATGGATCAGGACAGTTGATGTAGAGAGCCGCAAGCGAATTTTCTGGCATTTGTGCGGCTATGAACTCCCTTGCCTCAACCCTTAAAACCCTGACATTGGTAATCCCCAGCTTGTCAAGACGGCGACAGGTGCTGTCGCACCCCTTGTTGTAATAATCAATGGCGATAAAATTGATATCCGGTCTATCCTGTGCTGTCTTTGCTATGAAATCGCCTATACCGCAGCCTATTTCAAGCGCCAGCGGATGGTCGTTGCCAAATATACTCTTCCAGTCAATCTGGCTTTCTGCCTCGCACCGCAGGAAAAGCGGCGAGCTTATTTCAATCATTCTCTGCATAATTGCAACCCTTTAATAGTATTATTGCCAACAAATTAGCACAAGAGAGGGTGACTGTTGAAGTAAAATGAAGGAGATGAGGCTCTTGATGAATCAATTGCCGGATTGACAGATCAGTCAGGCATCCAATGAACAGGGTTTATGCAGTGAGATGCCAGTCCTGACATAATCAGCCATTAATCAGGAAGCCACAAAAGTTATGGGCGAGTCAGCAGCAAAACTCTTTAAACAAATCGAAGCCCTGAAAAAAGAGATGCAGACGTTCAAGGTCTGAACTGTCTGCATCCCCAACTTTCAGGCAATTTACTCTCTATTTACGACCGGTTATGCTGAAAATGCCGGGGCGTCCCCCGACCGTTGAAGAAGCACACATGGCAGCATGCACCTGTCATTTTATCTGAACTTCCCGTCGGCAGCTTTTCAATGCTGTTTTTGAAGAGTGGCCAAATGCGGTACGTAACTGCGGATCGCCTCGCGCATCAGTTCAGTAATACTGCTTCTTTCACGCTTGCTGATCTCGTCAAGAAAGGCCTTTTCTTCATCACTGACCCTGATCGAGAGAACATTGTATTTGGGATGTTCCTTGTATTTGCCCATATCAACCTCTTTTAACTACCCTGACACCTGCTACGGTTTATAAACCCTAAGCAGCGCCTGAGCCATCTCAGCCGGGCTCTTCGCCACGCTGATGCCGCACTCTTCGAGGGTGGCTATCTTTTCCG
>JACABD010000081.1 GCA_013377075.1 Geobacteraceae bacterium | reverse complement strand
TCCTCTCCCGGACCGCCCGGCGCCTGCATCACGCCGTCGATCGTTAAAAATGTCGTAATGGTAAGTTCAGCCATGATGATCTCCTCGTACTTTATTGATAGATGGGTATGCACCGCATCAGATACTCACCCCATGGCGCCGCAGTACAACATGGGTAGCTTTCTCCGACGATACGAACCGGATGCATTCGTATCCCAGGGATCTCGCATCAACCCCGGCAAACAACCGCTCGCCACTGCCCAGCAGAACCGGTGAGATGGCGATGTGCATCTCGTCAATGAGGCCGGCATGAAGATACTGCTGGATGGTGTTGGAGCCACCGCCAATACGCACGTCCATCCCGTTGGCGGCATCCCGTGCTCTGTCCAGCGCCTCATGAATGCCACCGGTGACGAAATGAAATGTCGTACCCCCCGCCATCTGCAGGTCCGGGCGTGCATGATGTGTCAAGATGAAGACGGGAACGTGGTATGGAGGGTTCTCACCCCACCAGCCCTGCCAATTCATGTCCGGCCAGGGACCACGAACCGGTCCGAACATGTTCCTCCCGAGAATCCAGGCGCCGATGTTCTTGAACCCTCGGGCGGCGAAGTCGTCATCGAGCCCGGTGGTGCCATCGGCTCCGAATAGAGCCTGCTGGAAAGTGCGGGTCGGCCTTAACCATTGGTGCAAGTCAGTCCCGCCCACACCGAGCGGATGAGTGATGTCCTGACCCGGACCGGCGCCGAAGCCATCAAGCGAGATGGTAAAACTTTCAACTCTGACCAATGACATAGTAACACCTCCTCCGCTACGGCACTGCGTTGCAACCTGACGTATATTGCAACATACTCACCCGGTTCCCTTCGGTGTCGAAGAACGAAATATAGAGTCCAACCCCGGGGATCGCCATCGGTTCGCCAAGCAGCGTCCCTCCAGCTGCGCCAACAGTTTTCATGGCCTCCTGGATGTCAGCCACGGCGATCACCACCGAGGGATACTGGGCCGGCCATTCCGGGTTTCTCTGGAAAAACCCGCCGTTTATTGCTCCGGGCTTCTTGGGGCCCTTTTCGTCACATTCGATGGTACCTGCAAGGACATACTCCCCCATTTCCGGGCCCAATGCCTGCAACTGCCAGCCAAAAGCCGCACCGTAGAATTGCATCATCCGCTCCCGGTCGTCGTACGGCATCTCAAAGTGCACTACGGGGTTCATACAAGTCACCTCCTCTTTCGATTCGTTTGGGCTATGCCGGCGCGTAGAAGCACATCTTCGGCGACCCTACTTTGCCCTGTTTTTTCAGCGCGGCCAGGATCTTGGCCACCTCCGCCTTATCCAGCCCGGCTGCCTCGGCGACATCTCCCGCTTTGAGAGGTTTGCCCGCTTTTGTCAATACTCCCAGTACTATCGTTTCCTTGTCAGCCATGTTCAATTCCTCCTCTTCGTTTGTGTATGTCGGCCTGCGGCCATTCCTGAGGCACCTTCACGGTGCCTCAGGACATCAGTCATTCCATTCAACCCGCTTTTCAACTCCCACACCGTCGTTGATGCTGCCATCACCGGTAAAGCCGCCAAATGGGGCCTGAATGACGATATAGTATAATGGTTGATCGGAATTATTACGCCAGCAGCGAACACCATGGGGTGCAACGCGCACGACCGTGCCTTCGCTGACTGGAATGCGTTGCCCATCCACCTCGAATTCCCCGGTGCCGCCAACAAAAAGGTAAACCTCTTCATTGTTCCGATGAGTGTGATAAAAAGGCATAGAAGTCTTCGGCGGCATCTTGTTGAGCGAGATCTCCGCGCTGGTCAAACCCAGAAGCTGGTGCAGAAATAACTTTCCTTCAATTTCAAAGTCGAGACGCTCATGGGTGAACTTGTAATCATTCAGCCGATCAAACGCCCCGACCTGCACTGCAGAAAAGTTCTCGCCCTTTACAGTCATTACGTTTCCCTTTCTCATGGCTGTCCTCCTTTTGCCGTTACTGCATAAACGCCTTATGCTGCAGATGTATATACAACTCACAAGATACTTTTAAACATTAAAAAGACAAATTACCTAAGCTCTTAGTTGGTATTTTATACCAATTACTGGTTGTATATACAACATATACCAAGAAAAAGTGCCATGTCAAGCACATCAATTACTGTTCGGCACCGAGTACGAATGACCGGCGCAAAGGCCCGTCAGCCCTGGAAACGCTGGCTAATTATACCGAAGTGATCAGTTGACAAGCCAGCAGAATTCAGACATAGTATAGTTGCATATACAACAGGAGAAAGACATGAACAAGCAGATAGACAAGCAGGCAGCACAAAAACTGGCACAGGCTATGGGGGATGAATGCATTGCCTTCAGGGTCCGGGCGTTGAACAGAATTGTAACCAATCTCTATGACGCCGCCCTCTCCCCGCTCAATGTCACCGTCAACCAGGCTACAATGTTGATCATGCTGTCTCTCGTCGGGGAAGCCACGCCTGGGAGAATCGGCCAGGTGTTGATTATGGAAAAATCAACCATAAGCAGAAACCTGGACCGGATGAAAAAACAGGGGTGGGTTGAGACTGCAGGCCGTGATGGCGGCAAGGAGCAGGTTGTGCGGGCGACCCCGGCCGGGAGAACGCTGCTTGTGGCATTACATCCGATCTGGGAAGCGGCCCAGAAGCAGGTGGCCGAATTCCTGGGCAGCAAGGGCGTTTCGGCAGTGCATACGCTGCATGAGGCGGTAAGGAAGAAGCACCCGGTGTAATTTTCATTTAAAGAATCAGTAATAAGGGGGTTGCCATGTGCGACATTATTCATCGTATCGGAATCAAGGCTCCTGCAACGCAAGTCTGCAAGGCGTTGACATCAATAGATGGGCTGGCTCGCTGGTGGACAGAAGATACTACAGGAGATGAGCAGGTCGGGGGGAAAATCGAATTCGTCTTTCGCACCAAAACCGGTGATTTTCTCGGGAAAATGGTCATGGAGGTACTGGAACGAAATGAACCTAAAGATGTTCATTGGCGCTGTGTTGATGGGCCCGAAGAGTGGATCGGCACTGACATCACTTTCCAGCTGTCCGAGCAGGACAACCAGACCATAGTGCTGTTCGGCCACAGAAACTGGCGGGAAGCTACGGAATCCACAGCACACTGCAGCATGAAATGGGCTACTTTCCTGCTAAGCCTGCGTGATTATGTCGAAACAGGCAAGGGGAAACCGTCACCCCATGATTTGAAAATTGATAACTGGAACTAGCCCCTTTTCCGTCACTGGTTTCGTGACCTTCCAGGGGGTAATTCGCTGAATTTACCGGGGGACAGGCTAAAGTAGTCTGTCCCCGTCCTAACTACAAGATTATCCATACTATTCTATACTGGCCATACATTGCCGCGTGGAGTACGAAGAAATATAGAACCTGCCCTGAATGTTGTTAACAGAGTCCGGCCTCGTTGAAATGGCTTGAATACTTCATATCCGTGCCGAGTATGTGGTTTTGCAGCCAATTCTTGAGAAAATCCAGGATTTCAATGGTAAACACAAAACCGACACTCTCTATCCTTCCTTTTAAATCGAGCGCCTTTACAGTGAATTGATCATGTTCGGACTTGTGGGAAGAATATCCCGAATAATTGAACCGCTGCATATACTTTTCTTCCATTTGAAAATGATTTTGAGCATAGCTAACCATTGAATCGATTATTTCGCTCTGAACCTCACGACCTTTCTGAGCAATATGTGCATCGTGTAACCGGTTAAGCATATCGATCAAAACTTTGTGCTGATCATCGATTTCCTTTACCTTGACACTGAATGAATCTGCCCATGAAAAATATGCCATTTTCATTACCTCCATATCAATAATTTGTGGATTAACGAAGCAGATCCACGTAACGAGCAAAAATTGATGCGCTAAGCGCCTTGCATGAGATTTGCATCAGTTATGCCGGATGATTCCTGACCCGCTCCAACGCATGGATTGCACCTGAAGCAGAGTTGTTTCAGATTGGAGCGGCTATTTTCTTCATGTTTTATGAATAATTTTCCATCACCCCTGCTTTTGCTATAAGCAGATCCCACTACAGGCTGCGATGCGGCTCAAATTCATACCGGACGATGGGTCGATCAAATCTCGATCATGCGGCAACTCGTCTCCGGAATTCAGGGGAGGTAAATGGAAATCTCCATCTTCACATTGACTTTATTTATCATGAATATCCCCGGAACAAAAGAGCCGTAGAAAGGGCGTTTTTTGAGCAGGCGAACGATGGCATATTCTATTGTTTCTGCGCTCATTTTAGGCTGCTTCAGCGCTTATCTCCCTGATTGCATCGAGTACAACAGCATCATATTTGTCCTTTGCCAGTGACAGAGCGGTCTTTGGTATGGTCAGAAGGCTTTTTACCAGTGCGAACTTGAGATCCCGGGGGAGTATGGCGAGGTAGGCAACGAGGTTTTCCTCCTGTAGTTTCGTGATCTCACCTTCCAGACGCAGATGGGCAATAAGGCTGCTCATGGTGGCGCTCTGCTGGTCCTCACGCTGACGCTCTGCACGGGCAGCCACAGTCGGCCACTGCTCCAAAACCTCTTTTGCTGTCAGCGGCCGTTCCAGGGTTTCTCTCTGCCAGCGGAGAAAGGCAATGGCAGCTTCCTGGCCGACTATTCCGGAATAAACCTCCATCTCAAGTTCCTCGGGGAAGCGGCAGGAACTGCGGAGGATGCTGACCATTTCCCAGCCCCGCTCCGAAGGTTTTGCCTCCATTTCCATTGGCTGGTTGTCGTGGGCCAGCAGATTCTGGTTGGCTGCAAGGAATTCCTGGACAGAGCCGTCAAATGAGCATTTGCGGGCATATCTCGCCCAGCAGTTGTAATCGCTCTCAACGTAAAGCATGACCATCCGGTCGATCAGGGCGCGGTCAAGTGGGGTTACCTGATAGGTGCCGTCGGGCGGATTAATGGTAACAATAACCTTGTGTTTGGGATGCAGCCTGTGGGTGTGCAACCCACGCTGTCCGCCGGAGAGCGGCGGCTCGACGAACTGGAAGATCGCCTGGAGGGTGTCTTCCTGTTGGGCCCGGTTAAGCTCGTCGCAGTGAACGATTGATTCAGCATCATTTTCAAGCGGCCACCAGGAAGGCCGCGACCAATGCATGGTCCCGCCATCGCGATATGGAATGCCGACAAGATCTCCGACCTCCATCTGGCCAAGCCGCAAGGGGACATATTTGCGACCGGTCTCTCTGCATACCTGCATTATGCCGGCACTTTTACCGACGCCGCGGTGGCCGACCACGCAAGGGGTCAGGTCGGTGTTTGTGACGATCTCCTTCAAAATTGTTTTCATCTGTTCGATGTTCATGGCTTCTCCGTCTGATTTCATCTGATATGGCCCTGATGATGGCAGTTGGCAGATGGAAACTGCCAACTGCCATCATCAAAATAAACGTTAGTAAAGTCGGTATATTGTGTCAACTCATTTGGAGGCAGCTTCTTTGAAACTTCTAAATGGACAGATTAGAGTTTTTGTGTAACACTGTTTGAAATTTAGGGGTTTATGATGCAATTCAGGGTCTATTACGAAGATACGGATGCTGGTGGAGTTGTCTACCATGGAAGATATCTCGGTTTTTTCGAGCGCGGAAGAACCGAATATTTCAGGGAGCGCGGCTTTTCTGTTCAGGAGCTTCACGACGAAGGGACGATTTTTCCGGTTGTCAGAATGGAAATTGATTTCCGCTATCCTGCAAGACTTGATGACCTTGTACAGGTTGAAGTCGAGATTGCGTCTGTCGGTAACACCTCTTTTACGCTGCTGCAAAAACTTATCAGGGTTACTGATGAAAAACTTCTGTCAGAGGCCAAAGTGACCCTTGTCTGCGTCAGCGAAGAGATGAAGCCAAAACGTCTGCCAACATGGCTGAAAGAGCTTGCCGGCGGTGTCTGAGCCGCTGGTATCCGTGCTTATGCCGGTCAGGAATGAGGAGAAGTACCTGGCCGCAGCAATAGCGTCGATAAAGGCGCAGACTTTTACTGACTGGGAGCTGGTTGTTGTTGATGACGGATCGACTGACGGCACTCCCGCAATTCTGGCAAAAGCTGCTGCTGACAGCCGGATACGGGTATTGCAAAACCGTGACAAAGGACTTGTCCCGGCACTAAACATGGGTCTTGAGGCGTGCAGGGGGGGATTTATTGCCAGAATGGATGGCGATGATGTTTCCCATCCTGAGCGGATTGCAAGGCAGTTGCAGATTTTCAGCGAAAATCCGGAAACAGGACTGGTGGCTTCGGCATTCAGGCATTTCCCACGGGCCGGACTCAAAATCGGTATGCTGTCGTACGAAGAGTGGCAGAACTCGCTGTTAGATCACGGACTTGTCATTCGGGACATTTATGTGGAGTCTCCTTTTGTGCATCCTGGTGTGATGTTCAGGAAAGAGATCATCAAAGCGGTTGGCGGCTATCGTGATATGGGGTGGGCCGAGGATTACGATCTCTGGCTGAGGATGGCTCAGGCAGGAGTGGCGTTTGCCAGAACCGCGGAGCCGCTTATTTTTTGGCGAGACCGGCCCGAGCGGGCAACCAGAACCATGGATGAATATACATCTGACGCTTTCAGACGATGCAAGCTGCATCATCTGAAAGGCGGTTTTTTAAAGGGATTCACAGAGATAACCCTTGCAGGGGCAGGCAAGGAGGGGCGTGCCTGGCAGCGACTCCTTGCGGATTCAGGAATCAAGGTAAAGCGCTGGATAGATGTGGATCCGAAAAAGCGCGGGCAGATTCTCCATGGCGCAGAGGTCGTCTCCCACCTTGATGTTTCGCCCGATGGCGGCAGGATGCTGGTTACGGTCGGGACGCGCGGTGCAAGGGTTGGGATACGGGAGTGGGCGTCTGGCGCTGGATTTGCCGAGGGAACTGACTTTATCTGTGTGACGTGAGAAGATTTGTAGAAACTCGTTGAGAATGAATTGAAACTTATGGGTTAAATGGAGTGTAAATGGCGTGCAAAATATTATTAAAGAGGGTTGTGAGGTGTTTATTCAGCCTTGTCGCCTGGTCGCTGCTATTAAATGCTCCTGTCTGCCATGCGTCTAATACAAATATTTCAATAACCAGCGCGACTGGTACAGAAACTCTTGAAATCACTAGGACACAAGTGCCTTCATTGACTTTTAATTTGGAGGTCCCAGAAAAATGTTACGAATTTGGATATGTTACTGTAGCTAATGGCGTTTATGCTGTTTATATTAACGAGAGCATTATAGGCAATAAAGTTACATCCTGTAGACTAACATCAAGTAATTATAATTATACTACTGTAAATACGCTTAACAATTCATGTGTGAATTGTACAAGCAACTATAATGACTCAGGTATTGAGCAATGTGTAGACATTACTGCATCTAATATATTTCTTGCCAGTGGATCTTTTAGTTTTGTAAATACTCCTGAAATCGATTATCGGATTAGAGATATTTGTTCCTATTGCAATTTAAGTGCTGGTTCTTACACTCAAAGGCATAGTCATAACAAAACTGCCAATTATTTAATTAATCATATTAAAACCTATAATCGCAAAAGCATGTTAATTATATCTGCAAGCTCTGTTGAAGTGCAATCTGAGCGTGCAATAGACCCATCGTTAGTTACAATTAACGGCAAAAAACCTATTTCAACAAGTACGTTTAGAAGCTCTGCTTCTGAGACTGATAATTACTATTACTGGTCCGGTTCAGCGACATTCGAAATCCCGATAACTGATGCGCAAAGCCAGACTATACAGCTATCTACCAGCTTCCCAGGTGGCTTGGTTAAAATCTCGTCTGTTTTACTTTCAGTCTCTGATCCACCTTGTACCCTCTCCGCAACTCTTGCGGTCAGTCCACAGACAGTAGTGCTAAAAGAAAATCAGAGCTTTCAGATAAACCTGAGCGGTTCGGTTTCCGAGAATGATGTGTTCTGGACACTGAGTGTCTCTGACAGAACTTTTTCAGGTTCAGGAAGCTCAGTTTCTGCTCTTTGGGACGGTAAAGATTCAAACGGAACAATTGTACAACCAGGCACTTATACTGCCATGCTTACTGCAACGTCTAATGATGGCGTATGCACTACACAGGCCGCCGTAAACATTAAAATTCTCCCCCCCTGTAGTGTCAGAATTACAGGGTTTTCTCCGAGCAAAACTCCCATAAGCCCTCAGTCTGGCGAAGAAACCTTGCTTTCAGGTAGTATTGATTCTTCAAGAGATGTGAACTGGACTATTGGCATTGATACGGTTTCAACATCCGGCAGCGGCTATAGCCCCTCGCTCAGGTGGAACGGTAAAGATAGCTCTGGCAGGCCTGTCAGTAATGGCAATTACCGCGCTACACTCACTACTACCAGCGCAGAGGGAGATTGCTCAGATCAGGCTCAGGCGTTTGTTGAAGTTGTAAAAGGGCCTGAGCTGTGCATTGCCAATCATAATTTTTTATCTTCAGCCAACACCCTCTCCGGTCGCCTTAGCCACAGTCAGGAGCTGATATCCTTGAATGGTGGCTCAATACCAACTCTCATTACACTCAATTATGACAGCCTGACACCAAAATCAGTGCCGCTTGACAGTGAACTGATTCGTCAATTTCGCAAGGTTCTAGAAGTGCAGACTGATGGTTCGGTCGTATTCAGCGAACTGGATAGAGAACGGACTTATATTCCCACAGAAACAGGTTTTCAGTCTCCGGATAATGACATCTCGATTCTGATTAAAAACCCGGACAACATTTATCAGCTGACCGATGAAGATGGCACCATCAATAACTTCAATGCAGATGGGAAGATCACTTCAGTTACTGAAATAAGCGGTAAATCCTACAGCTTTGCCTATAGTGAGAAATCCATCAGCATTACCGACCCAGCAAATAACACGACTACCTTCTCGCAACTTTTCTACAATAGCATTGACCCAATGACAGGAGTCTTGAGTCACGGCTGGACACACTCGTACGAAGTTGCGCTTCAGGATCAGGGGAACGGTGCAATCCTCTTTCGAGATGGTAGTAAATCACGCATCTATACTCTTCGAGATGGCATCTACCATCCGCAAATTGGAGACAGTTCAGCTTTTGTCAAAAATGCTGACAATACCTATGTCATCACCGAGTTGAGCGGATTACAACATTTCTTCGATCAAAGTGGTCGCATAACATCCCGCAAATCACCGAACAACTCCATTATGACCTTCAGTTACACGGACGATAGATTAACCGGCATAACTGACAGCAGCGGCAGAACCAGTCTCCTCGCATACAATTCCGACGGGAAGCTTGCAACTATTACCGATCCGAAGGGGAATGCCTATACCTTTAGTTATGAAGGGGATAATCTGGCAACCCCTACCAATCCTGATGGCGGCAGATGGAGCTATTCATACGACACTGACGATTTTCTGATCGGCAAGACCGACCCGGAAAACAATTCAATCGCATACAGCTACGACTCCTTCCACCGGATACTGTCAGGCTCTGACCCTGAAGGGCAATCGCGTTCACTCTCCTACTTTGATAGCCCAAGGGAAGGTGGCTCCAACTGGGGAGTAAATCGTGACAGCTACTTTGTAGAGAAAGATGGCGGAGTCTGGACGTATAGTTATGACTCTTCAACCGGCACACTAACCAGCAAGACAGACCCGCTTGGGAACAGCATCGACTATACCTATGACTTGAAGAAAAACATCATCAACATTAACGATGCCAATGGTTATGACACCAGCTATACCTACGATGACTTTGGCAACCGAACATCTATAACCGATGCACTCGGCAACGTTACAACCTTCACCTACAACGAACGTGGTCAAGTCCTGACCAGCAGCGGGCCACAGGGTGAGAGCAGTAACAGCTATGATGTCAGCGGCAATCTTCTTGTTGCCATTGATCCTTCCGGTGCGAGCACAACATACACCTATGACCAGAACGGCAACATAAGCACAATCAAAAACCCTCTGAATCAGGTCACTACCTATAACTACAATGCTGGCGGGCTTCTCAGTTCAATATCCGATCCAACCGGCATAGTTACAACTTTTACCTATGATGCCAATGGCAACAGAGCCAGCAGCACTACAGCAGGCAAGACAACCACCTATGGCTACGACGGCATGAACCGGCTTACCACTGTAACCGACCCCCTTGGTAACGTGACCACCTACGGCTATGACAAGCTCGGTAACCGGATTTCGGTAACTGATGCCAATGGCAAGGTTACTACCTACAGATACAACTACCGAGGGCAGGTAATTGAGCAGAAGGATGCTCTGGAGAAGATCACCACCTACAGCTACGGCGCTGCCAGCTGCCCCTCCTGCGGCGGGGGAGTTGACAAGCTTGCAGCGCTTGCCGATGCAAAGGGTCAAGCTACCACCTGGCAGTACGATCAGGCTGGCCACATGATTCAGGAGACAGACCCGCTGCAAAACAGCACCGGCTTCAGTTACGATCCTGTCGGTAATCTCATCCAGAAGACAGATGCCAACGCTAATGTCATCTCCTTTGCCTACGACCCTCAGAACCGTATTACCAGCAAAACCTTTACAGACGGCACTTCAGTAAACTACAGCTACGATACAGCCGGAAGATTATCAAGCGTTCAGGATGCAAGCATCACCTACAGCTACACCTACGACGCTGCCGGACGGGTAACGAGTGTAACCGACAGCCGAGGCTTTGCACTTGCCTATGAATACGATCTGATGGGCAACAGAACGAAGATGACCGTTCAGCAGGGGACGACAGATAATCGGATTACAAGCTACGTCTACGATAACTCCGGTCGTCTGGCAACAATGACCACCTCCGCCGGACTATTCACCTTTGGCTACGATAATTTAAGCCGCAGAAGCAGCATCTCATACCCGAACCAGACAGCAGCAGCATACAGCTATGACGACCTGAGCAGACTGACCGGCATCAGCCACAGCCGCTCAGACAACAGCACCATAACCAGCAGCGGCTACACCCTCGACAACATCGGAAACCGCATAGCAAAAGGCGGCACAACCAATGAAACATATCAATACGACAACATCTATCGCCTGATCCAGGCAGTCACCCCACGGGGCACCGAAAACTTCACTTATGATGAAGTCGGCAACCGAATCACCGGCCCCGGCGCAAAGGACACAAATTACCAGCACGACGCTGGAAACAGGATGCTCAAGGGGCGGCAGTACACATACACCTACGACAACAACGGCAACCAGATAACAAGGGGAACGGCAAACGCCAGCAGCAAAGGCTGGACACTCAACTGGGACTTTGAGAACCGCCTCACAAAAATGGAGCGCACCAGCGGAGCAGACAAACGTACCATCACCTTTAAGTATGATCCGCTCGGCAAAAGGATAGAGAAGCAGTTCATCGCCCTAATTGACGGTATCACAAAGACGACAACTACAACCTACGTCTACGATGGCGACAATATCGTACTGGAGATTTTTACCCCGCCAAGCGGAGTCACAGAAAAGACCTTCTACACCCACGGAGCCGGAGTTGACGAGCATCTGGCGATGGAGAGAGGCGGTCAATTTTACTACTTCGCACAGGATGGGCTTGGGAGTGTTACTGCGATTACTGATGCAAGCAGGAATGTGGTGCAGAGTTATACCTATGATAGTTTCGGATTGGGCAAGCCGACAACCGGTTTCCGGAACAGCTTCATGTACGTCGGGAAGCAATTTGATAGGGAAGCTGGATTGATTGAAATGGGTGTGAGGCCCTATGATCCTATGGAAGGAAGGTTT
>JACABD010000080.1 GCA_013377075.1 Geobacteraceae bacterium | reverse complement strand
GCCTCGGCAAATGCGGCCGCTGCAATGTGGGGAATGTCTACGTCTGCAAGGATGGACCGGTATTTACCGCCGGACAGGTGAAGGCCATGCCGCAGGAGCTATAACAAAATTCCGGCAGTAAAAAGCGGATGCAGAAAAGCCGTGCCCGAAAGGGTACGGCTTTTTTACGTTTTAAAAGTCTCCAGCATCTCATCATGAATCAGCCCGTTGCTGGCAACAATCCTGTGGCTGTAGACTGAATAGGGCTCACCGGCAAATCCAGTCACCACCCCTCCCGCCTCCTTCACAAGCAGCTGACCTGCGGCAACATCCCACGGCTTGAGCTTGCTCTCCCAGAAGCCGTCAAACCGCCCTGCTGCCACATAGGCCAGATCTAGCGCCGCAGCACCGGCTCTGCGTATACCGCGGGTTCTCATCTGAAAATTGGCAAAATGGTTAAAGTTGTTTTCCGGGTCAGTGGCACTGTCATACGGGAAGCCGGTTGCCAGTAGCGACGAGCGGAGTGGTGAACGCGACGACACCCTGATGGGGGCACCGTTCAGATAGGCACCCTCACCTTTAAGCGCATGGAACATCTCGGCCATCATCGTATGAAAGACTACACCGAGAACAATCTCGCCATCGACTTCAAGGGCTATGGATACAGCAAACCAGGGGAAACCGTGGGTAAAATTGGTCGTGCCGTCAAGGGGATCAATGATCCATTTATGGTTTTTGCCCCTGTCACTGTAGATGTTCTCTTCAGCAAGAAAATCATGGTCCGGAAATGCCCGTTGTAAACCCGTCACTATGAGCTCTTCAGAACGCTTATCGACCTCGGTAACGAGGTCGATTTCACCTTTATGCTGAATATCAAGAGGGGTCCAGAGCCTGGAGCGCTGATACTCTCCGGCTTCTTTTGCCAGAAGCAGCGCCTTTTCAAGAAATTGATCTGTTGACAATGAAATGACCTATCTCCCCGGAATCGTTATGCAGAGACACTCGGCCTCGGCATAGAGGGTTTCGCCGCAGAAAATCTTCCCATGAACCATTATCTTGCGCCCCTGGGCCGAAATGACGCGACTCTCGACAGTAACAACCTGCTGAAGCGGCAGAAGATTGCGAAAACTCACATTCAGATTGCCGACAACAATGGGATATCCAGCCGCCCAGGCAGCCAGACCGAGCGCCTCGTCCATGACAGCAGCCACAGAACCACCATGGGCGTGACCCGGAGGGCCTTCCGTTTCCGGACCGAACCAGATCCGGGCATGAAGGTGTTTTTCGGCATCGCGATAGTAGCGGACCCTGAAGCGATCCCCTTCCGGGTCTCCTGATACAAAGCGTAGAGATTCACCTACAAGGGACGGGGCATCAAATGGAATCCACCCCTCCTGCCCACCAAGATCAACAGTGGCAACTTCTGTACAATTTACAATAATTTCTGACATATTTCCCCTTCCCGGACTCTTTTTACGGCATGTTAATGTGCAGGACAAAAAAACTTTTCCCGTCTCTTATCCTGCTATTGATCTCTGCATTGGCAGAGATGATCGAACTGTCTTTCTTTCTCAGTTTCAACATGGCTGATGCAGAGCCCCCTCCGTCTTCATGTAGCGCACTCAGACAAGACTCAAAACTATCAAGACTTTCATGGAGAAGTTCTCTGAAAAGCACCCCGTGAAGCTGTTCCGGTGAATATCCCAGCATTCGGGATACCTCTGGCGTGGATTTTATAACCCGGCAGGTTTCTGCATCCATAATAATCGAGGTAGATGAACTCCTTTCAACGACCGCATTGTAAAGAGTCTCGGTAATCTGCCGTTCCTTTTCCGCTACAGTTAAGCGTCCGGTAAGACGGCTTATGGTAAAAATCACAAGACTAAATCCGAAGAGAACCGTATAGATAAAGTGTTTTACCGTTCGGTCCCCTTCAAGATAGATATCCCGGGGAATCTTTGCCGATATGCTGAAAGCCGGTTTTCCATTGATGTCGCTGAAAAGATAAGATGCATTGATGATGCTCGTATCAGGACGTTTTATGGTAATTATTGTTTTGGGTGCTTCCTTATCGGGAAAGTATATTGACAGCGGCAGCCTGATCAGTTCTGACAGGCTCTGGAGTTCTTCCGTATCCAGCACCCTCCCCATTATCAAAACACCGGAAACCGGCCCTTTCCCTTCGCTGGTGAGTATCGGCCTTGAGGAAATGATCATCGGCAGTCCGCCTGACAAAACCAGTCCCTTGACTCCACCTTCGATATTTACCAATCTGTTCCCGTCAAAAAGGTACGGCTTAAGGTCCCGGTAGGGGGAAAAAGAGCTTTGTTTACTAAGAACAACTTTTGAAAACACCTCTTCACCATCAAGCAGGATAAAGGAGACAAAATCTATTTTCAACTTGCTCAGCGACAGATCGGAGAGGTTAAGTCTTATAAAATCAGGATTGCTGCCTTTCATAAAACGGAAGGCATCGTCCCAGGTAGCATAATCACTGCATGCAGCATCTACTAATGCCAGCTCTTTCATGAGCGCGGAATTAATACGTTCAATATGTTGCGTGGCTTTGTTCTCTTCAATATGGATAAAGCTGTCGAGGATTATTACCCTTGCGGTCAACATGATCGCCATAAGCAAAATGAGTAAGGAAACAGCAGTTATGTAAAAGTTTCGCGAAAAAAGTGACATTAAGCTCCTCTAGAAATCAACACATCTTTGTTTGTGCCAACCCGGCCATACCCTCTGGAATGGCAAACCGGCTCTAAATTAATTATTTTAATAGCTACGAAACTTTATATAAAAACCCGATTCTAGAGGAAATGCAATATGATATTTTTATAAATATCATAAGCTGACAGGGAACACTTGCCTTTTATGGGTACTCCGCTACACTTTGAATGCGACCACAATTCTTTAAACAGGGGGAGAAAAGATGAACGAAAGAACAGGAATCATTACCTTCAAAGGGAACCCGTTTACGCTGCTGGGACCTGAGATAAAAATCGGCGGGAAAGCACCAGAATTCACCGTAGTGGATAATGGCCTTGCTCCGGTGACACTTGCCAGTTACAGCGGCAAAATCAAGGTCATCAGCGCTGTCCCCTCTCTCGATACGCCGGTCTGCGATACGGAGACCAGAAGGTTCAACCAGGAGGCAGCAGGACTGCCGGACAGTGTTGCCGTACTCACCATCAGCCTTGACCTTCCTTTTGCCCAGAAAAGGTGGTGCGGTGCTGCCGGCATCGACAAGGTCATAACCCTTTCCGACTATCAGGATCGCTCTTTTGCATCTGCCTACGGCATTCTCATCAAAGAGCTCAAGCTCTTGGCCCGGGCAATTTTCATTATAGACGCCAACGATACAGTCAGATATATTCAGGTCGTACCCGAAGTCACCAATGAACCTGATTATGCAGCAGTCATGGCCGCGGTAAAGACCATGCTTTAACGTGCGGCTGCATCATGGAGGAAAACCATGATCACCACCCTACTGGACGGCAACAGGCGCTTTGTAAAGGAGATTTTCGACGTAGAGAGGGACTACTTCGAAGATCTCGCCAAAATGCAGCGCCCGACCGTCCTCTGGATCGGCTGCTCCGACTCCCGCGTCCCGGTGAACACCATTACCCAGACAAAACCGGGCGAGGTCTTTGTGCATCGCAATGTAGCTAATATTGTTGCAACAAACGACTGGAACCTCTCGGCAGTTCTGGAATTCTCTATTAATCATCTTAAAATACCCGATATCGTCGTCTGCGGCCATTACGGATGCGGCGGTATTGCCGCATTGGATGAAGACTGCCGCGATGACCGTTACATCCCCATCTGGCTGAATAATGCTTACAAGGCAAAAGAGCGGGTTGATGAAAAAATTGCAGGCCTCCGCATCAAGCTGTCCGAGGAGCAGAGGATGCAGTTGATCGTCGAGGAAAACGTCCGCCTCCAGCTCGAACACCTGCGAGAATACCCTTTTGTCCGTAACGCCATGGAGGAGAAAAAACTCTCTATCCATGGATGGGTCTACGATATGACTACCGGCGACATAAAGGTAGTGCAGAGAGATACGGTAGCCTGTGTCGAATTCTAAAAACCGCCGCTGGACCATCTTTTTTGTACTATCGCTGATCTACATTCTGGTCTACTTCTACAGAGTATCACTGGCCGTAGTTGCAGGTGATATCTCCCGCGAACTCTCCCTCTCCCCGGCCGATCTTGGCCGACTCTCCGGCATTCTATTCTACGTCTACGCCTTTGCCCAGCTCCCCCTGGGGCCGCTCATCGACCGCTTTGGCGGCAGGCTTGTCATAAGCCTCTGCGGGATTCTTACAACCATAGGCGGCGCCCTTTTTGCCGTTGCAACAAATCTTGAAACAGCAATGATTGCACGAGTTTTTATTGGCATCGGCACCGCTTCCGTACTCATGGCAACATTCACCATATTCAGCCACTGGTTCACCAAGCAGGAGTTCGGCCGGGTATCCAGCCTTATGGTTGCCGTAGGTAATATCGGCAACGTCATCGGTACTGTGCCGCTGGCCGTGGCTGTTGGAATCTACGGCTGGCGCGGATCATTTGTGGTTATTGCCGTGCTGCAAGGGATTGTTACCGTGCTTGTCTATCTGGTTGCCAGAGACAAGCCCACTTTAGAAGCGGTGAAGAGGACCAATACCGTGCAGACCGGCATGATTGCCGCATGGCAGGAGATATTCGGCAGGGGTGATTTTCTCCGTCTCGGGCTCCTCTCCTTTTTCTGGTACGGTAACTATCTTGCCGTTCAGGGGCTATGGGGGGGACCATATTTGATGGAAATCCTCCATCTGTCCCGCACCCAGACCGGCAGCATGCTGATGTACACCTCCATCGGCTTTATCAGCGGCAGCCTGACAATAGATTATGCTGTGAGAAAGATTTTTCATTCACACAAGAGAACCATGCTTTTCGGTCAGACTCTTCTACTGTTCCTGATGAGCGGTTTTCTCGGCTGGGGAGAGTCGATTCAGACAGCGCTCTACCCTCTTTGGTTCTTCGGTATCGGGGTGGCAGTTTCCGGTGGTGTAATGATCTACCCGATCATCAGGAACAGCTTCAGGGTCGAGATTGTCGGCACTGCCCTGACCTCGCTGAACTTTTTTGTGCTGATGGGGGCAGCGGTCACCCAGCACCTCATGGGGCTGATCATCGAGCATCTCGGCAAAGGTGGCTCAATGACACCCCACGCCTTCCATATAGCCTTTCTATTCCCGATGATAGGACTCGCAGCCGCTATTCTCGTATATCTGCCGGTTGATGAGAAGTAGTCCGAAAGGGGCCGTAGTGGCATTGGGAGCCGTATCGAACGGAAACAGCCGGGGCTTTCGGTGCGCACCAAAGTGCCCTGCCGCTTAGGTTAAATGCGGTGCGACAAAATACGCCTCTCTGGAAAGCCGTAAAGCAGAGGCGTTGTAGTGAGAGACGGCTTCCTCTGCCACGGATACAGTTTCCTTTTCGGGAAGATTGACATAGCTGCTTGCAGTGCTTAGATTAAATCATCATTTTATGTAAGGAGTATAAATTGGCTGACAGAGACTACTACGAAATACTGGGGCTCAAAAAAGGGGCCACCGCTGACGAGATAAAAAAGGCTTTCAGAAAGCTTGCTGTAAAATATCACCCTGACAAGAACCAGGGGGACAAGAAGGCGGAAGACCGCTTCAAGGAAATCAACGAAGCCTACGCCGTTCTCTCTGATCCGCAGAAAAAGAGCCAGTTTGACCAGTTCGGTACTGCCGGATTCCATCAGCGCTACTCCCAGGAAGACATTTTCCGCAACTTCAATGCAGGCGATATTTTCAAAGAGTTTAACCTTGGCGGCGGCGAAGATATCTTTTCCAGGATTTTTGGCGGTGGCGGCGGAGGGTTCAGACAGGGTGGCCGCAGCATGAGCCGCAAGGGGCAGGACTTCGAAATGGAGCTTGCCCTCAGCTTCGTCGAAGCCTTTTCAGGAGGAGACAAGCGGGTTTCTTACGCAAAAGACGGTATAAGTGAAGAGCTTTCCGTAAAAATTCCGGCAGGGATTGACAGCGGCGCGAAGATGCGGCTTGCAGGCAAGGGTGGCGCAGGAATCGGTGGCGGCGCAAATGGCGACCTCTACCTGAATATCGTTGTCCGGGAAGACGCAAAATACACCCGTGAAGGGGCGGACATCCTCATGCCACAGGCTATCCCCTTCAGCAGCGCCTGTCTGGGGGGCTCGCTGGAAGTAGAGACCCTTGATGGGGTAAAGAGGATCAAAGTTCCGGCAGGGATCAGCTCCGGAACAAAGGTGAGACTAAGAGGTCTGGGGTTTACGAAAGCAGGGGCAAGGGGCGATTTTTATGTGGTTATCCAGATAAAGGTACCGCAGACACTTTCAGCAGAGCAGAAAGCGCTGGTCGAGAAACTGGCAAAAGAAGGGTTGTAGAAAGCCCGCCTTCTTAGCAATAAAAAGCAGAACGCCCCGCAGGATCTAATCTGACGGGGCTCTCTTATGAACAAGGCAAGTTGCTGGTGGCTTGCAGAAGCTACATCTTTATATCAACCGCAGCCCCTTTTCTCAGCTCTTCAGCCCACTGTTTGAAGCGCTCTTCAGACTTTTTCTTGTAGAGAAGATCGTCTATTGAAGCCTTTACAGATTCAAAGGGCTTGAGTTTCCCTTCGTTCTTCTCTTCAAGCTTGATAATATGAAAACCTGCCTGGGTGGTAACAAGTTCGCTGACTTCACCCGGCTTCATTGAGATAACAACGCTCTCTATTTCGGGGAGCATCTCCCCTTTTTTGAATGTCCCCAGATCGCCGCCATCATTTTTCGCACCGGGATCATCGGAGTATTTTTTTGCCAGAGCGGCAAAATCACTCTCGCTCCTGGCCTCCATGGTAACGTCAGCAGCCTTTGCCATAACCTTCTTTATCTCTTCGTTTGACGCCTTTTTATCGACCTTGAGAAAGATGTGCCTTGCGCGGTAGGTCGGCTCTTCAGAGTAGAGAGCTTTGTTGGCCTCATACTGCTCCTTGACTTCACGCTCACTCACCTGAATCTTCGACTTGACCTCCTGGCTCATCAGACGAAGCCGCTCAAGCTGCTCCTTCATCTGCATTTTGTACTGGTCAAAGGTCATCCCCTGGCCGATCAGCGCAGAGACAAGGGCCTCCTGGCTCATCTTGTTCTGCCTCTTGACGTCCTCAATTGACTGGCGGACCTCTTCCTCACTAATGACAATGTTAAGCTCTTTGATCTTCTGGTTAACCAGTTTCCTGTCAACAATTGAATCGAGCAGGTCTTTCTTCAGCTTGATCTTTGCCTCGGGAGTTGAAACTGTTCCGCGTTTCTCCTCTTCTTTGAGAACCATGGCGTATTCACGATTTAGTTCAAGATTGGTGATTACATCATCGTTGACGATCGCGGCAATACCGCTGATGATCTCGGCTGAGACAGATGTCGCAATAACAGATATGAAGAGAAGTGCCAGGGCAATGTTTCGCATTATGAGCCTTTATAACAAAGGCCGGGGGTCACCCGGCCTCTGGAGAGTTTTACTTCTTCGTTTCCGGTGCCTTTGGTGCGGCAGGTGCTGGCGGCTGCGCAGGGAGACCCTTTGCATCTGCCTTGGGCTCTGACGGTGTCCCGCCAAGGCCTTTAAGCACATCGTCCTTGATGCTGTATTTACCGCTCTTCTTCAGGTCTTCCTTAAGCTTCTGGAAAACCTCCTGCTGTTTGCCAGGAAGCATGGATGCCTTGATCTGCTCTTTCACATCTTCGAAGCTGCGCTCGCCTGCAGGGCGCTTGCCTGTCAGCTTGATAATATGAAAACCGAACTTTGTCTTTACAACGCCTGAAGTTTCATTCTCCTTCATGGCGAAAGCGACCTTCTCGAACTCGGGAATCATGGAACCTTTGCTGAACCAGCCGAGATCGCCACCTTTTGCAGCTGCGCCGTCAGTGGAAAGTTTCTTGGCAAGTTCTTCAAAATTCCCGCCTGCCTTAAGCTGAGCAAGGACATCCTTTGCCTCTTTCTCAGACTTCACCAGGATATGACTTGCCTTAACCTGGTCGCCGGTCTTGAACTTCTCCTTGTTCTGATCGTAGAATTTCTTCAAATCCTCGTCGGAAACCTTTGCCTGCTCCTCAACCTTCTTCTTCAGGTAAGCCTCGACAACAAGCCTCTTCTTCAGCTCGTCAAGTTTCTCCTTCACAGCAGGAGTATTCTCGATGCCGTCCTTTGAAGCCTCCTGAAGGATGAGCTCACGGATTATCATGGTTTCAAGCATCTCTTTTTTCCCTTCAGCCGACTCTGTCATCGGCTTCAGGTAAGGCGGGAGATTCTCCATCTCTTTCTTGAAGGAGTCTACGGTAATGGAGGTGCTGCCAACCTCGGCCAGAACAGGCCCTGTAGGCTTGGTTTCAGACTTGGAAGCGCCATCTTTTTTGCCGTTACAGCCGAAAAGCGCCACAACAGACACAGCAACAACTACAGTTTTGAATACAGACTGTCTACTCACAGCAATCTCCTTGACTTCATTATATTTTCCTGTTTTTTAGTAACGGCAAAAGTTATCACATACCCCCCAGTTTTTTCAAGAGATTTCTGGATTCGAGCAGCACTCCGTCGAAGCTGGTATCAGTCAGTTCTGCCGTCAGTTTGAAGTCCGGAGTGAACTGATATTTCTTCGGTTGGTTCCTGATCATGGCGATGATCGTGTCGGGTGAAACTGGCGTTTTTTCATGGAAGGCAAAGGTGAGCCGCTTGCCGTCGAATTCCGCCTCCTTGACGAGGAATTTCTTAAAGAGAATCCGCAGCTTCATGGTTTCAAGCAGATATTCCACTGCCAGCGGCGCTTTACCGTATCGGTCGACAATCTCCGCAGAAATATCGGTAACCTCTTCCTCGGAAACCACCTGGGTGAGCTTCTTGTAAAGGACAAGACGCTGGTTGGCGTCCTTGACAAAATCCTCCGGAATGAACGCCGGAATCCGCAGCTTGATCTCGGGCTCAACCCGTTCGGTGATATCCTCACCCTTGAGACGGGAGATGGTTTCCTCCAACAGTTCGGTAAAGAGCTCGAAGCCGACAGCGGCGATCTGGCCCGACTGTTTTGCGCCGAGGATATCCCCTGCCCCCCTGATTTCCAGGTCATGGGTAGCGATACGGAAGCCTGCGCCGAGCTCGGAAATATCCTGGAGAATTTTGAGCCTCTCCCGCGAGTCAGGAGCAATGGCTCCTTCAGCAGGAATGAGGAAGTAGGCGAACGCCCGCACCTTGGAGCGACCGACCCGGCCCCTGAGCTGGTAGAGCTGGGCAAGGCCGAAGGCATCGGCACGGTTGACGATGAGGGTATTGGCGCTTGGGATGTCAAGCCCCGATTCGATGATGGTGGTGCAGAGGAGGATATTGGTCTCGGCATGCATGAAACCGAGCATCACCTTTTCCAGCTCACCCTCTTTCATCTGGCCGTGGGCAACGGCGATCTTCGCCTCCGGGACGATCCGGGCAAGATGTTCTGCCATGAGGCCGATGGACTGCACCCGGTTATGGACGAAAAAGACCTGGCCGCCCCGGCGCAGCTCCCGCATGACAGCCTCACGGATCAGCTCTTCGTTGAAGCGGGCGACAAAGGTCTTGATGGCGAGCCGATCAACGGGCGGGGTATCGATGATGGAGAGATCCCGCACCCCCATCATCGACATGTAGAGAGTCCGCGGAATCGGCGTCGCCGTCAGGGTCATGATATCGACGGTGGCGCGGAATTTCTTCAGCCGCTCCTTGTGAACAACCCCGAAACGCTGCTCTTCGTCAACCACCAGAAGCCCTAACTCGCGAAACTCTATATCCTTCTGCAAAATCCTGTGAGTACCGATGATAACATCCACCTTCCCCTTGGAGAGATCCTCCAAAATGACCTTCTGCTCCTTGGCTGTGCGGAAGCGGGAGAGCATCTCCACTGTCACCGGATAATCCTTGAAACGCTCACGAAATGATTCAAAGTGTTGCTGGGCTAAAATGGTGGTCGGCACCAGCACAGCCACCTGCCTGCCGTCCATGACAGCCTTGAAAGCGGCGCGGATGGCGACTTCGGTCTTGCCGTAGCCGACATCGCCGCAGACGAGCCTATCCATGGGGCGCTCACTCATCATATCCTGAAGCACGTCGTCAATGGCCGAGAGCTGATCCGGCGTCTCGTCCCAGGCAAAGGAGGCTTCAAACTCCTTGTAGAGATCATCGGGCGGCGAAAAGGCAAAGCCTTTCTGCACGGCACGGGCAGCGTAAATCTCCAGCAGCTCGGCAGCCATCTCCTCCACAGCCTCCCGAGCCTTGGCCTTGGCCTTATCCCAGGCAACGCCGCCAAGCCGGTCCACACGGGGCTCCAGCCCCTCAGCCCCCACGTAGCGCTGCACCAGCGCCATCCGGTCAACCGGCAGATAGAGCCGGTCACCACCATGATACTCAAGGAGGATGAAATCACCGGCAGAGCCGCCGAGCTCGATATGTTCCAGGCCCCGATACTCGCCAACCCCGAAGTCGAGATGCACCATGAAATCGCCGACTTTCAGCTCTGCCAGGGAGGTAAGAATCTGCTTTTTCTTCATCTCGGAAACACCGCGGCGGCGGACACGTTTGCCGAAAAGTTCCTCTTCGGTTACAACAACAATCCCTGCGGAGGCAAGCCGAAAGCCGCGGGACATCTCACCGATGAGCAGAGACACACCCCGCTCACGCCGGAAAAGCTCATCGCAAAAGCTTCGCTCAGCCACCTTCAGCGGCAGCTCATAGTGCTCAAGGAGCGACATAAGCCGCTCTGCCTGGCCCCGCTGGTGACAGGGGATCAGCACCCGCACTTCATCCTTCAGCCACCCGGAGAGCCGCTCTGCAAGGGGCTTCATAACCCCTTCGCCATCGGCTGTCATGATTATTTTCAGGTCGCTGTTCTGCTCCACAGGGAAATTAAAGGTCTCACCGGCATCAGGGTCAAGCAGTTCGAGCTTTGGCAGGTGAAGATGGACACCGGGGAAATTTTCCGCAAGGGCACCGTCGCCGGAGATGAACTGCGCCGTAGCATCGCAGATGATCCGCTCCTCTTCCAGGGCGCTGTTACGGCTCTTCTCGATCTCGTAGAGCCACTCCTGACGGGCTTCAACGATTGCATCCATATCGAAAAGCGTCGTGACTGCAGCAGGGCCGGCATAGTCAAAGAGGGTCTCCAGGGGTCCATGGAATAGGGGGAGGAGGTTTTCGATACCCGGCGGGTAGATGGAGGAATTAAGTTGCTCAACCAGCTCCCGGCGTCGCGGTACCGCTATGTCAAGATCGTCGCAAAGCCGCTTCAGACGCCCGGTGAACTCCTTCATCACCTCCGGCGCCAGAATCACCTCCCTGGATGGAAGCAGCACCAGCTCTTCCATGGGGTGGAGGGAGCGCTGGGTCAGGGGGTCGAAAGTCCTGATGGTCTCGACAAAATCGCCGAAAAACTCGATCCGCACCGGGTGAGGCAGGTTGGGAGGAAAGATATCGACAATACCGCCACGGGCGGAGAAGCCCCCCCGATCCTCAACCAGCGGCACCGGCGAATAGCCGAGCTTCACCAGCTTGCCAAGCAGCTCGTCATGGGGCACCTCTTCACCGGCAATAAGGTACTGGGAAAGATCCCCCAGAGTCTGCCGCGGCAAAACCTTCTGCACCGCCGCAGCATAGGGGGTGACAACCACCCGCGCCTGGCCGCTCATCAGCCTGAACATGGTGTTGAGCCGCTCGCCGGTTATGTTCGCATGGGGAGAAGCTGCGCCAAGGGGGGTCACGTCCCAGGCGGGAAAATGGAGTATCTCGTCGGGCTTTTCCGCATAGAAGCGCAGCTCCCGGTAAAGCTCCTCGGCAGCGTCACCATCGGCGGTCACAGCAATAAAAAGCCGCGGCGTCTCCTTCAAAAGACGGGCAAGGAGAAACGATCCGGCAGAACCGCTCAGGCCGGTGAGGGTGATTTTTTTGGTATTGCTTTGGAGGCTGGCTGCTATGGCGGCAAGCT
>JACABD010000008.1:86799-92869 GCA_013377075.1 Geobacteraceae bacterium | reverse complement strand
AGATGTCGTTAACCACCGGCGGAGTCATGACTACGCCGTCAATGGCAACGGTAACTCCTACGGCAGAGTAAGGATCGGTGGCCTTGCCGCTGATGGTGATACTGCTTTTATTGGTGCGGATATCCTGATCCGGTTCATTGACTGAAAGTGACGGTTTCTGGTCGTCAAACAATACGCTCCGTTTCTGGCTACTCGGGTTTCCTGCCAGATCGGTGGCGGTAATTTCAATGGTGTTCCAGCGTGGTGCAGGTGATATTGAGGCAGTGAAGCGGTTACCATCCATGACTACCGGCTGGCTGCTCCCATTTAACGTGACGGTTACAGCTGAAGTCTCATCAATGCTCCCCTTGACCTCGATTGGTGAAACGGCTGTTTTGCTGTTGTCTGCCGGGGCGTCGATGGTCAGAGTCGGTGCGGTCTGGTCGAGGGTGATAGTGCGATTGTCCGTTGCAGAGTGCCCGAGAATATCTGTTGCAACTGTTGTGATGAGAGTGTCTCCTGCTTGGAGCAGTAGCGCATGGCTGAAACTGCCGTCACTGCTGACAGTTACATCTGTGCCATTAATCGTAACTGACTTGATAGTAACGACACTTGTCACACTTCCGGAAACGTTCAATGCCTGATTATTGGTTATTGCCCTGTCCGGCAGTGTTGAAAGTTGTAGTAATGGTGGCGGTGCAATTTTGACAGAAAGTGGCATACCTGCAAGGGTCTTTGTCTGGGTCATCAGTGGGAGTGTTATCTGCAATACTGCCAGATAGTCACGCTCTTCAAAGCCAATTGTAGGCACGACAACGGTGTCGAAAAATGTCCCTTGCCGGGCAAGGGCTACTATTTTGTGATAGCTCTGCATGGTCGCCATAGTGTCAGGGTTGATTACAATTATTGACAGATCAGCTGATGTAATGTCTTCATTGCCGCTGTTCATAATTGTAAAGTTCAATGCCTGATCAATCCCCTGATAGAGTGGATTCACTGTGGCGGCAACTGTTCCTGTAATTCCGGCTGCAGTGACCGCTGAGGGGAGAATGCTGTAGGTTGATTCAGCAGTGGCAAGGGTAGCTCCGCCCCCTTCTACTGTAAGCCTGGCAGTGTAGCTTCCCGGTGGAGAGGCAGCGCTGTTCCAGTATCTGCTGGAGGTATAAATCCTTCCGCTTTCCGGAGCAGCTAGATCTGAACGTTCGTTAAAAAACACTTCTCCGTTTTTGCCGACTATTATTACTGTGGCTGCAAGGATGTCGCCGGTTGTCCCGGCATCAAGGCAGTTGATTGAAGTTGTGACTGCAACCTTTTCGCTGGCATTATAGGAGAGCTTGTCTGTAACCGCTTTTGCTACTAACTTTGCAGCCTGTTTTGGCCTTAGATAAGCTACTGATTTTGTCAGTTGTTGCGCTAAATCGCCTGATAGGTTGATTGTGTAGTTTGTATCAGCATTAACCTGCTGCTGATACTGGATCGACTTTGTCTGTCCAGTCGTGAGGGTTATCGTCTCAGTCTGCGCGCTGAACGATTTGGCTATTAAGATAAGAGCATCAATTTTACTGCTGTTTGACATGGTGAGTGTCAATGCAAAAGGATCGCTGCCTACGCTATCAGGTCCACTCAGGGTGGCCGTCACCTTCGGGGCGACCACTTCATACTGGTCGCTGACTGTAGCAAGCACTGCACTGTTCTGAATTACTGTCCCGCTCAAAGAAACGATACCTTCCGGGCCTGCTGTTGTCGTTATCGAGAATGAACGACTGCTACCTGCCTGGAGGGAGTAACTGTCAGTAAACAGAATCTGTTCGTTTGCACCAGTCGCCTTTGATTTGATGGAAAGAGCGATATTGGCAGCATCGGCTGAGGACAAGTTGGTTACGTTGCCATTCAAAGTCACTGTCGTGCCCGGTTTGTAGAGTTTTTTGTCAGCGCTGAGGGAGACAATCATGTTCCCCTGCACGACATAAAAAGGATTTTCTGCTGAGCCGATTGTCTGGCCGGTATTGGATGATAGAACGCCTTGCAGATAGTATTTTCCTGCTTGACCAAGTGTACCGATATTGCTGGCCAGCGACATTGTCTCACCGGCAGCCAGGTTAACCGGAATGTCAGTCTGCCAGAATATGTCGCCAGGGTTATGCCCCTGAGTTACGGTAATATCCCGCAAAACCGGCGTTTTCATCATATCAGTTGTGGTTAAGGTGGTTTCAACTTCAAGCCATCGCCCTTTTGGACTGGTGATTGGAGAGCCGCTCGTAGTGATATAGTTGCTCCATGAAGCGCTGACCAGACCGGCTTCAGTTTCGGCAGAGCGGGTTCGGAACTTGAGGTCAGAGCCTGTAGGTACTTCGCTATTGAAAGCAATCTTATCCCAATATTCCGATTGTCCGCCATCGTATTTCAAATTCATTGTTCCGGAGGAGATGAAATTTGTAGATGAAGTGAAGTTGTCCCAACGAACTTCCATTGGATTGCCTTGGGTATCAGAATTTGCCCAAAGCTGAACTGTTACCGCTGGCGCAGACAACCTGTATGAGGTAAACAGAGTCCATGCAGACCCATTCCAATAATAGCAATAGTACATCGTTCCGGCACGCTTCAATCGCAACTTGCCATTCGATGGAGCGCTCGGTCCTGAGCGCCAATCGGAATATGCCCACATAGCCTCATATGATTTATTCCCATAAACACCCCATCTGAATTCACTGCCATTAATGTACGTTATGATGGCCATATGCGATTGTGAACTCCATTTCGCTATAGAGTAGTCGACAGAAATGTCAAAATCACCGGAATAGAGATATGTTGAGCGTAAAATTGACTGGTTACCAGCAGTAGCTGCGCTTGGTAAAACCGTTTTTACGTATCCTGACTCCTCAGTTGGGGGGATGCCGGCATTATTAGTTACCTTCGTCCACCTGTCCGCATTTAGAACACCATCATCAAAATTATCAGGTAAAGATAACAGGGTTACTGATCCCGGATCACTAAAAGTGTCTACACCACTTCTCACTCCTTGCTGGAAATCGAACTGACTTGTCCAGGTTCTTTGTTGCCGACTTCCGGTGGCATTTGTTACCTGCAAGTGAAGGTTTCCGTTCTGCAAAGGCAGTCCGGTTATTGTGATGTTACTCTGCCCGGCAATTGGCTCCGTTGGCAGATAGCTCATTTTCCCAGTTGTTACCAACAGACTGCCTTTGACACCTGTAATTGACAGTTGGCCATAAATTGTCTGTTCAGCCCCCGATGAGATGTTCTTGTAATTCACCACCAGATTATAGTTGCCGTCAACTGCACCTGATGGAATCGACAGAGGAATGATAAGTGAGGAGCCGGCCAGAACAGTTTCTATGGAGGTCTTTTCTACCATCAGATTTGACGTCATATCATAGATACTCAAACGGTAAGCTACCTGAGTATCAACTCCTCCGCTATTGGCAATACTTACGGCAACTGTGCCGCCTGCCATGGCGGTTGTAGGCATTGGCTCAAGGGCGAGAGCTGCTTGAAAAATCACCAGTTTGGCACCGGATGTTATGGATGAGCCTCCTGACAGGACAGCGGTGATAATGGCATTGTGTTCGCCAGTGCTGATAGTCGCAGGGACTGTAAAGGCGTAGACCAGCGTGCTTCCACTCACAGGGATAGTAGCAATATTTTTGGTCTCATTGTAGGCAGCTTCCTGGAGGATTACAGAGATGGTCAGGCCGCTATCTATGGCGAACCGGCCGATATTAGTCACAGTCACGCTCAGTGTTGCTTTTTCCCGTACACGGGGAGAACTGTTGTCGAAGATAGATCTTATGGCAACTCCGTTAACAAGTGAAACGCTGACCGGCATACCTTCCCGGGTCTCATCGCTTTGAGAGTAAACCAGGCTATAAGCGCCGAAGGGGAGTGATGGGACCGCAATACTTATGGTTAAGGCTTTTGCAGTACCCAGGCCCAGAGTAAAGTTTTGTTCTGCACCGGCCACTATTTGACCGGTTCCATCCTTTATTGCAACAGTGAGTTTGCCTGCGGATACCGGCAGATCACCAATATTATTGATGTTGAACAGGAGATTGTTACTACCGATAGAGAACATCTGCGGCAGAGTGGGGGTCACGGTAATTCGGCTCACTGCCACACCGAAACTACCTGATGTGGCACCGATCCAGTTGCCGACAACGTCATATAATTCTGCTGAAATTGAATATACCCCTCCTTGCAGATTGTTGGGAAGCGGGTATGTGCTGTTCAGTGAGCTACTACCGTCTGCAGCAATGGTGGCGACTAATGCTGCTTCGTGAGCTACTGAACCGTCAGGCGCGGTTACCCGCAGCAGTAATGTGGCTGTCAGGTCACGGGACTCCCGATTGATCATCGCTATTGTAAGTCCAACTGTATCTCCCTTGGCATAGACCGCTTTATCAGTTTGCATATCCATTGAAACGGTTGGTGTTATGGTAGAAGTGAGCAGCGTACTGAACACCAGAATCTCCCCTTCTACCAGAACAGAGCTGATTCGAACCGGATAGAACCCGGATTTTGTCAAGGATACAGTCACGGAGCCGGGAGTTACGGGGTTGAAGAGATACCCTCCATCGGCCGTTGTCACGGCCTGTAAATCAGAGCTGCCGTTAATCGTTACCTGAACCCCGGCCATAGTGGCGCCAGTCTCGCCGTTACGGACTATTCCACGGATAACGGCATTGCCAGATACCGCCGACATGGGTATATCACCGGTTTGATTAAGCTTGCCGGGAAAAATCACTCCCCCCACTGTCTTTGGAGCATAGCCGTTGAGATTTACAATAGCTCGCTGCACTCCCATCTTCAGTGCTTTCATGACAAATATGCCATCAATGCCGGTAGTGATGACTGCATCAGCTGCATCCAGCAAGGCAACGGTAGCTCCTGCCAACGGTTGACCTGTTTCGCTATCAACTACTCTACCCGAAAGATCCCCCGTGGTGGCTTGAGGTGTCAGAGAAATATCCACAGTCTGCGTCCAGATGGAACCATGAATGCCGGTTTGGTAAAGGTCGACTGTTTTTGTTACGTACCCGGATGCTGAGGCGTTCAGGTTGAACTGGAATATGTTGATATCAGCAATGGCATAGGTGCCGGCAAAATCCGCGCGTGCAGTCTGCCCAGTAGCAGGGATGATGATCTCTGCTCCGGGGATCGGCAGTCCGGTAGCGCTATCAGTGACTTTACCAACCAGGGTTATGGTAGATGCGGACATCACCAGGCGGATTGTGCCAAGGTCGGTCGTAACCCCAGGGGCGATGATGAGGCGGAAGGTCTGGCTGACAAAACCGCTCATGCCCACTGTTACTTGATAAGTGTTGGGAGCAAGTCCGCTGATGGTGAATTTGCCACCATTATTCGGATCAGGCTCCACATATGCGCCGCCGGATATAGTAACCCTTACCCCTTGATCTTCCGGTAGGTGGTCGATCGGGTAGCCCCAGAGGTCGCTGACAACCCGGCCGATTATTGTGCCGGTTGCAAGCTGGGACGGGGCAGCATTAAGCCTTGGGGAGATGGAGAGGGTGGTGCGGGCATAGACCCGGCCTGAGCCGCTGAAGCTCTGGTAGCCACTTTTCGTTGCCGTGATGGTGACATCACCGGGGGTGACGAAGCTAAAGGAAAAAGTACCGTCCGCCCCGGTTACGGCGCTGCCGCTCCATGAGCCGCTGACTGCTATGGCAGCGCCGCTCAGGGGTGCACCGTTTGGATCAAAGATGGTGCCGCTGACTGTGCCGGTGTTGTAGGCGGAGGTCATGAGAATGTTGCCCAAGCTGCTCGTCACATCGGCAATGGAGGTAGCGGAGGCAGATGTTGAGGCATAACCGGACAAGGATAGGTTAACCTTCTGGCTCCCCGGCGGAACATCCGGCAGGGTGAAGTTTCCCCCGCTGTCGGTGACGGTGTTGATGAGGCCGTTGCTGTTCAGTGTTACGGTGACACCGCTGACCCGCTGCTGGGTGATGGAATCAACCACTGTGCCGGTGAACTTCCCGGCTGATGGTGGCGCAGGCGGTGGCGAGGGGCGGTTTTCAAAGAGGTAGAGCGCTCTTATGGCAAGGGCGGTGGAGTA
>JACABD010000008.1:0-86699 GCA_013377075.1 Geobacteraceae bacterium | reverse complement strand
GCGAGGGGCGGTTTTCAAAGAGGTAGAGCGCTCTTATGGCAAGGGCGGTGGAGTAAGGATCATCATTCCAGGAACCATTGGCTGTTTGGGTTGTAGCAAGGGAATTGACGGCGCTTTGCAGGGGGAGATCCGCTGTCTGCCCGCTGCCAAGCAGAGAGATCAATGCCAGTACTGTCTCGTAGGTGGTTGATGCAGCGCCAAAGCTGCCGTCCTGATTCTGCCGGGCAAGCAGATATGACGCGGCTCTGCTTACGGCAGTGGAAACTACAGTGGTCTGGGGAAACTGTTGCAAGGTTGCGGAGACGATGGCGGTCAGGTAGATGTTGCTTCTGTCACCAGCCACGAAGCCCCAGCCGCCGTCTGCATTTTGGCTTCCTGTCAGGTAGGCAAGAGCTTGGTTGAGGATGGTTTGGTCGGTGAAGTTGGCGGCGCGGAGGGTTTGGAGGGCCAGGGCGGTGTGGAAAGCATTGCTGGTTTGGTTCAGATAGCCTCCCCAGCCCGAGTCATAATTTTTATACGAAAGGAGAGTTGCTATATCAACGGCAGTATCTCCGCCTGACGCTGCAAGCACCTTAATTCGCGGAGCCAGATATGTTGTGCTTTCAGCTTTTTCACTGCTCAGCCAGTTACGACCGGCAACAGATGAGTCTGACGCATCACTATAGTTTATAAGTGCCTCAAGAACCGTAACCGTAGTGTAGAATTCAGTAGATGAAGACAGCTCCGTATTCCAGCTGCCGGTAACAGTCTGGTTTGACTTGAGCCAGCTAATACCGCTCGTCATTGCAGTACTTTGCGCATGTGAAAATATCGGTAAATTCAGCAGCAGAAATACGAATCCCAGAAGTACATTCTTTGACATGTGCCATCCCCTATTGAGTCTACATTTCAATTACTCACACAATGCAGATTTGCTGAACATCGTTGAATATCAATTTTTCTAATTATTTCTGTGACTAAGCTTTTCGTGCGGATTCAGGAAAAACATCCTGTCTACTCCATGTTTTTCCATTTTGAACTCCCATAGATAAGGAATCTGCGTAATTATGGCGTAATGCAGGTGTGGTGCTTTTCCAACAGCATTACCAGTTGTGCCGACAGTGCCTATTTCCGAACCTCGTCTGATAAAATCCCCACCACCGACTTTTAGTGTTTTCAGATGGGCATAGTAATGAACACGCCATTTTGGCCCAAGAACCGAAACCACATTGCCACCATCTTTATTGGATTCAGCAGACACAACAAGACCTGAGCAGGCGGCAACAACAGGAGTTCCTTCTTTGGCAAAAATATCGATCCCCTTATGGACACCGGATTTGCCCCACGGGCTGAACCAAAAGGATTTCGGATTCCAATCAGCTTTGGTCGCGCCTTTAACCGGAATCTCCAACTCCTCAGGCAATGCAAATCCCAATATCAAAATGACTATCAGTAGCAGACTGGAAATAATCAATATTTTCATTAGTATAAGCTTACGATTCATTGGCAAACCAAATGAGAAGTACGACAAACATTTAAAGTTACCTCGCCGAACTTCCTCCGATTACCATTCCCGTGGATGCGTCGATCTTTATCACGAACCACTCCTTGAAGTTCGCATTTCCGATCGTCAAGTCTTGCTTGTTGTTGTTGACGGTGTACATAACTGCCCACGCGAGCCGTGAGTTTGCGCGATGGTAGGGGGAAAAGCGTCCGAAAACGGCGTTAGGCTGAACTATCTTAAGTTCGGGCGAGGAGACGACGTAATCTTGCAGATGCGCTCTTTCGTCGGCCAGCAGCGAGTAAACCTTGTTCCGAGCTATTTCTAGCGCCTGTTCTCGTGTGACAACAACATCCGTAGGACATGATCTTCCCGAAGAGGATTTCCAATACGAAAAGAACTCGCCATCGCCTTCCCTGATCCCAATCGAGATCAAGTCTTTCTCGAACGGATAGCCGTGGTATTTTCTCTTCCAAATCCCACCCCAGAGGCCGTCCTTCTTGTCGAGTTTGATGGTGTCGAGTTCAAAGTCCCTAGGGAGTCCTATCCTGCTCGCCAGTCCGATGATGGTCTCTTTTGCTTCTGATTCTGACAACTCCAGCTTTATTTGTTTTTCAGCCTCGCTCTTCTTCCATTGAAGAAGAGTGAACGATGCCACTTCTTTAGTCTTTGTACTTAAGGTCAAGAGGCTGAAACGCTTTTCCCTTTCGCCCACGACGACTTCTTTTTCACCGGTCATTAACTCTACCAGCCAATGTGAATCCACCCGCGGTTCCGCCGTTACGCGCACTCCCGTCTTTTGGTAAAACCTCTTCGCGACATCGACAGCTTCCTTGTCGGAAATGCCCGATAACGAGAGGACAAGTAGTACCAATGCCCCAGCAATTACGATAATGGCCGCAGGACGATTAAAGAGTTTCATCTTGGCCTCGGATAAAATTGATCTTTAGTTTATTGTCGGTCGCAGGTTCACCGGGATTCGGGGTGTACGTACCGTTGATGCCGACCCTGTAATCAGTTTGTTATTGTTTACCTTTTTACTTTGTAAATACCGGTAAACCAACTGTGCCACAGCTTTATCGCAACAACATCCATGGAGCTGAAATCATACGAGCATCCTTTAGGCATCAATTTATGGGTATATTTGTCAATCGCGTAATATTCGTGTGATTCGTACACCATCGTGTCAAACTGTTTTTGCAGTAAAATTCCTAAAGCGAACACAAAAAGACAACACGGTATCAATAAACCTTTTCTATCTACAAAAAGGATCAGACAAACACACAACATATCGTAATTCCAATTATATAAGATTCTGGTGATGGGCCTTCTACGCTACATTTGTGGTCAATAACACTGGAAAGAACTACAGCTACAAGCATAGTTGCAGGAAATGACAACCAAAACCTATATCCCTGAAATATCTTAGAAAAAGGCTTTACTCTAAAGAAAAAAACAATTACTGCTGTGGAAACGACCATCAAAATGATAATAGTTGCAATTATATCTGGTCCCATATTTTGTCCCTTCGCCACCAATTACTTCCGTTACTGTGAATAAGCTACACCCAATAACTTGATTGTGCCCGCATCAACTTTCATCGTAATGCTTTGAAGATAGGAGATTTCCGCGAGTTTCTTTCGATCTGGGCGGTCTCTAAGACCATAGTGTAATACCCAGGCAAGTCTTGATTCCGGGCTGTACATTTTCGTTATTTGACCGTCTAAAAAATTTGGCTGAACAATTTTGAGTTCAGCAGATTTAATGTCGTAGCTTTTCTTATGCCTTTTCCAATCAACTTTGTTGAAAAGTTTCTCTATCTGCTTCCAGCCTTCTTTAACAGCTTCTTCTTTCCTAACTTTTAGCTCAAGTGGGCATACTTTGCCGTAATAATGTTTACTATATGAAAATATTTCACCATCAACAGCCATAATTTCAATTTCGATGGCATCTTTTTCATACGTATAACCTTTTTTCTTTCTAATCCACCTTCCGTTAATAACACCTCTATCTTTATCGGTAACCATTGCAGCAAATTCTACATCAGGTGGAAGCTCAATCCTCTTTGCGTAAGCAAGTAATATCTCTTTAGCTTTTTTTTCAGAAAGAAATGAAGGCCAATTATGTGGTTCTGTGGTTATAGATGATATTTTATGTATTTTTCGCAACCGTTCATCATGCTCCCAATTGAAAAATCCGACGACTTCTTGATTAATGCAATTAACATCCATTGATATCTTGTAATCGCCCTTTTCTCCAAACTCGATTCGTTTGACTTCTGAATTCTTTATTCTCCAAACATAATCAGTCCTTGAGACCCAAGGTTCATGTGAATATTTGATTCCCAGTTTTTTGCAAAAAAGCTTAGCAGAAGCAATGGCATTTTCATTCGATATGTTGCAGGCAAACGCTGCTCCAGTAGCAACAAATGTAAGTACCATCGATCCCATCAATTTCATTAATAATCTGAGCATTATTATCACCTTTTATAGTTTTGTTGCTGCATCACCTATCAATCGAATTTTTGCTCCAGAGGTACTATAATCAGTGTACTTTGACCTTAGCCTTTGCAGAGACAATATCGCAGTTTTTCCTTCGTACATTTGCCTCCACCAACCAAAACCAAACTGACTCGATTCTGCGTAATCATCAATGGTATCGTCGAATCCTAAAAATACTCTATTTTCACCTCCCCCGAGAACACCAAAAGTGCTTGCAAAGGCGGAAGTGCTTGCGCTGGAACATGAGTTTAGAAAAACGATATGTGCATTTGCCTTAATTTCCGAAGAAATGACTACATCATCCGCTGTCCCTATTACTGCACCTGGTGCCAAAAGACTAAGGGTACTATTACCATCACCATGACCGCTGTAATAAAATATTTTATTATTGCTGTTGTTAAACAAGCTGAGAAGATCCTTTTTAGAAAACGTTGCCATAACTCTTGGAATATATCCCTTGCTCAGAACCATACCGCCTATCATGTTCATAAAGTCTAGATCATCAATTAATAAATTTTTATCCTCATTTTTCACTAGAGGTTCCGCTGGTTTACCTGCTGCCAGTGCAGCATACTGACGCATCAACAACCCAAGAGCCGAAGCTGCAGGAGAAGCCGTGCTCCCTCCCCCCGCCAACCCGCTAGAAAGCATATAAGCCCCTTCACCTGTCTCTGGATTCCTCACCATGTACCCCGTACCAGCCCACTCATTGCGGGTGATGTAGCTTTTGGGAATTGTCACCTCTTTCCCTGCTGCAACCACGTTCTGAATGTCGTCTTTCACATTTTGCGACTGGTTTAGCAGCGGCAGGGTTTGACTTATGTTAGCGCTGTTGATCGTGTAAATCGGCATGCTCGCTTCATTTGCCAGTTGCAGTAATTTGACAGTCGATACGGAATCGATACCGGAAAAGCTTTCCCAGATGGCATGCTCGAAGTATGAGGTGTTGAGCCCCTGTATTTTGGTGAACGCCTTTTCTTGTTCCTTGTCGCCGGTTATGGAAAATGGTGATTGGATGTATCTTGGGATGTCGATGTTGAGTCCGGCAATAATGGGCGGCGATACGGTAATGCCGAAAAATTCACGGTACTGTGCCGAGACTGAGACGAATCCGGCGTTTGCTGCTCGCGTGTTGTAGATGTGCATCACCCCTTCGAGCAGCCTGGAGGCGTTGTTTGTGTGGGTGAAGTATTGCAGCCCGATGTTGTGAAGCACCTTGCCGACCTGCTCGTCGCCGCTGTTGATTGAGTCGTAGAAGGTTCCGAGAAGATTTTCTGAGTTGTCGAGCCCGCCTATGGCCTGTTTATCAGCCACATTCAATGCTGAAAGGCCGATACTGTAATAGACTCCGGCTGCCATGTCAGTTTCAATATAATCGTCGAATCTGCCGGGAGTGGTGAATTGCAGACTTAGCTTAAGCGAGCTACCCATGGCGATTTGCGGCCCTTCCAGCACTACGGTGTCATCGATTTTCACCTGAGCCTTGACCCTTACCAGGTAGGCAGGGGTTTTCAATAGTCCGCCGTAGCTGGTCATTACCGCTCTGTCCCCGTCTGTAGCCGGTGCGTAGGATATGGTTATCTTCTTGCCAGCTATTTCGCTGATGTTCTTGGTGGCAACGGCTGATTCATCTGCTATTGGGTCGCGTAAACCGATTGAAATCTTGTGCTGCAGGGAAGCATTTATGCTGGAGAACTTCCCGGCGGTTATGACTGTTTTATACGGCAACGTTCCGAGTAATATGCCGAATTCATGTTCTTTGATCTTCTTCAGATAGAACATTTCGTGCATGCCGCCCGTGTAGTTGGCGGTGTGATAATCTTCAAGTGCAAACATATAGGTGAGTGATGGCGGCAGTTTGCTCTGGGTTTTCAGATAGTCGCTCTCGTTAAACGGAACTATCTTCGATATATCTACGGATGTATTGAGTTCATGCTCCTTGAAACTCGGATCGATTGGAGTCCAGATGTTGTTTGATCCGCTTTTCGCGCCGAAGGATGGGAACATGCTGACAAATGCCTCCACCCAGACATGCTCAAGTCGGACAGTTGTAATCTTTCCGCCGCTTATACCGGCTTTGGCGGGGATACCTCCGGATGCAATGATGTTTGCTGCGACTACCGGATCTTTAACACCAAGCCAGAGCATTACTCTCTCAATGGGCACTTCAATTGTTCCATAAACATATTTTGCCGGGATATTTGCTGCTCTCAGCAGGGCAATCAACAGACTTGCCTGGTCAAGATCGTTACCAGAACGCTCAAGCAGCGTCTGCTGCGAGCCTTTGAGAGAACCGTAATACGCCTCGTATTTGATGTTGTTCCGCACCCACTCATAAATCTTTACCTGACTGTTCCCCAGCTCCAGCGCCTTGGCTCTGATCTCGGGGGTAAGCTGCACTTCCACGGTTTCAGCGAGATCATCTGGCGGCAAGAGCCCTGCCACAGAGCCGGTGGCCGCTACCATAATCCTCTTGCCACTTTTCCAGGCGTTTTTATCCCTCTTCAAGTCCTTGTCGAACTCTTCTTTCTTCAGCCGTGGTTCGCGCTTCTGCACCTTTGGCTGGCGGTGCGGCAGATTGTTGGGGTCCAGCTTCTGATGACGGGAAGGGGATTTTACTTTTGCAAGATGAGCCAGGGTTTTCTCAACCTCAACCTTAACAGCAGCCTCGTCTTTCGCCTTTTTAACCCGCTCAATATTCCCTTTCAACTCATTCAGGTTATCATCGTAATGCTTGACGAACCTGGCATGCCGGGCAAGGATCTCAGCCGGTAGCCTGGCATCTTTCAGCTTCTGCTCGGTAGCCGCAAACTCGGCACGGATGGCGGTGTCGTGACTGTCCAGCTCCGCCCGCGCCGCCAGCAGCCTCTCCCGCTTGGCTCCATGCCCCGCCCTGGCATCTGCCAGCGTCTCCCGCAACTCCTCCGTAAGCCGGGAAAGCTTCTCCTCCGCCCCTTCGCTCTTCTTTGCCGGAGCTTCAACGCTGGACTTTTTGGTAGCATCAACAGCCGCATGGGCAACAGAGAATAGACCGCCTGATGTACAGGTGAAAAAGAAGAGTACGGTGGCGGCTGTGATCTTAAAGAAGCTTCGTGGCATTTCAACCTCTATTATTTTAGCGAGAATAATCGCCACCCAAGAACTTCCTTGTCCCGGCATCAATTTTCATTTTTAACAACAACAGAGAGTCTGCTTGCTTCAATTTGTCTTTGAGTTTGTACTCAATTACCCAAGCAAGTCTGGACTCGGGACTACGACGTGACACAATACGTCCGGCTAGTACATTTGGCTGCACTATTTTCAATTCTGCAGATTTAATTTCGTAATCATCCTCATGCCTGTTCCAGTCAGATTGTCCACCAAATAGTCTTTCAATTTGCTTCCAGCCTTCTTTTATTGCTTCTGCCTTGTTTACATTCACCTCAGTAGGGCATGGCTTTCCATAATAGCTTTTACTGTATGATACAAACTCACCGTCTACCGCCATGATGCCGATTATTATCCCATCCCCTTCATAGGGGAATCCTTTGTATTTCTTGACCCATCTTCCACTCATACGGCCATTTTGCTTATCAATATCAATACCCGCAAATTCAACACCTTGAGGCATACCAATTTTGTTTAGATTCGATAACATTATTTCTTTAGCCTCATTTTCGGAAAGAAACGCTGGCCAGTTATGCGGCTTTGTAGTTACTTTTGGAATACTGTACTTATTCCATACATGATCTATTGTTTCTGAATTCAAATAGAAAACCACATCCTTGTCATTGCAACCTATTTTAAAAGATCCTTTAGATTGGCCTTTTTCTCCAAATTCAACTTGTTTTGTCATTGCCCTGCCATCGACTATTGACTCGTTAACCCTTCTAACTACAGGTTCACTTGAAAATTTTACATTAACTTTTCTGCAAAAATTCTTAGCAGTTGTTAAAGCCTCTTTATCAGAAACATTGCATTGTGCAGTAGCATCTGTCATTAGCCACAAACTCGACATCACCATAGCAATTAGTACTAATATTGCTTTCTCCATATAAAACCTCCTCAATATAACCGTGTATCAGGATTTCCCTTTATTGTAAGACTAGGAAGTAAAGAATTGTAACCTTCATATTCATTAGTTGCATCGGCATCAGCATTTTCAGCTGCTATTACTGCTGTTTCTCCCTCCAACATATATCTCCACCAGTAATAACCGAAGCCGCTCGTTGCTTGTGTATTAACCGAAGCATTCCATCCTAAAAAAACCTCGTCCCTTTGCTTTCCTTGATGTAATTGGTCTATTCCAAAGGCGCTCAAAAACTCGTCACCAATTCCACTTGAACATGAGTTGACAAAAGCTATATGAGTATCTGCGTGTATATCTCCAGAATAAACTTTTTGACCGCCTACTCCCAATATGCCTGGCAGCGGCGCCATAAATCCGGCATTACCGTGACCGCTATAATAGAAAATCCAAACTTCGCTCGATTGATTATTGACTAAATTCAGTAGTCCATTGCGTGTATAACTTTCATCATACTTAGGGACATATCCGTTTCCAGAAAGAAGCATATATCCAATGTTTGTGACAATATATCGATCCAGATCTAGGTAGTATCCGTCATTTTCTTTAGATAAATCACGAGATGGTTTACCAACAACAAATACTGCGCCATGCCTTTGCATTAGTGATAAAGCACCAGGCGGCTTTGTGCTCCCTCCCCCCGCCAACCCGCTAGAAAGCATATAAGCCCCTTCACCTGTCTCTGGATTCCTCACCATGTACCCCGTACCAGCCCACTCATTGCGGGTGATGTAGCTTTTGGGAATTGTCACCTCTTTCCCTGCTGCAACCACGTTCTGAATGTCGTCTTTCACATTTTGCGACTGGTTTAGCAGCGGCAGGGTTTGACTTATGTTAGCGCTGTTGATCGTGTAAATCGGCATGCTCGCTTCATTTGCCAGTTGCAGTAATTTGACAGTCGATACGGAATCGATACCGGAAAAGCTTTCCCAGATGGCATGCTCGAAGTATGAGGTGTTGAGCCCCTGTATTTTGGTGAACGCCTTTTCTTGTTCCTTGTCGCCGGTTATGGAAAATGGTGATTGGATGTATCTTGGGATGTCGATGTTGAGTCCGGCAATAATGGGCGGCGATACGGTAATGCCGAAAAATTCACGGTACTGTGCCGAGACTGAGACGAATCCGGCGTTTGCTGCTCGCGTGTTGTAGATGTGCATCACCCCTTCGAGCAGCCTGGAGGCGTTGTTTGTGTGGGTGAAGTATTGCAGCCCGATGTTGTGAAGCACCTTGCCGACCTGCTCGTCGCCGCTGTTGATTGAGTCGTAGAAGGTTCCGAGAAGATTTTCTGAGTTGTCGAGCCCGCCTATGGCCTGTTTATCAGCCACATTCAATGCTGAAAGGCCGATACTGTAATAGACTCCGGCTGCCATGTCAGTTTCAATATAATCGTCGAATCTGCCGGGAGTGGTGAATTGCAGACTTAGCTTAAGCGAGCTACCCATGGCGATTTGCGGCCCTTCCAGCACTACGGTGTCATCGATTTTCACCTGAGCCTTGACCCTTACCAGGTAGGCAGGGGTTTTCAATAGTCCGCCGTAGCTGGTCATTACCGCTCTGTCCCCGTCTGTAGCCGGTGCGTAGGATATGGTTATCTTCTTGCCAGCTATTTCGCTGATGTTCTTGGTGGCAACGGCTGATTCATCTGCTATTGGGTCGCGTAAACCGATTGAAATCTTGTGCTGCAGGGAAGCATTTATGCTGGAGAACTTCCCGGCGGTTATGACTGTTTTATACGGCAACGTTCCGAGTAATATGCCGAATTCATGTTCTTTGATCTTCTTCAGATAGAACATTTCGTGCATGCCGCCCGTGTAGTTGGCGGTGTGATAATCTTCAAGTGCAAACATATAGGTGAGTGATGGCGGCAGTTTGCTCTGGGTTTTCAGATAGTCGCTCTCGTTAAACGGAACTATCTTCGATATATCTACGGATGTATTGAGTTCATGCTCCTTGAAACTCGGATCGATTGGAGTCCAGATGTTGTTTGATCCGCTTTTCGCGCCGAAGGATGGGAACATGCTGACAAATGCCTCCACCCAGACATGCTCAAGTCGGACAGTTGTAATCTTTCCGCCGCTTATACCGGCTTTGGCGGGGATACCTCCGGATGCAATGATGTTTGCTGCGACTACCGGATCTTTAACACCAAGCCAGAGCATTACTCTCTCAATGGGCACTTCAATTGTTCCATAAACATATTTTGCCGGGATATTTGCTGCTCTCAGCAGGGCAATCAACAGACTTGCCTGGTCAAGATCGTTACCAGAACGCTCAAGCAGCGTCTGCTGCGAGCCTTTGAGAGAACCGTAATACGCCTCGTATTTGATGTTGTTCCGCACCCACTCATAAATTTTCACCGGACTGTTTCCAAGCTCAAGAGCTTTGGCTTTGATCTCCGGGGATAGCTGCACTTCAATGGTTTCAGCCAGATCGTCGGGCGGCAGCAGACCGGCAACTGAACCGGTGGCAGCGACCATGACACGCTTTGCCTGTTTCCAGGCATGCTTGTCCTTCTTCAGATCCCGGTCAAACTCCTCCTTCTTCATCCGCGGTTCGCGCTTGACGACCTTTGGCTGGCGGTGTGGCAGGTTGTTGGGGTCGAGTTTTTTGTGACGGGAGGGGGCTTTTACCCTGGTTAGATGCTTGCGGGTCTTCTCCAGCGCGGCTTCCGCCTCTGCTGCATCCTTGGCGCTTTCAACAAGGGAGATATTTCCCTTCAGCTCAGTCAGATTATCGTCGTAATGCTTGACGAACTTTGCATGCCTGGCAAGGATTTCAGGCGGTAGCTTGGCATCTTTCAGTTTCTGCTCCGTAGCCGCAAACTCGGCGCGAATGGCGATGTCGTGGCTCTCCAGCTCACCCCGCGACGCAATGAGCCTGTCCCACTTGGCTCTATGCCCAGCCTTTGCATCTGCCAGCGTCTCCCGCAACTCCTCCGTAAGCCTGGAAAGCTTCTCCTCCGCCCCTTCGCTTTTTTGCGGAACAGTATGGGCAGCGCTCTTTTTGGCAGCATCTACCGCCGCATGGGCAACTGAGAACAGACCGCCAGATGTCCAGGTGAAAAATGAAACTACAATCGCTGCGATGATCCTTGAATGCCTGCGAAACATATATCCCTCCATAATATCAGAATCAGATTTTCAGTATAAGCACGCAAAAGGCCGCCAAATCAGCCTTGAGCTGACCCGAGCGGCCTTGTTCATAAAGAGAGTTTTACAACGATATTGAGACATTTTGCCCCGAGTATTTTCAATGCATTTCAATTAGCGCATTTTTAATACACTGGACCAATACTGGTGTCAACAAATATCACATTTCACAACTCATTAACTAACCGTCACCCAACACCACCCCCTCTGACAGGACAACCGTAGCAACTAATACAACAAATTACCCAACCAGCTACCATATTCAGGATAAAGCCAGCCTGACAACCTCCCTGGCTATAGAGTCAAGGGGGAGCACATGGTCTACAGCTCCGGTCTTTATCGCCTCATTCGGCATACCAAAAACAATTGATGTCGCCTCATCCTGGGCTATGGTCCTCGCCCCGGCATCCTTCAGCTCCCTCATGCCGCGGGAGCCGTCATCCCCCATGCCGGTCATGATGACCGCGACGACGTTCTTTCCTCCATACCTTGCGGCTGACCTGAAGAGGACATCCACAGACGGGCGATGACGGCAGACAAGGGGCCCTTCCCGAACCTCCACATAGTACCGTGCCCCACTCCTCTTCAGCAGCAGATGATGATTGCCCGGAGCGATCAGGGCCCGTCCACGAATGACGGTGTCATTGTCGGCAGCCTCTTTCACCGCAATCCGGCAGAGGGAATCGAGACGTTGGGCAAAGGCGCGGGTGAAGCCTTCGGGCATATGCTGAACAATGACTATCCCCGGCGCATTTTCAGGCATTGCTTCAAGAAAAACCCTGAGAGCCTCGGTACCGCCGGTTGAAGCGCCGACGACCACAACCTTCTCAGTGGTCTGCACCATTGCCTTTGAAGCCGACTTTGCAATAATTACATCGGCGCTCAGCTTCGGTTGTACTTCGTGAATTTTCAGCGAAATTTTCTTTATTCGCGCTCCGGCTGCAGCCTTGACCGTATCAAGTATCGTCCCCTTTGATTCGGCAATGAACTCCCTGGCCCCGATGCGCGGTTTACTGATTATCTCGACAGCCCCCGATTCAAGGGCTTTCAGTGTTGTCTCACTCCCCCTGTCGGTCAGGCTTGAACAGATAACCACCGGAATCGGATGCTGACTCATGATCTTCTGTAAAAATGTTATGCCATCCATTCTCGGCATTTCCACATCAAGCAGAATCACATCAGGTATTTCCAGCTTCATCTTTTCAGCAGCGACAAACGGGTCGGCAGCGGTCCCCATTACCTCAATTTCAGGGTCACCACTGAGAATATCCCGCAGAACTTCTCTGACAACCGCAGAATCATCGACGATAAGAACCTTTATGATTTTCCGGGCGGTCATCGCAAATCACTCTCCGCAATTTCTCCGCGCCTCAGCCGTTTCAGCCAGACATCACCGGTATGGGTGTGAAAAAGGATCTTCCTCCCGGCAAGTCCCCCCACATCCTCCTTGGCAAGCGAGAGTCCCTCGGCTATGAGCACCTCCTTTGCCACCTGTATATTTCGCCCACCTACCTTTATGGCCGGATTTTCGCTTGAGGTGAGCATGTCGGAGCCACCAAACAACTTTACTTCCAGTTCACGGCGGGTAACCCCTAAAGAGGTCAACCTGGCAAGCATGTAATAAATGGAGCCGTCAACATAGCGAAACGCCTCGTCATGGGACCCCTCAGGCAGCAGGGCATGACAGATAGCACCGGTCTTAAGCCTTTTTGAGAACATGGTCACAGAGATGCAGGAGCCAAGCACAGTTGTGACAACCGATGGTTTGTCAGCAAGATAGACCTCACCTGGTTTCAGATAAACAGCGAGTGCAGGGATATTGTGGCTGATCATGGCTTTCTGTAAACAGTCGAGGCGACCTGTTTTAAGGGGATGTCAAAGCCGCTGAGGGTTTCGGAATGGCCCAGAAACAGATACCCCCCATGAGCAAGATGATTGTAAAGGGATGTCAGGATTGAACTCTGGGTCTGCTTGTCAAAATAGATGATCACATTGCGACAGAAAATTATGTCAAATGTCTTGGGATTTCTGAACTCTTCACTTTTAAAATTCAGCTGTCTGAAATCAACCATGGTGCGAAGCTTCGGCACAACCCGTACCAGTTTTTTCACACGATCCCTGCTTTTCAGAAAATATTTCTGTCTTAAAATCTGCGGAACCGGGCTGATACTCTCTTCGTAATAAATCCCAAGCCTGGCTTTTTCCAAAACAGCTGAAGATATATCGGTGGCAAGGAGTGAATAGTTTGCAACATTTCCCCCTGAGAATTCATTCAGTACCATCGCAATGGTATAAGGTTCCTCTCCGCTGGAACAGCCTGCGCTCCAGAGCCTGACTGCCCTTTCTCCAGCCCTTGTAGAGCCAATAAGCTTAGGTAGCGCTTCCCTTGCCAGGTATTCGAAGTGAGCAGGCTCCCTGAAAAACTCGGTCTTGTTGGTAGTGACAACGTTGATCATAAGCGGAAGCTCCTTCATTCCTGAGTCCTGGCTAAAAAGGAGCTTCTCATAATCCTTGAAACTTGAAAGACCTAGTAAGCGGAGCCGTTTTTGAAGCCGTGCCTCAAGCATGGTCTTTTTTGAAGGGGGCATATTGATGCCGCAGAGCTCATAAATAAAGCTGCTCAGCCGCCGGAACTCCTGATCGGACATTTTGACAGGGGTTGATGATCTTCCATGCCTGACGGCTTCAGATGACCTGGCTGCACTCATGGCACGTTCAGGCGGCCTCAGCGACTGCATCCGTAGATAACAGCAGATCTTCGGCAGAAAAGACCATATCTATGTCAAGAATCATTATGAACTGGCCATCATGGTTCCCCATGCCGCGAATGAAGTCGGTATTGAGCCTGGTTCCGATCCTCGGCGCAGGCTCGATCTGTCCCGGCTCCATCTCGAAAACCTCCTGCACCGAATCGGCAAGGGTCCCGACAACAAGCTTCTCTCCATCAACCTGTGCCTCAACAACGACGATGCAGGTATTGATGGTCTGCTCTGTCTCTGTCATACCGAATTTCAGCCGAAGATCCATTACAGGAACAACGCTGCCACGCAGATTAATAACCCCTCTCATGTAAGGCGGGGTCTGGGGAACCCTGGTGATATCCCCAACTTCAAGGATCTCCCTGACATTGGCCACATCTATGGCATATATCTCGCTGCTCAGCCTGAAGGTAAGATACTGCCTTGTTTCGGTTATTGATGAAACGCTCATATCGTCACCTCTCTCAAAACTTCTCAAATTCCTCATCAATATGATCTCCGCCACTCATATCTATTTTTACACCTCTGCTTTTATCGGATGATTTCCCCAAGGCGGCAAGAGTGTGCAGGGATGCCACATGCTCAACCCTGGCTCTTTTCCTTGTTTTTCCCTGCTGGAAAGCGCCCCGCTGCCCCAGATACCCGCCATCATCACCGGTCCTGAAAAAGGAGATTGTTGACTGAAGCTGCTCGGCCTGTGATGCCAGCTCTTCCGATGTTGATGCCATCTCTTCAGATACAGAGGCATTCTGCTGAATAACCTGATCGAGCTGCTGAATAGCCCGGTTGATCTGCTCCGCACCGGCATCCTGCTCCTTGCAGGCAGCGCTGATTTCCTGAACCAGTTCGGCAGTCTTCTGGATATCAGGAACGATCCTCGATAGTGTCTCCCCTGCCAGTTCAGCCACCTGGACGCTGCTGGTGGATAATTTACTGATTTCACCTGCAGCCTGCTGGCTCCGCTCGGCAAGCTTGCGCACTTCGGAGGCAACCACCGCAAACCCCTTGCCATGCTCACCGGCTCTGGCAGCCTCGATTGCCGCATTCAGGGCGAGCAGGTTTGTCTGGCGGGCTATTTCTTCGATAATGGCAATCTTGCTGGCAATATCCTTCATGGCATTAACTGTCTCTTTCACAACCCGCCCGCCTTCACGGGCATCAACAGCCGCCTTGGTGGCAATCTTCTCTGTCTGCAGGGCATTATCGGCATTCTGGCGGATATTTGAGGTCATCTGCTCCATGGAGGCAGAAGCCTCCTCAGCTGCGGCTGCCTGCTCCGTTGCCCCCTGGGACATCTCCTCGGAGCTTGAAGATAGCTCCTGGCTGCCACTGGCAACATTGTCTGCAGCACATTTTACGTCCTGAACAACCCCCTTGAGCTTTTCAAGCATATTCTTCATCGCCAGAAGAAGCTGGCCCGTCTCATCCTTTGACGGCTCATCAATAGTTACCCGCAGATCCCCTTCAGCAAGGCTGTTAGCAGTCTCCACCGCCTTGGTCAGGGGTCTTTTGATACTGGAGGTAAGCAGCATATTGGCAAAAATTCCAAGGAGTATGGCAACAACACTGAAGATGGACATGACCAGAGCAGTACTGTTCCCCTTACTCCTGATCACCGGGATTTCATGATCCATAAGGGTGTACCCCTCAGTGGCAAACTCAGTAGCAGTCTTCTCCAGCCGCCAGGTTTCGTCCTTTACATCAAAGAGAGCCTGGTTGGCCTCCGCAGGAGTCTTTAACAGACCGTTCTTAATTTTGACGACAACCTTGCCCATACCTTCAACATAGGCTTGCAAGTCTGCTTTCATCGACTTGATAGCGGCCTTGTGCTTTTCATCAACAGCAACCTTTTCCAGGTCAGCTATCCGCTCATGGGACTTTTCCTGCATCTCCAGCCACTTTTTATAGTAATCCTCAACCTTCTCCTGAGAGCTAATATTTATAATCAGATCCTTTTCAAAACGCCGCATCCCCAGCACATCAGCACGGAGCCTGCCACCATGCTGGGCCAATATTGCATCCCCCTGTAGCATGTGCATGGTTGTCGCCTCGATTGAGCGGATGCCCCAATAGCCGACAAGGGCCACAACAATAAGCAGCAACAACTGCAAAGCGGAACTTATGGCCAGCCTTTTCCCTATTTTGATATCTGTCAGTTTCACCAGTTCATCCTCCTTGCCACTGAATTTGACCCTTTTCCTTATTTAGTCAGCGCTGCTTTACGCACGATTTTTGGCACATCAACAATCAGCGCAACAGTGCCATCTCCAAGTATGGTTGCCCCTGACAGTTCCTCTACACCCTCATAGAAACGACCCAACGGCTTGATTACAGCCTGATGTTGACCAATGACATGATCGACAGCTATGCCGATTCTCTGGTTTTCGTGGTTCATGATTACAATCTGCTGGAGTTCCGGTGGCGCAGCACCTATGGTGAACCGCTCCCGAAGGTAGATAAAGGGGACGAGCTGCCCGCGGACATCTATCAGATCGCCGTGCCCTGCCCTGTTTTGTGACTTGTCCAGCTCCACACACTCTTCCACAAGGGAGAGCGGCAGGACAAAGCGGTCATTGCCAACCTTGACCAGCAGGCTCTCGATTATGACAAGAGTCAGCGGCAAACGGATAACAACCTTTGTCCCTTCACCGGGCTGAGAAAGCAGCTCAATACTACCGCGAAGCGAATCAATGGAGCGTTTCACAACATCCATCCCGACCCCTCTTCCTGAAATACCGCTCACTTTACCGGCAGTGGAGAAGCCGGGCATAAAAATGAATGAACTCACCTCACGGTCGGAAAGCTCACTGACAACCGGTGACAGCCCGAGTTCCGTGGCCTTGGATCTGATCGCATCGTAATCAAGCCCTTTGCCATCATCCGAAATGGTGATAACGACCGAATCACCTTCGTGCACCGCTGCAAGGTGAATATTCCCCTCAACCGGCTTGTTGGCCCGGCGGCGTTCGTCAGCAGACTCAATGCCGTGGTCGATACTGTTACGAATAAGGTGAACAAGAGGGTCATTGAGTTTTTCTATGACCGTCTTGTCAATCTCGGTCTCGCCACCTGAAGTGGTAAGCTGGACTCTCTTGCCCAGTTCCTCCCCGAGATCCCTGACAACCCGTTTGAAGCGGCTGAAGGTTGTGCCGATAGGAAGCATCCTGATATTCAGCGTCGTGTCTCTCAGTTCGGCGGTCAGCCGCTCAACCTCTTCGGCAATGGAGATCAGATCCGGATCGGCATAGCGCAGGGAGCACTGGGAAAGCCTGGCCTGAAGAGTAACCATCTCTCCGGCCAGATTGACGAGAAAATCAAGTTTTTCAGCCGGCACCCTGATGCTCTGCGCCACATCGTTTTTCTGCCGACCCGAAAGGACGTCCTTCATGAAACTCTGCTCTATCAGGGCAGATTCAACGGCTCTCGATGAGACTGCATCGGCCTCAACAAGTAGACGCCCCAGCTGTTTCTGGTTATCCAGATAGCCAGAGAGCTCTTCTGAAGTTATGTCGCCCCGCTCGACCAGTATTTCGCCAAGCCGCTTGTAGTTATCCTCCTGGCTACCGGAACCATCATCAATTCTTTCGATCCGGACCTCGCTCCCCTCTTCAACAAATATGAACACATCGCGGATTTCATCCGGATCGCTTTCTGAAAGGAGTATTATGTCCCAGAAAACGTAACACTCCTTTGGATCAAGGGACTCCAGCTCAGGGATTCTCTTTGTCTGCGGGACAATGACACACTCGCCAAGGCGCTGCAAATCCTCGATCACAGCCAGAGGATTAAGCCCTGAGACCAGACTTTCCGGTTTCGGGCTGAAGCGGATACGGTAGATTGACTGATGTTTTGAGTTCGATTGCGAATAGGCCTGGATCTGCGGTTTGAAAAGAGATTGATGATTGACCTGTAAAGGAGTGTGCTCCAGCTCTTTGCCCAGCTTTTCAGGGGTGTGACTGCTGGCAAAGAGCATATTAAACCCCAAACAACCATCTGGGGCCGGATCTGTAAGGGGGATGGTGGAGATAAGCTCCCCGCTCTTTGATATTTTTTTAGCAAATGCCGCAAGTTCCTGACTCAAGGCATCAAGGCGGAGATTGAGTCTGATGAGATAGAGTTTCCTCCCTTTTTTAGACGCAGCCTTTACTCTGGAGAGCTCATACTCGGTCAGCAGGTTTGCGTAGCTGCTGATATCGGCATAAGCCTCAGCAGAGGGGTCATAGCTTATGGCAGCATCGCTCACCTTTTGCGCCGCGAGCGCATCAAGGGCATCGAGAATCTCGGAAGGCAGCTTGACTCCACCTTCGGGCGTCTCTATCAGTTGACCGAAAAGATCAGCCGCTTTCAAACCAAGATCCACAAGCTCCCTGCTTACACTCAATTCGTCATTTCGCACCATTTCAAAAACAGATTCAAACCGGTGCACAAATCCGGCGAGGGTCTCAAGTCCGAACATCCCTGCTGACCCTTTCAGGGTATGCAGAGCCCTGAAAATTCTGCCGACAAGCTCACCGTCATCGGGATGCTCTTCCAGCTCCACAAGCCCGGACTCAAGCTCGGCCAGAAGCTCTCTGGCCTCCTCAATAAACGTGGCAAAGTGGTCATCAATCATTCTGGTTGTCTCTGGAGCTGCGCCTGATAAGTGTCATCCTGAGGACTCCAGATACAGCTGTTTTTACCGGCATTTTTTATCAGACAGGAAATTTTTCTCGGCAGGCCGGCTCCGTATGCAGCAGACACAATATGGGGAGGCAGAGGGACTGAAAGTTTTATGGCAGTGCCGTTCTCAACGGCTTTTCTATGGGTGGCACAGATCAACTGGAATCCGGCAAGATCTATCATGCTGACATCACTCAGATCAATGGAGAGGCTCGGACAGTCAATCATTGCAAAGCAGAGCTTCTGACGGAGCTCTTCCCCCTTTTCAAGGGAAAAAGATCCAGAAAAACGTACGACATTATCGGCCATGTCTCCTTCATGAACCCCTTTAAAATGAGCTTTTCGCATATATACAAGCCTCCTCAATACAGTAAAATATCTGCCTGAATCACGGCAAATAATTAGCATATTCTAAGCAATTTCAAGCTTATCAACATAATTCAATTATGCAACCGAACTGCTCTGAATAAAAATGCTTTAACGGAGAATTGTTTTAAAGGGTGAGTGACAACATAATGATACAGGAGAGGTTACAGGCGCTTTAGAAAGGATTATCATTTTGCAAAAGACAAAAAAACTCCTGCCTTTTGGTGGAGGAGTATAGAAGATTACTTCATCTCATCAGATTTTAGTAATTATCAGATAGAAACGGTAAAACTCCCCGCCCCGTACGCAGCACCCTTCCCCAGATTCAGTCTGCTGCCGAGCTCGATGAATGGCATGAATTCGGTCAGATCACCTTTGAAGGAGAGCGTCCCTTCTATGCCGTGCAGTGTACCGCCTCTACTCACCCACTGAACGGCTGATGACAGGGGGCCAACCTCGCGGCTCTGCTCTGCAAGCCATTTGAAGTCATGGGTGAGCTCCTCCCTGCCGTAATAGTAGGCCAGCGAAGAGATACGGCGAAAGAGTGCCCCGGCTATGGCGCTGAAAGCGGGTTGGCGCAGGGGGGAGCCGTTTTGCAGGAGGCGCAGGGGGGTGTGGAAGCTGAGTTTGATCTTTGCAGAAGATGGGGCGTTTGCAGTCATCAGTTCGCCAAAGGTGAGAATTGGCAGGAATGAAAACCCGGCAAGGGGGGCGCTGAGCGGCAGGAGTGTTTTTGAGCCATCTGCGGCTGATGCTTCTACGCAAGAGAGCTGCCAGCCAGATTGTCCTGAAGGGTTTTCAATGACACGCTGCACAGCCTTGACTAATGGTTCAAGATGGCTGATCCCGTCACCGACAATGGCCAGTTGCAGCTCAATTTCGGAAGGATTGCGGGATTTGAGACTCTCAACAGAGACTCTGAAGGCAAAGGGGAGCGGTGGCTTCTGGAAGCGGCGCAGGGCATAGGGATCGGTGGCAAGCTGCTGGCCGAAAATGGCGTTGCAGGCGCAGCCGTTACCGATACGGCAAGCGTCATCTTTGCCAAGACAACCGTTGGCGTCTCTGAAGGCGGATGCAAAGCGGCTTTTCAGCTGATGGAGGAGATCAAAGGCCGTCAACAGGGGGGTCACAGGCTTCAGTCTGAAATGAAGCAGTAGCAGAGGGGTATTCATGGCCGCTTATCCGCCAATTGCGTCGTACTCTTCCGGCCTGTTGAGATTGATAAATGACCTGAAACCGGGGGATATCCGGGCGACCTCATCCGCCGGGATGAAGCGTGTATCAAGGGTTTGGAGGAGATCCAAAATTTTGGGTCTGTCGGCCTGCAGCGCCTCGTCAAGGAGATGGGCGATTTTTTTCGAGTAGAAGGAGTGCAGCGGCTCAAAGCCGCCGTCAGTGCAGGGGACAAGTGCCGTTTCACAGTCAAGTCGTGCTGCAAAGGCTCTCACAGCTATTGGGTCAAGAAAGGGCATATCACAGGCAACCACGAAAATCCGCTCCTCAGGTGACCACTCAAGGGCAGCATGAACTCCGGCCATGGAGCCTTTGCCCATATGGATGTCAGGAATTTTCGGGCATGGCAAGAAGGCATAATCCTCCGGACTATTGGTGACGATGACAACTTCTTTAAAGAGGCCGGCCATCTTCCGGTAAATCTCCTCAATGATCGGCCTGCCATGGATGGGGAGCAGCGCCTTGTTGCGCCCCATTCTGGATGATTGTCCTCCGGCAAGAATCGCTCCGGCAACCCCGGCTATTTTTGGCAAAGGGAGTTGCACCCTGTCGGGATAGGAGTAAATCTGGAAGCGCCCCCCCCTGACATAGCCGATCAGGGTTATGCCGGACTCTTCGCAGAGCTTTACTGCCATGTCGGTGGGTGAGGTGCGGGAGGCGATGAGGGCAATGCCGAGCTGGGCCGCCTTGGCAGCCATCTCGGTGGAGACCCGCCCGGAGGTAACCATCATCAGCCCGGAAAGGTCGATCCCCTTGAAAAGAGCCTCACCGGCGATGCGGTCTACGGTGTTGTGACGGCCAAGATCCTCTGCGTAGAGGATCATCCGCTCGCCATCACCGACAGCTGCGGAGTGAATGCCACCGTGGGTACGATACCTGTCAGCCTGCTTTGCAAGGCTATCCATGAGAAAGAGAATCTGCTCGGGGGTGAAGCGGTTTTCAGAGCTGACTTTAAGAGCTGCCGGAAGAGTGAAGGTGATGCCGGTGCCGCAGCCGGAGGTGAGAAACGGTTTGAGCGCTACCGGAAGCTCCCCTTTGATACGGACATTGGCAGCGCCGAAATCCTTGCAGACAGAAAACAGTTCGAAATCATCTGAACTGGAGACAAACCCCTGAAGCCGCATGAATCCAGCCACCAGATAGTTAAGATCATGGGGCGAGGCAACAAGGGTGGCAATCTCCCGGCCATTAACGGTAAGGGGCACAGGGAATTCGGCAACCACCTCACCATCTTCCGGTGAAACCTCCCCTTTAGAGTACGTCCAGATCCGGCTCATCAGGCTCCCTGAAGGTTGTAGAGTGCGAGGAGATCAGCAATTTTTACCAGAGCAGAGAGATCCTGATCGGTGAAATCCTCTCCTGCATCGGCAATGTCAGCACCTTTACGCACAACCTGAATAACCGCTTTTGACTCACCATTGGCAATTACCGGTACACTCATGATCTTCTGAATCGGGATGCGATCACTCTTTTCAGCAAGCATGAATTCGAAGATGAAGAGATGGCGGCTTTTGGCAAAGGAGTTATCAAGGGTCGTCACCAGCTCGTTTGCCGTCTTTGCAACCAGGGAATTCATGGCTTTGAGCGGGATATGCCCTGTGGTCACCCCTTGGGGCCAGAGAAAAGCGATCTCATGTTTTTTGTGATTGACCGCAAAGACTCCCACCTCATGATCACGCAGAGAGAAAAACCCGGCAATCCCGGTAGCAATGGGCTTAAGCAGTTCATCGGCAGAGGTTACAGCATCAAGGCGCACCTTCAGGTTTTGCAGAAAGCTTTCAATATCCATAATAAAAATCTCCTTGTGCATAAACTTTCAGGCAAATAATAACGACAGTTCAGCTAATTATCAAGAGTTCTTAAGCATCTTCACCCGCTCCACCACCGGCGGGTGTGAATAGTAGAAGGAAGCATAAAGCGGATGGGGATGAAGATTGGAGAGATTTTCGCCAGCCAGCTTCACCAGAGCTGTTGCCAGGGCATCTGGATCAGCGGTTATTTCCTTTGCAAAATTGTCCGCTGCATATTCATGACGTCTGGAGAGCCAGGCTGAGAGCGGTGTCACCGGGAACATGATCAGCGAAGCAATGAAGCCGAGCAGCACCATCTTTGCTGGAAGCGAAAGCTGGGCATAACCGAGCAGGCCGGGGAGCCCGTCCCAGTTCAGGGCACTGAAAGCGCACCAGGAGGCGAAAAAAGCGATGACTTCGGCAACCACGATCCGCTTCCAGATATGGCCGAGCCGCCAGTGTCCTATTTCATGGGCAAGTACAGCGACAATCTCCCGATGAGTCATCTGCTTTATCAGCGTATCGTAAAGAACGATCCGCTTGACCCTGCCAATGCCGGTGAAATAGGCATTTGAGTGACCGCTCCGTTTCGAGGCATCCATCTGCATGACACTGCCGACTTTGAGTCCGGCCTTTGCCATCATCGCCTTGATCTCATCCTCAAGCCCCTCCTCGGTCACCGGTTCGAACTTGTTGAAAAGCGGCTCGATCAGATAGGGGGAAATGAACATCATGAAGAGGGTAAAGGTTGCCATGAAGCCCCAGACCCAGATCCACCAGTGACCGGGACTCCACTGGATCAGGCCGAATATGGCAGAAAGCACAATAGAGATAAGAGCTGCGCCGATGAGCTGGGATTTGATCAGATCAGCCAGCCAGAGACGGGGAGTCGTCTTGTTGAAACCATGTCTGGCCTCGACAACAAAGGTTCCGTACAGCGAAAACGGCATCTCCAGAACGGTCTGCAAAACAGTGAGAATCAGAAAAAAAAGAATCGCCTGGAGGATGAATGAACCGGTCAACAAGAGGATAAAGCTGTCGTAAACCGCCAGGAGCCCGGCAAAAATAAACGCGATGAGAAGCAGATTATCAAACAGCGATTCCCAAAGCCCAAGCCGGCTGCTCTCAAAGGTATAGGCAGAGGTTTTTTCCATAGTTTCTTTGGTAACCAGAGATTCAAAACCTTCGGGAACAGTTGAGCCGTGCTGTTTCAGGTGATTCAGGTTTATGTGGCGCAGCCAGTAGGTGAAAGCGGTTGTGGCAGCAAAAAGTGCGACGATCAGAAGAGTCATGACATATCCTTATGGCAACAGATTAGAAGGGTGCATAGTGCCCTTTTTATGAAGCTCATGTCAAATGATCTGATCAAACCGAATTAACTCAGTGAACAGCACCATTGACAGCCGCATGAACTGCATGTTTAAATCCACCTATGAATATTCTTCTCCACATATGCTGCGGCCCCTGCTCAATCTACCCTCTCCAGAAGCTTGCTGAAAGTGGCCATAGCGTCAGCGGTTTTTTCTACAATCACAACATCCACCCGTACCAGGAGTATCAGCGCCGCCTGACAGCTGTCCGGGAGTTTGCCGGGGCTAAAGAGCTGGCGATGATCTACCGGGATGAGTACAACCTCGAAGAGTTTCTCTCAGCCGTTGCCCAGAACCCAGACGCCAGATGCAGCTACTGCTATTTCTCACGCCTTGATGCAGCTGCGCAGAAAGCCGCAGAGCTCGGTTTTGACGCTTTCACCTCATCCCTGCTCTACAGCCGTTATCAGAACCATGAAAGTATCCGTACCGCCGGTGAACGGGCTGCTGTGAGGCATGGCGTCAGCTTTTATTATGAAGATTTCCGCCCGGGCTGGCAGGAGGGGATACGGATCTCGAAGGAGATGGGACTCTACCGCCAGCAGTACTGCGGCTGCATCTATAGCGAGAAGGAACGCTATATGCCCACGGCAAAAAATGTCTGAGCTCGGCAAGGCCCTCATCATCCTGGGTCTTATCATTGCCGGGGCAGGCTGCATCCTGATGCTCTCCGGCAAACTGCCGTGGCTCGGGCATCTACCTGGAGATATCAACATAAAGAGAGAAAACTTTTCCTTCCACTTTCCGCTGACAACCTGCATCATAATTTCTGCCATAATCTCACTTCTGCTCTACCTCTTCCGCCGTTAGCTTCTTCTTGCGTTTCCCTGCCAAAATGTTAATCTTTGAGACAGACGCTCAAATACCCAGAATCACAGGAGGCAGACCATGTTCGAACTCTTTGAGAAAGCTGTACTGACAGGAATCGGCGCTCTTTCGCTCACCCAGAAAAAGGGTGAAGAGCTCCTTGCCGACATGAAGGAAAAGTACAAGTTCAGCGAAGAAGAGGGAAAGGCGTTTCTTGAAAAAATACAGGGAGTTGCCAAGGAAACACGCGAAAAGCTGACCGAGGCGGCTGAAGTTGAAGTAAAAAAGACTGTCGAGCGTATCGGTCTTGTCCCCAAAGATGACTATGAGCAGCTTAAACTCAGGGTCGAAGAGCTTGAAAAAAAGCTGGCACAGGAATAACAATTGAACCTGTTTCAGCTTAACCGCAATATTCGCAGCATCAGGCGCTACCGGCAGATTGTCCGTGTCCTCTTCAAGTACGGATTCGATAATCTCCTCTCGTACCTGAACCTGACCCAGCTGGTTGCAAGATGGCGAAGGATGCTCCGTCGTGAAACTTCGGCATTTGTCGAACTGAGCCAGGCCGAGCGTATGAGGCTTGCCCTTGAAGAGCTCGGCCCGACATTCGTGAAATTGGGCCAGTTTCTCTCCACCCGCTCTGACCTGATTCCTCCCAACTACCTTGAAGAGTTTGCCAAACTACAGGACAACGTCCCCCCTTTTACTTTTGATGAGGTTACTGCCGAGATACGCAGGGAGTTCGGCAAGGAGATCACCGAGCTCTTCTCTTTTTTCTCTGAGGAGTCGCTCGCAGCAGCCTCCATCGCCCAGGTTCACAGGGCAATCCTGCTTAGCGGCGAGGATGTGGTCGTCAAAATTCGCAGGCCGGGCATCATCAGCCAGATAGAGACAGATATCGAAGCACTGATGCTGCTTGCCCTGATGGCTGAAAAACATCTCCCGGACAGTGAAATATATGACCCGGTCGGCCAGGTAAGAGAGCTGGCACGAACCATCAGGCGGGAGATGGATCTTTCCCTTGAAGGGAGAACCATAGAGCGTTTTGCCACCAATTTCAGCGGTGACAATACCGTCTATTTCCCGAAGGTTTACTGGGAGATGACATCCCAGGCAGTCCTGACAATGGAGATGATAAAGGGGCTCAAGGTTTCAGATATTGAACACCTTGAAGCTGGCGGCTATGACCTGAAACTGATTGCAAAGCGTGGAGCTGACGCCTTTGTAAAGATGGTTCTTCATCATGGGTTTTTTCACGGGGATCTGCATCCGGGCAATGTCCTCATTCTACCCGGCAATGTCATCTGCATGCTCGACTTCGGCATGACCGGGCGGATTGATCCGTTCCTGAAGCGCCACCTGACAGACATCGTTCTTGCCATTTTGAAACGCGATGCAGAAGAGGTTATCTCGCTTCTCGTCTATTCAGGGGACATAACTGATAATGTCAATGTCCGCTCCCTTCGCCGGGATATCTCAGATTTCATCGATACCTATTACGAACTCGCCCTTCAGGATCTGCAGATCGGAAAACTCCTTGTCGACTTCACCGACATAATAACCGCCTACCGGATCAAGTTTCACCCTGACCTGCTCCTGCTCGCCAAGACATTCATGAGCATGGAGAGTATTGGGCGCAGACTTGACCCGAAGTTCGACATGACCATGCATCTTCGCCCGATGATGGAGAAGGAGATCAGGGAGCGGCTCTCCCCGAAAAGCTCCCTCAAGGATCTTTTTGGCAATGCCAATGCATATGTGAACCTTATCCGATCCCTGCCAAAGGACATTAAGGAGATTCTCAACCGGATAAACCGGGACAAGTTCAAGATCGACCTTGAGCACCGCGGGCTGGATAGATTCATAAAAGAGCTGGACAAATCAATCAATCGTCTCTCCTCAAGCCTCATCATCGCCGCCCTTATAGTCGGTTCGTCAATTGTCATGCAGACCGGAAAAGGCCCGCTGCTTCTTGGCTTCCCGGTTTTTGCCTTTATGGGTTACAGTATCGCCGGTATCATCAGCCTTGTATGGCTGATAGCAATCATCCGTTCCGGCAGACTATGATCCGCCTAAATTCCCTGCTTCAGATTTTTGGAGATGTTTAGATGTCCGAAAGAACACCCGCGCGCCCCCCACAATACGAACAGCGCAAAAGAAAACGTGAAACTTTTATCATCGGTATTTGTCTTGTACTTATAAGTGTTCTTATTGCAACCCAGATTCATCTGACAAAGATAAGCTCTGAAGTGCCTATGGGCGCAAACATTACCATCTTCGGGCTCATTAACATCATAACTCTCCTCATAATTCTCTTTGTTTATCTACTTGCCCGCAACATGTTCAAGCTCTTCAAGGAGCGCCAGATGGACAAGATGGGGGCTAGACTCAGAACCAAACTGGTGCTTGCCTTTGTCTCACTATCCCTCTTCCCGACACTGCTGCTGTTCTTTGTTTCAGCCGGCTATATCTCCAACAGTATCCAGAACTGGTTCAACAGTCAGATTGAAACATCTCTGGACGAATCGATGGAGGTCGCCCAGACCTACTACAAGAACTCGGCTGCCAATGCGCTCTTTTACAGTGAGCAGATAAGCCAGAAGATCAAGAATCGCAAGCTGCTCAATGATGAAAATCTTGGTGAGCTGAAAGCACTGATAAAGGAAAAACAGAAAGAGTACAATCTTGGCGTGGTTGAAGTCTTCTCGGCGCAACGTGAGGAGCTGGTCAGAGCCGCAAACCCCAAGCTCCCGGCCTCAGAGTTCACCAACCCGTCATCTGAGGATCTTGACAAGGGTCTAAAAGGCAAAGAGTTCAGCCGCGTTAACTCCATCGGCAAGGCAGATCTGATAAGAGGTATTGTTCCCGTATTCTCCAACTGGAACGACAAGGATGTTGTCGGCGTTGTTGTTGTAAATTATTACGTCCCCTACTCTCTGGTCAGCAAAATGAAGGAGATTACCAACTCCTACCATGAATTCAGACAGCTGAAAATACTCAAGAAACCGATTACGACAACATACATTCTGACCCTTCTCCTCATTACAATAGTCATCATAACCCTCTCGGTCTGGTTTGGAGTAAACCTAGCCCGTAGCCTCACAGACCCTATTCAGGATCTTGCCGAGGCGACAAGGCAGATTGCAGATGGCAATCTGGAGATAAAGCTCACCGGTGAAAGCCAGGATGAGATCGGCCAGTTGATACACTCTTTCAACAAAATGACTGCCGACCTTAAAACCAATCAGCTCGCCTTGAGAGATGCGAACCAGGAGCTTAGTCTGAGTAATCAGGAGATTGAGGGTAGGCGCAGATATATGGAGACTGTCCTTAGACATATAACTGCCGGTGTCATCTCAACCAACAGCCATGGAGTTATTACCACCATCAACAAGTCCGCTGAAAACCTGCTGCAGGTAAACCGCCTTGAGGCAATCGGCAGAAACTTCCGAGATGTCCTCAGCTCTGAATATCTCAGTATTCTCAAAGAGATGCTGAGGGAGATTGCTCTTGACAAAAAGGATATTGTCAACCGTCAGGTAGAGCTGATGACCGCAGAAAAACGACTTTCAGTACAGGTAAACCTGACTATTCTGAAAGATGAAAATGACGATTTTCTCGGCACTGTTGTGGTTATGGATGACCTTACCCACATTTTAAAAGCTCAGAGAATGGCCGCCTGGCGGGAGGTGGCAAGGCGAATCGCCCACGAAATCAAGAATCCTCTCACTCCGATTCAACTTTCAGCCCAGAGGCTACGCAAGCGCTACCTTGAGAGGTTTTCAGCCGACGACAATGTGTTTGACCAGTCAACTAATACAATTATCAAATCCGTGGAAGAGCTGAAAAATCTGGTCAACGAATTCTCACAGTTTGCACGGATGCCGGCGGCTCAACTTGCTCCATGCAGCCTTAACGAAATCATCAACGAATCAGTAACACTATATTCTGACGCACATAAAAACGTACGTTTTAGTTTCATTGCTGACAACAGGCTCCCGGAGGTTATGCTCGATCGGGATCAGATTAAACGTGTTCTGGTGAACCTTCTTGAAAATGCCGTCCACGCAGTTGAAGCGAATGGAGATGTGACACTGGAAACCATTTACAATCCTGAGCTTAAGATAGCCAGCTTCTCAGTCTCGGATACAGGACACGGAATTCCGAAAGAAGATCAGCCAAGGCTGTTTGAACCGTATTTCTCGACAAAAAAGAGTGGCACCGGCCTTGGGCTCGCCATAGTAAGCACAATTATTACTGACCACCACGGTTTCATCAGAGTGCGAAGTAACGAAACTAAGGGGACCAGGTTTATTATTGAGTTGCCTGCGACCAGATAATCCGGCGGCGCTCTTTATGATCAGATTCGAAAAATAGCTAGATATTTTACTGTTGACTTTTTTTCCGCAAAATTGCTACATTGAAAATCTACGAAATTAAAGTAATTAGGAGGCTTTCTTCATGCAGTGTCAAACAGTTCTTCCCGGCAGCGAGTGTACTTTCTGGGGGAAACAGGGATGTGTATTCTCTGACGGTTCTTGTCAGGTGATAGTCGATAATTGTGAAGGGTGTGACAGGATCGTTGAAGGAAGTATCGGGAGAATTTGCAGCTCCTACCCTGCGCCTGAGAAAAAATGGCTGAACGGCATCTGCAACTTTGCCACACATGTCAAAGTTGAGATCAAGACGGAAGACCTCAAAATCAATCCGCTCAAAGCTTCCAAAAAGGCTGTTGCAAAGAAAAAATAGTTCAGACTTTACATATATATCAAAGGGGGGAGCTATCCCCCCTTTTTTATTGGGCATCAAATGGCATTCAATATCCTCACATGCCCCTCATGCGGCATCGCTGTAAAGGCCTACAGAAACCCTGTTCCAACGGTTGATATTATTATTGAAATCAACAATGGAATCGTTTTGATAGAGCGTAAAAACGACCCTATTGGGTGGGCACTGCCAGGCGGGTTTGTCGACTACGGGGAAAAGCTTGAAGATGCGGCCGTTCGCGAAGCGTTTGAAGAGACATCCATAAATGTTACTGATCTGAAGCTGCTTGGCTGCTATTCTGATCCAGACAGAGACAAGAGGCAGCACACCATTTCAACGGTCTATATTGCAAAAGGGAGCGGCATGCCCATGGCAGGTGATGATGCTGCAAAAGCTGTTCTCTTCCCACTTGACAACCTTCCGCAAATGCTCTGCTTTGACCATGACCAGATTATTCATGATTACCTGACAAAAAAAATACAACTTTAGTTTCGACTACGCCACCCTTTTGCTTTCACAAATTCTCCCACCTTCTCAGGCGGGATAGGTCTGCTTATCAGGTAGCCCTGTATCTCGTCACACAATGCCTCCTGTAGAAACGTATACTGCCCTTCAGTCTCAACCCCTTCGGCTATCACTCTCAGATTCAGGCTGTTACCCATAGCAATAATTGCGGAGGTTATAGCAGCATCTGTCTGATTTGATTCAACATCCCGAACAAACGACTTATCAATTTTGAGGGTATTGACAGAAAACCGCTTGAGATGAGCAAGTGATGAATAGCCTGTACCGAAGTCATCTACAGAAATATGAATGCCTTTATTCTGCACTTCATTGAGAATATGTATGGCAAAATCCGGATTTTGCATGATTACACTTTCGGTAATTTCGATTTCAAGCTGTTCAAACGGCATGCCTGTCCGAGAAACGATCTCCACAAGGCGGCTTAAAAAGTCTGACTGCTGTAACTGATGGCCGGAGATATTGACCGCCACACGCATTTTTGCAATACCCTGATTGCTCCAATCAACATTCTGCCTGCAGGCACGATCAAGAACCCACTCACCTATCGCAATGATCAACCCGGTCTCTTCTGCAAGCGGAATGAACTCGTCCGGCTTTATAAGTCCGAGATCAGGGTGATCCCAGCGCAAAAGAGCCTCCATCGCCGTAATCTGGCCACTTATGATATCAACTTTGGGCTGATAGACCAGCCTTAGTTCATCTTTGGCAAGGGCTTTTCTAAGACTGTTTTCAAGAAGCAGTCGCTTGTACGAATTCTGATCCATTACCGGATCATAGAGAACCCAGCGGTCTCCACCCTGCGATTTAGCCTCATACATTGCTATGTCTGCCTTTTTTATAAGGCTGTCAATATCATCACCATGTGCAGGATAGAGGCTGACTCCGATACTTGCCATGGCAAAAAGCTCGTTCCCATCGACATTGAAAGGTTTTTCAAGGGATGAAAGAATCTTTTTCGCTACCAGCAATGCATCCTCCGGCTGTTCAAGATTACTGATCACAATAGTGAACTCATCTCCTCCGAACCTGGCAACTGTATCGACTTCTCGAACAGAAGATTGCAAAGTCTTTGCAACGGACTTAAGAAGCCTGTCCCCCAAAGGATGACCAAGCGAGTCGTTAATTACTTTAAATCGGTCAAGGTCGAGAAATAGCAGTGCAACAGTGCGTTTCTGACGGTTTGCATAGGCTATCGACTGCTTGAGCCTGTCCCGAAAAAGTATCCGGTTTGGAAGACCGGTAAGGCTGTCATTATGGGCTAGGCTGTAAAGTCGCTCCTGGGAACGCTTCTTCTCTGACACATCTCGCCATATACCCCACAGGAGTAGAGGTGCGCCATCCTTGAAGTTACAGGCAAGATTTCCTTCGGCGCATATCTCCTGACCGCTTGCACCCTTGAACGATAATTCGAATGCATCTACACTGTTGCCGGAGACTATTTTTCTAAGTTCCCTGGATGCCATATCCTGAGACTCTTTGGAGATAATGTCGATGAACGGCTTAAGGCCGCCATTATCGTGCGAACAGTCGATGGACTGCCGCATTGCCCTGTTCATAAAGTGAATGGTGCCATCTGGTGAGTTACAGTGAATAAAGTCATTAGCGTTTTCAATGAATCCGAGAAGTCGCTCCTCACTCTCCCTTGCAAGCGTGGCCTCACGCCTGACAACAGACATTAGCGATATGGCAATAACTGCTGTAACTGTATTTGTAATGACAACCCACAGAGCCATAAGGAACAGGTAATGGGGATCACTATTAAGTGAGCTATCCACAAAAGGCATTTTTACCGATGGAATTAATTCAAGACCCTCAGCAATAATAAGAAAACAGTAGAAGAACCCGCCAGCACAACCGATCAACCAGACATCAAGCTTTACATCAAGAAGATAAGCCGCCTCAATTGTCACTATCATATATATCGGCCAGAACCAGCTTATAGCACCGCCGCTACAGTGGACAAGCACGGTTACAAGCAAAAGGTCGAAGACAATGAGTATGTGCCGGGAAAAGCGGTACCTGGCAAGAGTCTGGCTGAAAAGGTAACTGATGAGTGTATACAGAAAAACTATGGCGATAGTTGCAACAAGAAGAGTTAACTGTTTTTTGGAAATGAACGAACCGTATTGACTAAAGAAATAAGTACTGCCCGCCAGAGCACCGTATACTGCAAGAACAGCCAGAAGAACCAATCTGGCAAAAGCCACTATAAGAAGGCGTTCTGCCCTGCCGAGAATGATGCCCTCCTCCACTGATTGATGACAGATACCATTCACAGAAAATCGGCGGTTTAGTATTTCAGTCCATGACATCCAATCGGAAAGCCTGTCCATCAGGAATTCCACTCAAGCATCCGAAGTTGCGGCTCAGATTCGATAAAGCCACACTTTGCAGCATATCGGTAAAACAGCTTTACCCCCTCAATATGTTCCTTGGTCAAATCATAGGATATAATGTTCCAGTAGTTGATCAGGAAAGAAGGGTTGTCCCAGATATTCTGTTTTGTCGTCTGCGATATCTCGTTAAAGCTGGCTATAGCCCTTTCTTTTGAGCAGACAAACCTCTCATGCAAGAGGCGAACGGTTTGCGGAGAGCGATGAAAGGAATCCTCCCGCAGGAGCCAAAGCGCAAAGACAAACGGCAGTCCGGTAAACTCTTGCCATAACTCGCCAAGGTCGTAAACATGAGCATCATAAAACTTTGAGGCCTCTGCTAATGCTCTGTCACCAATCAAAAGCAGCGCATCATGCCCAGAGTAAATGCTCTGATCTGACTCGGCTGCCTTGTAATAGGAGTTTGCAAAGGAGTATTTCATCGTGAGAAGGATTTTCAGTAGAATCACCGAAGTCTCAGACTCCCCTGTAAGCCCGATAGAGACCCCGTCAAGTGCTTCAATCGGCAGCGCCGAAAATAGAAGGACACTTTTCACCGCGCCTTTTGAACTAATGGAGAGATCAGGGAGGATCAGGTATTTATCTGGATTTTGAGCATACTCTATGGATGATGAAGGACAGAGATCTATCTCTCCGCTTCGGAGCTTAGCATTGAGTTCGGAGGGATGGCCACTGACAAAACTGTAGCCGTCATTAGCATAACTGCTTCTTAATACCGTGAAAAGCGGGGTACAGTTAAGATAACTTATTTCTCCTACACGGAACATCCTGTTCTCTCCAGTAAAACAAAAAAGGCGAGAGATTCTCGCCTTTCAGACCTTCATGTAAAAACCAGATCAGTCAACAGCCTCTGAAACATGCTCTAGATAATCATCCGCAGACATTAAAAGCTTAAGCTCTTCCGGATCAGCCATCTCGATCACCAGTAGCCATCCGCTATCATAGGGATCGTCATTAACAATCTCAGGGGAGTCAATGACTTCTGTATTTACCTCAAGAACTGCCCCACTTACAGGAGCATAGAGATCTGCAACTGTTTTCCTCGCCTCAACTGTTCCAAAAGAATCATCCTGATCGAGTTCATCCTCTGCATCAGGGAGTTCAAGGGCACTTATAGTTCCTAGTTGCTCCTGGGCATAGTCGGTGACACCAACAACTGCCTTTCCCCCTTCAACCCTGATCCAAAGGTGCTCTTTACTGTATAAAAGTTCTTCCGGCAGATCCATATTTACTCCAATACCACCCTCTCAAGAAAACTTGTGTCTATGTTTCCTTCGATAAAATCTTTGTTGGCCATAAGCCTTTTGTGAAAAGGAATTGTCGTTTTTATTCCTTCTACAAGGTACTCATCAAGAGCTCTTGCCATACGCTTTATGGCATCTTCCCTTGTCTCTGCATGAACTATCAATTTGGCTATAAGTGAATCATAATGCGGTACTACAGTATAACCATCGTAGACAAATGAGTCAACACGAACTCCAAGGCCGCCAGGAGTATGGTAGGAGGTTATCTTGCCAGGACAGGGTGTGAATTTGACCGGATCTTCGGCGTTTATGCGGCATTCAATGGCATGGCCGTTTATCTTTATATCACTCTGCTTGTAGCGAAGCTTGTTGCCATATGCGATCCTGATCTGCTCGCGCACTATATCAACCCCTGTAACCATCTCAGTTACAGGGTGCTCAACCTGGACACGGGTATTCATCTCCATGAAGAAAAAGTTATTATGCTTATCCACAAGAAATTCAACAGTTCCAGCACTGTAGTAACCGACAGCCTTTGCAGCACGGACTGCGGCATCACCCATGGCCTGACGTAGCGCAGGAGTGCTTACAGTAGAAGGTGCCTCTTCAATGATCTTCTGGTGGCGTCTTTGAATAGAGCAGTCACGCTCACCAAGGTGGATGACATTACCATGCTTGTCGCCAAGGATCTGAATTTCGACGTGACGCGGCTGCTCACAGTATTTTTCAATATAAACATCCGGGTTGCCAAAACCGGCCTGGGCCTCCGCACGGGCTGTCGCGAATGCATTAGGCAGCGCTGCAGGCGAGTGAACAATCTTCATGCCTCGACCACCACCACCTGCTGTTGCCTTGATGATAACAGGAAGCCCGATCTCTTTGGCAATTTTCACAGCCTCATTTACATCCTTAACCCCTTCCTTGGTTCCGGGAAGGATGGGCACACCTTCCTTGATAACAGCCTGACGGGCGCTGATTTTATCACCCATTATCCTCATGCTGGAGGAGTTTGGACCGATAAAGTTTATGCCACAGTTCTCGCAAATCTCTGCAAAGGCGGCATTTTCAGAGAGAAAGCCGTATCCGGGATGTATCGCCTCGGCATCGGTCAGTTCAGCTGCGCTGATTATCGCGTTTATATTGAGGTAACTGTGAATGCTTGGAGGGGGCCCTATACAGACGCTCTCATCGGCAAGCTTTACATGAAGAGAATCCCTGTCAGCAGTCGAGTATACAGCAACTGTTTTGATTCCAAGCTCTTTGCAGGCGCGTATAACCCGCATCGCAATTTCACCGCGATTGGCGATTAGGACTTTATGAAACATTTAATTTCTCCTATTGGCTCTCTGCTAGAGTTTCTCAACGATAAACAGAGTATCATTGTACTCAACCGGCTCAGCATTCTCTCTGCATATTTTCAAAATCTTGCAGCGGAACTCTGCTTCTATTTCGTTCATAAGCTTCATCGCTTCGACTATGCAAAGAACCTGTCCTTTCTCGACAACCTGGCCAACCTCTACATAATGAGCTGAATCAGGAGACGGTGCGCGATAGAAAGTGCCTACTATGGGGGATGGAATTCTCTCGCCCTTGTCTTCTTCTGCTACAGCAGGTGCGGCAGGTGCAGCCGAATGGGCAACAGCCTGCGGAGCAGCTGAATACACAGGAGCCGGGGCTGCCTGATATTGAACTACCTGTGGCTCACTGCCACGTTTAAGAAATATCCTCTCTTCACCATTCTCCAGCTCAAACTCGGTGATATCGGTTTCGGTAATCATCTTTACAAGTACTTTAAGGTCTTTAATATCCATCTTTCTCATCTCCTTTTTTTAATACGAATAAAATTCAGCAAACATTCAACTCTTTACTAGCTTTACTTAAAATGATGCAACCTTCCTCTGTAACCTGAACAAGATCCTCGATCCTCACTCCGCCAAAATCAGGGATATAAATACCTGGCTCGACCGTAAAAACCATCCCCACTTGCGTCCTTTGACGGCTACGCGGAGAGATGACAGGCTTCTCGTGGACTTCAAGTCCGACTCCATGTCCCAGGCCATGCCCGAAAAAGTCGCCATAACCGCAGTTATTTATATGGCTCCGGGCAATTTCATCAAGCGAACTGCACTCGATCCCTGGTCTTATGGCGCTGATAGCGAGATCATGAGCCTCCTTGACAATGCGATATATATCATAAAGCTTTTTGTCAGGCTCTCCCACAGAAACGGTAACGGTTTCATCAGAGTTGTAGCCATCAAGACGGGCACCAAAATCTATTGTCACCATTTCGCCGGCTTCAAGCAGCTTTTCAGTAGGCCTTGCGTGAGGGAGCGCTCCGCGATACCCCGAAGCAACGATAAAATCAAAAGCCTTTTCTTCAGCTCCAGAGCGCTTCATGATAAATTCCAGCTCAAGAGCTATACTGCGCTCGGAAACGCCAGGTTTTATGAGCGGTAAAAGCTCATTAAATGCAGTTGACGACAGATTTGCAGCGGCGGATATAGACTTGATTTCATCAAGACTCTTCACAGCACGGAGCTGATCGAGTTCGTCGGCAACTGGAATGAAATCTACATCAGGAAGAGCCGTTTTTAATATGTTAAGGAAAGATACCGTGACTTTCTCAGCATCAAATGCAACCCGCTTGCAGCCAACCTTTTTCAGAAGTAATGTGATCCCTTCCGACTTTGATTTGTACTCGGCAACAGTACAAAGTTCCGCCTCATCCGAAGCCTGTAGCGTATATCTGGAATCACAGAGCAGATGCCGATCTTGAGGCAAAATAAGCAGCGCACCATCACTACCTTTAAAGCCGGATAGATAGCGGATATTCACCAGACCAAGCAGTAGTAGTGCATCCACTTCGAATAGCTCTATAAGTGCCAATGCAGCGTCTTGCCTTGCCTGGGTCATATGAAAGAATCCTCGTAATTTTCAGCAGGCAAAGCAATAATCTGCCACGAAGACTGCTTATAGCAAAATTCAGTCAAACTTAAAACAAAAAAGGGACAGATAAAATTAACCACTTACTCCTTTTTCAGCGAATACTTCTTTATTTTCCTGTACATGGTCGCCATATTCATCCCTGCATCCCTGGCTGCGGCATCAACACTCCAGGAATAGCGCCCGAGTAGCCCGCGAAGATATTCTGCTTCGAATTTTGCCATGGCACTGCTGTAATCCCCGCCCATCTGCTCGTCAAGCGGCATTGAACAGATATCCTCCGGCATATCAATAAACTGGGCCAGCGTTGAAAGGGTAAGGTGCTCTTCGCTCTCCATGGCCATAGAGGCTTCTATTACATTTTTCATCTCTCTAATATTTCCGGGCCAGTCATACTGTGCAATCGCAGCCATAGCCTCGGAGTCAAGTCCCTTTACCCCTGTGCCGAACTTTCTGTTCTGCAAATTTATAAAATAAGCAGCAAGGAGAGGGATGTCGGCCCTTCGCTCCCTTAGCGGCGGAAGGTGAATATTGACAACATTCAGCCGATAATAAAGATCTTCACGGAAAGCTCCACGTTTAACTGCCTGCTTTAGATCTGAATTAGTTGCCGAAAGAACCCTTACATCCACCTTGGTTGGAGTAGTGTCACCCAGGCGGTTAAACTCCTGTTCCTGGAGGAAACGAAGCAGGGTCTTTTGTACGTTCATCGGCAGGTTCCCGACCTCATCTAGAAAAAGTGTGCCACCGTCAGCCGTTTCGAGCAGACCTGCACGATTCTCCTTTGCACCGGTAAAAGCACCTTTTTTGTAACCGAATAGCTCACCCTCAAGTATTGATTCTGGCAGAGCACCGCAGTTTATGGCAACAAAACGCTTCCCTTTTCTAGGGGAGTTGTAGTGGGTCGCCTGGGCTATAAGTTCTTTTCCAGTCCCGGACTCACCGGTGATAAGTACAGAAATATCTCTGATTGCCATTTTCTCAACCCTCTCAAGAACTGATTTGAGTCCGGTCGAAGCACCGATGATGTTTTCGAATTTGAATTTACCGGCAAGCTCTTCCTTAAGTTCCCGATTCTCTTCGATAAGTTCAGTCTGCGTAAGAGCATTTTTTACCCTGTAGAGCAGCTCCTCCGGTTCGAAGGGTTTTGTCAGCATATCGTAAGCCCCCTTTCTAAGGGCTTGTATAGACATTTCAACTGTTGCATACGCCGTTATCATTATTACGGGGATCAGTGGTTGCTTCGCTTTGATGCGCTGAAGCACTTCAAGTCCATCCATCCCCGGCATCTTGATATCGCTTATCACAAGGTCCCATTCACCGGCAATAAACTCTTCAACCGCCTGAAAAGAGCGGGTATACGCCTTTGTTTTGTAGCCAGAGTCAAGAAGCACAGCCTCCATCATCCTGCATAAACCCTCTTCGTTGTCAATCAACAGAATTCTCTTTTTATCAGACATCCTTACCCCTTCCGTAATAATGAAATCAGATTACACCATACTGAAGCTTAAAACTCTTCCGGCTCAAAAGGAAGCTGAACCGTCACCGTAGTCCCATCTCCAACTTCACTTTCGATTATTATACGTCCATGGTGCTGCTCTACTATCTGCTTGGTAATAGCAAGACCGAGGCCAGTACCCTTTTCTTTTGTAGTAAAAAACGGCTCAAAGATTTTTTCCAGATTTTCCTTGTCTATACCCTCGCCGTTGTCCCTAAACGTTATTACAACATGATCGCCCCTAACCATCGTTGAGACAGTCAGAAGACCGCCAGCTCCCATTGCAGCACCAGCATTGAGAATAAGATTTATTGCAACCTGCCTCATCTGGTCACCGTCAAGCATAACAGGGGGGATACTTTTATCAAAATCCATAACGACCCTGACATTGTGCATATCTGTATGGTTGGCAGCGAAGTCAACTATCTGCTCTAGAAGCGAATTAATATTCGTAGTTTTCAGAACTGGCTTGGGAGTACGAGCATAATTCAAAAGATCCTGAACTATTTTCTTGCATCTCTTGCTCTCCCTTTTTATTTCATGAATATACTTGTAACCCGGGTCATCTTCGCTCATTTTTCCTTCAAGATAACCGGCATAACCAAGAATAACACCAAGTGGATTATTTATTTCATGGGCAACACCAGACGACAGCACCCCCAGGGATGCCATCTTTCCGTGCTGGGCAAGTGTAGCCTCCATTTCACGGTTACGTTGAATTATCTCGGTCATCCTGTTAAATGCAGCACCAAGCTCTCCGAGTTCATCTTCTGAGTTTATCTCAACCCTGACATCTAGCCGTCCCCGTTTAACCTGCCTGATAGACTCAAGCATCCTATTGATAGGATCGCTAAAAGTCCTTGAAGCAAGGATAACCATCAAAGTTGCCCCAACCCCGACAACCAGTGAGAGAAACAGCATCCAGGCAAGAATACGCCACCTTATCTTATTGGCCTCATTGTAGAATTCATCCTCGTACGATCCAACCGCAACAATCCAGTCCCATGGCTCAAAATAATCGTATCTGACTATCTTCATCCTTGGCGAAGGCTCGCCCTTGTTCCGCCACGGGTAACGAATCCAGCCGCTCTTCTTTTCGCACATCTCCTTTATGAACTTTTTACCGTCATCACCAGTAGCATCGATAAAGTTCTTACCTTCACCACTAGGATGAATCTTGAAATTGCCTTTGCTGTCCATACAGAAGATATAACCCGTGGTGCCAACCTTCTTCTGCTTTAACTTTTCCTTAAGCAGACCGAATGAACTTCTTTCAAATGATTCGTTATCGTAAGTCTCCTCAAGATAACCACCTGCGGCAATAATCCAGTCCCATTCGCGCAGATATCTGTATGCGACTATCTTGTTCCTGGCCTTTTTATCTCCAAGGGCAGCGTTACGCCAGGGATAAATTATGTAAAGCACCTCTCCTGGCTTTGAATGGCGGGCTTTTTGACACATTTCACGTATAAAGTAGCGGCCATTTTCATCTTTCTCATTGTAAACATTTTCCCCCTCACGAGCTATATGAACCTTGAGTGAGCCCTCACCGGTCATTGCGTAAATATAGCCACTCTCGCCAACATTTACCTTTTTAAGCGCATTGCGTGCCTCCTGAAGCGCCCTATCTCTATCTATGCGCCCAACCACTGCTTGCCTGTACTGGGTTTCAACCAGATTGTAGGAAAGAGTTGCAAGTGCTGCCAACTCCTGCCTGAATATTCTTTCCTTATCCTGTTTATAGACCTGAAATTGCTGATGATGGGACTGGAGAAGATCTATTGTGAAGCTGGACATATGCTCAAGATCATCCTTGCTTGTTTGCGTAATACCGAGGTAGGCATGATGGTTGGCAATGTAACCGGTAATTCCGCCCACCAGAATTATCGGAATAATGACAAGGGGAAGCACCATGACCAGCATCTTTGAGCGAAGTTTCAATCTACGGAGAAAATTATTCAGAAGTTGATACATATACGATAGATTCCCAGGGAAACACATTATTATAAGCTAAGCTGCAGAGCCCGCGAAAAGGTGCCAACGATTTGAAAAATCAGCAGAATCAAATTAAACTTTTTCCTTGTAAATATCCATGATTTGATTGAATATTGCGAAAAATATGTATAGACTCTTTTTCATGCCTTAGAACATAATTTCAGGGAACCGATAATGGTTATTGGAAAAGAAACATCTTCAATAAAATTCTACAGGTTATTTACAAACAACTGCTTAAAAAGCAGCAAGGGTTTCACCCTTGTTGAACTTATTGTTGTTTTTGCAATAATAGTAGTCCTCGCAACTTTCTCGATATCCGCTTTTGGATCATTCAGAGAGAAAGCCAAAATTGCACGTTGCATAGCTGAAATTAACGGTTTAGGAAAGGACCTTAACGCATATGCAATTGATAAAGGGAGTTACCCGGCTGAAGCAACATGGCTAAATGATATTGGCAGAGCCAGCTTAGTTGATCCTTGGGGGTCTCCTTATTATTATCGGCCGTTTAACCCGTTAACATCTCCTGATGACATGCGTCAAATTGCGGGCTTATGGAATACTGACTATGACCTATACAGTAAAGGGCAAGATGGGCAAACAGATCTTTCCTTTAATGACCCTAGAAGCAAAGATGATATTGTCCGTTTCAGCGATGGCAGCTACACCGATTTGGTGTCTAATTTCTAAATATTTCTTCGGATAACTCTTACATGAGATGTCTCTGCCCAAAATGTAGCACTAATATAGAACTTGATATTTACGATCTCCCGGAAGAGGGATCCTTTAACAAATGTCCGGAATGCAACTCTGGGTACGTTGTAAAAAAGGTTTCCTTTGCAAGTAGGGCACTTCACAAAGACGCAGAAATAACCTGTGTCGAATGCGGCAACAATCCTGGCACATCTGTTTACTGCCATGAATGTCACGCCATCTACCCTGATTTTTATATCACCGAATCTTCATCGGCAGCAAAAAAACAGTTCAACAAATTTATCGGAAGTTTCAGTCGTTTCAATAAACTTTCCGCTAAACACACTTCCACAACACAATATACAGATTACGGCATTAAATCTACAGCAGGAACCAAAGGATTAAAGCTCCCTAGCCAACCTGCCCAGATAGCCGCAATACTTGCTATTATTATTCTGGTTATTGGAGCCGGTGGGTATTTCTTGTATCAAGACCGAATTGAAACTAAATATGCAGAAAGATATGTCAGGGCACTATTCGGAATCAAATCTGCTACCGATCTGGACATGAAAATCTGCAACCGTATACTAACAGAGTGGCAGTCCACTATGGCACCTAATCCCCCTAAAGCTACCCGCTCTGAGAGCGCTTCTATGGCTAGTGCCAGCAAAGATGTGTCAAGCATGGTAAAAGACATTGGAGAACCACCCACAAAGTTCGCAGCCAGCAATGAGCATATAAACAAGATCTTTGCTGCCTACACAAAAATTCACACATTTGCAGCGAACCCGTCAGGCTCAATCACTTCATACACAGCTACAGTAAAGCAACTTGACGACGAATTTAAAAACAGTGCAAGATTACTTAAGGCCGGGCTCCCTGAAAAAATCTCCGACAAATTGATCGAAAGCAAGAAAAAATACAAACCCCTTCAGGACTTCTGATCAGGCAAACCTGATTAGTTCCACCATATCCCTTACCGCTTTCTCAAGCCCAGTCATCACGGCTCTTGATATTATCGAGTGTCCAATGTTGTACTCTTCAATACCCCGGATTGCAGCGATTTTCTTGACATTGCTGTAATTGAGGCCATGTCCGGCATTCACACCCAAGCCAAGTTTCTGAGCCAACTTCACCCCGTTTTCGATCCGGATCAGTTCCTTTTCTTCACTCTTCCAGTCTGGTGCATCAGCAAATAAACCTGTATGTATCTCTATAAAGTCAGCGCCGACCTTATCTGCAGCCTTTATCTGATCTGAATCAGCGTCGATGAAAAGTGACACCGGAATTCCGGCCCCCCTTAGCCTTTCAACTGCAGATCTGATCTGTTCAAAATTGCAGCGCACATCAAGGCCACCCTCAGTTGTCAGCTCAAGACGCTTCTCAGGGACGAGTGTACACATATCCGGCTTTACTCTCTGAGCTATGGAAACCATCTCGTCGGTCGCCGCCATTTCGAGATTAAGCCTGGTTTTTATGGTTTCGCGCAAGAGGTTCAGGTCTCTATCCTGAATATGCCTTCTATCCTCTCTCAGGTGAACTGTTATCCCGTCCGCACCTGCAAATTCAGCAAGAGCAGCCGCTGCTACCGGATCAGGCTCTGCGCCCCCGCGTGCCTGCCTGATAGTCGCAACGTGATCGATATTTACTCCCAGTTTTGCCATCTATTTAGCTCCTATTGCCTTTTCAACTGCGTCGGCGATCTCTTTTGCCCATGCAGTTATCTGGTATTTGTCATGACCTTCTATCATAATTCTAAGTAACGGCTCTGTTCCGGAATAGCGGATCAGAATCCGTCCATCCTGACCAAGCTTTAACTCTGTCGACTTTATCAGGGCAGCTGCTGCTGGTATTTCCATAATATCGAGCTTCTCTGACACCCTTACATTCACGAGCACCTGCGGCAAAGGGATCATTACCTCTGCAAGCTCGGAAAGTGTTTTACCACTTCTGCGTATTATTGAAAGGAGCTGGAGCGCAGAGAGAGTGCCATCTCCGGTCGTATTGTGATCAAGGAAAATCATATGTCCTGACTGCTCTCCGCCGAGGCTATAGCCTCCCTTGCGCATCTCTTCGACCACATACCTGTCACCTACGTCGGTTTTGACAACCTTGCCACCGGCATTTCTCATGGCGATATCAAGTCCCATGTTGCTCATGACAGTTGCCACAAGAGTATTTTTACGAAGCTTTTTCTGTCTTATCAGATCAGTTGCGCAAATTGCCATGATCTGATCACCGTCAACCACATTCCCGAATTCATCAACAAAGATAACCCTGTCAGCATCGCCATCTAGAGCGATGCCAAGATCCGCACGATGACTCTTGACAGCCTCACTCATAACCTCAGGATGAAGAGAGCCACATCCGGAATTTATGTTTGTACCGTTAGGTTTCACACCGATCGGTATCACCTCCGCACCAAGTTCTTCCAGCACTGCAGGGGCTATTTTGTAGGCAGCGCCGTTTGCACAGTCGAGAACTATCTTCATTCCGACAAGATCCAGGTCTTTGGGGAATGTGCTCTTCAGAAAAACCACATACCTGCCGGCGGCGTCATCAATTCGGTATGCCTTACCCACCTCGGTTGCAACTGGCCTCAAAGAATCCATTTTTTCTGAAAATATCAGTTTTTCCATCTTGAGTTCAATCTCATCCGGAAGTTTAAAGCCGTCCTTGAAAAAGAACTTTATGCCGTTGTCCTGAAAAGGATTATGGGAAGCAGAGATGACAACTCCGGCATCAGCCCGCATTGAAGACGTTATATAGGCAATTCCGGGTGTTGGCAGAGGCCCCACTTGAAGGACATCAACCCCCATAGAGCATATCCCCGCAACCAGCGCATTTTCAATCATATAGCCCGAGAGTCTTGTATCTTTACCGATGACAATCCTGTGCCTTCGGTTGCCGTTTTTGAACAGATAGGCAGCTGCCCGCCCTATCTGCATGGCCATCTCTGAGGTCATTGGATATACGTTTGCGACACCGCGAACGCCGTCAGTTCCAAAAAGTTTCTTCATTTCTACTCCCTAAAAAATATTTCCTCGCGCTTGAGTTCCAGCTTCAGTGGCAATATCAGGACAAGCTTTACCCCTTGAATCAGCTCCACGATAGTTTCTTTATCAGACAAAAGCATTTCACCCTCTCGTGAACCAGAGAGATCAATAGCTGCTCTCACGCCCTTAATCTCCTGTCTCAACAGGAGTATTCTTGGCGCTTCAATTCGGACAACCGGTTTTATTTTCTGAGCCTCACTGACAACAAGCCCCGGCGGAGTAATTACACGGGTTACGGTAAGCGGAAGTTCGACCCGGTCGACAGTCTCAAAATTCACAAAAAGCCAGAGAACAACCGCAAGAAGCAGCGAGAGTAGCTTTAGCTGTAGGTTTGTAGTAATCAGATTCACTGTAGCCACCGCAACTCAACCATCCGTCTCAACAGCTTTCTTAATCCAGCTGATTCAAGATCACTGGTAATCCGCCCTCCCGAAACAACAGAAACGGAGCCTGTCTCTTCAGATACGACTATCACCAGAGCATCAACCAGCTCTGTCAGGCCTATAGCAGCCCTGTGCCTTGTGCCAAGCTCTTTTGCAATATCAGGATTCTGGGTAAGAGGCAGGAAACAGCCAGCCTGCGTAAGTTTACCGCTTTGAATTATTACCGCTCCGTCATGAATTGGCGAGTACGGCAAAAATATCGATGTAAGGATCTCGCTTGTAACCTTTGCATCAATCTGTGTACCGACCCCCATAAAATGATCAAGTGACATCTCCCTCTGGATAACAATCAAGGCACCGTTTCGCCTCTCGGAAAGGGCATGGCAGGCATCTGCTATCTGCTGAAGAACGGTATCGGATTCGCTCTCGTCCTGATCAGAATCCCCCTTTGCAGTAACACGGCTCCTGCTGAATGAAAGGAGAGCTCGCCGTATGTCATACTGAAATATCACTGCAAGAATCACAAACATCGAGGTGAGCAGATTGTCAATCAGAAGGGAAAAAGTGACAAGACCGGTAAGGCGGGTGAGAATAGATGCAATTATGATCAGGGGGAGGAGATGAAGAATCCTGAGCGCCGTAGTCTCTCGAAGAAGCTTTAAAAGCTGGTAAATGACAATAGACACCAGCAGAATATCTGCCATAGCAAGAAGCCAGTCAGTTTTTTGCAGTAGCTCCCACATAAATTCACCTTAAAAAAAATCAGCTTTTCATGATAGCCCTGACCATATCAACAGTGTCACGCATCGCTCTGACATCATGAACCCTGAAGATGGAAGCCCCGTTCATCATTGATACCGCTACTGTGGCCGCTGTTCCGAAAACCCGGCCAGACACGTCCCGGTTAAGCATTGCACCAATGAACGACTTTCTCGATGTACCGACCAGCACTGGCCTGCCTAGACTTTTGAACTCTCCAAGCCTACGGATTATCTCCAAATTGCCTGAAACACTTTTCCCAAAGCCGATTCCGGGGTCAACAACAATTTTATCTTTATCTATACCGGCAGTAACAGCTGCTTCAATCCGATCACCGAGAAACTGCCTAACCTCTGAAACAATATCAGAATAAGCGGTATATTTCTGCATATCTGAGGGTTTGCCGCGACTATGCATGAGAATAACAGCCGCTTCAAATTCTGCAACGACCTGAAGCATTTTAGCATCAAAAGTCATTGCACTGATGTCGTTAACTATCTCTACACCGGCATTCAGAGCGACTGCAGCAACTTCTGACTTCCATGTGTCAATTGAGATTGGTACAGACACCTTTGTCGCAAGAGCTTCTATAACCGGAAGAACCCTGGCGAGCTCTTCCCTTGCAGAAACAGTATCTGCGCCAGGCCTTGTGCTCTCGCCACCGACATCGATAATATCGGCACCATCCTCAACCATCTTCATTGCCGCAGCTACAGCAATATCAACAGAGTTGTAACTGCTGCCATCAGAAAATGAATCCGGGGTCAGGTTAAGAACCCCCATGACAAGCGGAGCTACTGAAAGGTCAAAACTCCGACCCTTTAGACGCCAGAGAGTTTGCTCCATCTAGACTACAGCTTCTGCTTCCGATACTAGTGTTGTTACCGGATTGATCAGCAGATCCACTTCCGCACCGCTTAGGTTCTCCTTTTCAATCAGAGCCAGAGAAATTTTATGGAGCAGATCCAGGTTTTCAGTGAGCAGACGTTTTACCCTTCCATAGTTTTCATCAACAATCCGTCTTATCTCAGTATCAATCTCGACTGCCGTTGATTCGCTATAGTTCTTCTGTGTCGCCATCTCGCGACCAAGGAATATCTGTTCATCCTTTTTACCAAAAGAGACCGGTCCGAGTTTTTCACTCATCCCCCATTCGCATACCATCTTCCGGGCCATATCGGTTGCACGCTCGATATCATTACCTGCTCCGGTTGTCATGGTACTGAATATGATCTCTTCAGCTGCTCTCCCCCCCATAAGTACGGCTATACGATCAAGCAGAGACTCTTTTGTGTAGCTGTGCTTGTCCTCAATCGGAAGCTGCATGGTAACTCCCAGAGCCCGACCGCGAGGGATAATAGAGACTTTATGAATCGGGTCGGTGCCAGGCAGAAGTTTGGCTACAAGTGTATGGCCGGCCTCATGGTATGCGGTGCTCTTTTTCTCATCATCACTGATAACCATACTGCGCCGTTCGACACCCATCAACACCTTATCTTTGGCATCATCAAAATCGATCATCTCCACTTTTTCCTTGTTGCGCCTTGCAGCAAGAAGTGCAGCTTCATTGACAACATTCGAGAGATCTGCTCCTGAGAATCCGGGAGTTCCCCTGGCAATGACCTCCATATTGACGGTCTCCCCCAGCGGCACTTTCTTGGCGTGGACTTTAAGAATCATCTCCCGCCCTTTGACATCCGGCCGCGGAACAACAACCTGGCGATCAAAACGCCCCGGCCTGAGAAGAGCCGGATCAAGGACATCCGGGCGGTTTGTGGCAGCAATGAGGATTACACCCTCGTTTGACTCGAAACCGTCCATCTCAACCAGAAGCTGGTTCAGGGTCTGCTCGCGCTCATCATGGCCGCCGCCAAGCCCTGCGCCACGATGACGACCGACAGCATCAATCTCGTCAATAAAGATTATACACGGGGCGCTCTTCTTCCCCTGAACAAACAGGTCCCGGACACGGCTGGCACCGACACCAACAAACATCTCGACAAAATCAGAGCCAGATATGGAAAAGAACGGCACTCCGGCCTCACCGGCAATCGCCCTTGCAAGCAGGGTCTTCCCTGTGCCCGGAGGGCCCATGAGCAGAACCCCTTTCGGGATTCGTCCACCAAGCTTGGTGAACTTTTTCGGATCTTTCAGGAACTGGATTATCTCCTCAAGCTCCTCCTTTGCCTCTTCAATTCCGGCAACATCCTCAAAAGTGATCTTCCCCTGAGACTCAGTAAGGAGCTTCGCACGGCTCTTGCCAAAAGACATCGCCTTGCCGCCACCTGCCTGCATCTGACGCATGAAAAATATCCATACTCCTACAAGAAGAATAAGCGGGAACCACGAAATAAAGATAGAAAACCAGGAGAACTTCTCCTCTTCCGGTTTTGCAGAAACTTCGACCTTTTTCTCGATCAGGGTATCTGATATTGACGCATCTGCCGGCCTGTAACTCCTGAACTCCTTACCATCGGTATACTTACCGATGAGGTCATTGCCGGCAATAACAACAGATTTGACCTTTCCTGCATCGACTGCAGTTATAAAGTCGCTGTAATTGAGCCTCTCCTGCACGGGCTTCGGTTTATTGAAGAGATTGAAGAGAAGGATCATCATCAGACTGATGACGAGCCACAAGGAGAGATTCTTATAAAACTGGTTCAAAATTACCCCCTTTATCTAAACGGCCAGCGCCTTTAAGCAGCTGCAAAGTTTACTGTAAATTCACGAAAAATTAGCACAACAGGGTGATTATGACAAGACATTATGGCTGTAGCTAAAGATGTTCAAACAGAGTACCTTCGCTGCCACCCCGCAGATCCTGCTATTTTCAGCAGCCTGCACCCCACCGACCCAGAAAATCACTCCATCACAGGTAAAGAGTGGAACAGCAGTACGCTCAGCTACCGGGATTTTCCTGTCGATAAAAAGATCTTTGAGTTTCTTCCTCCCCTGCATTCCAAAAGGCACAAAGCGATCGCCCTCCCTGAGCGGACGGACTGTCCATGGGAACGGCAGCTTGCTGGAATCGACAAAAATTGTATTACGGCCTGTTGCGCTAAAATCCTGCGAAGTCCCGTCATAGGGCTCAACAGAAACTTCTACCCCTGGCAACAGGGTGTAGATGCCACACTGATCAATTACCGTTTCGCATAAGGATTGTGGCTCATCTTCTGATTTTCTGAAGATTACAACATTGTACTCCCTTACCGCGGTTATACAACCGGGCAGAGTCACACTGCCACTCCCCCTGCAGCCCTGTATCAGAGCATCTATATCTGCAAGATGCCTTGAGGATACCTGCTTAAGATTCCCCTTAAGCCGAGATATGGCTTTCCGGTAGATCCGCTTGCGCAGAGCCATCGGCTCAAGAGTCAACAGAGCCAGATTCAACCTGACCTGACCGGAGATGATTGAAACTGATATTTTAAAGGCAGCATCAACCTGCGAGTCCAGCAGCTCCTCATCAGCGGCAAGTGCATCAGCCGTCTGATTGAGACGTTCGGCGATCTCAGGATTATATCTTCTAAGCAGTGGCAGGAGTTCGTGCCTTACCCTGTTTCGCATGAACCTGACATCTGTGTTGCTGCTATCCTCTCGGAAGCGGAGTAACCCCTTTTCGAGATACTCTACAATTTCGCCACGACTCAGACAGAGGATGGGGCGGATAAAAGTTCCTTCAACGGACTTAGGACGCATCCCGGTCAATCCGCTTGCAGCTGCGCCTCGTATCAGCCGCATCAGAATAGTCTCTGCCTGATCATCCCTGTGATGCCCCAGAGCAACAGCATCTGCCGAATATTTTACCGCAACTTCCCTGAAAAAGGAGCGCCTGACTTCCCTGCCAGCCTCTTCAAGAGAAAGTCCATTGGCCTCTGCATAACCCTTAATGTCAGCCTTTAACAATTCAAAGGGGACGTTATACTCTGTGGCTACCCTGCGCACAAAAAGCTCATCACCGTCCGATTCAGCCCCTCGCAGAGAGTGATTAACGTGTGCAACAACAAGTTTCAGCTGGAGTCCCGGAAGATTGGCAAGAATGCCGAGCAGAGCAATAGAATCAGCTCCACCTGACACGGCAACAACAACAGTGTTGCCGGGAGTAAGCAGCTTATGCTCCGCTATGAATTTTTGGACCTTTTTTCTGACTGGTTGCATCCGGCTCCGACTCCTTGATACAGGTCAGCGCATCCTACCGGATTAGCCGAAAATATGGTAGAGTAAATGAAATCGGAGGTGGCATGAGCAGATTCCTGATCTTCTATTTCGTTGCGTACGGCGGATCGCATCTTTATTTATTACTAAAAATCAAAAGGGCTTTTCCGCTTTCAGGCTCGAAACTCCTGCTTTCAGCATCGCTTCTGACAGCTCTCTTCCTGTCCCCTCTGATTGCCAGAAAACTGGAATCTTCCGGATTTGACAGAGTTCCCGAGATTATCTCTTTAGCCGGATATACATGGATGGGACTCCTCTTCCTCTTTGTAACCGCTGCAGCGACCATAGACTTGTACAACGTGGCTCTAGCCCGAACAGTCTACGGAGTAAGGCCATGCACACTTCTCGTAATCTCCGTCGCATGCACAATAATTGTCGGGCTCTATGGCTATTATGAAGCCGCGAACATACGATTAGAGCGGGTAACCATCAAAAGCAGCAAGATTTTGCAGAGCGTAGGCAAAGTAAGAATAGTTCAGATATCAGATCTCCACATAGGTCAGATAGTCCGTGAAAAAAGAGTGAAAGACGTTGTTGATGCAATCAGGCACACCGCACCCGACATGATTGTATCCACCGGAGACCTTGTTGATGGCCACCAGAAACACTTTTCCGGGCTGGAACTGCTTTTTCAGGAGTTAAAACCGAGACTCGGCAAATATGCAATTCTTGGCAACCATGAGTATTATGTGGGGATCAATGAAACTGAAAAATTCATAAAGGATGCCGGATTCAGGCTCCTTGTAAACGAGAATTTTGAATCAGGCGGCGGAATCTGTATAACTGGAATGGATGACTCGAAAAACAAAGCAGAAAGGCTCGCTAATGTTTTGGCAGAGAAAACACTGCTTGATTCAGTTCCGAAAGGGGAATTTAAACTTCTCTTGAAACATAGACCGGTTATCGAAAAAAGCTCTGAAGGGGAGTTCGACCTGCAACTTTCAGGGCATGTGCATAAAGGACAGATTTTTCCATTCAACCTCCTGACATGGATCAGCTTCCCGGTCAGGGCTGGCCTCACCGAGATACAAAGCGGCTCACACCTTTATGTAAGCCGTGGTACAGGGGTCTGGGGGCCACCGATACGCTTTCTCGCTCCTCCGGAAGTTACGGTGATTGACCTTTACCCGGACAAATGAGCAGAACAAATATATTTAACTTGAATAATCAGCACTTTAGTGACATACTTAAAAGCTTTTTGAAGACGGGGCAGCCCGTCTTTCATTTTTTCAGATTTCAGATAAGGAATCACATTAGGAGTAGAAACCATGCAGTCACTAATACGTAACATCGCCATTATCGCCCACGTTGACCACGGCAAAACCACTTTGGTCGACGCCATGCTGAAGCAAACCGGAGTTTTCCGTGAGAACGAAGTCATTACCGAGCGGGTCATGGATTCCAACGACCTTGAAAAAGAGCGCGGCATCACCATTCTCTCAAAGAACCTTTCCGTTCATCACGGCAGATACAAAATTAATATCGTTGACACCCCCGGCCACGCCGACTTCGGTGGAGAGGTTGAGCGAGTTCTGACCATGGTCGATTCGGTTCTTCTACTGGTAGACGCACTCGACGGGCCGATGCCGCAGACCCGCTTCGTTCTTAAGAAATCACTGGACCTGGCGCTTAAGCCGATAGTCGTCATTAACAAGATCGACCGTCCCGGTGCCCGTCCGGAAGAAGTAGTCAACATGGTCTTTGATCTTTTCTGTGAGCTGAATGCCACCGACGAGCAGCTAGACTTTCCAATTGTCTACACCAGTGCCAAGCAGGGATATGCCAAGATCGACATGAACTCCCAGTCAACCACCCTTGAGCCACTCTTTGCTGTAATCGAAAGTAATGTCCACCCTCCGAAGGGGGACCCGAAAGCGCCGTTCCAGCTACTGGTCACCAACATCGACTACAACGACTACATCGGCAGAATTGCCACCGGCAAAATCTACGGTGGTAGCGTTAAAGCCGGTGAATCTCTTACAGTAATCAAGCACGACGGCAGCCTGGTCAAGGGTAGAATATCGAAACTCCTCGGCTACGAAGGGTTGAAACAGGTGGAAATTGAAGAAGCTATGACCGGCGACATCGTTTCCATTGCCGGCTTTGAGTCTGTCGGCATCGGCGAAACTCTTGCCAGCGCTGAAAACCCGGTTGCGCTCCCTTATGTGGCAATTGACGAACCGACAATCTCCATGAACTTCATTGTCAACTCCTCCCCTTTTGCCGGACGTGAAGGAAAACTCGTCACCTCCAGGAACATCCGCGAGCGACTTGACAAGGAGTTGCGCACCAATGTATCGCTCAGGGTGGCAGATACTGATGCCGGCGATACATTTAAGGTTTCCGGAAGAGGCGAGCTGCACCTCTCCATTCTTATAGAGAACATGCGTCGTGAAGGGTTTGAAATGGCTGTTTCCAAGCCGGAGGTCATTTTCCGTGAGGTTAACGGCAAGAAGATGGAGCCGATGGAGTCTCTGGTGGTTGATGTACCGTCAGAGTATCAGGGTGTCATCATCGAGAAGATGGGCCCACGCAAAGGGGATATGACCTCGATGCAGCCAATGGGCGAGTTTATCCGCCTTGAATTCATCATCCCTGCCCGCGGCCTTATCGGCCTCCGCAGCGAAGTCCTTACCGACACCCGTGGCACAGCCGTCATGACCCACACTTTCCATGAATACGCTCCTTTCCGCGGAGATATCCCCGGCAGAAAGAACGGCGTGCTGATTGCCATGGAGCATGGCGAAACCACCGGCTATGCCCTTGATGCTCTTCAGCCCCGCGGCATTCTCTTTCTCCCGCCAGGAGTTGAAGTTTATGGCGGTATGATCATTGGCCAGCACGCAAAGGACAATGATCTTGACGTTAACCCATGCAAGGGCAAAAAGCTTACCAACGTCCGTGCATCAGGCACTGACGATGCGGTAAAGCTCGCACCACCAAAGGTTCTGACCCTTGAGCAGGCACTTGAGTTTATCGATGATGACGAACTTGTTGAAGTTACACCTAAGTCAATCAGACTTAGAAAGAAAGAACTTGATCCAAACAGAAGAAAGAGGAAGTAGCGCATCTGCTTGACATTCGGGGAAGTTTTTACTAAGTTGTCCAAAAACTTATCCAGGACTTAAAAATGCCTGATTCAATTAAAATCATAATCGCTTTACTGCTTGCAGGACTGACCGGCTGTGCCTCAGTTCCGATTGAGACACAGCCGGCAGCAATCTACAAGGATGGAGAGGCCTTCTACGCCTCTAAGCGTTATGACGACGCCATAGCTCAGTACAGAAAGGTACATGATGCATATGCCTCTACAGAACTCTCTAGCTCCGCAGAGCTAAGAATTGCAGACGCATATTTTGAATCAGAGCGCTACATTGAGGCATCTTCAGAGTACACACAGTTTCGCAAGCTCCATCCGACACATGCACAAGCCCCTTACTCTCTCTACAGACTGGGGCTGTCTAACTATAACCAGATAACCGGCTTGGACAGAGATCAGACCCCACAGAAAAATTCAGTTATCTTCTTCGAAGAGTTTCTAAGCAAATATCCAAAGTCCGAATATTTTGTCGATGTTACAGTAAAGCTCGAAGAAGTACGCCATCAGCAGCTTCAGTATGAGCAGTATATTGCACGCTTTTATTATCGCACTGAAAAATACGATTCAGCCATAAAACGCCTTGAAGACGCCCTTATAACCTTCCCCAAAAGCACACTTCATGACGAAACATGGTATCTTCTTGGAGCATGCCGAATAAAAAGCGGCTCTCCGGACAAGGCAAGAACCGCTTTTAACAAGCTTTCAACGGACTTTCCGGAAAGCAAATATATATACGAAGCAAGCAAACTTCTGGAAAAACACTATTAGGGAATCGTGTTCTCGAAGATCAGCCGTCTTGCGCCGTTACCCTCTCTCAACTCAAGCATCTTTCCACCTTTCACCGGATTGGTTTACAACGGCTGCAATTTGAGAATTGATGAAATCTCCTGCTGCATGTTTTTTGTATCAATCCTTGCAGACTGAAGAAAACTCCCCCAGGTTTTACCCCCTTTTTTCACTTCACTAAATATGGAGAGAGCCGGTAGTTTTAATCTGGCAGCAATCACGGTGGAGATAATCAGCTCCTGACTGGACGCACCTGACTGTCGCAGTGCCGTCAACTCCGCACTGTTCATCAGTCTGTACTTCATAAATATTTCGTCAACCACCGCCTCAGACAACTTGACAGCCGGAGCATTCAGATTCAGTGAACTTATGAATTTACTCCCGGCAATTGCTGGATTAAGTCGAAGCGTTGCCACAATATCTTTCCATGAATCACCTTTTGACTTTGTCTTAAGCAGGCTCTCCGCTGGACGTCCCGACACAAACCCAAGCCAATAGGCAATCCAGAGATCATCTGGTGAAGTTCCTTGCTGCTTTTTCATGACAATTGACATCTTGTCGGTATTGAAAACGATTGCGAAAAAGGAGTTCTGCGTAGTTGCGAGAAAATATGGGTCAGCCATTGCAGGGTGTGCCGGATCAAAGGAGCGGTCCTTGAAACAGTGGCAGGTAATTGCTGGCGTTGCATATGCATAAATTGGTGTAATCAGAAAAAAAAGTACGGCGAGATAGGCGTTTTTTCTTAACAAGAGATTCATATCGGACCTTGTATGGTTATATCTGAAAATGAGAAACCCCGCCCTGTTTATTGAGCGGGGTTTCCTGTGTCAAAACTGGCTACAATCAGTTTTTCGGTGCTGCCATGGCATCTTCGAGAATCTTCACGCCGTCTTTACCTGCCTTGATGGCACCGGTCAAAGTTTCGCGGGCAAGATCAGGATTGTGGAAACCATCTGAATTCTCGGCTGTCCAGAACTCCCAGAGAACATGGGCTTCTTCATGCTTCTCCCGTGCCTTGGCAAGGGTCTCTTCCGGCACTCCGGCACGCTTCGCAACTGCATAGGTGTCAATCAGCTTGCCGATCCAGTACTCGGACTTGCGCATCTTCCCTTTTATGTAGTTCCTGATGGTCTCAATCTCGTACTTCTTGGCATCTGCGCTGTCTTTCGGGTGACAGCCGAGGCAGGACTCCTTGACACTGTTGATTGGTCTTGAGACGTTGTGCGCAGAGAACATCTTGCCGTCCTTGCCCTTCATCTTCGGCATATGACACTGGTGACACTGCACACCGGCCTTATCATGAACACTTCCGGCAAAGGCCTCGGCCTCAGGGTGCTGCATTTTTATCAAACGGGCACCAGTAACGGCATGCTTGAAGTCGTAGAAATCAAGCCTTTTGTAATGTGCCAGCAGATCCTTACCATTTTTTAGAGGCATATGGTTGGTACGCTGATCAGCATATTTGACTTTGTTTGTATCAGTCCACTGACTACCCTCATTGCAAGCGTACTCCACATGGCACTGGGCACACATCATGCGAGAATCAACTTTTTCCATCACACCGATCTTCCTGAAGCCCCTGAAGTCCTGAACCTTCAGATCAGTCTTGCCATTTTTAGCAAATATATTATTAGCTCTGTCGCGCTCAACAGCCTGAATAAGGGCGTCACGGACAATACGAGGCTGGGTGCCATGCGGGTCATGACAGTGAATGCAGCCAACCGGATTATTGGTCTCTTTGGCAATCTCGTTCACATTGGTTGTCCGGTCAAACTTCGCCTTCGGATCCTTGTCTCCCATGAATTTCCATTTAAGGATATGGTCAGAGGTCTTGCACTGGATGCAGGTTGCATTGCCAGCCATGGCGCTTTCAGGAATCTTTGTATCCACACCCTTGTCAACAAGGACATCCCAGGTCTTGCCGGTGCTATTCACACCCTTCCACCTATCCTTATACTGATAACGTCCACCCTGGAAGCGGTCGACAACGAACTGGTCGGTTACCATAAAAGCATGTCCGCGTGGCTCGTTATGCTCAAAAGTGAAGCCGTGTCCGGCAAGAAGTTTGTCCTGCATCGGAGAACGACCGGTCGGGTTACCTTTCTCCTTCCTTGCGCCACCTTCGGTTGAAACCTTGTAAAAGCTCTCATACTGATTTTTGTGGCACTTACCGCAGAGAGCCTGATCGATAATGGTCACAGGCTTGTTCTTCTCCGGATCATCCATGTGGGCAGCTAACTTGTCATGACAGACCGTACAGGCCAGTTTGGCATGCTTTGACCCCTCCTTCATCGCCTTTACTTCTTCGTGACACTCATAGCACTTCGCCCTACCGTCATTGATCACTTTTGCTGCCGGTTTAGCCTTTGCAGCTGTCAGTGCCGCCGGAACACCGAGAGCCACAGCTGTGCAACCGACCACAAGCGCTGTTAACATACTTTTTTTCATGCTTTTCTCCTTTCACGGTTAATGATTCTACTGCGCGGATATTTGAGATAAAATTTACTTTGAGATGATTTCACTGCTGATTAAAAATAGCAGAGATCTGCATTCATGCAACAAACACGATGAGAATGGTTTCACTCTTTTACCACCTGTTAAACTCGATTAATTTGACCCAAATCAAATTTCACAAAAAAACCACACAAGCGGTCCATTTTTAGTGTTGGAAAGATGGATGCTGCTTGAAGCAGGCAGTTTATAAACTGAGATAAACTCACAATGGTTATTTATTACGTGTACTCTTAAAGCCAGTATTATCGCCCCACCAAAAGACAAAATATGGTATAAAAACCGAAATAGTAAGCGTTGTTTCCGTTAGTTTTTTTGCTTTTATTGCTCCTCCCACTTCAAGGGGGAGGCTGGGAGGGGGTAATTTTTATGGATTGCAGCCTGAGCTATCTTCGAAAAAATCGCAACCAACATGGTTGGACATCTAAAGGGGGAAGAAGAGGTATTGTTCCAGGCTATCAAAAGAGTCGATGCGTCCACAACATCAGGCACTGCGCTGAATGACAAGGATCGGGAAACAATCAGCGCCTCCCTTCTCAGACTCCATCGCGAACATGAAGAGATTGGCGACGCAATCCACGAAATTCGTCATCTCGCAAATGGATACGCCATTTCTGACGGTGCCTGCAATACTTTCATCCTTACATATAAAAAACTTGAAGAGTTTGAGAACGATCTCCACAAGCATGTCCACCTGGAGAACAATATCTTGTTCTTGAGAGCTGCGATGATCTTGTTCTCTACTGCTTGCAAAGCAAAAACAGCTGTAAAACATTGCGTTACTCACTACTTAAAAGGCAACACGGAAGGAACCAATGCAAAAGCACATTTCAGCACTTTTCGTCGGCATATTTCTTTTCATGACATTCATACTCAGTTCGTCACAATATGCCCGTGCTACAGAGGAGTATGCCAAGCAGACCGGACAGACATGCGCTACCTGCCATCTTGACCCGGCTGGTGGTGGCGAACTGACGGCGGTCGGCAAGACATTTACCGCTTCCGGTCCCTCCGTGACAGAAAGTCACAAAACCGTTAATGTTGCCAAACTGCTCCGACTTCTGGTCGGTTACATCCATTTTCTGACCGCCATTTTCTGGTTCGGAACAATCCTCTATGTGCACCTGGTCCTCAAACCGGCATATGCTGCCAGTGGCCTGCCGCGAGGCGAACTGAGGGTGGGCATCGCCTCAATGATCATCATGGGGGTCACAGGCGCAGTCCTTGCCATCTTTCGGATTAACTCTGTCGACACCCTGATTCACAGTCACTTTGGTATCCTCCTGATCATAAAGGTTTCCCTCTATCTGATCATGGTAATATCGGCCGTAATCGTCATCACCATGATCGGCCCGCGTCTTAAGGCGAAACGGAAGGGGGCGCTAAAGCTGACAACAACAGACGATTTAACACCGGAGGAACTGGCAGGGTGTGACGGAAAAGAAGGGCGCCCAGCATATTTTTCTTTTGAAGGAAAAGTATACGACGCAACCCAAAGCAACCTCTGGAAACAGGGTGTACATATGGGCAGACACAACGCCGGTATCGACCTGACAGACGCACTGAAACAGGCTCCCCATGGCCCGGACAAAGTGTCCGCAATGAGAGAGGTCGGACTACTCATCGTCGATGGACCACAAAAAATGGCGACGCATGAGAGGGTCTTTTACTTCATGGCATACATGAACCTTACAATTGTCCTTATCATCATTCTGATCCTTGCTCTCTGGCGATGGGGCTAATCGGCAACAACAAATTCATTTTTTCCAGAAAGGCAAACCAGGACTCATCCCATTACTGCACAAACTACCTGATGCAGGTTAAGTCCGAAGCCGCCATACAAAGGCCCAAAATAGAAAGGCAGCCTCTCTCGAAGCTGCCTTTCTATTGCCTAAAACATTCATCCATATTTATCAACCGGCTAACTTCTCCTCAAGCTCCTTGAGTCTAGCTTTCATCTCCTTCTCCTTCTTGAACCGGGCGGTAATATCTCGAATGATTGCACCGGTTCCAAGAACAGCGCCATCTTCGCCGCGGACAATCACCATGCTGAACTCAAGGGAGAGTCTTGTGCCATCCTTGCAGATGCCGGGCGCAGCCAGGAGCTCTGAGCCGTAGCGGGTCACACCGCTCGCCATGACTTTGTGATACCCTTCCCAGTGTCGCTCGCGCAGGTTTTCCGGGATGAACAGATCCAGGCTCTGGCCAGTGGCCTCTAAAGCACTATAGCCAAACATAGCCTCCGCCCCCCTATTCCAGAGGCGAATTACCCCTTCTTTATCCGAAAACACTATGGCATCACTGTTTTCCTGTACAATCTTCTCGCTCAGCGAGGTTAGCGACATGCAATCCATGGGTATCTCCTATTTTTTGTGGCAATCCTTGCAACCTGTTGGCCCCTTCTTCATCTCGGTGTGACACCCCTTGCAGGTCTTGTGGGCCCAATCTTTACCTAGGTCGGCAATCTTGCCGGGAGCTTTTTCGTGGCATTTTTTGCAATCCTTCAGCATCTGCTGATGCATTTTGTGGGGGAAACTGACCTTACCCATGGATGCAGGGAGCTCAATAATGTCGGCAGCCAGGGCTGTTCCAGCTGAATAAATTATGGCTAACAGAATAAAAACGGTTTTTCTCATGCTTAATGTCTCCTTGTTGTGGTTATGGCTTGGGTGAGTTACCTGCATCTACAGAAATTAACAGGGCATCTCTGCATTTTTGCGTGAATAGTACCACCAGGTCATAACAATGCAACTGGCGTAAAATATTATAAACCCGTAGAGGGCGGCATCCGGGCCACCAGTGGCGGCAATGGAGGTGCCAAAGCTTTTGGGGATAAAGAAGCCGCCATAGGCCCCGAGGGCGCCTGCAAAACCGAGCGCAGCGGCCGCCTCCTTGGCCGCATCCATATTAACCTGAACTTCGTTGCGCCCTTCAACGGCTCGTTGGTGTTCAGTTATGTAAATAACTGGTATCATTCTAAAAGTTGAAGCATTACCGACGCCGGTCAAAGTAAAAAGAATCAGGAACATCGCGAGAAAACCAAAGAAGTTGCCACCATGTCCTCCGTGAGGGATGAATGCCAGCACACCGCACACTGCCAGCACCATGGCAATAAAGGTCCAGAAGGTGACTCGTGCACCGCCAAGTTTGTCAGAGATCCAACCTCCGATGGGGCGGGCTATGGCGCCGACCAGCGGCCCGAGAAAAGCGTACTGGGTTGGATCTATCTCCGGAAAAAGCTTCTTGGTGAGAAGGGCAAACCCTGCGGCAAAGCCGATGAACGAACCGAATGTACCGAGATAAAGCCAGCACATTAACCAGTTATGCTTGCGTCTGAATATCACTGCTTGGTCCTTGAATGAAGCCTTGGCGCTGGCGATATCATTCATACCGAACCAGGCGGCTATGGTGGCGGCGACAATAAACGGTACCCAGATGAAGCCGGCGTTCTGTAGCCAAAGATTGGTAGTCACTCCTTTGACAACGCAGACTTGCGGATCACCGCAGACCCCACCAAGGACTCCGGCGGTAATTGCCAGAGGGATCAAAAACTGCATCACTGAAACTCCCAGATTACCTAGACCGGCATTAAGACCGAGCGCAGTCCCCTTTTGGGCTTTGGGAAAGAAAAAACTTATGTTAGCCATACTGGAAGAGAAGTTGCCGCCCCCCAAACCGCAAAGAAGCGCCAGGATAAGCATGATGGTGTAACTGGTAGTCTGTTCCCGCACGGCAAAACCGATACCGATGGCAGGAATGAGCAAAGATGCAGTGGAGATTGCGGTCCACCTGCGCCCACCAAAGATAGGCACCATAAATGAATAAAAAATACGCAAGGTAGCACCAGAGAGCGCCGGTACTGCGGCCAGCCAAAAAAGTTGGTTAGTGTCGAATTTGAAACCGATCAATGGTAATTTTACTACCACCATAGACCAGACCATCCAGACTGAAAAGGCCAGTAGCAGCGCCGGGATGGAAATCCAGAGGTTGCGATTGGCAATGGCTTTGCCTTCCTTTTCCCAGAATTCCTTGTCTTCCGGATTCCATATCGTTAATACTCGTGCCATTGTTGCCTCCTCATCTACCGTCAGTTATTTTCAAACACCCGCATATCTCCGGGATGTTTATCGTTCATCATTTTTTGTACAACATAGTGCAGCGAAACCAGGCAGGCAATGGAGAGAAACAGCATGAATATCCAGCAACTGGTCCAGAGGCCGGTCCATTCAAGCAGGTAGCCGAAGACGATGGGACAGACAAAACCGCCCAGACCGCCAAGCACCCCCACCATGCCGCCGACAACACCTACCTCCTCAGGGAAGTAATCAGGGATCAGTTTATAGACCGCCGCCTTGCCAATCCCCCAGATGGTGCCGAGCAGCAGAACCAATACGGCAAATATCCAGACATTGGCCTGAAAATAGATTCTGGTTACCCCTTTGGCCAACAGCTCCTTCTTCTTGACCGTCTGCCCCGGCTTCACCACAGGCTCCTGCCAGGTCTGCTTGCCGGGGAGGACGAGAACCTGGTCGTCAAAGCTTTGCAGAACTTCGGGTTTTGCCTTTAGTTTGTAAGTCTGATCGCCGAGAACTTCCGCGGTGAGTTTAACCTCCTTCACCACGACTGAGCCGTCTGTCACCGTCTGCACCACTCCGGCACGCTTGGCCATGACCCCCCGTCCGGGGGATTGAATCTCCATTTTAGGAATCATCACCATCAAGCTGATGACCGTCGAACTCCCAAGTACCCAGTACATGATCTGCCGTCCGCCGAACTTGTCGGACATCCATCCTCCAAGGGCGCGGATTACACCGGAGGGGAGGCTGAACATGGAGGCGAACAGGCCGGCAGTGACCAGCGGCAGGTAATAGACATTGACAAAATAGGGGACGAGCCACTGGGAGAAGGCCACAAAACAGCCGAATACCAAGAAATAGTAGAGGCCAAAGCGCCAGACGCGCAGATGTTTGAGCGGTGTCAGCATCTGTAGAAACGTTTTGTTGGAGCTGGCCGGTTTCCTGTTGTCGCTGAAGATGAAGAAAATGACCCCCATGGATGCAAGTATCAGGGCGTAATAGACCGGCAGATCACGCCACCCCTCGATATTGGCGCCGTTATTGGTCAGCTTGTTGAGTATGGTCGGGGCGAGCAGCGTCGTCAGCGCCGCACCTGCGTTGCCTGCGCCGAAAATACCGAGCGCCGTCCCCTGCCGCTCGCGGGGATACCAGACAGAGCTAAAGGCAATGCCGATGGAAAAACTGACTCCTGCCATGCCAAAGCCGAAGCTGCAAAGGGCAAAGGAGGTAAATCCGTCAGCCTTGGAGAGCAGATACATCGGGATGGCGCAGAGAATCAGCAGCGTCCCGTAAACAGGCTTCCCGCCGAACTTATCGGTCAGCATCCCGGCAGGCAGGCGAAATATGGAGCCGGTCAGAACCGGAATGCCGAACAGCCAGCCGATCTGCACCGGCCCCCAGTTGAAGACCTGATTGTCCACCAGAAAGGTCACCAGTACACCGTTGAACATCCAGGCGGCAAAGCAGACCGTAAAGGCCAGGGTGTTTAAAAAGAGGTTTTTATGGGATTTCCAGGTTGCGACTTCCAGCATCTGCAAACTCCTCCTTGAGGTAGATCCTTAAAAATCCCTGCTGTTGCCCCGCTGCGACCGCCAGCGGTAAAGAATCGGTGGATCTCTCAGAAATGCCAGCGGCCAGAAGAGCAGATGCACCAGCTTGGTAAAGGGGAGCAGCGCCAGTATCAGGAAGGCTCCGGCCGAGTGCAGTTTGAAGATCAGCGGGAAGTCCGCTACATAGCCAAGCTCCGGCTTAAATGAGAGGAGCGAGTAAAAATACGGCACTGCGGTATGCAGATACCAGACCGAGCCCCAGCGCATGAATGTGGCGATATAGATCCCTGTGGCTGCCTGCATGATGAGCAGATAGAGGAGCACCCAGTCACTACAAAAGGTGACCCGCTTCAAAGTCCCATCATTTATCCGCCTCAAGAGCAGCATGACGCTGCCAAGGAGCGCAAGCAGACCTGCGGCAAGGCCGATGCTCTCAAGGAGCACCAGCATCTGCTGGTTGGCCAGTAACCTGGCCATGCCATGGGGACAGACAACACCGGCAAAGTGGCCAAGAAGCACTAAAAGAATACCGAAATGCCACGGCACGGAACCCCAGAAGAGTTTATCCCGCTCCAGAAATTGGGTTGAATAGGCTGTCCAGGTCAGCCGGTTGCTGAAATAGCGGTAGGGTGTAACAAAGATCATTAGCGCCAGGGCGGCGTAGGGCATAACGACAAAAATGAAACTGTCTAACATGAATGCACCTCCTTGCAATCTTCAGCACAGAGCAGCCTTGCTGTTTCAACCAGAGTTTTCCACGGCGACTCCTGCCTCTCACCAAAGGCGGCAAGCAGACGTTCAACCCCGGGCAAAACAGAATCGGCAATGAATTTCTGCCTTTGAACTCCACCTTCGTGACGGGCGAGATAGGCCAGGAATCCCAGCACCACGGAGAGGTGATCAGGCAGTTCGACCCCTTCAGGACTGTAGCCGCACCGCTGGTACTCCTGCTTCAGCATGATCATGTACCCCCCCTTCTTTTGATTGTCACCAAACAGGTGATGGCCGAGATAGGGGGCTGTGGCCGGATTGAAATCAAAGGTGGCGACGTACTCCTCCTGAAGAGCAGCCAGAGTTGCTGTCTCGGCAAAATCAGCAAAATCCGAAAGCAGCCTAACATTCATCTTCTGCTGCTTCATGAAGCCACTCACCATAGTGCAGTCACTCTGCAGTCCGGCTTTCTCCGCCGGATAATCTATCATCCGCGAGAGGGCTTCGTAGCTGTCGGCTCTGGTCACTTCGCCCTCCTGGTCTTCTTCAGAATACCAAAGCCGCTGGAGCCCTTGCGCTCTTCCGGATTCTGTACCTCCCGCTGTTGGGTCGGTACAATGAAGCGTTCACGATAGGGGGCGATGGTGAAGAGGCGGTAGAGCTTGTTGGCACCAGCCTCATCCAGACCGGCATTTTTCAGAATGGACGATTCAATTGACTGGCCGAGATTTTCGGCCCGTTTGAAGAGCCGCAGGGCGATCTGCTTGCGCAGCACCTCGGCAATTATCTCCTGGTTGCCGCCTGAGAGAAGGCTTGCCAGGAAGCTGATCGGCGCACGCATCGTTTCCAGCAGCGGGAAAGTACCATGGTCGGCCAGCGTATGGAGATCTCCGCCGCTGGAAATAACCGGGGAGAGGGACGGAATATAGTAGGCCATCGGCATGGTCCTGAATTCAGGGTGCAGCGGCAGGGCCACGGCAAACTCCTTCACCAGAGCGTATACCGGGGATTTGTCGGCTGCCTCAAGCCACTGATCGCTAACGCCATTCTTGCGGGCGGCTTCCCGGACCTGCGGATCGTGGGGGTCAAGAATAACGTCGCGATGGGCCGCTACCAACTGGTCATCCTCTTTTAAGAGCGCCGCTTCAACCCGATCAGCATCATAGAGCAGCACGCCGACATGACGGATCCTGCCGACGCAGCTGTGGGCGCAGGCGTTGCACTGGCCGGACTCGGTGCGGGGGAAGCAGAAGATACACTTTTCCGCCTTGCCGCTCTGCCAGTTGAAATAGACTTTCTTGTATGGACAGGCGCTGGTGCAGAACCGCCACCCCTTGCAGACCTCCTGATCCACCAGAACGACACCGTCTTCACCCCGCTTGTAGATGGCTCTGGACGGGCAGGAAGCGACGCAGGCCGGATTGAGGCAGTGATTGCAGATACGGGGGAGATACTGCATGAACATGCGACCGTAGTCAGCGACCAGGGTGCTGTCTTCGAGATTAACATCCTGGACGGCATAGATCTGCGAGCCGGAGAGGTCGTCATCCCAGTTGGGGCCGTTCTTGATCTCTTCCATCCGCTTGCCGGAGATTTGTGAAATTGCCTCAGCCACCGGCTGGTCGCTGCCGGGAGGCGCCTTGTAGAGATTGCTGTAATCGAAGTCAAACGGCTCGTAGTAATCATCGAGTTTCGGCATGTTGGGCTGGAAGAACATATTGAGAAGTGTCGGCCCTTTCCCCAGAGCCCGCAACTTCAGCTTGCCGTCATCACGCCGCCAGCCACCCTTGAATCTGTCCTGATTTTCCCAGTTTTTCGGATAACCGACGCCAGGCTTGGTTTCGACGTTGTTCCACCACATGTACTCGGCACCCTTCCTGTCGGTCCAGATGTTCTTGCAGGAGATGCTGCAGGCGTGGCAGCCGATGCATTTGTCAAGATTGAATACCATTACCAGTTGTGCTCTGACGTTCATCGCTTCACCCCCTCAACTTTCTGACAACCACGTAGCTATCCCGGTTAACGCCGGTCGGCCCCCAGTAGTTGAAGTAGTAACTGAACTGTGCATAACCGCCAAGCATCAGCGTCGGCTTCAGGCGGATGCGGGAGAGGCTGTTGTGCACTCCGCCGCGCTTGCCGCTTTTGCGGGATTTTTTGATGTCCAGGGTTCTTTCCGGGGCGTGATACATAACGGCAGCCCCTTTTGGAATTCGTGACGAAACGCAGGCGCGGCTGGTAACAACACCGTTGGCGTTAAAGACCTCAATCGCCTCATTGTCTTCAATACCGGCACCGGCCGCGTCTTCATGATTGAGCCAGACGACCGGGCCGCCCCGGGAAAGGGTCAGCATCCGCTGGTTATCGGTGTAAGTGGAGTGGATGCCCCACTTACCGTGCGGCGTAAGAAAATTCAGAACCAGACCGGTTTCACCCTCGGTTTCATCGAGTATAGCCGGGTCAAGCTTGGCTTTGAAGGTTGGCAGCCCCTCGTGAAACTCACCGTAATAAGGATGATCAAGATAAAGGGACTGGCGGCCGGAGAGGGTGCGCCAGGGGACGCCATGCTCCACGTTCAGCGTGTACGGTGCATAAGGTCGATTCTCGTTGACCAGGCCGCTCCAGACCGGCGTACTGATAAAACGCTGCGGTTTCTGGGTGATATCTTCCCAGCTGACACGGAAGTCGCGGTTACCGGCTGAAATCTGGCTGAGCGGCTTGCCGACCCGCTTCTCCAGGTTCTGATAGGCGCGGTGTGCGAGTTCGCCGTTGGTTTCCGGCGCAAAAGCCATCAGCACGTCAGCGACGATACGGGCATCCTCTAGGTCAACGCAGGTTTTGCCACCCCAGAAACGGGTCGGCATCTCCTTGAGCAGCTTTTCGTGCACATCCTCAGCCTCAAAATTCACTCCGTGGGCATGGAGATGGCCGATGTGTGGCCCGAGCGACATGAAACGGTTGTAGAGGTTGACGTAGTCGCGCTCCACTATGGGGAGATTCGGCATGGTCTTGCCAGGGATTGCCTCACACTCCCCCAGTTTCCAGTCCTTGACGCTCCGCTGGGCGATTTCACCAGGTGTGTCGTGCAGTAGCGGTGTCGCCAGAATATCCTTGAACGGAGCTGGAAAGTGATTTGGTGCCAGTTCACTGACCTTTTTGGCGATACCGGCAAAGATATTCCAGTCTGATTTGGACTCCCAGGCGGGATCAACAGCGGCGTCCATGCAGTTGACAAATGAGTGCATGTCGGTGGTATTCAGATCGGATTTCTCGTACCAGGTTGCTGCCGGGAGGACGATGTCAGAATAGAGGGTCGAAGTATCCATGCGGAAGTTCAGGTCAACCACCAGATCCATTTTTCCGGTGGGCGCCTTCTCATGCCAGACAATATCCTTGACCTGCCCCTTGGCGGCCTCTCTGGCGGTAAAGCTGCTGTTAGGAGCGCCGATGACATGCTTGAGGAAGAATTCATGCCCTTTGGCACTTGAGGAGATGGCATTGCCGCGCCAGATAAACCAGACCTTGGGCGAATTACCTTCGCCATCCGGATCTTCAATGGCAAAACGTGTCTCACCGCTCTTGAGACGCGTGACCAACCAGGCGCGGACCTCGTCATCGGTCGTAGCACCTGCTGCAGCAGCCTGCTCCATTAGACGGACCGGGCTCTCGTTAAAGTGCGGGGAGAAAGGGAGCCAGCCGAGTCGGACCGCTTTGGCATTAAAGTCGGCGGTGTGCATCGGCATGTTTTCGCCGGTCTCCGGTTTGAAATAGTCGACAAAGTTACGGTCATAGCGCCATTGATCGGAGTGCATGTACCAGAAACTAGGTGTATTCTGCAGCCGTGAAGCCTTTGTCCAGTCCTGGGCCATGGCGATACTGGTCCAGGGCGCAAGCGGCACGACCTTCTCCTGACCGACGTAATGGCCGAGCCCACCACCGTTCCTGCCAACGCTGCCGGTCAATATCAGAGCGGTGATGGCGGCCCGGTAGATCAGGTCGTTGTGGTACCAGTGGTTGATGCCAGCGCCGACAATGATCATGTTGCGACCGCTACTCTGCTCGCCGTTCACTGCCCATTCACGAGCCATGGTGATCAGGCTCTCGGCGGCTATGCCGGTATATTTCTCCTGCCACGCCGGAGTGAATGGCTTGTCATCCTGATAGTCTTTCGGATAATCACCGTCAAGTCCCCGCGGAACGCCGAACTGAGCCATCATCAGGTCGAACACGGTGGCGACAATAACCTCGCCATCCTTTGTCAAGACGCGCCGGATCGGCACATTTCTGACAATGTCTCCGTCGGCTTCAAAGGTAAAACGGACAGCCCTGGACTCCTGCCCCAGATTGGTCATGGCACAGTCGATGTCGCCGCCATCCACCATATCCACCATGTCCAGATTCCAGTTCCCCTCCTGCTTGCTCCAGCGAGAACCGAGGCTGCCATGGGGGATGCGGACGTTACCGGCACTGTCACCGACACAAAGGGTCCAGTCGGCGTTCTCAATATCTGCACACCTCTCCAGTTCAGCGGCACGCAGGAATTCTCCCTGACGCAGGGTGCCGTCCTTCTCGGATAGTTTGACCAGAAACGGCAGATCGGTGTACTTGCGCACATAATCGTCGAAGAAAGGGACCTGGCGATTGGCGTAGAATTCGGTCAGGATGACATGGTTGACCGCCATCCAGAAGGCGCCGTCATGCCCCTGCTCAACTGGCATCCAGGCGTCGGCAAACTTGCAGGCCATATTATAATCCGGCGACATGACCACTACCTTGGTGCCGCGATAGCGGGCCTCGGTCATGAAATGGGCATCCGGGGTGCGGGTCATGGGGACATTTGATCCACAGAGGACGATGTAGGAAGCGTTATACCAGTCAGCCGATTCGTTGACATCGGTCTGCTCACCCCAGACCTGTGGCGAAGCCGGTGGCAGGTCGCAGTACCAGTCGTAGAAACTCATGGCAACGCCGCCTAGCAGCTGGAGAAAGCGAGTTCCGGCAGCGTAACTGATCATGGACATGGCCGGGATGGGAGAAAAGCCGATTACCCGGTCCGGGCCATGCTTCTTGGCTGTATAGAGGGATGATGCTGCGATCAGCTCATTCGCTTCGTCCCAGGTCGCACGGCGGAAGCCCCCCATGCCACGCTTGGTAACATAGCTTTCGCGGGATTCGGGGTTCTCGACGATGCTCTTCCACGCCTCGACCGGATCGGCATGAGTTTCTCTGGCCTGACGCCAGAGATCGATCAGAACACCGCGCATGTAGGGGTGCTTGACCCGTAGCGGGCTGTAGAGATACCAGGAAAAACTGATTCCCCGGGGGCAGCCGCGGGGCTCATGATTGGGAAGGTCACCGTTAAACTGTGGGTAGTCGTTGGCTTGCAACTCCCAGGCGACAATGCCGTCCTTTACATGCACCATCCAGCTACAGGCGCCGGTGCAGTTAACCCCGTGGGCGCTACGCACCACTTTGTCATATTGCCAGCGGTTCCGGTAAAACTCTTCCCACTCCTGGCCTGCCGGACATACCTCGTCTTTAATTCTATCTCGCGACATCAGCCGATCCTCCTCTTGTAGATGCTAAGAGCTATGATTGCACAGACCAGAAGAGCCACACCTGCCAGCGGGAAACTGCCGCCACCTGCCGGACTTTTTTGAGCGGCTCCGTCCTTGGTAAATGCAACTAGTGCTGTAATCTCCTCGTCGGTAAGCGACTTATCAGCATAGATCTTTTTCATGGTCGGGAATTTTAGCGCCTTGAGAACACCACGCACCCCCTGCTCCCCCATTTTTTCGTACATTCCTGAGAGATCTGCTGCAAGATTGCCACTTACCACCCCCTGAGATCCGAATGCATGACAGGATGCGCATGGCGCCCCACCCTTGGCAAATTTCTTTTCGCCAATGAACAGGGCACGGCCATTGGCAATAAGCTCCGGTGTCAACACCAGCAGGGCAAGCTTTGGTGAAGTCTCAACTGCTGCTTCCGGCGCAGCAGTCACAACAGCACCATCTTTCGCGGAAGCTGACGGAGCACTCTTTTCACCATTTACCTGCCCATCACCACCACCGCTCTTCTTCAGATAAGCTATGATTTTTTTGGCATCATCGCGACTGACACCCACATTCGGCATCTCGTAGCCGTATTTCTTGACCAGCCCCTCCTGTACCGAATCCTTATCGGCAGTCAGCTTGTCCGGCTCGACAATGACCCGCAACAGCCACGCCTCTGGCCGCTTGGCCCCAACCCCTTTCAAATCAGGGCCTCCCCCCTCCCCTCCGCCAATGGAGTGGCAACTGCTGCACTGCTTGTCAAACAGACTCTTGCCGTCATCGCTAAAGGCAATCGAAGCCGATATCAGAAACATGGAGACCACTGCCACTTGGCAGACCTTCAGGACATATTGCATCTTGATCCCTCCAGGATATTTGATTTTTATTGGTACAAAATACTGAAAGCAGTTTCGGTAACGATTTAAAGGAGATTAATTATTAATTCCATAACACCTTATTTTGTAAACTCGTGTTTGTTTATGACGCAAGTCAAGAAAAGCAATAATTCACAGATGCCTTAAGTGATACATCCCCGGCAACTAGCTTAATCATTGCAGAAATATTTCTGCTTACTACTGACTACATGAATTTTATTTTACATATGCTTCTTTTTGCCCAAAAAGTTATTTGTTTTTGCTTGCCCAGCATATTAAGAAGTTTATTGTCTGCCTTACATAGTGCATGCATTTACCGCTCGCTCGAAATAAAAAATCCCCTCAAACAATTAAGCTTGAGGGGATTGAAATCCTTATTTCCGAATAATTTACATAAATAAGAAGAACCCATTGGCAAAATAAACTATACCGACTGCACCAATGGCAACACCCATTACCCAGAGCACTTTTTTCTTCATTAGTGCCGCAATTGATGAAAGCAGAATGGCAATTTGCAGATAGATCACCGCAACACCAAAAATCTGGGAATGACGCTGTGCATCATTTCTTATCTCTTCAAATTTTTTAGCTTCAGCCTGAATCTCGGTTTTTTCCTTGTCATATTTGACAATTTTTTTACCATATTCATCAATCCGCTTAACATACTCCCCGGATAGCTCAGCTGATACTTTTGGTCCTGCAGCCTTCAGCTCAAGCTCCAACTTATCCTTTTGCATCTCATAAATATAACTCTTGATACTCTTTGACTGGAAAAAGGCCCATTGATCTGATGCCTGGGTCTGACTCATAACTGAACGTGTCGAGTAGCCACCCCCCTTAAACGTAGAAAGTGTTGCACAGACTGCAAGTATGACTGTTGTGAGCGCTAGATAGTTAAGCCATGGCTCCTTCATTTCTTCTGCCATATTTATTCCTCCTGAAGTTTTGAGATTTCGCATTATACATATGTTTTCACTATCGGCAATATCACAAAAAAGAACCCCCCTGACTCTATCGGTCAGGGGGGCAGATTCGCGGATGTTAAGCTATCCGTCTATAAAGTTAAACTATTAAAGTGCGTTGTGGCAGTCCATACACTTGTTAGGATCATTCCAGTCTGCCATGTTCCATGTAGGTGACTTGCCATTGTGACAGACAACGTTACTACAAGAACTGTTCATCGGAGTACTGTATGTGTAGGTAGTTGCCTGATCAAGTCTTACTTTGGATATGTCGTATGAGAGAGTAGACATATTCTTGTAAGAAGTCCGCTGCCATACACCTGAGTAGAAGTCAAAACCGTTTTTATTAGCATTGGAAGCAAGCTTAGGTCTGATCTGTGCTTTACTTCTTATATTGATTTGAGCGAACTGAATATCACCTGTACCGTTAACGTGGAGAGCGATGTTGGCGATAGTAGCGTCACCTTTCAGTTTTGCGCCATAGGCGTTGCCAATTGTATGACAGCCAACGCATTTGGTATTTTTATCGTTAGCAGCTGAGGTTACAACACCATTATGGCAAATGTAGCAGCCGATGGTTGTAGAGTTGTTTGCATTACCGTGGGCGGTGTTTGCTCTGCTGCTGATTGCAATCTTTCCAGACTTGCCATTATAGATGTTATCGGAGTGATTACCGACAGCGTGAGCAGCGTGAGCACCTGTTGTCGGCTGGTTGAGGTGACACTGTGCGCACCTGTCTTTTCTGTTAACGCCAGCTGAAGCGCCTGTGTAGTTAGCAAACTTGTCAGTCCAGGCAAGAGAAGTGTTAGACTTGACGTTGGATTCTGCTTCTATTCTGGAAGCATTACTGTGGCAGTACATGTTGGAGCATTTGCCGCCTACATAGCCTGCTGTTGAGTGGTTAAGGAAACGCAGCTTGCTTACACCAGCAACATTAACCCTGTTAAGATCAACATCTACTGTGCCGTTGAGGTGGCTTGCAGTAGTCATCGGGTGACAGTTTGCACAACCGAAACCGTGCTGGGTAGCGCTGACAAGCTGATCAGAGCGGTTTGCTGTCATATTGTACATAATTGAAGCACTGGTGAGATCAAGAGCACCCATGTGAGTTTTGTGTGCACCGGAAAGATTTGCTTTCGGATGGCAGGTATCGCATGAAGCCCTTACACCCCAGGTAGCACTGCTTGCACCAGCACCAAGAACAGCGTGACAGTTAATGTTGTTACATGTACCACCACCGGCATAAGAGAAGGAAACCGATCTGGAGAGGAATGTCCCGCCTTGCTGAAGATCGACTGTACCATCAATATGCTTGGTTCCTGTAATAGTCGAATTTGTGGTTGTGGTAGCACTGTGACATGATGAGCAATTAATTCCAGCAGTTGCAAGGTGTTTTGTATGAGCGTAAGTAGAGGTGAGCGGTGCAGAAGCACTGCCGTGACAGAAGTTACATCCTGTCCCGTTGGTTGTTGCCCATGTTGTGTTGCTGTATACACCCTTACCATTACTGTGGCAGTAGATGTTGTTACAGGTTTTGTTCTTACCGGCCATTCCACCAGAGTAGTTGATAAGCTTGTTAACGTGGTTTGCCTTGTTCGTAATTGTCAGGTTAGTACCTGAAACTGTTTGTGCGTGGCAATCCTTACAACCTATGCGTGTTGATGTTGTCTTGAAGCTGGTTGTACTGAAGTGCCTGAAGTGTGCTCCAGAGAGTACACCGTTAGCTGAAGAGGCATTACCGTGGCATGCAGTACATGTACCGGTTGTTGCCGAACTCCAAGTAAGGGTTGCGCTTATACCGTTGCCAAGAGCTGATTTACCGTTACTGTGGCAGTAGGTTGCATTACATGTTGCATTTGCACCAACCATGAAGTTAAAGCCACGGCTGTCAGGAGCTGATGTGCCTGTACGTGGTGTATTCCAGGTATTTGTTGGTGTCAGGCCGCGACCTGCAGATGAGTACATGAACTGGATTGTTGCATCAGACCCGCTTGCCCTTGGGCCATCGGCATGTAGTGATAAAGTGTTGCCGTGGCAGACGGCACAGTTGAAGTTATATGCTGCTGAAGTGCTGTTGTTAGCAGCTACATTGCCATAGTTGTAGTTGGTAGCAGTTGAAATAATGTGAAATGCGTGGCCCGCTGACAAGCCGTTAGGCTTGCTTGCGTGGCAACTATTGCAGTTCGTACTACCTGCGGTTCCCCAGATCGGTGTTGTTACGCTGCCACCATGGCAGTAAGTTGCTGAACAAGTCTTGTTAGCATTGAGAACACCAGAGAAGGTAGTGAATGAACTAACCTTTGTCAGCCTTGCATCGATGTTGCCGTCGAGGTGATCAATCGTACCGGTTACAAGTTGTCCGACAGTTGTACTGGCAGTCTTGAAGTGGCAACGGAAACACTGAGCTGAGGTAGGTGCATGCTTTGCGTGACTGTCATTTACTACGTTGTCAGGTGCACCTGTTGAGCCTGAAGTTCCGTGGCAACCGTTGCAACCAATGACTGCACCTGTCCAGCCACCGACAGGATTTGCATAAGTGCCCCTACCGTTACTGTGGCAGTAGATGTTGGAGCAGTTTTTATTCTTGCCGGCAAGAGCACCGGAGTAGTTAATAATTTTGTTTACGTGCTTGGACTTATCAGTAAGAGTGCGGTTGTCTGCATTGCTGATTGTCTGTGCGTGGCAGTCCTTACACTTGAATGCGCCACCGGTAGCAGCTTTATTGAGGTGGTTATCGTGTACGCCTGAAAGAGTTGTACTGACCTTATCGTTGTCGTGGCAAGCTGTACAGTTACCTGTTGTAGCTGAACCCCAGTTAAGTGATGCACTTATTCCGTTTCCAAGAGTTGACTTACCGTTACTGTGGCAGTAGGTATTGTTACATGCTGCGTTTGCACCGACTGCATACTTGAAGCCGCGGGCATCAGTTCCAGCATTTGCACGACTTGCATTGTAAGTAGTGCTTGCAGCTGCACCGCGACCAGCAGATGAGTAGAGGAACTGAATTGTTGCATCAGCACCATTAAATTCAGGACCATTGAGGTGTTTTGCAGCGGTATTGCCGTGGCAGGCAGCGCAGTTGAAGCTATATGCGGCGGCGGTGCTGTTGTTGGCTGCTGACTGGGTGTAGTTGTAATTTGTAGAAGTAGACATCACGTGGAAAGCGTGACCTGCTGACAGGCCAGTTGGCTTGGTTACGTGACAGCTGTTGCAGTTAGTGCTTGCTGCTGTGCCCCATGCCGGTGTTGCTGCAGGGTTGGTACCGCCGTGGCAGTATGTTGCCGAACAGGTTTTAGCAGCGCTGCTGTAGCTACCTGAGTAGTTTGTAAGTCCGACAAACGGTACGGCCAGACGTGCATCGATATTTTTATCAAGGTGATCGACTGTGCCGGTTGCAAGCTGACCGGCTGTCTTACTTGCTGTTTTGAAGTGACACTTCCAGCAGTCTGTTGCAAGAGGAGCATGCTTCGGGTGGCTGTTCGGTGTACTGTTGTCAGGCGCGCCGGTTGTGCCGGATGTACCGTGACACTTGTAGCATGTAGTACCAGCAGTGAAAGAACCGGTCCAGGCTGGCGGAGCTGCGGCTGTACCTTTACCGTTACTGTGGCAGTACTGGGTGGCACATGTTACCGGTGATACGCCAGCATACTTACCGGAAAGAGCACCGGAGTAGTTGATAAGACCGTTTGTGTGGAGAGCTTTGTTTGAAAGAACTGTATTACTAGACACAACACTTCCGTGGCAGTCAATACAGTTAAAGCTGCCGCCAAATGTTGCATCATTCATATGCTTGTTGTGTGCACCTGAAAGAGTTGCTGAGGTTTTATCGCCATGGCAGCCAAGGCAGTTTGCGGCAAGAGTGCTGCCCCAAGTCGGGGTTGTGCTGGCATGGCAGGAAACAGTTGCGCAGCTACCGAATGCAGCAGCACCAGCGTTTTTACCGGCCTGTGAATACGTACCTGATGCCATTGATACCTGAACCTTGCCGTCTGCGTGGAGTGCAGTTGCAGAACCGGCACCGTTGTGACAGGTATTACAGTTATATGTGTAGCCGCGTGACACGTGAGCACGGTGAGAACCGGAGCTGATCATCTTGAATGCACCACCGGTAGCCCAGTGACATGAGTCGCAGGCTACGGAGCCACTGCTCCAGGTAACTGCTGCAAAGCTGGTCGGGGCGCCTGTACCGTTAGCACCCTGAACATTGGAGTGGCAGTAAACGTTGGAGCAGGAACCGAATGTAACGCTTGGTGCGTTTGCATTAGTCTGACCTGTTACACCTGAAACGTTATTGAAACCCTTATACTTCGGACTTGTTGCATATGTTGTAGCCAAACCGGAAACGTCCCACTTTACCGAACCGTTTACGTGACTGTTGTCAGCATGTGTACCGTGGCACTTGTCGCAGGAGAGTCCGAGTGTGGTGGCACTTAATGTCTGTGCGTGACGAGCGTGAGCATTGGTTGGTGGAGGTGTAGCTGCGCTGGCACCGTGGCAGGCACCGCAGGTGGCCTCGGCAGAACCATTTATCCATGAAGGATTGGCACCACCGCCTGAATTTGCCCAGTTACCATGGCAATATACACTACATGTAACAGTAGCTGTTGCTGCTGTTGGAACTGTTGTTCCGCCGTTACCAACCCATGTGTACCCTGTATTCAGCGCATTTGAGCCGGTAGCAGAACCGCCAGTCCATGTTGGCCCTGTAAACTGTGCCCAGTTGGCGTTGCTGGCGTTAAAGCCCATCTCAAGCTTGCCCCACTGAGCCGCCGGGCGCTGGTGAGCAGTTGTATTACGGAAACCGGAGTGGCAGGTTGTACACTTCATGTTGGCATTATCATGCTTTACGTGCGCACCAGGAGAAGCAGGTGTTACACCAAGAGCGTATGTCTGCGGGTTTGACCCACCGACAAGTCCGTCTGCGCCTGGTGTCGTATTTTTTGGCGGATAACCGTGGCATGTGTTACATGAGGCTGCAAAAGCTTTTGCGTGGGAGTGACACTGCGTACAGTCAGCCTGGTTGTTGTGGGTGAGATCGGCTTGACCTGTTGTGTTGTAGCGGTGATAGGCAGTCTTGGTATGGCAGACCTGACATATCTTGGTTGATGTCGTATGGCCGCCTGCATCGGTGCCGAAACCGGTCATGTTATTAAACACAACCGCAACCGTGGTCGCCTTGCTTGATGACCAGTTGCCGAGGGGAGCGGTTACAACATCAGCGACCCGCTTGACGTTGTTGGTGCTCTTATTGTGACAGGTTGTACAAGTGAACTGTCCATACTTCCCACCAGTAACGCCCCAGACACCTTTTGAGGTGCCGAGATTATTACTGTTGTGGATCAGCGCATCTCCGGCGGCAAACGCCGAACCGGCTGCAACGAGCATCACGATCAATAAAATCTGTGACACGCTCCATCTTGCAAAGTTACTGTTCATACCTTGTACCCTCCATCCATGGTTAGACATATTTATTCCTGTTATTTATAGTTTTTCTCAGCCTGAAAATAAGTTTACGGCGAAATCACAGCAGACCCAACGTTAAAACGCGTCAAAACTGTCGCCTGGCGTCCTGTCAAAATCTACTTAATCAGTGCAACCCTTTGATAAAAGGGCATATAAAACCACATCCACTTTTCTACTTGATGATTATTGTGCACACTTTATGCCTAAACAAAGCATTCGTCCTATCTAAAAATAATACATTTTCACTATTTATTTTTCACCTTGCCGTAGTTGTCAAACCGTCAGAAACGGTTAAAGTTTACCAACACCAACATCACCCTTTTACCGGAGCGACCCATGAATATTCATGAATATCAGGCTAAAGATATACTTAACGGCTATTTTATCCCGGTACCACGAGGCCGTGTTGCCCTTACTGCGGATCAAGTGGAACGTGCAGCCAAAGAGATGGGCGGCCACTGCGTAATCAAAGCACAGATCTATGCTGGTGGGCGCGGAAAAGCAGGTGGGGTAAAGCTGGTTCAACATCCCGAACAGGCTCAGGAGTTTGGCAAGGAGCTATTTGGGAAAAAGCTTATTACCCCACAGACCGGCCCTGAAGGCTTGCGCGTCAGGAGGATCCTCATTGAAGAGGCGGTTGAGATAGCCCGCGAATTCTACCTCTCAATAACCCTTGACCGCGAATCATCACGTTTCTGTCTTATTGCCTCCGCAGAGGGAGGCATAGACATAGAGGAGGTTGCCAGAAACTCACCTGACAAGATCCATCTTCTCAACATCGACCCATTTACAGGACTGCAACCATTTCAGGCTCGCAAAATCGCTATTGCGCTTGGCCTGACAGGAACGGTCTGTGAGGACTGTGTAGAACTTATTCAGAACCTTTACCGATGTGCCCTTGAAAAGGACTGCCTTCTTATCGAAATTAACCCGCTAGTTGAAACAAAGGCTGGCTGGCTCATGGCAATGGATGCAAAGATCAATTTTGACGATAATGCCATGTTTCGCCATCGTGAGTATCCAGACATGCTCGACTACTCCCAGCTTGACCCCCTGGAAATAAGTGCCGGGAAATATGATCTCTCATACATAAAACTGACCGGTAACGTTGGCTGCATGGTGAATGGAGCCGGCCTTGCCATGGCAACACTGGATGTACTCAAGGAGTTTGGTGCTGAACCAGCCAATTTCCTCGATGTAGGCGGAGGTTCCACAAGAGAGAAGGTTGCCGAAGCCTTCAAAATAATCCTTCAAGACTGCGACGTCAGGGGCGTTTTCGTCAACATTTTCGGAGGAATAATGCGTTGTGACGTAATTGCCCAGGGGATCATAGAAGCGGCATCAGAGGTTCAATGCAGACTGCCGATTGTTGTCAGGATGGATGGCAGCACAGTTGAAGAGGGGAAAAAACTGCTCCTCGAATCTGGACTGAATGTCCAGATCGGCGAGAACCTCGGAGACGGTGCAAGCAAGATCGTGGCGATGCTATTGAAAAAAACTGTTGCGTAGTCGGGTAATACATTCCAGCACCTCAACCTCTAAACACTCAACAGATTTATGACGGAGTTCACAATGTCCATACTTCTCAATAAGAACTCAAGAATTCTCGTCCAGGGGATTACCGGCAGAAGCGGCCTATTCCACACCCAGCAGTGCCGCGAATACGGGAGCAATATCGTTGCAGGAGTAACTCCAGGTAAAGGCGGCATCCATATCGAAGGGATTCCGGTTTTCAATACTGTTGAAGAGGCTGTTCTCTGCACCAAAGCGGACGTCTCCATGATATTCGTACCACCGCCAGCCGCAGCTGACGCGATTCTGGAGTCTGCTGACGCCGGCATCGTCCTTGCTATCTGCATTACAGAAGGGATCCCGGTACGAGACATGGTGCTCGCAAGAAGGATTCTCGACACCAAGAAGATGAATCTGGTCGGGCCCAACTGCCCAGGCGTCATAACACCGGGCCAATGCAAGGTTGGCATCATGCCCGGCTACATCCACAAGCCCGGCAAAATAGGGGTTGTATCGAGGAGTGGCACCCTTACATATGAAGCTGTTAAGCAGCTATCAGACATGGGGATGGGGCAGTCAACCTGCGTCGGCATTGGCGGAGACCCGATCAGCGGCATGAAGTTTATCGACTGCCTCAATCTCTTTAACAAGGATCCTGACACCGAAGCTGTTTTCATGATTGGCGAGATTGGAGGAAACGCTGAAGAGGATGCAGCCCTGTGGATAAGGGACAACATGAAGAAACCTGTCGCAGCCTTCATTGCAGGGGTAACAGCCCCGACAGGAAGAAGAATGGGGCACGCCGGGGCAATCATAACCGGGGGTAAAGGCAGAGCTGAAGACAAAATCAAAATACTGACTGAGTGTGGGGTAACAGTTGCTGCAAGTCCAACCAAGATGGGCGAGGCGATGCGTGACGCTCTGAGATGAAGAGCCTTGAACCTAACGCCCTGACCCCGCCTTTAGAACATCCAGTAGCTCATAAAATGACATCCGGTATTTCTTCATAAGCGCCTGCATCTCTTTCGAGCTGATCCTGGCATTTTTCATTATTCCCCTTCTCTTTAAGATCATCAGAGGCAAACCAAGCAGGGCATCCCATGTCCCTTTTACAATAGCCCTGACAATTGGGAGTTTCGAGTCGCTGGCAGCAAACTCTCCACCGCTACCCTCCCCGTTCAGCACCACCTTCAGTTGAACGAGATAGCGAACAAACGAGTAGAACGGAACCAGCAGCAGCATGGGAAAAGGGAAGTTTTTTACTGCCACCCAGTAGTGATTACGCTCAACCAGATAGAGTTTGAAGGGAGAAAAAGCACCGCCAGTGCCTGAATACTTGTGATAAACAACCGCATCAGTAGCTATGACCGCCCGCCAGCCGCCCCAGCGCAGCCTCATCCCAAGATCGCTATCCTCAGCAAAGGCAAACATGTCGTCATCAAAAAAACCGACCTGATCAATGGCAACCCTACGGTAGAGTGAAACACAGGCTGTGCCGAAGAAAATCTCGTCGGCCGCCTTGAACCGCCCCTTCACCTCTGACCAACGCTGCAAACGATAGCGCCCCCTAGTCATACCATCGGCGCAGACGCCATGACCAAGTGAGTCTATCATATCATGGTCATGCATGGAGCAGATGCGGCAGGCAACCTGTCCGGCGTCCGGATTGGCGTCAGCAGCGGCAACAAGCCTCTCTAGCCAGTCAGGCTCAGCCTCGGCATCATTGTTCATAACAACAATATACTCGCCGTTGGCATGCTTCAGCCCTTCGTTATTGCCACCTGAGAAGCCGCTATTGACGGGCAGCACCACCAGTTTGACCCAGGGGTAGTCACTCTTCAGCAAAATAACGGACCCATCATTTGACCCGTTATCAACAACAACAACTTCAAAATCCCGATAGGTCTGCTTCTTCAGAGACTCGATGCAAGTCGGAAGGAAGGAGATGCCGTTCCAGTTGACGATGATAATGGAGACAATCTTATTTGCCATCAGACAGCTCAGAAACCAGAGCATCATGACGCGCCATAATAGCGTCTCTGCCGTAGTTTGCCTGTATAAACGACCTGCCAGAGGCTCCGATAGAAGCTGCTAAAGACTTGTTGCTAAGGAGTCTGACAACAGCATCAGCAAACTTGTCCGGCTCATCGGCAACCAGAATATCCCGACCATCAATGGCAGAGACCCCCTCGTTTCCGTAGGTTGTCGAAACTGTCGGCGTCCCGGAAGCTAGGGCATCCAGCACCTTCACAATAATGCCGCCGCCGGTCAGAATCGGCGCGACAAAAACCGCCGCCTCTTTGTAGCAGCGGTCAATATCATCGACAAAACCTGGAACCCTGACAGCCGGATCACTCTCAAGTTCCGTCAATTCCAACGGCGGTCCGTATCCTGCAATGGTAAATGTTGCGTCAGGCACTCTCTCTTTAATTTGAGGAAACACCACCCGATAGAACCATAGGGCTGCGTCAACATTTACCTGTCGGTATTTGTATGAGGCAAGAAAGAGGATACTCTCTGGTTTTCGCTCGTAATTTTTGTCAGTAATATCCAGCCCGGCTGGATGGGATATGATAGTAGCAGGTGCCTGCGGCCAAAGTTGCTTCAAAAAATTACAATCATATTCTGAACGAGTGATAATACTGTTAAAGCGCTGCATGATTTGAACCTCTAAAACCCTTACCACCAAGGCCTTTAGGGCAGCAATACCACCGGCAATTCCCGAAGTTTGTTCCGCAATACGTTTAAATGGCTTGGAAATCACATCGTGGGCGTCAAGAATCATCGGTGTTTTATGCCGTTTTATCAGCACACCGGCCTCCACCCACTCAACCTGAACTAAATCATAATTGCCATCTTTAATAAGTCGATTGGCAAAAAGGCTGAAACCGAGATAATTGGCAATCAGTTTCAGGTTATCCTGCACTCCTCTTTGAGAAGCAGACCGGTATGAATAGGGGTAGATATTGCTGCAGAAGGGGTTCAGATCATTGAGAAGAACCCCTTCATCAGATTCATGCCGCGTAACAAGAGTCACCTGGTGACTGTGGGAGAGATGTCGCAGAAGTTCAAATACAAAGCGTCCGCCAGCGTGGGAAGCATCAGGGTGAGGAAGAAAAAGAGAGACGAGCAGAATTTTCAATTTTATATCTCGCCGCAGTTCAAATGAGTTTGGGATGTTTGCACGTTAAGAAGCCATCGTCCTAAATTCCTGTTTTTAAGTACTCTGCTTGTCGGCAATCAGGCATCAGGAAAGACAGACTCCACAATCAACAAGGAGTCTGGCCGACTCACTCTCCCGCCAACCACGACGAATACTCGATTCTGGCCTTTTCATAATCATCCGGGATGCCAATATCTATAAAATAACTGTCACTCACAAATCCGGTCATCATAAAACTTTGCGCGAATTTAACGAGGAAGTCTGCTTCAAAGGAAAACCTTGAAGGAAGTTCCACACCATGGAAAATGTCCCGCCTAATGATGTATGTGCCTCCATTGATATATCCTGACGAGCATAGTTGTTTTTCACGAAAAGCGACTATTCTTGTATCATCCAATGTTACCGTTCCATATCGGTCAAAGTTTGTCATGTTTTTCAGGGCAATTGTTACTGCTGCGCCAGTGTTAATGTGCTTTTGCATCATAGCAGTCAAATCAACCGGGAAGAAAGTGTCTCCGTTTACAACAATGACATGATCTGCGGTACAATCTGACAGGGCTTTTTTGATTGCGCCGCCGGTACCAAGCGGCTGTTCTTCAATCGAATACAATAACGGTAAGTTTGCAAAAGCAGATCCGAAATATTTTTCTATTATTTCGTATTTAAACCCGCTGGAAACAATAAATCTATCTACTGCTAATGATTTCAGATATGCAAACAGGTAGAAAAGAAAAGGCTTTCCGCCAATATCAGCCATAGGTTTTGGTACATCACTTACAACAGATCTAAGGCGCGTACCCAAACCGCCAGCAAGAATTATTGCTTCCATCAATTTCCTTTTTTGAAACAGGCATATTAAACACCGGATACCATCAAAGGCACCAGGATTGGTTACCATGCTTCTCAAATTTGAACCGTCTGAATTCACCACCAAACCGCTGTAAAGCCTCGACAACCCTGTATCGGGTGTTTTTCGGGCAATAAAGCATCATAAAACCGCCACCGCCAGCACCTGAAACCTTGCCGCCAGTGGCACCGGACGCAATCGCCGACTCATAAATCTCGTCGATCAATGGGTTGGTGATCCCGGTGGCGATGGCTTTTTTGTGTTTCCATCCATAGTTGAGGATTTCGCCAATATCATCAAACTTCCCTTTGAGAATTGACTCTTTCATCATGAGTGACTGCTCTTTTAAACGATGGGTCGCTTCCAGCGCAGCTGCCTCTTTATTGGCAATATTCTCGACCTGTGACTCTATAATAGTTGAAGAGAGCCGACTTGTCCCCATATGGTACAGGAGAATATTGAATTCAAGTTCATTGAGTGAATCCTGCTTAATCCTTAGAGGGTTGACAATAACTTTGTCACCGGCTGTAAACTCCATAAAATTAAACCCGCCGAAAGCAGCCGAGTACTGATCCTGCTTGCCCCCGGCCATAGCAAGGTCCTGTCGCTCAATCTCCCACGCAAGGTGAGCGATATCGTATTCTCCAAGGGGCAGTCGCAGCCACGCGGCAAAAGCACCTAAAATTGCAACGACAAGTGTTGACGAAGAGCCAAGTCCTGAGCCTGGAGGCGCGTCAACGTAGGTTGTCAGTTCAAATGATAAGGGGCTACAGGCAGACTCTGCCCTCACCCGGTTATATACCCCTTTGAGGATATCAAGCTCTCCGTTTATTTCGAGGGCATCTGAAGTGGCAAGTTCGAGTCTTTGCATCCTGTCAACGGAGTTAAACACTATCCTGCCATCATCCCTGGGCTCTATGGTTGCGTAGGCAAACATATTAATTGTTGCGTTAAGAATCGCCCCACCAAAGAGTTCAGAGTAGGGGCTGACATCGGTGCCGCCACCTGCAAAACCGAGCCTTAATGGAGCTTTTGATCTAATAATCATGTCAACCCTTTACCCTTAAGCCAGACAATTCAAGACAGATTCTGCACAATTTAAACGGATTTCAGTCGAAATCACAGTACTATTTGTTAATCATTTCCCAACAACCCTAGATGAGCAAAAATGCACTGACAATATAAATCAGGAGATAACAATCGTTTTATCCGCATCAGCTCTACTTGGAAAGACGGCTCAACAACCTATCTTCCCTTTCTGTTGCCCCTTTTTTTGCCATTGGTAGATCTCAACCACTTTGCCGTTATTTGTGAAAGCACGAAGTAGCGTTAAGTGATGTTCAGCAATTACCTGGCGCAGAGAATTGACCATTTTCTGGTCACCCTGTGGACTGACCGCAATCAGATCCCAACATGCATTGACGTCGGTTGTAACAGTAACCGGTTTCTTTACATAACCAAAACCTGGATCAGCCAGAACTGACATCAGTGGCCAAGAAGCCAGAACAGTCTTCCCCGCATGATTATTTTCCAGAAAATATGCCGCTGATTTATTAGCCCCGATCACATCAAGATACTGCATGGTGGTTTCAAAACTGTCAAAGCCACTCTGCTTATAGGGGGGGATCGCCACGGCCAGCACTACCGGCAAGGCCAGCCCTAGAAAATATTTCCTCGAATCTGTAAACATAAAATTCAATGAAGCTGCAGCAGCCAGACTGACAAAAGGTGCGACCAACAGCATATAGCGCGGCAGAAAATATATGCACGTGAACGCTAATACATAGGCAAGGCTGATACCTGCAAACAGCAGGAAAAAGTCGGGCGGGCGCCAATGCATCCGTATGCAGGCAACAATAATGGTTCCGGTCAAGAGAAACCGCCACTGCGCAAAAAATGCCCAGTAACAAGCAAATGCACCTTTCCACAACAGCCTGCCCGGCACAAGCGTAACTAATGAGTCATGCTGGAAGAATGGATTTGGCAGAAAAGAGCCGGTATAAATTTTTTGCATTACAAAAAATATCGTCAATGCCAGTACCGGCATCAGATGAGAAAGTAGCAACTGCCAGCGTTTACCACCTTTCAATACCTGAACTGTCTCCACGAGAATCAGGATAAGCACCAACAAAATTGATGTTTCCTTGGTCAGCACCATTAAGGTAGCGCAGAACGTGTAAACAAAAGATTTCCCAAGAACACGGTAATAAACAGCCATTACGCCAAGAGCTGTAATAGGTATATCTCCAAGCAACATGCCTGATTGGGCAAAGTAAAGGGGGAAAGAAAACAGCAGAATTGCGCCCCCCAATCCCACCCGAAAGGAAACCAAAAATCTGCCTAGTAGATATGTATACAATACGCCAAGAGAGGCAAAAAAGATTGCTACGGCATGGGCTACCAGCGGGGTAGCATTAAACAGTTTAAAAAGAGCCGCAGATAGCAGATAGAGCAGTGGCGGGTGCCCAAAGAAAAGTTCAGCTGGATGCCTGCCGGGCAACATGTCCCAAAGGCTTCTTGCACTCAGCCACCGTGCTGGCTCAAAGTAAGCTCCCATTTCATCCCAATGGTAAGGCGTAGGCAAAATAGACCATTTAGTAACCAAAACCGTAAGAATCAACAGAGCAATGGTGATTACATCCCGGCGATTAAGCGGCGAAGAGTGCGACGCCTGTAGTTGTAATCGGTTACAGCCCGATGCCATGCTTATCCTTTTCCCAGTTAATGTTTACAAAGTGATTCGACAGACCAAGCCCTATGGCTCGCCAGGAGTAGTTCTCCTCCACCAATTTTCTTGCAGCAGCTGAAATATTTGTTGAAATTGCCGGATCAGACAGCAAAACTTTACATGCGGCAGCAAAAGCCGCTGGCGTTTCAGCCTGCAACAGGTGCTCGCCAGTACGAGCCAGTGTCCCTTCACAGCCGCAGGATGTCGAAATCACCGGCAGACCGGCTGCCATCGCCTCAAGTATTTTAAGCCTGGTACCCGCACCAATACGAAGCGGCACAAGTAAAGCATCAGCAGTTGCAAAGCATGCGGGAACATCCGAGGGATCTCCAAGACCACTCACACCGGCATCTACAGGCAATGGCAGTTGGTCTGTCTTCCGACCGGCCAGCATAAGACTGGCATCCGGTACGCTCCGGCGAATGAGTGGCCAGATGTCATTTAAGAGCCACCTGGCTGCATCCATATTCGGGTGGTAATCCAGACCGCAAAGAAAAAGCAGCCGTTTCCCGCCAGGGCGGGGAGTTAGGACAAACCTCTGCAAATCAACACCATTTGGCACTGTTATAACCCTGTCAGCAGGAGCGCCTGAAGCAATCATCTCCAGCCGTTCATCATTTGATACAGCCAGGCAGAGACGACAACTCCGCCAGGCAGACTCCTCAAATTGCTGCATTTTCCTTATCTCAAGCCGATAGAGTAAACGCTTCAGCGAATTTGTGCATCTCTGCTCAAGCTGGCGAAGAATCTTGGATTCTATATTCTGTGTGCCGAGTACAACCGGTAGATCACCGCAAAAAGCAGCGGCAGACCAGATATGTGTTGTCTCAAGATGAACCAGATCAAAATCTCTGATTCGTATCAGTTCAGTTAACTTTTCGTAAAGTTTATGTGAATGAAAACGGACAGCATTATATGGAACTGAACCGGTGAGAAAGCGCCAAAAGCAGGAGATGAAAGCAGGTTTATGAAATACCGTAACTACCTGTCGACAAAAATCATACAGATCACCAACATCAGGGTTCTGCTCTTCCGAGAGGCAGACAAGAGTGACCTCATTGCTCTCTGCAAGACCGCGCAGCAGATGATACAGCCTGATCCGTCCGCCGTGAGCAAGGGGCCAAGGGACAAAGGGTGCAACAATCAGGATTTTCATGGGCACCATCCCTTGATTCTCGGCAGAATGAGCGACCTGAAAACCTGTGGGGGGAAAATCAGGACAGCTGCAAGCAGATTACCTGCAAAGCCCAGATAGCTGCCACTTAGCAGATATCTTTCAGCAAGATTGAGTCTTTTGAGACTGGCAATCCCGAGCTGTCCACCATATATCCAGAAAGATACAAAGTAACGCCACCATTCTACTGACCACGTCCCGCCCCAGTAGCGGCGGCTGACATCCAAAGACTTTTCCAGAAGCTCCCCCTGCCCTTGCTCACTGGTCTTGGCAGAAGCGTGCAGCCTGTAGGTTGCCCATACACGGTCAATCGTAGTAATGGTAAAGCGCCGTGTATAGCGGCAGAACAGATCATAATCAAGCGCAAAATAGAGACTCTCGTCAAGACCGCCGCACTCTTCATAAACGTTGCGATGGAAGAACACCGCCGGATTCGGGATCGTATACCCCTTCCATATCTCCACAACCCGGCGGTGGCTATCAAATTTGCTTGGATGCTCCCTTCCGGTCTCAACACCATCTTCGTCAATGTAAGTGCAGCGCCCCATGGCAATCAGCACCCCATTTTCAGGGCTGATAACTGACGTTGCATCGGCCAGCGCTCCTGGGTAGTAAGTGTCATCGGAATTCAGCCAGCCGATGATATCGCCGCTTGCCAGACGCAGTCCCTTGTTCACTGCATCCGCCTGCCCCCTGTCTGGCTCGGAAATAACCTTTAGATGCGGATAGCGGGAGAGGATTTCAAGGGTGTCATCAGTAGAACCGCCATCAACAATAATATGTTCAAGATTGGCATAGCCCTGATCGAGTACGCTTCTGATCGTCGCCTCGATATAGCATCCCTGATTGAAGGATGGAGTTATGATTGAGATGCTTGGGTGCATGTATGGATCAACCGATCAGAAACGGATCGAGCAACCGGTGCAGCTCTGAAGAATCCGGAGAAGAAGGAATTGCTACTTCTGGAACTATCGAAATAAGACCCGTAAGGATGTTGCGTAATTCATCAAAACGCTTAAACTCAATTACCCCCAGAAAATTGTGCCAGGAGCGTGCTGCATGATTATTGACCACCACAGGTACCCCTGCCAAGAGGTACTCGCCGATCCGGGTAAGAGCACCGGCACCCTCTTCCTGATAAACGATGCCACTTCTAATCCTGATTAAAAGTCCAGCCAGCGTATCATCATTAATATCTCCGCAGAAATCAACTCCGGGTATACTGGCTGCTTCGCGCAGCACTTCCGTACCGTAACCCGCTACAATTAGGCGCTCTCCAGAAGCCCACCCCATCCTTTCCCAGGCGGCCAGCAGCTGCATCATCCCTTTTCGGGTAGGCACATTACCAGCGCTGCCAAGAAGAAGGAAGTCCCGCTTTGGGGTATCAATACGCAGTTTCCGGATATGTAAGAGTTGTTGCTTGATAGGCTCCGGTGGGTGGTACGGCAGAAATCCGGTCGTAATTCCCAAGTTTCGCAACAAAAAAGCCTCTTCTGAAGAGATGGTCACAACTCCCCGGCACTGCGTTAACAGCCCCAGTTCATATCTAAGTAACTCCAGTTGGTAGTTTGATGAAACTTGCCCACGGCTGAGCGTTTCAATGTTATGGCAGTGGGCAATTACCGGTATCCCCTGTTTAGTGCAGAACCGAATGAGCGACGGGAAAAAAATCGGATCATCCAAAATCACCAGGCTTGGTTTTATGCGACATTGCAATGCCTGCACCCAGCGATTTGCCCGTCGATCACTGAAAAAGAGCCAGCGGCCAAATTCCTCGCTGTACTTTCTCATACGACAACGAACAAACGCCCTTACAGCCTGATCAAGAAGAATTTTGCTTCTTTTAACAGGGCTTCTAGCATTTTCGTGCTGCTTATTAACCAGAGAGGAGACAACTGCCACATCATACCCTTCAAGTAATTGCCGTAGCTGTGCAGAACGACGGGCGCCACCATTATCAACTTGATCAGCTCTGTAACGGCTGAAATAAATTATCGGTGAGCTGGATTTTCCCAGTTCTTCCGGTGTCTCAAAAACAGTCAGCATAAGTGAATCCCTGAAGCGCAATTCATCGGATATACCCACGACAAAACCGATTGCCCATAAAGACAGATAATGGACGTACCAGCGGAAAAAACAGCTCCGGCAATGACCTTATCCTTCCACGAAGAAGGCCTAACAGCCAGAAATACCAGGCAGTAGGCCTCAGCAGATCGAATATAAGATCGCGCACCGTATAAAGCACTTCGACATTCCGGTATCCAACCCCCTCGTTCATGCACCGTTTTGCCAGCGTCGAAATAGTAGGATATCCATGAGAATGGAAGCAGTTTGCTCCCCACTGAATAAAGCACTGATGCCCCTTTGCAGTAATCCGCTGCTGGAAAACACGATCCTCGCTCATATAAACCCGCCCCAGCCTGTTCTCCTGCCAAACAGACTTTCTCAATGCGCAGTTGGCAAATGACAGCCCGATTCCACGGTGACGCTCGTTCCATTTGCGACAATCCCGTGTCTGATAAAACATGCCGATCGCCTCCCAGTAGAAAACCGGGCGGTCTGCAGGCAACAGGTCAATCCCCTGCACAACCGCTATTGCACTATAGTCAAACGGAGCCAACAATTCACGAAGCCACAGGCTGTTGGCAGGAACAGCATCCTGGGAGACGCTGACAATGAATGCTCCTTCAGCCATTCCAAAAGCGTAGTCGCGGGTCAAACCAAAGTTAAACTCCTCTGGAGGAATCTGGTGCAACCTCACCGGCTGTCCCTGCAAAAACTCCAGCGTACCGTCAGTGGAGCCGGAGTCAACAACAACCACTTCAAAGGTAAAGTCAGTCTCTTGAGCAAGAACAGCTGCCAGTGATTTTCTGAAAAGATCACCACCGTTTTTGGTCAGGTAAACTACAGACAGTATAGGGTTGGAGTTATGATTCACCAACAAATCAACACTACCAACTAATATTTTGTGTTCCATTAATCTTCCTCACCTGTTTGCAGCCAGCAGATCTGCGATGCGTGTGGCTGCAGCCCCGTCA
>JACABD010000079.1:3682-12056 GCA_013377075.1 Geobacteraceae bacterium | reverse complement strand
TATGGACAAGCAGCCCAGGAAAACGAAAATAGTTGCAACACTTGGCCCTTCCAGCTCGAAAGCGGAGCAGATTGCACGGCTTGTTGACGCCGGAGTTGATCTCTTCAGGCTCAACTTCTCCCATGGTGCCAATGAGGAGAAGGGGCAGGTAATAGATCTTATCAGGAATGTTGCCGAGAAAAAGAAGAAAGCTATCGGTATCCTCGCCGACCTTCAGGGGCCGAAAATCCGTACAGGACGGATGGAGAACGGTGCGCTTCCCCTGCGAAAAGGGGATAGCATCTCAATCACGACTGAAGAGGTCAAGGGGCGCCCCGGGCTTATTTCAACGATCTATAAGGCGCTGCCGACCGATGTCAAGCCGGGCTCCAGAATTCTGCTTGACGATGGACTGATTGAATTCAGGGTGCAGTCAATTGAGGGGAACACGGTTCACTGCACAGTTGTCGAAGGTGGGGTACTCAAGGATCTCAAAGGGATTAACCTCCCCGGCGTCAATGTTTCCAGCCCTTCGCTGACCCCTAAAGACAGGATCGATCTTGAGTTCTGCCTGAAAAAACGGGTTGACTATATTGCTCTTTCATTTGTGCGCAAGGCTGAAGATGTCCTCGATATCAAGCAGATCATCTACGAGCATGGGCTTTCTATTCCCGTTATTGCGAAGATCGAGAAACCCGAGGCGATCAAAAACTTTGATGCAATTCTGAAAGTTACCGACGCGATAATGGTTGCCCGTGGCGACCTCGGCGTCGAGATCAATGCCGAGAAGGTGCCACTGATTCAGAAAAGGATCATCAGGGCCTGCAATGAGGCTGGCAAGCCGGTGATTACGGCTACCCAGATGCTTGAGTCGATGATCATCCACCCGAGGCCGACCCGTGCAGAGACTTCTGACGTTGCCAATGCCATTATGGATGGCACCGATGCGGTTATGCTTTCCGGTGAGACCGCTTCCGGTGGCTATCCTGTGGAAGCAGTCAAAACAATGGTAAAGATCGCTCTGGATATTGAAAAGAGCGGACTTGGCAGGCCATTTTCAGCTGATAGGGGCTCAAGGCAGACAAGCGTTGCCAATGCTGTTGCTGAAGCGGCCTGTCATGCGGCTTCAGCGGTGAATGCCAAAGCTGTTGTGGTATTCACCCAGACCGGCAGTACCGCAGCACTGATCGCCAAGAACCGGCCGCAGCTGCCGATCATCGCCTTTGCCCCATCCGAGGAAATCCGCCGTCGCCTCTCGCTCTACTGGGGCGTGCGTGCGCTTCCAGTGGGCGAGATGGGCAACTCGGATCAGCAGATCGCCCTTGTTGATGAGACCCTGCTTGCTTCCGGTTTCGGCAAGACTGGTGACGTCGTTGCCATCACAATGGGGGTTCCGCTCGGTAGCCAGGGCTCCACCAATCTGCTGAAAGTCCATACACTCGGATCTACTGCGGGCTAGCGCCTATCAAACGTCTCCGCATCAACATAACAGGCATTGTCCAGGGGGTCGGTTTCAGGCCCTTTGTTTACGGTCTTGCAGAGCAGTGCAGCCTGTCAGGCTGGGTGCAGAACGGCGCGGCAGGTGTCTTGATCGAAGCAGAGGGTGATGAGAATCAGCTGTATCAGTTTATTGCCGAGCTGCAAGAGAACCCGCCGCCGCTGGCCTCGATCCAATCATTTTCATTAGCAGAAATCCCCCTGCAAAATTCCGGACTCTTTACTATTCAGGAGAGCAAGAGCGGCATTGCACCGCTTCCGCCGGACAGCGATGTCTGCCCGGAGTGCCTTGGCGAACTGCTCGACCCGGCTGACCGGCGCTATCTCTACCCGTTCATTAACTGCACCAACTGCGGTCCCCGCTACTCCATCATCACCGCCACTCCCTATGACAGGCCGAACACCACAATGGCGCAATTCCCTCTTTGCCCGGAGTGCGAGCAGGAGTACAGGGATCCGAAGAACCGCCGCTTCCATGCCCAGCCCGTAGCCTGCCCGGTCTGTGGCCCTCACTTAAGCCTTTTGGGCGCCGATGGCAGGGCGATAGCCTGTGACCCCATGGCAGAAGCGGTAAGGCAGCTGAAAAGCGGTGCAATCGTGGCAGTCAAGGGGGTTGGTGGCTATCACCTTGCGGTTGATCCCTGCAACGCTGCTGCTGTTGCCATGCTTCGTGAACGCAAAAAGCGGGACGAAAAGCCCTTCGCCCTGATGGTGGAAACAATCGAGAAGGCAAGGGGGCTGGTGCAGTTAAACCGCAGCGAAGAGCTTCTGCTTCAATCAAGAGAGAAGCCGATAATTCTTCTGCGCCGCACGGAAAATTCACCTGTCTGTCCGGATGTAGCCCCGGCCAATGACTACCTCGGCGTCATGCTGCCGTCTGCGCCGCTGCACTACCTGCTCCTCAAGGACACCTTCCAGGCGCTGGTGATGACAAGCGCCAATATCTCCGATGAGCCGATCATCTACCGCGATGAAGATGCTGCCCACGGACTTGCAGGCATTGCCGATTTTATCCTCCTCCATAACCGCGATATTCATACCCCCTGCGACGACTCGGTTATCAGGGTGTTTCGGACGCACCCGCTCTTGATGCGGCGCTCCAGAGGGTACGTACCGAGGTCGGTTGCTATCCCTGATGTCAGCGGCAGTGTCCTTGCCCTGGGTGCAGAGCTGAAATCAACGGTCTGTCTGGCACAGGGTGGACAGGCTTTTTTGAGTCGTCATATCGGTGACCTGAAGAGTGCGGCAACCCTTGATGCATTTGCAAAGACCATTGACGCGCTGCAACAGATCACCGGAATAAAAGCAGGGATTATCGCCCATGACCTTCATCCCGATTATCACTCGACTTTATTTGCAGCGAAATTCCCTGACGCAGCAAAGATTGCGGTGCAGCACCATCACGCCCACATGGCATCCTGCATGGCGGAAAACTGCCTGGAAGGCGAACTGATCGGTGTTATCTTTGACGGCGCCGGTCTCGGCAGTGATGGCACGATCTGGGGGGGCGAATTCCTCACGGGTGGCTATGGCGGCTTTGAGCGTGCCGGGCATCTCTTGCCGATGACGCTGCCAGGCGGGGACGCGGCTGCCAGAGAGCCGTACCGGGTGGCGATATCCATGCTGTACCGGATATTTGGCAGCGAACTCTTTGCGACCGAAATGGATCTTTTTGCAGGATTAACAGCAGTCGAGCGGAGTCTCTTTATCAAAATGCTGGAAAAGGGGATCAATTCCCCTGTCACATCAAGCGCCGGGCGGCTCTTTGACGGTGTTGCCGCTCTGCTTGGCTTAAGGAGCAAAATGAGCTATGAAGGTCAGGCAGCCATCGAGCTTGAAGGTATTGCCGAAAAGGGGCGAGCCGGGAAGCCTTACCCGTGCAAACTGCTGACTGAAGACACAGGGACGGTGCTTGACTGGCGTCCGGCAATTGAAGCGCTTTTACTGGATGTTCGCCTTGGAGTTTCAAGAAGTGACATCGCCGCAACTTTTCACCATTCACTTGCAGTTGCTGCAACTCATCTTTGCTCTGCGATACGCCGTCAATCTGGGCTTGACAGGGTAGTCCTTTCCGGAGGTGTCTTCCAGAACAGAATTCTTGCTGAGGAGATGGTGACTCTTCTCGAAAAAAATGATTTCAGAGTATATACTCACAGGCTTGTTCCGCCCAATGATGGCGGGTTGGCATTAGGACAGGCGGTTATCGCCGGAAGGAGTTTCAAATGTGTGTAGGTGTACCGATGCAGGTGATCAGTGTTGACGGAGATGATATCATTGCCGAGGTGGACGGAGTAAAGCGCAGCGCCAGCCTGATGATGCTGGGCGATGAGGTGAAGGTGGGCGATTTTCTCATTATCCATGCCGGGTTTGCCATTTCCAAGCTGGATGAGGATGAGGCGCGGGAGACGCTGGAGTTGATGCGGGAGCACTTTTCAGAAGAGGATATGGCGTGAACTACCAGGACGACTTCAGGAATAAGGAGCTTGTCAAGGGGCTTGCAGAGCGGATAGGCAGGCTTGTGTCCGGTTGTGGCCGCACCATGAGTTTCATGGAGGTCTGCGGAACACACACCATGGCGATTTATCGCTTCGGACTGCGCTCACTTTTGCCGCCGGAGATCCGGCTTGTCTCCGGCCCCGGCTGCCCGGTTTGCGTAACCCCCAACGACTATCTGGACCGGGCCATTGCGATCTGCCGCCTGCCGAACGTCATCACTGCGACCTTCGGCGATATGATGCGTGTTCCCGGTTCGTCCTCTTCGCTCCTTGTGGAGCGGGCAAAGGGGGCCGATATCAGGATTGTCTACTCTCCCCTTGATGCCGTGGGGCTTGCGGAGAAAAACCCCGACAAGAAAGTCGTGTTTCTGGGTGTCGGCTTTGAGACAACAGCGCCGACAGTGGCGGCGAGTATCATGGCAGCAAAGGCGAACGGGCTCGGCAACTATTTTGTGCTGGCCTCCAACAAGACTATTCCCGTTCCGATGCAGGTGCTTGCCTCTGATCCGGAAATAGCCATTGACGGTTACATCTGCCCTGCCCATGTCAGCGCCATCATCGGTGCCGATGCCTACACGCCGCTGGCTGAGGAGTTTCACACCCCTTGCGTCATCACCGGTTTCGAACCGGCTGACATGCTCCACGGCATCCTCATGCTGGCAGAGCAGGTGATTGCCGGGGAAAGCCGGGTCGAGATCCAGTACAGCCGGGTCGTTCGCCCGGAAGGGAACGCAAAAGCCCAAGGAATTCTGGCTGAAATGTTCGAAGTCTGTGATGTGCCGTGGCGCGGCATTGGCGTGATACCGGGGAGCGGGCTTAAAATCCGGGAGGAGTATGGCAGCTTTAATGCCGAGGTAATGCTGCCGGTTACGGTAGAACCGCTCAAGGAGCACCCGGGCTGCTCATGCGGCGAGATCCTCAAGGGGAAGATGGCACCAAATGATTGCAAGCTTTTCGGCAAGGTCTGCACCCCGGAAAACCCGGTCGGCGCCTGCATGGTTTCCAGCGAAGGGAGCTGCGCTGCTGCCTATCGTTATGGGAATTGAAAGAAAACTGTAATCGTCTGCTATACTTCGTTTCAGTAAAATATTGAATTTCAGGGAGCTTAAATGAAGCGTGTGGTCATAGCTGGCATGGGGTTTGGCGGGGTCAAGGCTGCAAAGGAGCTTGCCGGACAGGGGTTCGAGCTTGTTCTCGTTGACCGTAACAACTTTCATCTATTCCAGCCGCTCCTTTATCAGGTAGCCACAGCCGGCCTTGAGCAGGAGTCCATCGCCTACCCGGTTCGCGCTTTGGCACGGCACTGGCCAGGGGCACGTTTTCACCTTGCCGAAATAACCGGCGCAGATCTTGACGCCAAAGTCCTCAAAACATCAACAGGTGATCTACACTACGATTATCTCATTGCCGGCGGCGGCAGCATAACCAACTACTTCGGTAATGACGTGATTGCTACCCACGCCTTTGACCTTAAAAAACTCTCCGACGGCGAAAAGATGCGCAACCATATTCTCTGGTCCTGCGAGCAGGCAGTGCTGGAGAAGGATCCGGCGCGGCGTCAGGCGCTGATGACCTTTGTCGTTGTCGGTGGCGGCCCGACCGGGGTCGAATTTGCCGGTGCGCTGATCGAGCTGATCCATTTCGTTATCTCCAAGGATTATCCTGAACTCAAAAGCAGGGAGTCCCGCGTCATTCTCGTTGAGGCTGCTGATCGGGTACTTCTTTCCATGCCGGAGAAACTGTCAAAGTATACTGCGGAAAAACTGAAAGAGATGGGTGTGGAGCTGATGTTCAATCGCAGGGTTATCGGCGCATGTCCCGAGACGGTGGTGCTTGATGGCGATGAGATTATCAACGCCCATACCCTCTTCTGGTCTGCCGGGGTCTGTGCCTCGCCACTTGGCAGGATTCTCGGCCTGCCGACCGGTTCTGGCGGGAGAACTCCGGTTGAGGCTGATCTCTCCGTAAAGGGGCACCCTGAGGTCTTTGCCATTGGGGATATGGCTCTTTTCGAGCAGGATGGTGCGGTATTGCCAATGGTCGCACCTGTGGCAATGCAGATGGGTGTCCATGCGGCAAAGACGGTAATGGCCAGGGAGTGGGGGCGGACGGTCAGCAACTTCATGTACAAGGACAAGGGTAGCATGGCAACGATCGGCAAGAGTGCTGCGGTTGCCACAACCCACGGCATGTCCCTCACCGGCAGGTTTGCCTGGCTTGCATGGCTGGTTTTGCACCTTTACTACCTGATAGGATTCAGGAACAGAATCCTCATTCTTCTCAACTGGTCTTACTACTACTGGTTCCACGAGCGCCAGGTAAGGCTGATAACTGACCGGAAAAGGGAGAGCTTTTAGGTGGCGATTGGCAGTTGGCAGCCACCTGCGCTCGTGAGACGGCTCAATTTCTGTAACTCTAGGTTCATTGCGCTACAGCAGATAAACTCGCTGCGCTCAGACAATATCTGCTTTACGCTCCATTTCACCAAGAGTTACGACGAAATGGAACCTGAGCACTCGCTCCGGTAGCGGCCAACTGCCAACCGTTGCAACAACTATCCCTTCGCCTTCGGATGCGCCTTGTCATAGACCTCCAGCAGCTTGTCGATGCTGACATGGGTGTACTTCTGGGTAGTGGAGAGGGAGGAGTGGCCGAGCATCTCCTGAATGGCGCGCAGATCGGCGCCACTCTCAAGCAGGTGGGTGGCAAAGGTGTGGCGCAGGGTGTGTGGCGAGGCTTCTTTCATGGTTTCAAGATTCATGGTGTAGCGCTCGACGATCCTGGCGACACTTCTTCTGGTAAGCCTCCCCCCCCTGGCATTGAGAAAGAGCGGTGCAGTCACAGCAGGCTCTCCAAGCATCTGAAGATACTCTGTCAACGCCTTTGCAGCCTTGCCTCCCAGTGGCACGATCCGCTCTTTCCCCCCCTTGCCGAATACCCTCACCGAACCACCATGCAGATCAATGCCGCTGACATTCAGCCCGACAAGCTCGGAGACCCGCAGCCCCGATGAATAGAGGGTTTCCAGTAGTGCCCTGTCTCTGGCCGATAACCAGGTTGCCTCCTTTGGCGCCTCCATAAGGGTAGTAACATCATCGATACTGAGGTGAGAAGGTAGCTTCTTCTCCCTCTTTGGTGTGCTCACAAGCTCTGCCGGATTTTTGTCAATCATCCCCCGCCGCATCAGAAAGCGGAAAAGCGAACGGATAGCCGCAAGCTTCCTTCCGGTGCTGCTCTTGGTAAGCTCTTTGTGAAGAGATGCCAGATAACGGCGGATATGAAGGTGAGTCAGTTGGTGGATGGTTGTGTCAGCCGCAATCTCCTGCCTGACAAATTCGGCAAACTGTCCAAGGTCGTGGCTGTAGGCCTCAATAGTATGCACTGAGGCGCTGCGTTCGGACTTGAGATATTCAATAAATATGTCGATTTCATGATTCATGGCTTCTTCTTAACAGAGCGTTGATATTTGTGCAATTCCTTTGACACTAAACGCCAGCCGCCATTATATTCATCCTTATGAATAAAGTATCCATTGAAAAAGTTGATTCCTATGAGCGGCCTGTGGTTATGGCTGGGCTGCTGCGCCTGCTGGAGCCCCTTGGCGGTATCGGCACATTCGTAAAGCCGGGTGATCGGGTACTGATCAAGCCGAATATGCTGTCGGCTAAACAGCCTGAAGCGGCGGTGACGACTCACCCTGAAGTTCTTCGCGCAGTGATAGAGCTGGTGCAGAGTGTCGGCGCAGTGCCGTTGGTGGGGGATTCCCCGGGTATCGGTTCCTTGCGGGCTGTTGCCAGAAAGAGCGGTATGCTTGCGGTGATCGAGGAGTGTGTCGCCGAACTGGTGGAATTTTCCACAACCCGCGAAATAAGGACTGACGGGGTGTTCAAGCGTTTTGAGGTGGCGGCAGAATACCTTGATGCCCATAAGGTGATTAACCTACCCAAGCTGAAGACCCATGAGATGATGACCCTGACCTGCGGGGTGAAGAATATCTTCGGCATCCTTGTGGGTGCGGCAAAACCGGCGTGGCATCTTCAGGCCGGTCATGACCGCGATCTTTTTGCCAGGGCGCTGATCGAGCTTTATCAGCTCCGTCCTCCAGATCTGACAATTGTTGATGCCATAACCGCCATGGAGGGGGATGGGCCGGGGAGCGGCGACCCCTGTCATGTCGGGCTGCTCCTGGCCGGAGCAAATGCTCTTGCTGTGGATGTTATTGCTGCCGAGATTGCCGGGATGCCGAAGAAACTGCTCTTTGTGGAGCGGCAGGCGGAACAGCTGGCTCTGGATGGCTGGAACCGGGAGAGCATAGAGACCGTTGGCGCAGATATGGAATCCCTGAAGATCAGACCATTCAGGCTGCCGCCGCTTGCTGATCTGGAGTTCGGCATGCCGAGGTT
>JACABD010000079.1:0-3582 GCA_013377075.1 Geobacteraceae bacterium | reverse complement strand
TACCTCGAGGACTTCACGAACGGAAAATATTCCCGGAAAGGAGATCAAACGAAAATGTGGACTACAACCTATATGCTTCGCCCGGTAACCCGCTGCAAGGAGGGTTGCCCTAGCAGGCTCACCTGGTAAAAGGGTGAGCGAACGAGAAACGCCCCCTGGTCAACAGATGACAGGGGGTATTTTTTTGTCCGCAAGAAAAAGGTGGTACACTGATTATCTGAGTGCTATTCTGACCGTCTGAAACCATCCTTCATAGAGGTTTACATGAAAAAATATATCATTATCGCACTCGTTGCACTGGTTGCGATTGCTGCCGGAATTTACTACTTCAAGAGCAGAAAACCGGAAATAAGCTACAAGACAGCCAAGCTTGAAAAAGGGACGATTGTCTCTACTGTCTCGGCAACCGGTAATCTTTCTGCTGTGACGACAATCCAGGTAGGCACCCAGGTTTCAGGGACGATTCAGAAGCTCTATGTCGACTACAACTCACGGGTGAAAAAAGGTCAGACAATCGCAGAAATTGATCCATCGCTCTTTAACGCTGCAGTAGACCAGTCCTATGGGAATTTCCTCAGCGCCGAAGCTAATCTGCAAAAGGCAAAGGTTGCACTTGCCGATGCAGAGCGGACATATCAGCGAAACAAAAAGCTCCTTGCAGACGGTATTATCTCCCAGGGTGATTTTGATCTGAGCGAAACATCCAGGGATGCCGCAAAAGCATCAGTGAAGGCCGCTGAAGGGTCGGTTGCCCAGACCCGCGGGGCGCTCTTGCAGGCAAAGACCAACCTGCGCTACTCAATCATCCGCTCACCAGTAGACGGGGTGGTAATCTCCCGCGCCATTGACGTGGGACAGACAGTTGCCGCTTCTTTCCAGACGCCGACACTCTTTACCATTGCCCAGGATCTGACCAAAATGCAGATTGAGGTGAGTGTTGACGAGGCTGATATAAGTCGCATTGTTCTGGGACAGCCGGCGAGCTTTACTGTTGATGCCTACCCGGAGCAGAAATTCGGCGGCAAGGTTGTGCAGATCAGAAGCGCACCTATCGTCAACCAGAATGTCGTGACCTATGTGGTTGTGGTGAATGTGGATAACAGCGAATTGAAGCTCAAGCCCGGCATGACTGCCAACGTATCCATAGTTGTTGCAAAGAAGGATGACATAGTCAAAATCCCTCTGTCCGCACTTCGTTTCAAGCCAAAGGGGGGGGATGACAAGAGTTCCAAAGCCAAACCTTCTGCACCAGGAACACAAAAAGGATCGGGTGGACGGGAAGGTGGTGGTAAGCCCGGTATGAACAAGGGTGACAGTAGCAAGATCGTTTATATCCTCAAGGAAGAGAAGCCGACCGCTGTCTCGATCAAAACTGGTATTGCCAACAGCGGCAGTGTGGAACTCCTTGAAGGGGCCCTGAAAGAGGGTGACGAAGTTATTGTCGAGCAGACCGGCGGCGATACCAAGAAAAAGAGCAGTTCCAGCCCCATGGGGAGGCCGTTTTAAGGGATGAACAGCGTCATCGCACTAACAGAGATCCGCCGTGTCTTTATCATGGGGGATCAGCAGTTTGAGGCTCTGAAAGGGGTCTCATTCTCCGTGGAACCGGGTGAATTTGTTGCCATTATGGGGGCATCGGGGAGCGGTAAATCAACCTGCATGAAGCTGCTCGGCTGTCTTGACCGCCCGACTACAGGCCAGTATATGCTTGACGGCATAGATGTAGGCTCCATGAATACGGATCAGCTTGCCGAAATTCGCAACAGAAAACTCGGCTTTGTCTTTCAGGGATTTAATCTCCTTGCCAGAACACCGGCGGTAGAAAATGTGGAGCTGCCACTGGTCTATGCCGGGATCAGCTCGGCGGAGCGGCGCAAAATGGCTCTGGCCGCCCTTGAAAAGGTGGGGCTTGCCGGTAAGGAACAGAATCATCCCAGCCAGCTCTCCGGCGGTCAGCAGCAGCGCGTTGCCATTGCACGGGCCCTTGTGAACAGTCCGGCTGTCATCCTTGCCGACGAGCCGACAGGGAATCTGGACAGCGCCACAACAGTTGAGATCATGAACCTCTTTACCTCCCTCAACCAGCAGGGGATTACTATCATTATGGTTACCCATGAGCCGGACGTGGCTCAATTTGCCGGGCGGCAGATTGTTTTCAGGGATGGCCTGATCATCAGGGATACGAAATAGTGGACTTTTTACAAACCCTCAAAATAGCCCTTCGCGCCCTGCGTACCAACAAGATGCGCTCTTTTCTCACCATGCTCGGCATCATCATCGGCATTGCCGCTGTTATTGCCATGATGGCGGTCGGTTCCGGTGCGAGCTATGTAATATCCCAGCAGATTGCCAGCATCGGCAGCAATATCATCCTTGTCATTCCAGGATCAACTACCAGCGGTGGCCTGCGTAGCGGCACAGGCGGGGCACAGACACTGGTCAATGATGATGTCAAGGCGATCATGAATGAGTGCCCCTCAGTGGAGTATGCTGCCCCTACTACCAGAAATGCGGCCCTTGTCGTCTACGGCAATATGAACTGGTCGACCATCGCCATGGGAACCACACCGGAACTGTTCCTCATCCGCGAGTGGGGTGTGGTAAGTGGTCGTAACATCGAGCAGCAGGATGTTGACGGGGCGCTGAAGGTTTGTGTCATTGGCCAGACCGTGGCAGATAATCTCTTTGGCTCTTCCGATCCGGTTGATAAAATTATCAGGATCAAGAAGATTCCCTTCACAGTCATTGGTGTGCTTGAGAAAAAAGGGCAGTCGCCCCAGGGGCAGGATCAGGATGATTCGATTTTTGTTCCGGTACGGACGGCGCAGCGCAATCTTGTCCGTGGCCAGACTCCGGGGAGTGTCGGTGCGATTATGGTCAAGGCGAGGAGTGAAGCGCTTTTAGGTAAGGCTGAAGATGAGATAAAGGCACTACTGAATCAGCGCCACAGGATAACTGCAAGCAGGGATCCTGATTATTCGACCCGCAATCTCTCGGAAATACTTGCCGTTGCCGAACAGTCGTCCAAGGCAATGTCGCTGCTACTAGGTGCGGTCGCTTCAATTTCGCTGATTGTCGGCGGCATCGGCATCATGAATATCATGCTTGTTTCCGTGACAGAGAGGACCCGGGAGATCGGTATCCGTATGGCAATCGGCGCACGCAGAAACGATATCATGCTTCAGTTTCTGACAGAAGCTGTGCTCCTTACCATGATCGGTGGTCTGACAGGTATTCTGCTCGGCAGTGCCGGTGCAGTGATCGTTTCAAACATGCTTTCGTGGCCGACCCTGATTTCTATCGAGTCGATTTCCATGGCGTTCTTTTTCTCGGCCTTTGTCGGCATCTTTTTCGGTTTCTATCCGGCGCGCAAGGCCGCCCTGCTTAACCCGATAGATGCCTTGAGGTACGAGTAGCTTCCTATTTTTTCAGCCAGAGATATATCCCGACAGCTATCGTAATCAGCAAAAAGAGAACGCTCTTCCAGGGGCGTTTTTTTTCGGCAAACGGATCTGTCAGCTGCTGACTGGAGCCTGCGGGCAGTTTTGCCAGTGCTGTCAGCGAGGCGCCAAAGGGGATATT
>JACABD010000078.1:3647-12168 GCA_013377075.1 Geobacteraceae bacterium | reverse complement strand
CCAACGGCTCATTTCCGGAGCGGATCAAGCTGCTCTGCGATGCCGGTATGGATTCCATGCGTTTTTCAATGAATTCGGTTCAGGAGGAGCTCTACAACCGCTACTATCGGCCTGTGAACTACCGCTTTGCAGACGTTGTCGAATCGGTAAAAATAGCCAAAGAGCGCGGACTCTTCACCATGATAAATTATCTTGTCTCGCCTGGTGTGACAGATTCCGTGGCTGAAGGTGATGCGCTGATGAAGTTTCTTGGCGAAACCGGCATTGATATGCTGCAGATGCGCAATCTCTCCATCGATCCTGATTTTTACAACGTCGAGATGGGGATAAAAGAGCGCGGTCTAGGGATGTATCCGCTTCTGGAGCGGATCAAGAGGGAGTTTCCAAAGGTTCAGTTTGGCTATTTCAACCGGACAAAGGAGAAGTTCTTTCCTGAAGGGTATGAGAAGGGGTGGCCGATAAAATAGAAAAGCCTGTAGCAGAGATGCTACAGGCTTTTTTAACGCTATAGGCAGGACAGAAGCCTACTCTATCGTAAACTCCGCATCTTCGATGATGACCTCATACTTGTAGCCGCCGCCGAAATCCTTATCCTTGTAGAGAGTGCCGTTAACCAGAACCACTTCACCTTCTGCCGGTATGGACTTGGAGGTTACAACCAGATTGAAGTCAGCAGTTGCATGGGAGCCTGAGCCGTCACGCAGGTGAACCCAGTTTTTACCCATGATATTGCTCGATACCTTGACAACCTTACCTTTGACAGCGACCTTCTTCTTGTTGAGCTTTGCCCTGTTCTTGTAGAGTTCGGCAATGGTGTAGCCATTTTTGCCGGACGCCTTTTTAACCTTCACCTTGACATCAGGTGATACGGTGCCTCGACTTCCTGGCGATGCTCCAGAGATCTCTTTCTTCTCTTTCCCTTTTGCCGGAGCCACAAGCTCTGTGAATATTATTTCGTCGAAAACCCTTTTTAATGTCTTACTCTCAAAACCATGCATCACCATTCCCGGGTTAAAAGTCTGCTGGGAGCCGACAGCTATCTCAGCAGCAGGAACAGCGAGCCAGACCTTGTCGCCGGCTTTCTTCTTCAGTTCAACATAAGTGTAGCCGCCACTGGTAATTGTCTGCAGAACCTTGCCTTTGTGCGGTTCAGTGGGCTCCGCGGGGGGGGCAGGGATGGTTGCATTGTCATTTGTTCCTCTCATGAACGGCTCGCCACCACCCATTCCGTGTCCGGCAGACGGCTGTGCAAAAGTGAGGGAAGCGGTTAAAATGAGGCCTGCGGTGATAAGACAGGTTCTGATAAAACTCATGTAGTTCTCCTTTTTACGAATTTGTCTGGCTCATTATTTCGAATCCGCTTGATATTGTCAAATCAGATATGAGAAAAAACTTTCGATATGCTAATATTTTTCAATTAATAATTTCGTTGGGAGAATCGATGAGCCGAAATCAGTCCGTTACCGTCAAGAACGTCTGTCAGATTCTTTTGAAAAAGAAGCTTGTCAGCCAGGAACAGTGCGACATGATTCTTTCCCGTGCAGATATGCAGGCTGCAAGGCTTCATAGCCATCAACAGTCCGGATATTCACGGCGGTTTTTCCAGCTGCCGGAGCAGGTGTCACCTGCAGAGGTAATATCTTCGTTTAATCTGGAGATTCCAGAAACAGGGAAGATTCTCACAGAAGATGTCATAACGGAGACCATAGCTGAAGCCGTAAGGATGGAGTATGTAAAAATAGATCCGCTCAAAATGGATCTTGATCTTGTTACCGAGCATGTGACCCGGGCATTTGCCTTGAAAAACCTCATTGTGCCGATCGGCATGAAAGAGGGGGCAGTAATATTTGCCCAGTCTGACCCGTTCAATACTCAGGCCCTTGAAGATATAATCCAGACAAGAAATATTCAGGCCATCCGTGTACTTGCTTCAAGAAGCGATGTTTTAAAGATCCTTCGCGAATTTTTCGGTTTTCGCGCTTCTGTCATGGCCGCGCAGAGTGAGGTTAGCGGTGGCTCGGATCTCTCCAATCTCGAACAGTTTGTGCAGATGCGTGCCCATGGCGAGATTGAGGGGAGCGATAAGCATATCATCTCGGCTGTGGAGTTTCTCCTCCAGTATGCCTTTGATCAGAGGGCTAGCGATATCCACATCGAACCGAAGCGGGACAAGACCCTTATCCGTCTTCGTGTAGACGGCGTACTGCATAACATCCATACGGTGCCGAAAAAGCTGCATCCACCCATGGTCTCGCGGATCAAGCTCCTCTCCAGGCTTGACCTTGCTGAAAAGAGAAGGCCACAGGATGGCAGAATAAAGACGACCCACAAGGGGAAAGAGATAGAGCTGCGGGTTTCAACCCTTCCGGTAGCCTTTGGCGAGAAGGTGGTCATCAGAATCTTTGACCCAGAAATACTGATGCAGGATCTGGATATGATAGGATTTTACCCCCGTGAATTCCAGCTCTACAACTCATTTATCAATAAGCCAAACGGCATAATTCTGGTGACAGGCCCTACAGGAAGCGGCAAGACGACAACCCTCTACTCGTCTTTGAGGGCGCTCTCTTCGCCGGAAGTGAATATCGTTACGGTCGAGGATCCGATAGAAATGGTGATGGAGGAGTTCAACCAGGTCGGAGTTCAGAGCGCCATCGGTGTGAGTTTTGACACGGTTTTGCGCAACATTCTCCGTCAGGATCCGGATATCATCATGATAGGCGAGATCCGTGACCGGGAGACAGCCGAGAATGCGGTTCAGGCCGCTCTTACCGGACATCTTGTCCTTTCCACCCTGCACACCAATGATGCGCCATCCTCCATAACCAGACTGATAGATCTGGGGATTCCATCATTTCTTATCACGTCGACGGTTGTTGGCATAATTGCCCAGAGGCTGCTGAGAAAAATCTGTCCGGACTGCAAAACGGAAAAAAGGCTGACGCCTGAGGAGATTACCTATCTTCAGCTTAAGAAAAAAGATGTAACTATCTGGGAAGGGAAAGGGTGTGGAGAGTGCCGTGGTACGGGCTATCGCGGGCGAAGCGGTATATTCGAGGTGCTCGATTTTACGGAAAATGTCAAGGCTGCCATAACGGATAAAATTGATCTGCCGAATCTTTACGCGGTTGCAAAAAATGACGGCATGATAAATCTGCGCCAGGTGGCAATCAGGAAGATGCTGGAAGGGGTCACGACCTACGAAGAGGTATTAGCAATAACGGGTTAATTTGATGCGTGAAAAGGTGTTTCGTAACATTGCCTGTATGAAAAACCGTCGGATAGACTGCTATTTAATTGGCTGACTGAAGGTTGCCAGGAGCCCTTCTGCGAGTTTTTTCCTCTCTTGTGATGAAAGCTTTGCATCAGGGTGGGCAATGATATATCTGAAAGGGGGCATGTTGTTGCTTGTCAGCTGGTATGCCACGGCAGCGGGGTCTTCACCGGCTCTGCCCCCTTTTTGCCAATCTGAGAAATTGAGCTTTTTCCGTGCAGCAGCCACATCATAGTAGATAAGCCACGACATCGGAGCTATGTTCGAGTAGGCAGGCCAGACGGTTTCATTACTATGGCAGTCGAAACAGGCTTTTTTTGCAAGAGCGCGCAACTCCGTGGTGCTCCAGGAGGGTTCGCCAGTGACAGGCGGGTTTTTGTGGTTTCTTCCGAAAGGGACAAGTTGAATAAACAGAAAAAACGCGACTCCGGCAACTGCAGTTTTTGTAAGCTGATTCATCTCTAGCCCCTTTTCTTTAACTGTGCTCTCTTGTTTCGAGGAACTGCAGCTCTTTCCAGGTATCAATAGTATTGTCAAGACGCCACTGGCTTCCTGCCAGGTAGGTTAGATTCCCTTCGCCATCGATGTAGCAGTGCATCGCCTCTTTTCTCTGAAACTCGTCAAGCTGCTTGCGCTCGCCTGTTACCCACCTGGCAGTTACATAGCCGACCGCTTCGTAGGTTGCCTTCACCTTATACTCAAATTCAAGACGGTGCATGACCACATCAAACTGGAGAAGGCCGACAGCGCCGACGACCCAGTCGGAACCCATCTGCGGACGAAAAACCTGGGTTGTCCCCTCTTCGGCAAGCTGGACCAGCCCCTTTTCAAGGGCTTTGGACTTCATCGGGTCGAGCAGCCTGACCTTTCGGAAATGCTCCGGCGCAAAGTTGGGTATGCCGGTGTATTTCAGATTTTCGCCCTGGGTAAATGTATCACCGATCTTGATGGTGCCGTGATTGTGAATACCAATTATATCGCCAGGAAATGCCTCTTCAACGTTTGTCCTGTCCTGGGCCATGAAGATGGTGGCATTGGCGATCTGGAAGTCGCGGCCAAGGCGCAGATGCTTTACCTTCATCCCCCGGGTGAATTTACCTGAGCAGATCCTGAAAAAGGCTATTCTGTCCCTGTGGGCAGGATCCATGTTCGCCTGAATCTTGAAAACAAAGCCGCTGAAACCTTCTTCGTAAGGGGAGACGGAGCGGGACAGGGTCTCCCGGGGGAGAGGTTCAGGCGCCTCGACAACAAAGGTGTCGAGCAGCTGTTGCACGCCGAATGTGTTAATTGCACTGCCGAAAAAGACCGGAGTCTGTCTGCCTGCAAGGTACTCTTCCCTGTCGAAGGGGTGTGCAGCCCCTTCGAGCAGCTCGACATCGTGGCGCAACTCTTCCACCTGGCTGCCGAGAATTTCATCAAGACGCGGGTCATCAAGCCCTTTGACAGTAATTATCTCGCCAACGCCTTTGTCTGCTTCAGGATCGAAAAAGGTGATCTCCTTGGTGTAGAGGTGGTAGGTGCCACGGAAACGCTTCCCCATGCCGATTGGCCAGGTTATGGGGGCGCACTGGATTTTCAGCAGGTTTTCGATCTCGTCAAGCAGCTCAAGGGGTTCGCGCCCTTCGCGGTCGAGCTTGTTGATAAAAGTCATGATAGGAGTGTGGCGCAGGCGGCAGACTTCGAGAAGTTTTTTCGTCTGGGTTTCAACCCCTTTGACAGAGTCGATGACCATGAGAACTGAGTCAACGGCTGTCAGAACCCGGTAGGTATCCTCAGAAAAATCATTATGGCCGGGGGTGTCGAGAAGGTTCACCTCATGTTCGCCGTAGGTGAATTTCATCACCGAGGAAGTGACCGAAATCCCCCGTTGCTTCTCCATCTCCATCCAGTCTGAAGTGGCATGGCGAGCCGATTTACGGGCTCTTACCTCGCCTGCCTGCTGAATCGCGCCGCCAAAAAGAAGCAGCTTCTCGGTGATAGTTGTTTTCCCTGCATCGGGGTGGCTGATGATGGCAAATGTTCTTCTTCTCTCAATCTCCTGCTGATTGTGTTTTTCCACGACTTAAGACTCCCGGACAAAAATAAAAGCGAAGATTAGCTCTTCGCTTGAAGTAGAATAATGACATTCACCCACAAAAAGGGCAACTGAAAACCTTTATAACGCCAACGCCTCTTCTATCTTCTCCCAGACCTTTTCCACACCGCTCCTAGAGAGGGCTGAAAAGGTTGTCAGGCTCTCTTTCGGGACGCCAAGTTCCTTGGCAATGACCGTAAGCTGTTTTTGCAGCTCGTTTTTGGAGACCTTGTCACACTTTGTGACGACCAGAATCGGAGTGACTGCAAAGGCCCTTAGCCACTCCAGCATCTGGATATCCTCGTCCTTCGGGGTTCTGCGAATATCAATTATCAGGACGACGCCGCGAAGATTGGGGCGACCGGACAGATAGGTCTGCATCATCGGTCCCCACTGGCGCTTTACATCCAGTGGAACCTTGGCAAAACCGTATCCCGGCAGGTCGACAAGGGTAAAGGTGCCGTTGACATCAAAAAAATTGATCAGCTGGGTTCTGCCGGGGGTTGAGCTGGTTCTGACAAGTGCCTTGCGGTTGACAAGAACATTAATAAGCGAAGATTTGCCGACGTTGGATCGCCCGGCAAAGGCTATCTCCGGCTGATCTCCTTCGGGGTAGTGGGCAGGCTTGGTGCCGCTTTTGATGAATTCAGTTGTTTTTACGTGCATTTTAAAGATTCTCCGTAGGTGAATAATAACCGTCTTTGAGCGATTAGGCAAACAGCAACTTTTTTCTTGACACTTGTTCGCCCCTTCTGCCATAAAATAAAACTATGTCAGCTCAATACTTCTCATTTACTGCAAATTTTTCTTTCTGGTGCGGCTTTTATTTTAAAAGCTCCGCCCGTCAGCTCGATTTGCACTGAGAGAAGCATTGATCAGAAAAAATAGAGAGCCGGGGGTGGAGAGATTATTTTCCCCCGGCTTTTTTGTATTTTGTTGAAAAGGCCGTGGGATAATTCCTCCGGCCTTTTCGGTTTTCAAAGGGAGAAAAAAGATGATTATAGTAATGAAGTCAGGCGCAGAGAAAAGAGAGAAGGATGAAGTGCTGAAAAGGATTAAAGAACTTGGCTACACCCCTCATGTCATCCACGGTACCACCCGGGATGTAATCGGTGCCATTGGCGATGAGCGTGGCAAACTGGCGCTTCAGGAGATCGAGTCGATGAATGGCGTAGAGCGGGTGGTTCCGATCCTGCAGCCGTACAAACTGGCCTCAAAAGAGGTGATGAAGGAGTCGAGTATCGTCAAAATCAGTGACACGGTCAGTATCGGCGGCTCAAAGATTGTTGTCATGGCAGGGCCCTGCTCGGTTGAGAGTGAAAAGCAGATAATTGAATGTGCAGAGGCAGTTAAAAGAGCGGGAGGAGACATTCTGCGCGGTGGCGCATTCAAGCCACGAACCTCTCCCTACTCATTTCAGGGGCTTGAAGAAGAGGGGCTGAAGCTTCTGGCAAAAGCCAGGGATATTACCGGGCTGCCAATAGTGACCGAGGTGATCAATCCGGAAACAGCCGACCTGGTTGCTGAATATGCAGATATCCTCCAGATCGGCGCAAGAAACTCCCAGAACTTTGCCCTTCTGAAAAAGGTCGGGCAACTCAAGAAGCCGGTGCTCTTGAAAAGAGGGTTGGCAATGACCATTCAGGAGCTGCTCATGAGCGCCGAGTACATCCTTTCCGAAGGTAACCAGTCTGTTATTCTTTGCGAAAGGGGGATAAGGACATTTGAGACCGCTACGCGAAATACTCTGGATCTCTCCGCTATCCCTGTGCTGAGAAGCAAGACCCATCTGCCGATAGTCATCGACCCGTCCCATGGAACAGGTCACCACCTATATGTGTCGCCGATGTCTCTGGCTGCTGTTGCTGCCGGGGCTGATGGACTTATCATCGAGGTGCACCCTGATCCGGAACGTGCTACAAGCGACGGGCCCCAGTCCCTTAAACCGGAGAAATTCGCTGTTTTGATGGAGAAAATGAGACGGGTTGCAGAGGCGGTTGACAGAACGATTTAAGCTGAAAACGGCAATAACCTACCGCAAAGCCGCAAAGGGCGCAAAGAATTCAGATGCTTAAAGAGATCATCTTTTACTCCTATAAGGTGAAGGGTTGTTTGTTTGTAACTTTGCGGCTTTCTTGGCGTTCTTTTCGACTTTGTGGTTTAAATGAATTTTATAGGTTTAACGGTAGTTATAGGCTGTAAAAAATCCTGTTGCACTGGAGGGGTCATGAAAGCTGTGAAGATTCTGCTGGTAGCGTTGTTTGCACTTGTAGTGGCAGTGCCATTATTCGCGAAAGAACAGGTAGCCGATGCAGATGCAGTGAAAACCGAGGCAGTCAAGGCTTTTGAACAGATTCTCGATCTCTGGCGGGCGGGTGATTATGGCAATCTCTACGACAAGACAATGGTAAATGGAAAAGATACCAAAGAGTCTTTCAGCAAGCGGATGGCAACTGCGAGGTTGAAGCCATCCTGTTGCTGGGAGAAGATGCAGAATGTTGTGGTAAGTGTAAAAACTCCTTCAACTGTTGTCATTAAGGCAAAGATAGGCTTGGATGCTCCGGGTGAGATGGAGTACAAGACCAAATCGTTCAAGCTGACAAATGAGTTTGGAGAGTGGAGGATTGCCCGATCAGAACTGCTCTCCCTTGCCGAGGTTGGCAAGGTGAAAAAAACGCTCAAACATAAGGTGAAGGTTGTAAATTAAATTGCTGCCGGAATAGAAAACAGAACGCGAGTGCCGCAGGGGAGGTTTGATTCTATCCAGACCTCTCCTCCGTGCGCTTTTACTATATCTTTTACAAGTGCAAGTCCGAGGCCTGTCCCTCCGACCATCCTGCTGTCCGAGTTGTCAATCCGGTAAAACCGCTCAAATACCTTTTCACGCATCTCCACAGGGATACCGATCCCTTCATCCTGAACAAAAAAATTGATACAATCACCTGCTGACCTGGCTCCGATTGTGACGGTAGAGCCATTCGGCGAGTATTTGCAGGCGTTCGAAATAAGATTTATCATGACCTGGTGAAGCTTTTCCCTCTCTCCCTTTACAAAAGGAAGAGAAGTTGCCGGTTCAATGATTATATTGCACATTTCCTTGTTGATAGAGTACAGTCTAGCACCATGATAGAGAATATCATCTGCCGAAAGAGTCTCGGTGGAGATTGAAACAG
>JACABD010000078.1:0-3547 GCA_013377075.1 Geobacteraceae bacterium | reverse complement strand
GCACCATGATAGAGAATATCATCTGCCGAAAGAGTCTCGGTGGAGATTGAAACAGAATCACCCTTCATTCTCTGCATATCGAGGAAGCTGCCAATAAGGTCATTCAGCCGTTCTGTCTCTTTATGAATAGTATCAATGATTTCAATCTGTTTGTCTTTCTCGACTTCATTATTCAGCAGGAATTCGGTAAAGCCGAGCATGGCTGTCAGAGGGGTTCTCATCTCATGGCTGACAGCTGAAATCATCTCGTCTTTTACCCGCTCCATCTCCTTTATCACCGTAATATCAACAGCTATCTGCAATCTGGCCATCCTGCTGTCAGTCCACTCTATGGCGCGGTCTGTCCACTGATACCATCTGCCGTTTATCGTATTCTGATGTTCGGATGTAATCGCTCCAGTCGGGATTCCTTCTTTGAGAAGAAGACGGTTTGTGCAGAACTCGCATGATTGAGTGTGGTCTTTCTGCAAGACACCGTAACAAAGCTTTCCTTTCCACTCATTGCCAAAGAGTTCAGTTGCATAGTGGTTCATGTAGAGAAGTTCGTATGTTTCCATGTCAGCAACATAGACAATCGCTTCCATCGCATCAAAAATAGTTCTGAACTGGGTGAACTGACGATTGAGGGCCACTTCGGCTTCGCGCCTTTTGCGCCTTTCGCCGGATTCTCTGATCTCACGCTCTATTGCTGGGACAAGACGAGAGAGGTTGTGCTTCATGACATAATCATGGGCACCGGCTTTCATTGCGGCAACAGCCTGATCTTCACCGATCTTGCCGGAAACGACGATGAACGGCAGGTCGAGCAGACTTTCCTTGAGGATGTCCAGAGCTGCCAGGGCGCTAAAGCCCGGCATGTTGTAGTCCGAGGCGATGATGTCCCATTCTCGCTCGACCAGGGCGGCTTTCATGGCTTCAGCTGTGCAGACTGCCTGGTGATCCGGAGAATATCCTCCTTTACGCAGTTCGTGCAGAAGAAGAAAGAGATCGTCTTCAGAGTCTTCAACAATCAGTATCTTGATCGGTGTTCCCATTTGAGCAGCCTCGCCTTTAATATTGACGGAGTTTAACAGTAAAGAGACGCTTCGACAAGCATCAGTTTAATGCTTTGCCATTCATCCGGCTTGACGAGAGGGGTCCCTTCCGTTAACCTGTCTGATATGAAAATCTACGATAAACACAGAGAAAAACCCGAACTTCTTGCTCCGGCAGGATCTCTTGAATCATTTTTTGCCGCAATGGAAAAAGGTGCAGACGCTGTCTATGCGGGTCTTAAGGAGTTTTCCGCCCGTGCAAAGGCCAAAAACTTCACTCTATACCAGATGGAAAAGATGACCGGCTACGCCCACTCGCTTCAAAAAAAAATCTATGTAACCCTCAACACCGTTGTAAAAGAGCCGGAGCTTCCCCAACTTGTGGAAACGCTGTCAGGCCTTGAGTCAATCGGTGTCGATGGGGTGATTGTCCAGGACATGGCGGTAGCAAGGCTGGTGCGGGAGTTCTTCCCGTCAATACCGCTTCATGCCTCAACCCAGATGACAGTTCATAATACCGCCGGTGTGCTGCAACTGGCAGAGCTCGGTTTCGAGCGGATTGTTCTGGCACGGGAGCTCCATATTGATGAAATTGCCAGGATTGTCGCCAACAGCCCGGTCGGCATCGAGTGTTTTGTTCATGGTGCGCTCTGCTTCTCGGTTTCCGGCCAGTGTTACCTCTCCTCATTTCTCGGTGGACACAGCGGCAACAGGGGACGCTGTGCCCAGCCCTGCCGCAGGCAGTACAAGTACAAGGGGAAGGAAGGGTACTACTTTTCGACCAACGATTTTTCCAGTATCGAGATGATCCCGCAGATGGCAGCGGCAGGGGTGGAATCACTAAAGATCGAGGGGCGGATGAAGTCGGCAGAGTATGTTGCTTCCATTGTCGGCGCCTATCGCAAGGTCATTGATGCAGCACCGTCCAATCTGCCGACAGCTCTGGCAGAGGCAAAGGAGCTGATCAAGCTCTCTTTCGGTCGTGTGCCGACAAAAGGGTTTCTTGCCTCCCATACGCCGGCGGACATAGCGACGCCATCCCTAAGAGGTGCAACCGGGCGCTTTCTCGGTGAAATAAGATCGATCAAGGGGAACCGGATAAGCTTCGAGAGCCGCGATCGGCTCCATATCGGCGATCGTATCAGGATTCAGCCCAAAAGCGACATGGCAGGCAAAGGGTTTACGGTCAGGGAGATCTTCATCGACAATCGTCCGGTCAAATTGGCCCAGGAAAAAGCGAAAATTTCAGTAGTATCTCCTTTCCCGGCACAGGTTGGCGATGCGATTTTCAAAGTCTCTTCGGAAACGGCATTCACCTTGAGTGAAAATGCCTGCATCAAGCGGCTTGAGGCGGTTAAAACCGGTCAGATTACCTGTGATCTGGAGTTTTCCCTTAAAGATGAGACTCTGAGTATCCTTGCAAGGGCCGGAGCTTCAACGGAAGAGCTGTCATTCCCGCTTCATGGGTTGGAGCCATCCAGGACCGGCTCCATGGAGGATGTCCTCAAAGGGCAGTTCTCAAAATCGGGAGATACCGCTTTCAGACTCGGCAGGCTTTCAGCTGAAGGGTTTCCTGCTGTGATGATACCTCCAGCAACACTGAAAGAGATAAAACGCGAACTTTACCGGGAGCTTGCCGACAGAATTCTTCCACTCGTGGGAAAGGAGAGGAGCTCCCGCAAAAAAAGTGCACTGGCGTCTATACCGGCATCAAGACCGGTTTCTGCAAATCGAAGGCCGGAGCTGATTGTGCGGATAGAGAAAGGTACGGATCTCCATCTATTGCACCGTGACGGCGTGGATGCCATTTCCCTCCCCCTTTCCAGGGCCAACCTGCATCAGCTTCCCCAGACCAGCAGGCGACTTAAGGGGAGGGAGGACAAGATCATCTGGCGGCTGCCATTCATGATTTTCGATCAGGATATGCCATGGTATGAAGATGCGGTCAGCTGGCTGCTTGAGTCCGGATTCAGCAGATTCGAGGCGGGAAATATCTCCCATTTCAGGATTATCAGGAAGCAGGCTGAAAAAACAGGCAAACCGTTTGAGCTGTCAACGGATTACCGTCTTTTCTCCCTGAACTCTCTGGCGCTGCTTGAATGGATGGATCTGGGAGCATCTGCGTCAGCACTCTATATTGAGGATGACGCCGACAATATCAGCAGACTCCTATCTGCTGATATTAAGACGCTGCGCCGGGTGGTTCTGCACTGCGAAGTTGCGGCAATTGTCTCAAAAATCCCCATAAAGAGTGTGAAAAACGATGTGCCTGTCCTTTCAGACAGAGGGGACGGCTATCGTGTGTCATGCAAAGACGGGCTTACCCAGATTACCCCCACAAAGAGGTTTTCCATTACCCAGTTTCGTGACAGGCTTCAGGCAATGGGGTGCAGTTCGTTTATAGTTGATCTCTCCGGGCTGGAGAAAAACGAGCAGGAGAGGGTGCTGTCCGCCTATGCAGGCGGACGGGAACTCCCTGAAACGTCGCCGTTCAACTTCATTCAGGGGCTGGT
>JACABD010000077.1 GCA_013377075.1 Geobacteraceae bacterium | reverse complement strand
ACATATTGCGGTGCAGTGTAATTACCGAAATCAGGAGATGCCTTAGTTATAGAGGCCATTACTATCGTTCCCAGATTGGTAGTTTTGTTCATTTCCACAGTAACATTTTCAACTATCCCTTCATACACAAGTGTGCCTGAAACAAGCCCCCATATCTTAACCTTATAGCCAGCACCAATTGGTATTGCGTTAATGGTGCCAGTACCTAAGCCGGCATCAAAATCCTGAAATTTGATAAGCGTAAAACCATCGTAAACAAGTACCTTGATTATATTTACGCCGGAAGGAGCGGCATAAAGAGTTTTGCCGGTTGATTTTGCCGAGCCGCTGCCGTTCCAGACAAGCTTTGCAGCTATTGACCCAGTGCCGCCTGTCGGTGTGGCAGTGTTTGTGTTGCCCGCTAAGCCTGAGCTGCCAGATCCACATCCTGCGATGGCAGCAACGAAAGCATTTATCAGAATAAATCTTTTTATTAAAGATGAGATTTTCATTTTAATTAGTCCTTATTACCAGGTAATGATTATGTCGCCGGTATTTACTACGCTGTTAACTACAGTAATTGTGACTGTCGAAATGGGGCTGTCCGTGCTTCCATCATTGACGATTAGACCGACGACGTAAGTGCCTACTACAGGTGGGACAAAAACAGGTTTGGCCGGATCTGTCGTTGTAGTCAGAATAGGAGCCTTCGGGGTAGGAAAGTTAATGAATGACCAATGGTAGGTCTGGGTACTGCCGGCTGCAACTCTGCTGGCACTGCCATCAAGGGTAACCGTTGTTCCGGTGATAACAGTTTGTGGTGGGCCGGCATTAGCTGAAGGGGCAGTGGTTACTTTGACAGTCGATGGGAGGCTATTTGATTTTCCATCATTCACGGTTAGCGTAAAAATATAGACACCGACAGTATCAGGTGTGAAAGTTGGCTTCACATTTGTTGGACTAGAAAGGGTGGCCGCACTTCCCAGTGGCTTTGTTGTAAGCGACCAGTGATAAGTCAGAGTGTTACCATTTGGGTCACTACTGCCGCTGCCGTCAAGCGTAATGAGTGTATTTAAGGCAACTCCATTTTGGTCTGCACCTGCTTTAGCTATCGGCGCAATATTGCCGTCAGGGAGCCATTCAAAATTGCTGCCGCAGCCTGTCAATAGGGCCATCAGAAGTAAAAAAAACCATGAGTTAGATAATGATTTCAAGTCATTCCCCTTATTTGCTCTGATTATCTCTTGCCGCAGGAGAGCTCTTCAAGCCGCTTGATCCGCTCTTCCAGCGGTGGATGGGTTGAGAAAAGCGACATCATGCCGCTGCCTGAGAGCGGATTGACGATGAACATGTGAGCTGTCGCCGGAGTTGCCCCTGCCATCGGCACCTGTCTGTTGGCCAGCTCCAGCTTGCGCAGCGCTCCGGCCAGATAGAGCGGGTTACCGGAAATCTCTGCTCCACCCTTGTCAGCGCCGTACTCCCGGGATCTGGAAATCGCCATCTGGATCACCATGGCAGCGATTGGTGCAAGGATTGCCATGAGGATGAGTCCAAAGCCGCCACCACCTTCATCGTCGTCATTACGCCCGCCGCCGAAGATTGCTGCCCACTGCGCCATGGTTGCCAGATAGGTCACAGCTCCGGCAACTGTGGCTGCGATGGTGGCGATGAGAATATCACGGTTCTTCACATGGGCAAGTTCGTGAGCCATGACACCCATCAGCTCCTCGCGTGAGAGAATCCGCATTATCCCTGTGGTTGCGGCAACAGCGGCATGCTCCGGGTTTCTGCCGGTTGCAAAGGCGTTGGGGGTGTCATTCTCCATCAGGTAGACTTTGGGCATCGGCAAGCCCCCCTGAATGGCGAGCTGCCTGACCATGCCGTAGAACTCGGGGTAATCGGCCTCTGACACCTCTCTTGCGCCGTACATGGAAAGGACAATCTTGTCTGAAAACCAGTAGGAAACAAAGTTCATTACCCCGGCCATGACAAGGGCGATGGTCATACCGGATCTGCCGCCTATTACTCCGCCGACAATGACCAGCAGACAGGTCATGAGGCCAAGAAGAAGAGCCGTTTTCATTGTGTTCATATGATTACCTCCTTAAAAAGCGCTGGAGTTAATTTAAGCATGAAAGGGCGATTTTTCAAGCTGCGGTGAATTTGGCGATGCTGCTTACGGCCCGTTCAAGGCAGCCTTTGCTGTGGGCTTCCAGTGCCCAGATGGCATCGGGGGCATACTGCTTCACAAGGCTGAAATAAAGCTCGAAATCTATGTTTCCTTCACCAATCGGGGCATGATCATCTCTTGTGCCGCTGTTGTCATGGATATGCAGGTGCCCCATATGGGCTCCCAGGGCGTTGAACCACTCTTTAAGACCAATTTTGGGGGCGTGAAAGAGATTCCAGTGGCCGACATCGAAGCAGTGACGCACTCTTTTGTCGCTGAATGATTCAATGAGGGCAAGAAGGGTGGATGGCTCCTCTTCGAAAATGTTTTCAATGGCGATGGTGCAGCCAATCGGCTCGGTCTGTCTCAGGACTTCGCTGAAGGTTTCGATCGAATGCCCCAGCCAGGCAGCCTGCTTCTCTCCATAGCGCCAGCGGTCGTATCCCGGATGAAATACCATGGATAACGGTCTGAGGATCAATGCGGCGTCACAGATCTGCTTGAAGCGGCGGCGGGTGGCCTCCCGGATGAGAAGCTCGTCAGAGCCGGGGTTCAGATCCATGAAAGGGGAATGGATGGTACATGAGAGACCCGATGCATGAAGGGCAGTGGCAACGGATTCAATCTCTTCAGGAAGAGCGTTATCGAGCATCTCCCCGGTGAAAAATATCTCGGGGTGAACACCCTTGGAGAGCATGAAATCGAGGTTCAGCTGAACCTGCGGAAACGGGACATGGGCATGAATGGTTCTAGGCAAGGGGATGCTCCGGCTTATGCTTCTTGATGATGTCGTGGGCACAGGAGTCGCAATTTATCAGATCTTCGAGTTTCTGGATAGCTGCCGGATGACCCAGGACGATGAGGGTATCCCCGGCCTCCAGTTTGGAGTGGGATTCAGGGTTAAAGACCATTTTGCCGTTTCCCTTCTTGATGCCGACGATGATGGTGCCTGTCTCCTTGCGAAAGCCCGAACTGATAAGGTTTTCGCCGACAAATACCGAGTTAGCGGGGATCATGATCTCTTCCATCTGCAGTTCGAGATGTTCGCGGCCGGTGGCGATTTCGATAAAATCGACGACATTCGGCCTGAGGATCGCCTGCGCCATTCTGCCGCCGCCGATGACATACGGCGAGACGACCTTGTTTGCCCCTGCCCGTCGCAGCTTGATCTCGGAACCCTCTTCCCCGGAGCGGGCGAGAATGTACAGGTCAGGGTTAAGCCCCCTGGCAGTCAGGGTAATATAGACATTCTCCGAGTCAGATGTTACTACTGAGATAAGCCCCTTGGCCCTCTTTATGCCGGCGCGCAGGAGTGTTTCATCCTCGGTCGCGTCCCCGCGCAGATGGAGATACTCTTCGTGATGCAGCTTTTCGTGCGCCTCCGGATGTTTCTCGATAACCAGAAACGGGATCGGTTTGGCGGCAAACTCTTTGCAAATCAGCTGACCTATCCGGCCGAAACCGCAGATAATATAGTGATCCTGCAGCGAATCAATCCTCTTCTCCACCTTTTTCCTCCCGATTATTCTCTGGATCTGACCTTCAAACATGATCTGGGCAAAACTACCGACGATGTAACCGAGGACACTGACACCTAAAATTATCAGAACTATAGTGAACATCTTGCCGTAGTCGGAGAGGTCATGGACCTCCTTGAAACCCACGGTTCCAAGGGTAATGACGGTCATGTAGAGCGAGTCGAGAAAGCCCCACCCCTCGATCAGCATGTAGCCGGTTACGCCAAGAGTTGCCAGTGCAACAAGCACCAGAACGGATATTTTAAGATGCCGTATCGGATCCAATCAAACCACCTGAAAAAGAGTTGAAACTACAGTCAGATTAACTTAAAGAGATTACCTCCCCGCCTTTGAAAATTCAAGCAGATACCGTAACGCAGAGGAAAAAACGGGTGGTTCTTCCAATAAAAGTAGCTCCGGCTTTAAAACAGGGTTTCTTCAGCTTGACTTCTTTTGTATACTGTATACAATACTGAGTAGTTCACTGCGGAGTTTTATAATGAAAAGATCGATAGAGAAACACCTGACATTAAGAGAGAAAATCCTCGAAACGATCCGCGATGCAATAACCAGCGGTGCTCTCAAACCGGGTGAAAAGGTTGCCGAACCCGAGCTTGCCGAACGTTTTGGCATCAGCAGAACTCCGATACGTGAAGCTTTCAGGCAGCTTGAGTCGGAAGGGTATTTGACAGTAATTCCGCGCAAAGGCGCAGTTGTTGTCTCCTTTTCGGCAAAAGAGGTCGAAGAGTTTTATGCGATAAAGAGTATTCTCGAAGGTTACGCAGCTTATCAGGCATGCAGCCATCTCACGGAAAAAGAGATTGACCGGCTTGTTACAATAAATGAGAAGCTGCGACAGCTTGCAGAAGAGGATGACATCAAGCATTTCTTCAAGATTCATAACGATTTCCACGAGCTTTTTCGCAAGGCCGCAGATAATGCAAAACTTGATGAGATGATTGACAGCCTTTTGCACAAGTTCCAGCGCCTGCGCTATGCATCCCTGTCCAAACCGGGGAGGATGAAGGTTTCGGTGCAGGAGCATGTGAAGATCATCGAAGCATTCAGGGCAAGGGATGGCAAGATGGCCGAGCAGCTTGTCCGCAAGAATGCCGAGTATGGCGGGCGGGTTCTCATGGAGGGTGGAGAGGCTGTAATCCCCTTTACCTCAACAGAGAAGATGGCTGCCTCCCAGCTTGATATCTGAGGCTATGGATGTCCCTCCTCACAAAAATTCCCAAAGTTGACCGGCTTCTTGCCGATCCTGCCCTTGCCGCAATCAGGGAGAATTATCCGGCAGGTTTAATTCTGAAAGCTGTCAGAACTGTTCTCGAAAATATCCGCAGCGAAATCATCTCGGGCTCATTCGAGCCGATCAATCTCGAACATTCACACATTGCCGCACAAGTGGCAGCCGAGCTGGTGCGTGATAGCTCCTTTTCGTTTCGCCGGGTTATTAATGCCACCGGTACGGTGATTCATACCAATCTTGGCCGCTCGCCGCTTCCTGAAAAAATAGCTGCCCATCTGACCGAAACAGCTCTTTGTTACTCAAATCTGGAATTCGATATTGCCAGCGGTGAGCGTGGCGACCGCTACAGCCATGTCGAGTCGCTGATCTGCGAGCTGACCGGTGCAGAAGCGGCCCTTGTCGTCAATAACAATGCCGCAGCGCTGCTGCTTGCCCTGTCATCTCTGGCAAAGGGGGGGGAGGTCATTGTCTCCCGTGGTGAACTCGTCGAGATCGGCGGATCATTCCGGATTCCCGATATCATGGGCCAGAGTGGTGCGATCTTGCGCGAGGTCGGCACTACCAACAGAACCCACCTCAAAGACTATAAAAAGGGGCTCTGCCAGGAGACAAAGCTGCTGCTAAAGGTCAGTTGCAGCAACTTTGCCATGATCGGCTACACCGCAGAGGTAAGTCACAAGCAGCTTGCCGAACTTGGGGAGGAGGCTGGTGTCCCGGTCATGGTCGATGCAGGGAGCGGCCTTTTCATCGATCTTGAGCAGCTGATCGGCTCCCGTGAGACAACGGTCCGTGAGTACATCGCCTCGGGTGCCGACGTTGTTGCCTGTAGCGGCGACAAGCTCCTTGGCGGCCCCCAGGCCGGTATCATTGCCGGGAAGCGGGAGTTTGTCGAGCCGATGAAAAAGCATCCGCTTCTAAGGGCGCTCAGGCTTGACAAGATGACTCTCTGTGCACTTGAAGGGGTTCTGCGATTGCATCGTGATGAGCGCACCGCCCTGAAAGAGATACCGACCCTGAGGATGCTGACCATCTCCGCTGACGAGCTGAAGCGTCATGCAGCAAGAGTTCTCAGGCGAGTGAGGCGCAGTCTCCCCGGGTCAATCAGGGCTGAACTTGTCAGCGGATTTTCCATGGCAGGTGGCGGCACCCTGCCGACACTTCAGCTGCCGACAAAACTTGTAGCCCTGCATTCGGAGAATTTATCCGCAAACCAGATCGAAATAATGCTTCGTAATGCCGCAACGCCGGTCATAGGGCGTATCTACAAAGACCTTTTCCACCTCGACACAAGAACAATCCTTGACAGCGACCTGCATCTTCTGGAAGAGTCCCTTAAAACCCTGTAACCCCCTACAACCGGAGGAGCCATGGAAGTAATCACCCTGATAATCGGCATCATTATCGGCGTAGCCTCTGCTTATGTTCTGCTGCATAAAAAAGCCGACGAGGCTGCCGCCCTTGCCAGAAGTGAAGGCAGGGTAGAGCTGGCACGGCTCACCGAGCGGCTTGAAGGGGAGAAACGGCAGAGCGTCGAAAAGCTGGCGCTCCTCACAGAGGCAAAGGAGCAGCTCTCCAACCAGTTCAAGGCGCTGGCAAGCGACATCCTCGAAGAGAAGTCAAAGCGTTTCACCGAACAGAACCGGACAAATATCGGCCAGATTCTTGAACCGCTGAAATTGAAGTTGAGCGAGTTTCAGGGAAAGGTTGAAGAGGTCTATGTTCAGGAAGGGCGGGAGCGAAGCGCCCTTGCCGAGCAGGTTCGCGGGCTTATGGCGCTGAACAGGCAGCTCTCCGAAGATGCCCACAATCTGACCAGTGCCCTCAAGGGATCAAACAAGATTCAGGGGAACTGGGGGGAGATGATTCTGGAGAAAATTCTGGAATCATCGGGGCTGCGCAAAGGGATCGAATACGACGTGCAGGAGAGCCACACTAGGGTTGACGGCAGCCGCGCCCAGCCTGACATTATCATTCATCTCCCCGGTGAGCGTCATATCGTCATTGACGCCAAAGTCTCCCTGACAGCTTACGAGGAGTACTCAAGCGGCGACGAAAACAGCCGTGATCAGGCGCTGAAGCGCCATGTAGACTCAATCCGTACCCATATCAAAGGGCTTTCCGGGAAGAACTACCAGGATATCCACGGAGTAAAATCCCTCGACTTTGTTATTATGTTCATCCCCCTGGAACCGGCCTTCATGGTGGCAAGCAGCAGCGACAGCGCCCTCTGGCAGGATGCCTGGAGCCGCAACATCCTCATCGTCAGCCCCGGCACGCTCCTCTTTGTCCTGCGTACCGTCGCCCACCTCTGGAGGCAGGAGCAGCAGGGTAAAAACGCCCAGGAGATCGCAAAGCGGGGCGCAGAGCTGTATGACAAGCTGGCCGGTTTTGTGGACGAGCTCAAAAACCTCGGCACACGGCTGGATCAGGCCCGGAAGAGCTACGATGATGCCTGCGGCAGGTTTTATACCGGCAAAGGGAATGTCATCCGTCAGGCAGAAATGCTTAAAGAGCTTGGGGTGAAGCCGACAAAGAGCCTGCCGGTGGAGCTGGTTGAGAAGAGTGGGGATGACGGGCTGATCGGGGGGTGCTCGTAGAGCTGCTCAGTGTCGGCAACGTCGGTCATTCGTAGCTTGCCATCTGCTGTAGTCATTTTCAGACCGTGACAATTTGTAACGGTTTCATTTTTTGATAGCGGATTCTTTAGTCATGGGGATAGTTCCCTTTGCAGTTTTTGAATAAGATCATCATAGACACCATCGATGTTACGAGTAACTTCATCATTGGTGTAGCGAATAACCTGCAATCCCAGAGCATTCAGGAATCTTGTCCGTTCCAGATCATACTCTATAGTTTCAACATGACTATCGCCGTCGATTTCTATTACCAGCCGCAATTCGGAGCAGTAGAAATCGACTATGTAGCCGCCAATAGGTTTTTGACGGAGGAATTTATATTGCGCAAATTGTCTCATTCGCAGGATTTCTTTCCAGATTTTGCTTTCAGCTTTTGTAGGATTATTGCGATTATCGCGGGCAAGTGCGGTGAGATTTTTGTTGTAAGGCAGAACCAACCGCTGATCGTCTAAAGTCAAAGGCAACCCCTCCCCGGCCCTCCCCTTGACAAGGGAGGGAGACAGGCAAGTCTCCGTTTTTAGCTCCTCCCCTGTCAAGGGGAGGCGGGGGAGGGTTGATTTTGACTCACACTTTCCCCTCCACCAAAGCAATTTCCGAGTCGATGAGATATGCCTTGCTCAGGGATTTTGCAGGAGTGATAAGGGTAAGTTTCATTGTATGCCAGGCCTTTGAGAATCCGCGTAGAGTTGCTCAAAAATATTGGATGGTTATAACAATCGCCCCATCAAATGCCATACAAACAAAAAGAGCGACCGATTGGCCGCTCTTTCAAAAAACGAGCTGTAAAACCCGCCCCTACATCTCCACCCTCGTCACAACCCCTTGCAGCTTGCTGGCCGGGAGTTTGTTGAACTGAACGAAGTTCGGGGTCAGCTTCTTGATGGCGCTGAAGACTTTCCAGATGACGTTGTTGGTGGCGATCTCCTCGATGCCGTAGAAGATTACCTTTTCGCTGATACCGTTTTCGTGGAGCAGTTTTTCAATCTCGATCCTCTCCATGTAACCAGCGCGGATCTCGAAAGAGTCCAGCCCCATGCCGATCCCCGGCATCAGCGCCGTGTGGATGCCGAATGGGTCATCTGTCCTGACAATGGAGATAAAGACATTACGTTCGTAGACGATATTGCTCCTGATGATGCAGTGGATCACATAAGGGGGGACGACGCTCCACTCCTTGGTGAAGAAGAGGCCGGTGCCCGGAATGTTTCTCCCTTTGGTAAATATCTGCTCATAGCTGATGAGAAACGTATCCAGATCAAGGGGACGCAGCGCCTTGTAGAGTGCCCTCTGGCCTTTGGTCCAGATAAGGATGGTGATGAACGGGATCATGGCAAGGATGATCGACCAGTAGCCGCCGTGGGGGAGTTTGTTGAAGTTTGCCGTTAGAAATGCCAGGTTGATGACGGTTACTAAAATGGCGATGGGGACTTTCCACTTCTTGGTTGTTTTTGCAAAGATCATGGTCATCATGATGCCGGTGATGGTCATGGTGCCTGTGACCGCAAGACCATAGGCCGCTGCCAGGTTTTCCGACTTCTTGAAGAGGAGCATGATGAAGATGACCAGGATCATTAAAAACCAGTTGACCGAGCCGATGTAGATCTGGGATTTGAGGTTGCTGGAGGTGTAGTCAACCTTCATCAGCGGCATGATCCGGGTTGTTATCCCCTGGTAGACGATGGAGAAGACGCCGCTGATCAGCGCCTGTGATGCAATGACAGTTGCCATGATTGTGAGAATCAGGAAGGGTATGTAGAGAATTTCAACTTCACTTCTGACCATGCCGAAGAGGATGTTTGTGGCTTTCGGGTGGGTGACGATGTAGGCCCCCTGACCGAGGTAGTTGATCACCAGCGCAACAAAGACAAAGTACCATGCCCTGATGATCGGCTTTCTGCCGAGGTGCCCCATATCTGCATAGAGCGCTTCGCCGCCGGTGGCGCAGAGGATGACTTCCGAGAGGATGAAAAATCCTGCAAGGCCGTTATCGATCATGAATTTGATCGCATACCAGGGGCTGACCGCCTTGATTATTTCCGGATGGTCGGCAATGGAAAAGCCTCCGGAAAGGGTCAGGGCGATGAACCAGATGACCATTATCGGGCCGAACGCCTTGGCTACCTTGTCAGTTCCCTTGAACTGAAAGATGAAGAGGACGACGGCAATACAGGCGGCGATACCGATCAATAGCCACTGGGGGGTATGTTCAAGTCCGGGGATAAGTTCGAGACCCTCAACCGCCGAGAGGATGGAGATGGCCGGGGTGATGACGCCATCGCCAAGCAGAAGACAGACGCCGACATAGGATAAAAAGCCGACAAAGGCAAGCTGCCGCCCCGGTTTAAGGAGCTTTACCAGGATCTCCTTGAGGACGATTGTGCCACCTTCGCCTTTTCGCCCAAGGCTCATGGCCAGCCAGGCATACTGGATGCTTACCAGGGTGATCAGGGTCCAGACAATCAGGGAGATTATGCCGTAGATGCTCTCCTGGGTGGGCTTGGCAAGTGTGATGATGACGGTAAGGGTATAAATTGGGCTTGTGCCGATGTCGCCGAAAACCAGTCCCATTGACTTGACAATGCCGCCCCAGAAGGAATCTTCATGCTTGTGGCTCATTTGCTATCCTTGCTTATAGATTCTGAATTAACCCAAAACGGATGTTATATACTCCAGTTAAAGGTGCCTGTCGATAAGTATCAGCAAATAGCCTATCTCCAATCTCTCTTTTATCAACTGCATAAGCGGTGATTCTCCCCTTCAACCTTGACTTTTCAACAGGTTCCGACTATTTTATTTAATTCTAAAAGATCCAAATGGAGGCTTTCCATGGAGTATAAAGACACACTTAATCTGCCTGTCACCGACTTTCCGATGAAGGCGAATCTGAATCAACGCGAACCCGAAGCCCTTGCCAAATGGGATGCAGAAGGGCTCTATCAGGAACTTGAGACCAGTGGAGCTGACAAGCCGCTCTACATCCTTCACGACGGCCCTCCATATGCCAATGGCCATATTCATATCGGCCATGCCCTCAACAAGATTCTGAAAGATATCATCCTCAAGAGTAAGCGGATGGAAGGTTTCCACGCTCCCTACGTGCCGGGGTGGGATTGCCACGGTCTCCCTATCGAATTACAGGTTGAGAAAAACCTTGGCAGCAAGAAGCGGGAAATGTCCAAGCTGGAGATGCGTAAAGAGTGCCGCAGCTATGCAAAGAAGTTCATCGACATCCAGCGTGAGGAGTTCAAGCGGCTCGGCATTCTTGGCGACTGGGAAAATCCTTACCTGACCATGAATTACGAATACGAAGGGCTGACAGCGGCAGAGCTGGCCAAGTTTGCCCATAACGGCGGCCTCTATCGCGGCAGAAAGCCGGTGCACTGGTGTTCATCCTGCGTCACCGCCCTTGCCGAGGCTGAGGTCGAGTACGCTGACCACACGTCGCCATCCATTTTCGTAAAGTTTAGGTTGAAAGACGATGTTTCCGCAGCTATTCCCGCTCTGGCAGGCAAAGAGGCTTTTGTTGTTATCTGGACAACGACCCCCTGGACAATTCCGGCAAACCTGGCAATCGCCATGCACCCCGAGTTTGACTATGTGGCGCTGGAGACGGAGCAGGGGATTCTCATCGTTGCCGAGGGGCTTAAAGACGGCTTCATGAAGGCGAACGGCCTTTCCGGTGAAGTCATCGCCACCTTCAAGGCGACTGCCCTTGAGCGTAAAAACTGCGCCCACCCCTTCTACGACAGAAATTCTGTGATTCTCCTTGGGGATCATGTAACTCTCGAAGCAGGCACAGGCTGCGTTCATACGGCCCCCGGCCATGGCCACGACGACTACGTTCTTGCCCTGAAGGAAGGGGTTGAAGTGTACAATCCGGTCGATAATCACGGCAAATATCTCAGCACCGTCGAGTTTTTCGGTGGCCAGTTTGTCTTTGCCGCCAATCCGAACGTCATTGAGAAACTTCAGGAGGTCGGCGCGCTGGTTGGCCAGGCGAATATCTCCCACTCCTACCCGCACTGCTGGCGTTGCAAGAAGCCGATCATCTTCCGTGCCACCGAACAGTGGTTTATCTCCATGGAAGCAAACGAGCTGCGCAAGAAATCCCTTGAAGCGATCAACGATGTTGAGTGGATTCCGAAATGGGGTCGTGAGCGGATCTTCGGCATGATCGAAAATCGCCCTGACTGGTGCATTTCACGGCAGCGTACCTGGGGTGTGCCGATCACTGCCTTTTCCTGCACCGCCTGCGGCGAGTACATTGCCGATGGCGCCATCATGGATCATGTAGCCAATCACTTCAAGGAGCATAGCTCTGACATCTGGTTCGACTGGAGCGCGGAAAAGCTCATGCCAGCCGGAACAAAGTGCCCGAAGTGCGGCGCTGCCTCCTTTGAAAAAGAGAACGATATCCTCGACGTCTGGTTCGATTCCGGTGTCTCCCACGCGGCAGTGCTTGAGCCGAACCCGAAGCTGCGCTCACCGGCTGACATGTACCTTGAGGGGAGCGACCAGCATCGTGGTTGGTTCCACTCCTCCCTGCTGGAGAGCGTCGGCACCCGTGGCGTTGCCCCGTACAAAAACGTCCTCACCCACGGCTTCGTTGTTGACGGCGCGGGCCGGAAGATGAGCAAGTCCGTCGGCAACGTTGTTGCCCCGGAAGAGGTGATCAAGAAGTACGGCGCAGAGATTCTCCGCCTCTGGGTCGCTGCCCAGGACTACCGCGACGACATCAGGATTTCCCAGGAAATTCTGACCCGTCTTTCCGAGGCATACCGCCGTATCAGGAATACCTGCAAATATATCCTCGGCAACTTAAGTGATTTCGATCCGGCGAAGGATTCTGTTGATCCGGCAAAGATGCCTGAAATCGACCGCTGGGCCCTGCATCAGCTGGAAATACTCAAGGAGAAGGTGCTCTCCTGCTACAATGAATACGAGTTCCACGTCCTTTATCACGCGGTCAA
>JACABD010000076.1 GCA_013377075.1 Geobacteraceae bacterium | reverse complement strand
TCGGCGAGATAGCCGACGTACTGGTAGTTGCCGATGTCATGCAGTTTGTGCCGGCTATGACTGGGAAACTGGTCTAATGACCCCCCTTGCCGGTATACGGGTTGTCAATCTGGCAGTGAACCTGCCCGGACCAGCTGCAGCCAGGCGTCTTCAGTTACTCGGAGCGTCAGTTGTCAAGATTGAACCTCCTGCCGGTGATCCGATGGAGTTGTACCATGCTGGATGGTACAGAGATATGTCCAAGGATCAGCAGGTGGTAAAGCTTGACCTGAAGAGTGCAGAAGGCCGCGAGACTCTTGCAGGACTCTTCACGGTGGCGGATCTGCTGATAAGTGCGACCCGTCCGGCTGCCATGGAGCGCCTCGGGCTAGGCTGGAATGAGCTTCACGGGAAATATCCCCGTCTCTGCCAGGTGGCAATTACCGGCTACCCTGCACCGCGGGAGAATGAAGCCGGGCATGATCTGACCTATCAGGCATCCCTTGGCCTCCTCACTCCTCCCCATATGCCGCGCACCCTCATGGCTGACATGGCCGGTGCCGAACAGACTCTGTCCGCATCCCTTGAACTTTTGCTGCGGCGTGAGCGCTGCAAGGAGTCGGGCTACACCGAGGTGGCTCTCTCAACCGCTGCCGAGTGGATGGCTGAGCCGCTTCGCTACGGCTGTACCGCTGAAGGGGCTATCCTTGGCGGAGGAATCCCTGAATACAACGTTTTCAAGGCTCTTGATGGCTGGGTGGCTGTGGCTGCCCTTGAGCCTCACTTCAAGAAACGGCTTGAGGATAATCTGCAGATCTCCTCTGCTGCGGGATATGAAGCGGTTTTTCAGACTAAAAAGGCTGCAGATTGGGAAAAATGGGGGCAGGAGCTTGATGTGCCGGTAGTTGCCGTTAAATGAACAACCAAGAGGAGGTAGTTTAAATGTATCTCGATTTGACCGAAGAGCAGAAACTTATTCAGGATACGGCCAGGGATTTTGCCAAAAACGAGCTGGAGCCGGTGGCAGCAGAGCTGGATCGGGGTGGGGATCGTGGACCTCTTCTTGCCAATCTGAAAAAGCTCGCCGAACTTGGCTTCATGGGGCTCAATGTCAAGGAACAGTATGGCGGCTCGGAAGCAGGGGTAATCGCTTTCAGTCTTGCAATTACCGAGATAGCCAGGGTATGCGCATCAACAGCGGTGACGGTTTCGGTCAACAACATGGTCTGCGAGGTTATCCAGGCTGTCGGCACTGAAGAACAGAAGATGGCCTATATTCCGAAGATATGTTCCGGTGAGTATGCTGCCGGAGGCTTTGGGCTCACAGAGACCTGTGCCGGTTCCGATCCTTCGGGGATGGTGACCCAGGCTGTTAAGGATGGCGATTTTTATATCCTCAACGGCTCGAAGATCTTTATTACCAGTGCGCCCTATGCCGGTGTTTTTGTTGTCTGGGCAGTGACTGACAAGGACGCGCCAAAAGGGAAGGGGATCAGCTGCTTTCTGGTCGAGGCTGGAACACCCGGACTGATTATCGGCAAGGAAGAGCACAAGATGGGGCAGCACGGCTCTGCCACTAACGAGCTGATTTTCGACAATTGCCGGGTCCCGGCAAGCGCCATGATGGGCAAACTCAATGACGGTTTCCGCATTGCCGTGGCAGAGCTGACAGGTGGCAGGATCGGCATCGGTTCCCTTGGGCTCGGACTCGGTCTGGCTGCCATGGATTATGCCACAAAATACAGCAACGAGCGTGTTCAGTTCGGACAGAAGATCAGCAGTTTTCAGGCGCTGCAGTGGATGATTGCTGATGGCTATACAGAGCTTGAGGCAGCCAGGCTTCTCCTGATGAACGCTGCCTGGCGCAAGGAGAATGGTAAATCCTTTGCCAAGGAGGCGTCAATGGCAAAGCTTTTTGCTACCGAGTCTGCCAACAAGGCATGCTACAAGGCGATGCAGATGCTGGGAGGCTACGGCTATACGGCTGACTACCCGATAGAGCGCTTTACCAGAGATGCAAGGATAACCTCTATTTATGAGGGAACCAGCGAAGTGCAGCGATTAATTATTTCCAGGGAGATTTTGCGAGCAATTGCTTAATAGTTTATCGGTGAGACAATAACGCAGGTTGCTCAAAAGTAGTCAGATTGTCGCACTCGCAGCAAACCCAGCGGAGGCGTAGCATCGCTACGCCGCACAAAGGGGATTGCGAGGACGGCGGCAAGATGGCTGCTTTTCAGCAACCTTCTCAAAGGAGGCAAGGATGAGTATTGATAAACGCATCACCCTGCAACAGGCGGCCGAGATAGTCAAAAACGGCTCCAAACTCACGTTTTCCGGTTTTACCATCTGGCGCAGACCGTTTGCGCTGGTGTATGAACTGATCCGCCAGCAGCGCAAAAACCTGCATCTCGTCGAAGTGAACGGCGGGCCACAGACGGAGTTTCTCGTCGGCGCAGGCTGCGTAGACATCTGGGAGTCTTGCTGGGTCGGCCATGAGCTGTACGGCAAATACGGCGCCAACGTTTCCAGAAAGGTCGGTACCAAGGAGCTCATTGTCGAGGATTACAGCCATGCGGAGATGATGTTCCGCTTTGCCGCAGCAGCTCAAGGGGCTGCCTATGCGGTGACACAGACTTCCCTCGGCACTGACATCCACAACCCTGAATACGATATGCTCGGCAAAGCCGGTCTGCGCGATGGCAAGAAGATTGCCAAGCACAAGTATATTTTCACCGAAGACCCCTTCTACGATGCCGGAGCCCAGGTGCTGATCCCGGCGGTGAAGGTCGACGTTGCGGTTCTCTGCGTTCAGCAGGTTGGTGAAGAGGGGACAGTCAGGGTCAATGGCCAGTATTATTCCGACCCCGAGGCTGCCCGTACCGCCGATATTACCATCGCCATTGCCGAGGAGATCGTGCCGGAAGAGTATCTGCGCCGCAATGCCGACCAGAACACCATCCCGAGCTTCGAGGTGGACTACATCCTTGAGTGTCCGTTCGGCGCACACCCGACCGGGATGTTCGGCCGCTATGATGTCGACGGTTCTTTCCTGAAAGACTTTTACGGCAGAACCCGCACCCAGGAAGGGTTTGACGACTTTGCCAAAGAGTGGATTCATGGCCATGATCACATGAGTTATCTGGAAAAACTTGGCTGGCCGCGAATGCTCAATCTCAAAGCCAACACCGCCTTGAATTACAGCAAGCGTGAGAAGAAGGGGGGTAAATAACATGTCAGATTATGCGAAACCCGAAGAGTTCGGTCTTGCAGACCTCCTCTGCTGTGCAGCCTCCCGCGAGGTGTCGGACAATGAAATAGTCTTTGCCGGCACAGGTCTCCCCATGGTGGCCATCATGCTGGCGCAGAAGACCCATGCCCCCAATCTGAAGCTGATCTTTGAGGCCGGAACCCTGGACGGCCGTCCGCCTGAACTCCCTACCTCCGTAGGTGACGCCCGCTGCGAAATGGGCGCTTCCCGTTCATCAGGTCTGAACGACGCCTTCAGCATTGCCCAGCGTGGTCTGGTTGATCTCGGCTACCTTGGCGGCGCTGAAGTTGATCAGTACGGCAATGTCAACACCACCTGCATCGGCGACTATCTCAATCCCGAACTGCGCCTCACTGGCAGTGGCGGCAACCCGGATATCAACTCCTTTGCCAGACGGACTGTATTCATCATGGTGCATGAAAAGCGCCGTTTCGTCGAAAATGTCAGCTACATCACCAGCCCGGGCTGGCGGGTGAAAAAGTGGCCGGGAGGGGAGTGGGTACATCGCCGCGAACTCTATGGAGCCGCATTCAGAGGGGGGCCATCGGCGGTCATCAGCACAGCAGGGGTGTTTCGCTTTGACGAGGAAACAGGCCTCATGTATCTCGATACCTGCCATCCGGGGACGACACCGGAATCGATCAAAGGGCTCTGCCAGTTCGATCTCGACATCTCCAGGGTGAAAGGTGAGACCGAACTGCCGACACGAGAAGAGCTGCGCATCATCCACGAAGTGCTTGATCCTGATGAGATCTTTATCCCGAAAGTTAAACCTGTGTAAATGTTTCAGTTAGCGCAAAAAAAAGAAAAGGCCGCTTCCCGTTCGGGTGCGGCCTTTTCTTTGGTGAAAGGTGAACCTTTAGTCCTTTACCTTTTGCTTTAGAGTAGTAAGTGTTAGGCGGCTATTTCGTATCGATTCCTGCCATTCACTTTGGCCAGGAGCATCGCCTGCTCGACTCGCTTTACACTGTCGATGAATGAGTCGCCAGACTTGTATTCGCAGACGCCAAGGCTGGCAGTGACCTTGATGCCGGGTCTGTTGACCTTGAACGTTGTCATCTCGATAGATGTGTTGATTTTACGGGCTACTGATACAGCACCGTCAATACCGGTCTCAGGGAGGAGGAACAGAAACTCCTCTCCACCCCAGCGGGAGCAGATGTCCTCACTTCGGACGCACTCCCTGAGGACACAGGAGATCTCGAAAAGTACATCGTCGCCGCAGTTGATGCCGTAGCTTTCATTGATACGTTTGAAGCTGTCGATATCGACCAGAATAAGAGAGTAGGTCCGCTGATGACGTTGGGCCCGGCTATGCTCTTGCTCTACCTTTTTCATGATATCACGGCGGTTTGCAAGGCCGGTCAACGGGTCGATGTGGGTGGCAAGCTCAAGGGAGCGGTTCATCTCCTCAAGCTGGGTCTTGAGTCGCTTGATGTCGATGGCTGCTGAATCATTGTGCTGAATGCTGCCACTGAGTAGTTCGATGAGACGGGTGAGAGGGGGATAAAGGGGGTTTACGTCATGACTTCCGTCAGCAATCATCTGCTCGTACAGCTTGATCTCCTGCCTGATCGATGAAGTATCTTTTCCGAATGATCTGCTCATGCTCTTCACCCGCTTTTTTGCAGAATTATTAAAGCTCAAAAAGCCGACTGCATAATACCTCCGAAGAGAGACGTTTTCAATCAATTATCGAGTTGGCTATTCTCTGGTTGGTAGCCAGGAGGCAGAATAGTTGAATCCTTTAATTCTTCAAACATTGAAAATGGGGCTCGACTATGCTCTAATGCCACATGTGGAGAGTAACGTTTTCATAGGGTTGGGCTCGAATGTCGGTGATCGTGAACTTAACCTTCTCAAGGCTGTTGCAGAGCTTGGGAAGCTTCTTGGTTCAAGGGTCACGGCACTATCTTCTTTTTTCGATACCGAACCGGTCGGGATGGATTCTGGAGATAACTTCCTCAATGCTGTCGTCAAGATGGAAAGCAGCCTTTCTGTCGAGGATTTGCTCAGCCAGTTGATGCAGATCGAGACAACAGTTTTTGGAAGACAACGTAGCGGCAGCGTGGATTCGCGGCGTATGGATCTTGATATTCTCTTTTATGGAGATAAAGTCATTGATTCACCCCCAAGGCTTGTTATCCCTCACCCCAGATTGAACAAAAGGAAATTTGTCCTTGAACCGCTTGCAGAGATCGCACCCGGGTTCATCCATCCACTTCTCGGTAAATCTGTCAGCAGCCTGCTTTCAGGGCTTGATGACACCACGCGGGTAACGAAAGTATAAAGGAGCCGTCTTGAAGTTCATCATCTGGCTTATACTTGGCTACATCGCTTACAGGGTGATAAAGGGCTTTCTTGCAAACAGGGAGTCTGCTGCAAACCCGCTCAAGGGTACCGAGGCATTTCAGGATCCGGTATGCGGAGTCTACGTCTCACTCGAAGATGCCACTGTCGGGCGGCTTGAGGGGGAGAGAATCTATTTTTGCTCCCACGATTGCCTGCAAAAATATCAGGAAAAACTGCAAAACAAATAACGCGTTAAATACGGAGGAAGAATGAAGTTTTTTATCGACACAGCAGATGTAAACGAAATCAGGGAGGCCCATGCACTCGGCCTTGTTGATGGGGTTACCACAAACCCGTCGCTTATCGCCAAGTCCGGCCGCAAGTTCGAGGATGTCATCAAGGAGATCGTCAGCATTGTTGACGGACCGATATCAGCAGAGGTTATTTCCCTTGAGCATGACGGCATGATCAAAGAGGCTCTTGAGTTGGCGAAGATCGACAAGAATATCGTCATCAAGCTGCCGATGTGCGCCGAAGGACTGAAAGCGACCAAGACCCTTACGGCAAAAGGGATCAAGACCAATGTGACCCTGATATTTACCTCGATGCAGGCGCTTCTTGCTGCCAAGGCGGGGGCAACCTATGTCTCCCCGTTTGTCGGTCGTCTCGACGATATTTCCCAGAACGGTATGGGGATTATTGAGGAGATCCGTACAATCTTTGACAATTACGGCTACAATGCAGAGATAATCGTTGCCAGTATCCGCAACCCGATTCATGTACTCGATTCAGCTCTGATTGGCGCTGACGTGGCAACAATACCCTACAGTGTCATGATGCAACTCTCCAAACATCCGCTTACCGATGCCGGTATCAAGAAGTTTCTCGAAGACTGGGAGAAGGTGCCTAAGTAGAATTTAATATGCGGGCGAGGATTTTCATCTTCGCCCGCACCTCTAATCTCCTGCCATAACTCTCCACTTTGTTGATCCTGACTTTACCTCAAAAAAAACTTGACTTATCCTCTCATTAAAGCGAAAGTAAAACAGCGTTTAGGTTTAGAGGGGTTTTGTTATATGTCAAAACATATTGTAGTTATTGATGATTGTCGTGTGACTCTGGCCATTGTAACCGATATGCTTGAAGATGCCGGGTTCAGGGTCTCTACTGCTGAAGACAGTGTTTACTCTAATCACCTGATTTACAGCTCAACACCACCGGACCTTATTCTTCTTGATGTGATGCTCCCCCATATGGCAGGGGACAAGAAGGCACGGATTCTAAAGAGCAGGGAGAAGAGCAGGGATATACCGGTTCTGCTTATCTCTTCAAAAGATGAGTGGGAACTTGCTCTTATGGTCGAAAAGGCAGGTGCAGACGGTTTCTTACGTAAACCATTTTCCGCTCCCCAGCTCCTTAACTCAGTAAACGCCCACCTTCTCCACTAAGCTTTGTCTCGTTTCACCTCTTTTTCTGTCTCCAAACATATACGGTAATCAGGATTGCGCTGAAAAGGATCACTCCTACTACTGCCTGATGTGAGTATTTGAGGATCAATGCCTGCTCCTTGCCGATGAAAAAGCCTATCCATGCAAGTATCGTACACCACATTCCTGCACCGACAAGCGTGTAAAGAGAGAAGCGGAGATGGTTCATCCCGGCAATCCCCGCAGGAATGGAGATGAGGTGGCGGACGACGGGCAAAAGCCGTCCGATAAAGGTCGATATCTCACCATGCTTCAGGAAGAAACTCTCAACTTTGGCAAACTTTGCTTCGTTGATGCCGACATATCTGCCGTATTTCAGAACCAGTGGCCGACCGAGCCATCTGGCCGTGAAGTAGTTTGCATAGGCGCCTGCCAGGCTGCCGACAGTCCCCATTAATATGGCAATCCAGATGTTCATCTCACCCTGATGCGCAAGGTATCCGGCCGGGGGCATGACAAGTTCACTAGGTACGGGAATAATTGAGCTCTCCATGGCCATAAGTGCAAAAATGCCGGGGTAACCAAGGGCGTTCATGGTATTTAGCAGTGTGTTGATCAGTTCGTGCATTTGTTGTTATCCTTTAAGGTGTGGTAGTCAGCGACAAAGGTTATATACCCAAACCGCTGGTAAATGCCAGAAAAAGAGGATGATGCGGCTTGATAGAAGCGGATAAATGTTGTAATCTCTTAAATACGCGCCCGTAGCTCAGCTGGATAGAGTACCTGGCTTCGAACCAGGGTGTCGGGAGTTCGAATCTCTCCGGGCGCGCCAATACAACTTCTGAATCCTTCCTGTTTGTTTAATCCTTGACTTAGATCCCATTGAAAAAAACCGATAGTTTTTCTTGATTTAGAGGCTTTACAAGGCTATATCTAATAAAAGTAGATTAACGCTACTGTTGTGGAGATTTATTTGATGAAGATAAGGGTTCTGGGGTGTGCCGGCACTGTGTCGACCGAGTCCAAGACATCGGCCTTTCTGGTTAATGACAGGATTCTTCTTGATGGCGGGACAATCTGTTCATCTCTCTCCCTTGACGAAATCAGGCTAATTAAAAGCGTCTTTATCTCACATCCTCATTTCGACCATATCAAGGGGATCCCTTCCCTTGCAGAAACCCTTATATTCATGGAAAAGAACCCACCTGTGTCTATCTATGGTTCATATCTGACGATCGATTCAATCAGCCAGCATATTCTCAACGGCATTATCTGGCCGGATTTTACCAAACTTCCAACAGAGAGTTCACCTGTCTTAACCTATACCGGTCTTTCAGAGGGTGAAACCGTCAGGCTCGAAGGTCTGTCAATCACTCCGTACTTTCTCTATCACAACTATTCTGATTTTGGTTATCTGTTGGATGACGGCAAAAGCACACTGCTTTATACCAGCGATATTGGCCCTGATGCCGGGCTTTGTCTTGACGGGAAGGTTCCTGATTCGATGATAATAGAGGTTTCGTTCCCCAACAGCAAAGAGGAGCTTGCCCTGCGTACCGGGCATCTTACCCCTTTACTGATGATGGAAATGCTGAAGAATCTGCCGACTCTGCCGGCAAACATCTTTGTTTCACATCTAAAAACCTATTTTCGGGATCAGATCGTCCTTGAGCTTGGGGCTCTGGGGCTTTCGAACCTGACAATACTCAAGGACGGGGCTGTAATAGAACTCTGATTAAAGATTATTTCAGGCAGATAAAGCCTGCCTGTCTTCCTGTTTCACCTTCATCCCTGCGATATGAAAAAAACCAGTCGTGCTGGCAGCAGACGCAGTGCGGTGCGCTCTCAATATTCTCTTCACGGATTCCGGCGGCGGTCAACTGTCCCCTGTTTGCTGCTGCAAGATCAAGCCGCCATTTTCCTGCGCCGTTCTCTACAGTAAACCTGCTCCAATCAAGGCCGCTATCCGTAAACGCCTTGTGAACGGGCTCATCAACTTCATAACAGCATGATTTGATGCATGGCCCAAGGGCCGCCAGAATGTCACTTTCGTTGGAGCCGAAGATCTTTACGAGGGTTTCTACCCCTTTTGCGGCAATATTCCCTGCTGTCCCTTTCCATCCGGCATGGAGCGTTGCTACGACATTTTTCACCGGATCAAGGAGCAGAAGTGGCAGGCAGTCTGCTACCCCGACTGCGATCATTACTCCAGGCTGATTGGTAACTATGCCGTCGCACTGAAGCTTCTGGAAATGCGCATAATCGGGGTTTGGTTCGTCAATTACCAGAATGTCGGTACCATGGCACTGATTGACCATAACCAGTTTCTCAATTTTTGAATCGAATGTCCTTGCAAAAAGACTTCTGTTCCCCTGCACATTATGTGGAGAGTCAAAGGTGTTCATGCCAAGGTTCAGTGAGTTGTAAGGTGCCCTTGATACGCCCTCGTGGCGGGTTGTGAATCCCATGACAGCTACGTTGGTTGCCGCCATATGGGATGGCTCTAGGTAGTGGATATTGTTTTTGCGAATTATTTCCATAAGATTTACTCCTGACAGATTTCAGCTTCTATCCTTCAATCTGTTTTTCTAAATAGTCGATAATCTGCTGCATATCTTCGGGCAGTTCAGAGTCAAACTCAATGTATTCAGTGCTTGCAGGGTGAATAAAACCGAGTGTCTTTGCATGAAGGGCCTGACGTCCAAGCTCTTTTATCAGCGATTTCAGCTTGGTGTCTTTCAGGTTCCCAAGGCGGGCATCGCCGCCATAAACAGAGTCCGCAAGGAGCGGGTGTCCGGCTTCGGAGAGGTGGACCCGTATCTGATGAGTCCTTCCGGTTTCCAGCCTTAGTCTGAGCAGAGTGACGCCACTATATCTGGCAAGTACCTTCCAGTGGGTGACTGCGTGCCTGCCATGCTTTGCCTTGCCGGACATTTTCTTACGGTCAGTGGGGTGACGACCGATCTCATTCTCGATCCGGCCCGTTTCGGTTTTTGGTGATCCAAAGACAAGGGCATGATAGATCCGCTTTACGGTGTGTTTACTGAACTGGTCGGCAAGCCCTTGATGGGCCATGTCATTTTTGGCAGCTACCAGTATTCCGGAAGTGTCCTTGTCGATGCGGTGTACGATACCGGGACGGATTTCACCGCCAATTCCGGATAAATCCGTGCAGTGGCCAAGCAGTCCGTTAACCAGCGTGCCACTGCTGATGCCGGCTCCCGGGTGGACAGTCAATCCAGGAGGCTTGTTGATGACAATCAGATCACTGTCTTCATAGAGAATGTCGAGAGGCATATCCTCCGGAAGTGCGGTTGAAGGCTCAGGAGGGGGTATGTTAAGAGAAATCTCTTCGCCCGCAGATATTTTGTAGGAGGATTTCACCTCTTTACCTTCTACCAGGATATTCCCCTGTTCGATCAGCCTCTGAACGGCTGAGCGGGTTATATCGGCAAAGAGCGATGCAGTGAATGCATCAAGCCTCTCTCCCTGTCTCTCTTCTTCTACAATGATAATTTCTTGCATAATCCCCGCTAAAAAAAAGTAAAGGCGCGATTGGTCAAAAACCGCGCCCTGTAATCAAGTTATCTTCATTCTGGTTTTACCAGATTTTCGACTCTATCTTGCCTGCACGCTTTACAAGAACGTCCACTATTGCCAGGTCGAAAAAATTTACCCCGGTCAGGTTAGGGGAGACTCTTGAATTGTAATGCTGACGACCCTCTTCAATGTCGTCGTTAAGTACATCAAAAAGGTTGTCGTTCTTTATTCCTGCTTCAACCTTCTCACGATTATAAATAGCAACATCTGAAAGGATGGCCCGTGCAAGTCTTCTGGCCTGGTCAGGGTTGTCGATGAGATTCATTGCTGCCCCTCCATATGTGAAAATTCAAAACAGTCTATGATTATACTTAAAATTTCATTCCTTGCTACCTTAATTTTAAGGCGAAGTAGATACTTGTGCTTCCACGCCTTATCAGAAGCGCTACACTTCCCTGTTTATCTGCTGCTATCATGGCATTTTCGTAGTCGGCAAGAGTGGTGATTTTTCTCTGATTAACGGAAATGACTATGTCTCCCTTTTGGATGCCGGTTGCGGCAGCACTGCTTTCAGGATCAACAGCAGTTACAAGCACGCCTGTCAACCCGGATTTAGCCTTGCTGCGCGGAAGTTCATCAACATCTATTCCAAGCCAGGTTGAAGTCGCAGCCTTTGCAGGTCGTGGTTTTTTCGCCTCGGAACTTTCGCCGCTGGCAAGCTGAAGGTTGACTTTCAGAGTTTTTCCTTCTCGATAAATTTCAGCAACAACTGGTTTGCCGATTGGTGTTTCTGCTACGGCAAGTTGGAGCTGGCGCGCATCCTTCACTTCTTTGCCGTCAAAAGCTATGAGAATGTCACCCTGCTTGAGGCCTCCCTTTTCTGCCGGGCTCCCAGACATTACGTCCGAAATGAGGGCTCCCTTTGCCTTCTTAAGCCCGAAAGAGCTTGCAATCTCCTCTGTTACCGGCTGAATGGCAACGCCGAGCCATGCTCTGGTGACGCTCCCTTTTTTTACCAACTGTTCGACAATCTGCTTTGCCATGTTTACCGGGATTGCGAAACCGATACCCTGCCCAGCGGCAACAATGGCGGTGTTGATGCCGATTACTTCGCCGTTAACATTCAAAAGCGGCCCACCGGAGTTGCCAGGGTTTATGGATGCATCGGTTTGGATGAAGTTCTCATAGGTTTCTATACCCATGTTCGAGCGGCCTGTGGCAGAGACGACGCCGACGGTTACAGTCCTGTCGAGTCCAAACGGATTACCGATGGCAATTGCCCATTGCCCTACCTGAAGCTTGTCTGAATCGCCAAGAACAGCAACTGGGAGCGGCTCTTTAGCGTTTATCTTTATGACGGCAATATCAGATTTCGGATCGCTGCCGACAATTTTTGCGTCATAGATGGTTTCGTTGGAGAGTTTTACCTGAATGCTTTCGGCATCACGCACAACATGGTCGTTGGTGATTATGTAACCGTCCCTGTTGATGATGAACCCAGATCCGAGGCTTGACTCCTTGCGGTAGTGGGGGCGGGTAGCAGGCTCTTCGAAAAGGTCACCGAAAAACGGGGATATTTCTAAAAAAGGTTGAACGGCTTTTTTCTTGCTGATTGTGGAAATATTTACTACAGAAGGGGTGACGACTTTTACAAGGTTAGTGAAAGCCTGCTGGGTAGCAAGTATGTCCTTGGGCACATCCTTGACTGGAGACTCAACTTTCCCGGTTTCATAGAAGATGTTTTTCTCTTTATCCTTGCCACAGGCGCTGATTGCCAAAGAAAGGATGATCATTAATATAAACATATACTTGCGTTGCATATGAAAATACCTCTTATATAGGTGGTATGTATGAGAATCCTGTCGGGCAAGGTTAGTCAAAAGCGGGGTGCTTGTCAACCTGCCCCTGACTGCAGAATTCTTCTTGCACAATGTAAGATCAGATGAAAGAATGTCAAGGGTTCAGATTTGTAACCAAGCTGAAGGTGAATTTTATCTGAATGGAATCTCAAACGGAGTTAAGAATAAAGTGATGACCGCCCCTCCTAAAATCACCATAGTTACCCCGTCTTATAATCAGGGTAGATTCCTCGAAAAAACCATCCTCTCCGTACTTGATCAAGGATATCCGAATCTGGAGTACATTGTCATTGATGGCGGCAGCACTGATGAGTCGGTTGAGATCATCAAAAAGTACGCTGACAGGCTGACGTACTGGGTGAGCGAGCCGGACCGGGGGCAGAGTCATGCCATTAACAAGGGGTTTGAGCGGGCTACCGGCGAGATCTTCGGTTGGCTCAACTCAGATGACTGGTATCATCCCGGGGCACTGCAAGCGGTAGCTGAAGCCTTTGCCGCCAACCCCGATGTCGGGGCGGTTGTCGGGGCAGGGGAGATGGTTGATGAGGAGGGAAAACAGCTCATCTACAAGTCTACGACAAAAGTTGATCTGGATTTTCTCTACCACTGGCTGGATGATTTTTTTTGGCAGCCGTCG
>JACABD010000075.1 GCA_013377075.1 Geobacteraceae bacterium | reverse complement strand
ACCCAGAATTTGGAACCTTTTCCATACTGGCTTGATACTCCTACCTCTCCACCCATCATTTCGACAAGCTCCCTCACAATTGTCAGCCCCAAACCTGTACCGCCGAACTTGCGGTTCAAGCTGCCGTAGGCCTGTGAGAATCGCTCGAATATCCGGCTCTGTGACTCCTGCGGAATACCAATTCCTGTGTCTACAATCTCTATTCGTACGCTTACAGCTTCAGGACATTGCTGCACAGCTTTGACCGAGATTGAAATCTCGCCGACTGTTGTGAATTTTATGGCGTTGTTCACCAGATTGGTAACTATCTGCCTGATTCGTCCGGCATCACCGACAAGGTTGTCAGGTAGCTCTGGTTCAAGGGTACAGGTGAGTTTTAACCCTTTTTTGCCGGCAGGTGTGTTGAAGAGGGTGACAATGTTATATACTGTTGCCGAGATAGAAAACGGAACTGATTCAAGCTCGAGTTTTCCAGCCTCAATCTTAGAGAAATCCAGAATATCGTTTATGATTTCAAGCAGTGAGTCAGTCGAAGAATGTACTGTTTCGGCAAAGTGCCGTTGTTGATCTGACAGGTCACTCTCAAGTAGAAGTTCTGTCATGCCGAGTATGCCATGCATCGGAGTACGGATCTCGTGGCTCATATTTGCGAGAAACTGTGATTTTGCCTGGTTCGCAGACTCTGCAATCTTTGTAGTCTCCTGCAGGTCAAGAACGGTTTTTTCCAGCTCCTTTTTAGCACTGGTCAGCTCTTCGGTCCGTGCAGAAACCTGTTCTTCCAGATCCAGATGGTACTCCAGGAGCTGCTCGTCACGCATCTCGATCTGGCCAAGCATTTCATTAAACCCGGTAACAAGATCACCGATTTCATCTTTATCATTTGCGGTGGAACGTATCGAGTAGTTTTTTTCCGTTGAAACCCTTTTCATTGTTGTTGCTAGTTCAAGGAGAGGCTCTGTAATTACTTTCTGAAGCTTTGATGAGATGAAATATGCAAGGAACATTGCACCTATCAGAATGGTTGTCAGCAGTATTGATGTCCGAATCAGTTGTGAGGTCAGTTCGTGAATATCAGAGACAATTACGATCGTGCTGACGAGCTGATTATCGACCATGAATGGCAGGACGGTTTTTATGTTTGCATGTTTTGACCAGAGTGAGGACTGCTTCGTCTGTAAAGATATGAGGCTGGAGGTGGGTATCGGTTGCAGTGCTCCGTCTGTGAGCGGTTTAAGACCGTGCAGTTCCGGATCAATACCAGGACGGATGTATAGTGCAAATAGTCTGTTTGAACTGTTGACAACCGCTGCTGCTATAATGTGCGAGTTTGCGGAGAGACTCTCCAGAATTTCATTGGCAGCTTTCGGGTCGTCAAAGGTTACTGCGGCGGTCGTGTTTGTGCCGACAATGTTGGCGAAAATGCGTTGATCTTCAAGTAGCATGGTACGAAAAGAGAGCGCTGAGTCGACAAAAAAAGCGATGCATACCATCAGCAGAACTGTGCCTGCGGTAATCAGCATGATGCTAAGAAGTTTGCGTCTTATTGAATATTCACTTAAAAAACTGAACATAATGCCAGCCCCGGTTATTCGATAACGGATGTTGCAAGATTCAGCAGTTGAGAGCTGATCTTGAGGTTTGACATCCTTGCTGAGCGGTTGTTAATTCTGAACCTGATCTTGTTGCCCATCGGTATAAACTCGATAATGCCGCCAGCTGTGGCAAATCCTTTGATGTCGCTAACAGTGAGGATGGAGTTTTCCGTTGCAGACTTTAAAATATTTGTCAGGTTGTTTCGGGCCTGCGGGTTTATAAAAAGCAGGTTACAGCGGGATATGTCGTCGTCAAAGGTCAGCTCCCTGATTGATACTCTGCGGTTTTTTAACTGCTTCTCAGTAAGTGGCGCCATGACAGAAGCGTTAAACGGGGCATAGCCTATAACGCAAAAATAGAGTGTGGAGGTTTCCTGGGCGGAGGTTGTTACTGGCCATTCAACGTATTTTGCAAAGTTGTAGATGTAGGCGGCTTTCACCTCATTCTCGTCAAGTCTGGCAGATTGAGCGAAAACCATCTCTGTCTGGAGCATCAAAAACAGTGACGCTACAACTATTATCAAGGGAGGAAACCTTGTCATGAAGGTACGCCTGTCATTAAATTAATATTGCCAAGTAATCTTCCCGTAGAAGCTTCTGGGGGTCTCTGTAGGAACGGTATTTACATATTCAGGGACGAATTCCGGGTGGTGCTTGTCGAGCAGGTTCTGGCCTACAAGGGCTACTTCAAGATCTTTCATTGGCTTCCATGCAATGTGCAGATCCAGCTCTACGTAACCAGGGATTTTTTCTCCGTCGATGGATGCAAGGTGATCAACGCCGCGCAGCCAGAGATCCAGTGTAACCTGTTTCCCAAGTTCGAATCCTGACCTGACACTCAGCTGGTTTTGCGGCACATCAGATTCGGCGTTACCCTTGTTGATCATGTCACTGCTTTTTCCATCAAGATACATGGTAAGTTTCTGGTAACTGTAGGCAGTCTGCAGGTGCCACCAGTCAAGCGGTTTCCAGTTGGCAACAACTTCCACGCCAACAGCATGACCATGCATATCGTTAGATATGAGATATGGTTGCACTATATTGGGAGTTGGCTCTAAATAAGGTGCCCCTGGAGTGATAACCCTCAGTTTCTTGTAAGTGTTGTAGTAGGTCGCTATGTCAAAGGAGAGGTGGCTTAAAGGTTCTGTCCTGTACCCCACTTCATAGGCTATAAGCTCTTCGCTTTTAAAGTCAGGATTGCCGACAATCTCGAGCCTGAGAGGCACAGGGAAAGGGTTCAGGCCGGAGCTGGCAGGTATTGCCCGGTAGTTGTAATTGATATTTTTCTCTGTCCGTGTGCTTGAGCGGGCAGTCCTTGATGCAGCCATCCAGATGGAATCATGGGGCGTGACGTTCCAAAGCAGTCTTCCGTTTGGTGACACATCAAAGCCTGAAGGATCGCTATGCTCAAATCTTGAGCCAAGGACCAGCGATAGTTTTTCAGGAAGCAGTTTGATTTCGTCATGAAAGAAGAGGCTGTAGAGGTTGTTGTTAACCCGCTGCTCATCGTAATATATTGTCGGAGTGTTGAGGACCTTGTACTGACCGAACCTGTACCCTGCGCCCCAGATGAGATCCTGATAACTGCCAAGCGATAATCTGTGTTGAAAATCCAGATCAATATTGTTTATCCTCTGCGGGGAGACAAGCATTGAGCGTTCAAGGTGGTCATAATATATTTGCAGAGAGAGGCTGTCTTTGTCGGATAATGTTCTTTGCCAGCGGCTGATGACATTGCCGCCGCTCATTTTGCCGCCACTTTGGACAAGTCTGGAATACTCAGTGTCAGGAAAGGTAGGGATATGATAGAGCGTATATGTTTCGTTTATATTGCCGTCGAAATAGTCCCCCTGGAGGGTAAATGTATCACGGTCAGTAAGTTTGGAGTCGAGTCTGAACCCTGACTGGGCGCTGCGCCACTGATCATTGGTACTGTTACCGCCAGCATCTTTAAAGTTGTCTCTTTCAGTGCTCTTTACATAGAGTCTGATGGCGCTGTTTTCTCCGAGAGAAAAACCCTGCCTTGCTGTAATAAAGGATTTTTCATAGCTGCCAGCACCGGTACTGACAAGAGTCCCGACTGTTTTTTCGGCAGATCTGGTTATGATGTTGATGACACCGTTTACTGCATTTGCCCCCCAAAGAGCAGCGCCAGGCCCCCTTATTACCTCAATACGGTCGATATCCTCCAGGGGGGTATCCTGTACCTCCCAGTAGATTCCCTGAAAATAGGGTGTGTACAGGCTTCGACCATCCATGAGTACCAGCAGCTTATTTGCAAACCGTCCGTTAAAACCTCTTGTCGTAACTGCCCATTTGTTGCTGTCAAGCCGTGCAACCTGCACTCCTGGGGCCATTCTCAACGCTTCAGCGATACTGGTAACACCTGAACGCCTTATATCATCCTGGGTGATGACATATATTGCTGCTGCTGCATCAGCAATTTTCTGGGATTTTTTCGAAACTGAGGTTACAGTTATATCCATCAATTCTTCGATGTTATAGGAAGTAAGGTCGGCCATTGCAAGGAGAACAGGCTTTTCAGGTGTGGCAGAAGCAGTATATGAAAAGCCTACAGTAACAGTAAATAATGCCGTTGCCAGGCAGTATATAATTCTGTGAGAGCGTTTTTTAGAAGGGATGCTTAATAATTGTCCCATGGCAAAACCTCTACTTTTAATTGAACAGATCGATCTATAAAGATTTAAATTTTACATCTGTAGGGTTAATCGTCAAGGTAAATGTTATAAAACACTAAAAATATTCGTGGCTTATTAATTGTTACTCGATCATGTGATCATTTTGAAAAGGTGCTTTTTGAATAAAATGCAAATGACAGATTCTTCGCAATCAGCTGCAATCCCCGTGGTTATCCTCGTTGCCGGCGCAACCGCATCGGGAAAGAGCGATCTGGCTGAAAAAATCGCTGATAAATTCACTGGTGAGTTAGTCAATGCCGATTCCATGCAAGTATACAGGAAAATGGATATAGGTACTGCCAAGCCATCAAAAGAGTCCATGGCACGAATACCCCATCACCTGTTCGATATTGTGGATCCTGACGAAGAGTTCACCGTTGCCGACTACAGCGTAGCAGGAAGAGATGTCATTAATAGCATAATCACCAAGGGAAGGCAGCCTGTTGTAGTCGGTGGAACTGGCCTCTATATCAGGGCACTTTTCTCTGGCCTTGCCGATGTTCCGGGCGCTGATCTGCAAGCCAGGAGTGAGTATAATGAGCTTGCCGACAAATACGGCAATGGCTATCTGCATGACCTTCTGGTCAGGGTTGACCCTGTTTCTGCCGCAAAGATGCATCCAAATAACAGAATTCGGATCATAAGGGCCCTTGAAGTTTTTAACACCTCAGGCAGGGCCATTTCTTCAATACAGCACGACCATGGATTCACCAATGGGTGGTGCCGCACCGTAAAGATTGCCATTGATGTTGATCGGGATGAGCTTTACGAGCGGATAAACAGGCGAGTGGACTTGATGATTGATGGGGGGCTTGTTGAGGAGGTAAGATCACTACTCTCTATGGGCTACTCTGCTGAGCTGAAAGCTCTCTCTTCAATAGGGTACAAGGAGATTTGCAGCCATCTGTCAGGCACTATCTGCCTCGCAGAAGCTGTAAATCTTATCAAGGTTCACAGCAGGCGTTATGCCAAAAGGCAGCTTACCTGGTTCAAGGGAGATCCTGAAATAAAGTGGTTTAAGGTGCCAATAGATTCGGATGAAATTTGGGAGTTTTTAACAATAGCCACTAAAAAAATGATATTTTGAATCAGGTACTTAATTAGACTTGATTTTCTCGAATCATTTGATATTATGCTTCCGCTATTATGAGACCTTATTAAACACAGGAGATGTTATGACTAAGACACCTTTCAATATCCAGGATCAGTTTCTGAACCAGTCACGCAAAGAGCGTGTCAAGATATCACTGAAACTTATGTCCGGCGATATTATCGAGGGGTATATCAAATCATTTGATAACTTCTCTATCCTGCTTGAAGTCCAGGGTGACATCCTCATCTACAAGCACTCTGTTGCTACTCTGACTTCTACAGACGGACAGTTCAGGCTTCACCAGTAAGTTTTAATCTGTCAAGTTTTCTTTTTAGGGCTTCTGTATATGGAAGCCCTTTTTATTTTGGGAGAGTAGATGTCAGCTGATGGTCTATTGATAGAAAATGTTATAAGCGGGAGTGTCGCTCAGGAGCTGGAAATCGAGCCCGGAGACAGGCTGTTGATGATAAACGGCTCGGTTGTAAGAGATATTATCGATTATAACTATCTTGCAAGTGATGACGAACTCCTCTTTCTGATCAAGAAGCCCGATGGTGAACTGTGGGAGATTGAATTCGACCGTCCTGATGAAGGTCTCGGCATATCCTTTCCAACACCACTGCCTGCCTCCTGTGGAAACAGCTGCATATTCTGCTTTGTCCACCAGCTTCCAAGGGGCCTGAGAAAGCCTCTTTATGTCAAGGATGAAGATTATCGTCTCTCCTTCCTTTACGGCAATTACGTAACCCTTTCTAACATTCTTCCTGAAGAGATCGAGAGAATAGTCGATCAGCGCCTCTCGCCGCTTTATATCTCCGTACATGCCACTGATAACGCTCTTCGCGAACGGATGCTGGGTCGAAAGGGGCTTGTGCCGATTCTTGAAACCATGAAGACGTTTGCAGATGCCGGTATTTTCATGCATACCCAGATCGTTCTCTGCCCAGGGATTAATGATAATGCTGTCCTTGAAAAAACTGTCGCGGACCTTGCCGAGTTCTACCCTCTGGTGGACTCTCTTGCCATAGTTCCTCTAGGGTTGACCAGGCACAGAAAAGGGCTCGAAGTTCTGGAGCCTGTTACCTGTAAGTATGCTTCAGATTTCATAGATAAGTGGCTACCAGAGCAGCATGAACTTGAGAAAAGGCTCGGTGGTGGGTTTCTCTATCTGGCAGATGAGTTTTTTATCAAGGGAGAAAAAGAGTTTCCACCTCTTCAGGACTATGGCGACCTGCCTCAGATTGAAAACGGTGTCGGCATGATCCCCCTTTTCCAAGAAGAGAGTGCAGAAGTCATTGCGTCGTCAGAACCGCTTTCACTTCCTTTGATTACTGTTGTGACAGGTCACTCGCCAAGCAGGTTTATAGCTGGATTTATCGAAAAACTCTCCATTTCGACCGGCCTTGCTATTAATCTTGTTCCTGTCAAAAACCTTTTTTTCGGGGAATCGGTGACGGTAACAGGCCTGCTTACAGGGTCGGATCTTCTTGAGGGGCTTAAAAACCTCGAACCCGGCTCTCTCCTGCTGATCCCTGATGTGATGATCAAGGAGGGGGAGGGGCTGTTTCTTGATGAAATGTCAATTGAAGATGTCAGCAGGGAACTTGGCTGTGAACTGAATATATTTGAATCTTCACCCCACGGCTTCTATGAGAAGCTGGTGGAGATTTCCGAAAGAGACTTATCTCTCACCTGAAGCCATCCTCGAACTTGCAGCATTTCTTTTCAATAATACATAAAGATTGGCCCGGCAAGTCCTCCCAGACCGCATGTTGCCAAGCCGACTACCCGCTCTCTGTTTATGCCGTGTAGAACACCAGCATAAAGAAGAGCTGTATCAGGCATAACAGTATTAGCCGGATGGCGTTGGTACTCATCTAGCCAATCTCCGCATACTCCCTCTCACGAAATGTCACACCCAGTGATTCGGCAAGTGTTTTTACGGCAGTAATGTCAACACCAGGGACTGTAACAGCTGTGGCGACTACGGTTGGAATGTAGTTAGGTGCTTCACGCAAAAAGTTGCAAACCCCCTTGAATCCATCATCGCCAAAGGGTGACCGGCATAGCTTCAGATACTGTGAGGGGTCAGCGGTATTGAGGCTTACAGAGACTGTATCTATGAGCCCCTGCAGCTCCGGTAACACATTTCTGCCATGGACAAGGTTCGCCTGTCCATCCGTATTGATCCTGGTTTTATAGCCGCGCCTCTTCAACTCAGCAGCAACCTCCTTGACCAGATCAAGCCTGATGAGAGGCTCACCGTAGCCGCAGAAAACAACTTCATCAAAATCGCTCTTAATGTCTATTGCCGCCAGTACCTCCTGTACGTCTGGTTCGTGATCAAGTTGCAGGTGATGCCCTTTAACAGTAAAATCTTCGAATTTTGCACAGAAGGTGCAACTGTTTGAGCAGCGATTGGTGATGTTCAAGTAAAGGGAGTTCCTGATTTTATATGCTATTGTTTCGCTCTGATAGGAAGAGGGGAGGCGAAAGAGTTTTTCGCAGTTTAATGTTGTGATCCTGGCGACATCGGCAAGGGTCAGACCTTTAAGCTCGGCGACCTTTTCGGCGGCAAATTTCACATAGGCAGGTTCGTTCCTCTTACCGCGGTGCGGGACCGGTGAGAGGTAGGGGCAGTCTGTCTCCACAAGCAGATGTTCAGTCTTGACCCCTTTGACAACTTCATGCAGAGAGTGATTGTTTGCATAAGTGACTGTCCCCGGGATGGATATGTAGAAACCCATCTCGATGCACTCTAGGGCCATCTGCAGGTCGCCGGAGAAACAGTGAAGCACTCCGCCAACCTCGGCTGCAGATTCTTCACGAAGAATTGCCATGACTTTATCATGGGCATCCCGGTCGTGGATGACAAGCGGGAGCTGAAGCTCTCTGGCAAGCCGGATGAATCGCCGAAAGACATCTTCCTGCACATCTCTTGGTGAACGGTCACGGTAGAAGTCGAGGCCTATTTCACCTATGGCAACAACCTTGGCTGAGCTTCTGGCAAGATTGATGACTTTATCGTAGCACTCAGCGCTGACTTCTGCGGCGTCATGTGGGTGTATGCCGACAGCTGCATATAGATGTGGATATTTCTCTGCCAGCGCCACAGCCTGAATACTTGATTCAAGGTCAGCGCCGATGACCATAATCTTTTCAACTCCGGCCTCAGCGGCTCTCTGCATCATCGTGTCGAAATCTTCAGTAAACTCTCTGCCGTAGATGTGGGCGTGGGAGTCTATAAGAGTTATCTTTTCAGCCATCACTATCTCCTAAAACTGCCTAATAAAAAAGCCCCGGAATCGCTCCCGGGGCTTGTCTGTTCTAGCGACCTTTACCGGTCAGCTTGACCAGTGCTTCCATGTACTTTTCACCGGTCTTTGTGACAATCTCTTCTGGAAGCGGCGGAGCTGGTGCTGTCTTGCCCCAGTCAAGAGTTTCAAGATAGTCACGCAGAAACTGCTTGTCAAAGCTTGGCTGCGCACCACCAGGTTTATAGAGATCCTTTGCCCAGAAGCGGCTTGAGTCTGGTGTCAGGCATTCGTCAATAATGATCAACTTGCCATCGTAGATTCCGTACTCAAACTTGGTGTCGGCTATGATTATCCCTTTGGTGTCGGCATAATCACGGGCTTTTGAGTAGATTTTTATGGTGACGTCACGAACCTGCTCTGAGAGATCTTTTCCGCAGAGTTTTGACATCTCTTCAAAAGAGATGTTTTCGTCATGTGTGCCAAGCTCGGCCTTTGTTGACGGTGTGAAAATTGGCTCGGCAAGTTTGTCAGATTCCACCATGCCGGCAGGGAGTTTGATTCCGCAGATTGAGCCGGTGGCCTTGTAATCCTTCCAGCCTGATCCGGAGATGTAGCCACGGACAATGCACTCGGCTGCAAGTGGAGCAGCTTTCTTCACGAGCATGGAGCGACCTTCGAGGTCTTCTGCATATTTGTGGCATATCTGCGGATAGTCGCAGACAGTGGTGGAGATAATATGATTCGGAATAATGTCTTCCATCATCTTGAACCAGAAACAGGATATCTGATTAAGAACATACCCCTTGTTTGGGATACCTTCGTTCATGATTACGTCAAAGGCGGAGATCCTGTCTGTTGTTACAAGCAGCAGGGTCTCTCCGAGGTCGTAAATATCGCGAACCTTGCCGCGTGCAGCAAGCTTCAGGTCTGGAAAATCAGTGTTAAGAACAAGTTTTGACATGGTAACGCTCCAAAAAAATTAGTCAGCTATGAGCTGCTGATTGATCTCGATTTTTGCGACAGCCTTAAGTTCTTTAAGCCAGGAGTCAAGGGCTTCCTGCTGCTTTTTAGGAAGGATCTGTTTTTTGATTTCTTCCTTTGCTTTCTGGAATTCCTCGGTCTTTGCTACGGTTCTGTTTTTAAGGCGAACAACTACCCATTTCTGATCGATTTTAGTTGCTGTTTTTGGCAGAGGGGCCGCTGTAGTAAGTGCAAAGGCGCTATCCATAAGGTCTTTAGAAATGCCGATGCCAGGGATACTGCTCTGGTCGTTGAAGGAGAAGCTGCCGGTCTCCTGAAGCTTTACAGTTACACTCCCTTTTGACATTGATGCAAGTATTTCTTCGGCGCGCTTACCAGCCAGTTCCTTGGCCTTGTCCTGCTTTGCTGCTGCTTCAACAGCACCTTTTATCTGGGCTAGAGGCGGAACTTCAGCAGCTTTCCGATCCTTGAGCTTCAGTGCGTAAATCCCTTTTGCAGTCTCTATAGGCCCGGCCATCTCACCGGCTTTAAGCAAGAAAGCCTTTTTGGTCAGTGCTGCTTCTGTAGCCAGGTTTGCCGGAATAGCCTTTGCTGTGAAGAGCGGGGACTCTATTAACTTGGCTCCGAGAGCCGAGGCAGCACCCTGAAGGTTTGCTGATGCGATATTTTTGTTAATGACATCAGCGGCCTTTTCATAAGCCTCTTTGCCGGCCTTTTGTCTTGTTGCGTCTGTCTTGACTTTGTCTTTGACTTCGGAAAGCGGGAGAATTCCGCCTTTACCCTGATAGCGGTCTATGTTCTTCTGGTAGTAAGTGTTTATTTCTTCTTCGGTAACAGTGACATTTGATGCAAGTGAAGATGGATCTATGAGAATGTACTGGATGCTGATCTGCTCAAGGGTTTTGAACTGGTCCTGATGGGCCTGAATATAGGTATTCAGCTCCTGGTCGGAAAGCTTGATTTCGGAGATGAGTGATTCGGGAGTGACAACAGTATACTGAAGTTCAATCCTGTCATTTCTTTTGTGAAAGTAGGCTTCAGCATCGGTATCAGATACAACAGCCTTGTCCTGGATGGATTTTCTGGCTTTCTTGATAAGAAGTTCACTCTTCTGTGATTCTTCAAAGTCAGCTGTTGTCATTCTGTTGGATTTGAGCGTCTGCTGATACTGCTGGAAATCGAAAGCGCCGTTCTTCTGGAATGCAGGCATGGCCTCAATTGCGGCTGAAACCTCATCTTTGCTTACCGAAATACCCATTTTTTTGGCTGCCTTACGGATAAGAACAGACTCAATCAGGTTATCCAGAGCCATTTTCTTTATGCCAAGTTGCTTTTCGATCTCAGCAGGAAGTGACTTCTGATAAATCTGCTCGTATATACCTCTCAAGCGATAGTAGGACTGCTGATAATCTTCTATGGCAATTTTTGTGGAGTCAACTTTTGCCGCATAACTGACAGAACCTTTTACACCGTCGCTTCCTTTCCCCCAGACAAGAAAAATGGTGCCTATGAACGAGAATACGATGACTACAAAAACAACTTTTATAACGATTGATTCCTTGTATTTTCTCATTATGCCGAGCATTGATTAGTGGTACTCCTTTTCGCTTATTCTGACGGCATAGTCTGCCTCATTTGGAAGTTTGAAATAATAGGATAATTTCATGTCAAAAGCAACAGCGATGTTTCTTTAACTTATCATCAATATTTAAGATAATGGCGTTTGACGACGCTGCACTCTTGTGTTAATTTTTATCAGTTATAAAGGTTACTTAAAAAGGCCAGGATTTAATGTTCAGATTAAAATTCACTTTAGCCCTTATTTTATTTGTTGTTTCAGGATGTTCATCCGAGCATTACATAATTCCTGATACCTACGTGAGGGGGGTAGACGCGTCCCCAGTTCTTAACATCGCCGAGTCAAGGTCGATGTATCTCTTCTCGCTCGCACGACTTCACGCACTTGAAGGTGATTATGATGTTGCCGTAACGCTTCTTCAGGCCTCAATTGAAGCCGATCCGCAGAGTGCTTTCCTCCATTCATCCGTTGCTGAACTCTATCTGAAGCTTAATCGTCTTCAGGAGGCGATGAACTCCTGTAGAACTGCAATCTCCCTAGATCCCAAACAGGGTGAAGCTCATCTTCTGCTTGCCAACATACTTGCCGGTCTAAAGCAGGAGAGGGGGGCGATCGAGCATTACAAAAGTGGCATTGAACTGCTTCCGGAAAAGGAAGATGCATATTTGCAGCTGGCAATAGCCTATCTGCGGATATTTGAGTATGAAGAGGCCGTAAAGACACTCAAATCCCTTCTGGAAAAATCTCCTGATTCCGCTCTTGCATATTATTATCTAGGCAAAAGCTACGAACAGATGAAGCTTCCGAAGGAAGCTCTCAACTATTATCGTCGGGTCATAGAATTCAAGCCTGACTTTGAACCGGTATATCTCGACATTGGTCTTTCCCTCGAATCTCAGGGGGAGCGCGCAGAGGCAATCCGCTCCTTTGAATCGCTTCTTAAGGTAAATCCCCATAACTTCTCTGTAATGCAGCATCTTGTACAGCTCTATATTCAGGAAAAACGGCTTGATGAGTCACTCAAGATGTTGAATATACTTGTCTCAAGAGGCGTCGGCGGACTTGACACCCGCAGAAAGGCAGGTCTTGTCTATCTTGAACTTGAGCAGTATGACAACGCCATCAGAGAGTTCGAATTCATACTTGCCCAGGAGCCAAAAGCCAGCCAGATCAGGTTCTATCTCGGTTCAGCCTATGAAGATCAAGGGGATAATCTTCAGGCTATTGAAGAGTTTCGTAAAATTCCTGCAAATGCGTTCAACTATACTGACGCACTTGGCCATATAGCCTACCTTTATCTTGAAGAGGGTGAGGCAGATAAGGGGATTGATCTGCTCAAGGCGGCTATCGCTGCTGATAAAGGTAAATTTGAGCTCTATCTCCATCTAGCAGGCATATATGAAGGTCAGGGCCGTTTCAAGGAGGCTCTTGATACTCTGCTTGCTGTGGAGGGTGATTTCGCCACTGAGCCGAGACTTCACTTCAGGATCGGCATTCTTCATGACAAACTCGGCGAAAGGATGAAGCTGATTGAAAGAATGAAGAAGGCACTGTCTATTACCCCTGATGACCCTCAGGCACTGAATTATCTTGGTTATACCTATGTAGAGATGGGCACAAACCTGGATGAAGCCCTGATTCATCTAAAAAAGGCGGTGTCTTTGCGCCCGAATGACGGCTTCATTCTCGACAGTCTTGGATGGGCCTACTTCAAGCTAAAGCGACATAAAGACGCACTCTCCGAGCTTGAGAGAGCTGCCGAAATTGTCAGTGACGATCCGACAATAAAAGAGCATCTTGCTGATACCTATTTAGCCTTGCATGACTATAAAAACGCTATCCGCCTCTATCGCCAGATTCTTCAAATGGAACCTGACCGTAAGGAAGTTGCTGACAAACTCAAAAAAGCCAAAGGGGAGAGCGCCGAGAAATGACAAGGCTTTTTGCCCTCGTTCTCCCGCTCTCTCTATTTCTTTTCTCCTGCACTCCAGGTGAAGAGGCTGTCAAGCCGCTCCGCA
>JACABD010000074.1 GCA_013377075.1 Geobacteraceae bacterium | reverse complement strand
ATGTAACGCGACACATGGTTTGCGAAATCTAGACAGATGGTTTGCGAAATTTAAAGGCGTAAAAATGGGGGGATTTAATGTCAGTTTATACCCCCTGTATAATGCTCATTATTAACGCCATATTTGACGTTGTAGTGTTAGATTTCATTAAACTAAAATTCCATTTTAGGGCTGTTTAAAAATTGAATATCGAAGCTGCTGTCCAGGACCACTCAGGAGTCGATTTTTCCGACTTAGCCTTCCCTAACTACGCTCTATAGAAGATGCCTCCTAAGTTATTCTCCGCATCCAACTTTATCCCATTTATACAGCTAAATATCATCGAGGTCTAGCCTGTGGATAACTCATTTTGGGCTATTTCAGTTCAGCCTATATTTAACTGGATTGCGAGAATGGCTCAGGAAGCGACTTTTACTCTCAGGCTATATGGTACTATGCCTAACAGAGCTTTCCCTTCTGTGTCTTTCTGTTTCCATGCCCGGAAGATCAACTTTGCATTCGCGCCATCGGCTGGCCGCTGCCTTTCTTTCTAATTCACCGGCCAGCCGATGGTGACGTCGTAGTTATTTATTTGGTCTACTGTTGTCAGTTTTTTAATTGCAGAATCGTGACTCTCCTCAACGGTAAAACACGCCTGAACATGAGTCGATACTGCTAAAGCAATTAGCTCGATTGCAGTTTTATTAAGCTTCACCCAGCCTGTCGGTGATTTCCAATTAATTATCGCAGCCGGAGTCATTTGCACAGTCAAACATGCGGATGTGAGCAGTGACTGGCTTTCACGGTCTGTACTGATTACCAAATCATTAATAGTTACCCCGCCTATTTCACGCTCATAGCGATATTCCGCCAAGGCATTAAGTTTGATCTGCCGTATTTCATCAACTGTTTTCACTTCATTAATAGTAATAAGACGACCAGAGAGGAAATGAGTGGCAGTCGGATTATACTCTTCAACAGCAAGATAACTTTCACTAGTCTCACATTGTGACGATATCTGATCCTCCTCAACCGAATACCATCCCTTAATTTTTCCAGATTCAGTATTATAAACGATATATTGCATATAATCTCCCTATTGAGCTATTTCCAGGATAATGATACTTGAAGTCTCCGCGCCGCCCATCGGTTGCATTGTTCCGTTATTATTTATATACGCACCAGTACCAACTCTGACGGAGTAAGTGCGAGCTATAGTGCTCCCTGCGTTGTCTTCGTGGCGCATATTGAGGATATTAGCAGACGATAAATTGGATCCATTACCAGCGTCCGCGTCTCGAACCGCGTGAGCTTGTATGGCGTCAGGTGTGCTGTCTTTAAATAATGCAAAAGGTATTAAAGTGTGCGCGTATGAGTAAAATGAAATCTGAATCATTATCAGTATTTTAGATGTTGCTGATTTAGGAGTATAGGTAAGAGCTAAGACTTGAGTCCCCTCAGATACTTGTGGCACAGTTCCATCTACCGGTATAGCACTTGAACAGGTCACCATATCGTTTCGGCAGTATCTAGCATAACCTATCACGCTGCCTATGGTGTATGCGTGAGTGTGATCCAATACTCCAGCACCACTTACAACCTGATAATTAACCCCATCATAAGCAATATCTATAATCCCACCAACAATGATATCTCCAGTTACTACAGCAGCTCCATTACGCTTAACTAATGGCACAACACCGAGACCATTAATATTTATTGTACATGCGCCGGTATTTGCTAATGACGCCTTAAATGAAATCGGCATTCCCAATACATGGGCTGTTAAGGCGGGCACCAGGGTCAACGTTAGGGCATTTGCTGTACCTGCCGCCACTGCAAAATTCAGAGGGCAGCTACCATCTTGGTCCAGACCATCGTGGCGATGAGATTGAACGGCATTTAAATAGCCTGCTGTTACCTTTGTCCCCTTGATGCCTTGAGATTTATCACCTGCATTAAAGACCGTTTTCCCCATATAACTATTCTCCTTTTAAGCGTATGCAAATATAATCTGAGTATCAGCAGGTTTAAGGTCTTGCAGCACTCCCTCAAGTGCAAACGGCTCATCCCAATCAAGCAGAAGCTCTTCACAACAGGAGTCCTCAACGTAAAACTCATAAATAGGCGTATTAGAAACCGTGACCCGCCATGCATATCTATCGCCAAGAAAATTCTCATCAATAGTTATGTTGTACCCAAGCGATGCGGCAATGGTGATATAGAACTGCTGGCACAAGCTGCCACGGTAACGGATTCGGGCAATGACCAGATTGCGACGTTGCTGCAATGTCTGTAGCGGAGTGGATATCAGACCATAACGTTGCTCCCATCTGGATATAAGCTCAGAAGAGGTATCAGGGAACATCTCAAAGAGCAGATCATTGACCCGATTAAATGACCGATCCAGAGCAGCTCCCTCGACAGATAGATCAAGCTGATGCGCACCTTGCAGATCTATCGGAGACAACAATCTCAACACATCACGGTGCAACATTGATAACTCCAGGTCGAAACATATGGTAACTGCCGGGCGCGACATTAGCTACTGGCAGTGATACAACCGGATCTATTGCACCGTAAGTGATTGCGATCGCCTTCAGTTGAACTACATACAGGATCTGATCAGGAATAAATGTTGCGAGATAATTTGTGATAGCTGCTGCAACCTGATCCGGTGTAGCGTCACCCAGATTACTCATGGTAACGTGAACAAGATCAACTGTCGGCCCTTTCACCTGAAGTGCATCTGCGCCCCGGCCAACTGGGCGAAGTGAATCGATATATGTTTTCACTCTAGTACAGAGGGAATCAACGACATACACATCACCAATATGTGTAAAAATATCCTGATCAATGGTTAACTGTGTACCACTATCAACAGTGGTAACAACTGCGCTGGTGCCACGGGTTGTATTTCGGACAACGTCGAGAGGCCGCACGGGCAGCGGGGCAAGGAATGTCCCAGCAGCATCAATCAGTTTACCAACTGTAAGAGTGGTTACAGTACCGGATTCAGAATGTGAACTTGGAATCTGGCTGCCAGTTGAGAGGATATCTGCCATAATCAATAGATCAACTGTACCGTTACCACGAGCAATCGGATAGCACTTCGACCAGACGCATCCTGCAATGTCTTTAGCCCACTTCTCATAATCATATCTGTTTCCTCCGGCCAATGGGCGCTGCTCAACCTCCTGAACCCTGACAAGATACGCGGCTGCTGTTTCTCTTGCCAACGGTGCTACTCCATTAATGGCACCGTGATGATAAAGGTTTTCCTGAGTACAGCTATCCGGAAAAATCTGATCTCCTGTCCAGGCTATCGAGCGATGGATACCCCAAAGAGCGGAGGCCATACAGGCGCTTTTCATGAAAGCCAGGCTCCCTTTCGAGATATCGACCTGGCACTGGACACCCTGAGCATCAACATATGACTGGTTTTGATAGTCAGTTAAAATATTATTTAACAGATCATCAAATGAAGCATTAAAAGGCGAGTTCATATTACCTCCACAAATTTCTCATAAGTCACCTGATCGCCTTCTGCAGGTGTAGCCGTAACAATAACCCGGATACGGTTAGGAACATCTACCGCCACTACAAGCAGATTAATCAAAGTGGCCCTGCCACTATCAAGCAACCATTTAAGCGCCTGATTATGGTCATCCTCTATCTGCCTCATTGTGAGAGAAGTGAGTTTCCTCCGGGGCCTCTGTGCCAAGCCAAACGATGGATCAACCCACCAGCTGCCAAGGGGAATATTCAAAGATAGCCAGATATTATTAAAGAAGGAATTGCCGCCATTCAATGACGTGAATGGAACACCCTGGTTGTCTATGCTGATATTAAAATCTCTCATATCATTGCTGGGTGGTCGGGATAGTAGTTAGAGGGGAGTTGGTCACGCCATTCTCCTGATGCTTGTGATTATTGAAAACCGTCCGGTCGGCGGCCATGCTGCGGGTCGAATCACTCATGTTGCCAGCAGCAGCCATATTTCCAACTGCCGACACATTGCCATCAGTGACTATATTGCCATTTACATGCAAGAGTCCGGTGCAGGTGGTAACAGGTGTATCGAGAGTCACGCTGACGCTGGCAACCACTTTCACCTGTGGTGCTGTTATTGTGGCGCTCTCTGTGGCACTGGCCTGAAGGGTGCCGATTGCCGTAACAACAATTCCACTACGTGTCAAATGCACCTTTTGACCACGATCATCATACAGTGCAACTTCGCCATCCTGGAGAGACAACCGGTAGCGGCGATCATCAGAGGCAATGGCGACAAGGTGATTACCCTCACGGATAATGATAATTTCAGCGCCTTCCTTGGGTCTCGATGTATACCCGTAGTGCTGAAGATACTCACGGTCATCGATTTCCTCACCAATCCTGCCACTGGCAGAAAATCGTTTAATCTTTCCTTCAACGACATTTTTAATTATTCCACGGATCACTTGCGTGCCCCTTTCTGTAGCCCGCTATCTTCAACGAGTCCCGGCGGAGAGAGTCGCAGTAGAGTGGATGCGCCAGATTGTTTATCAAGCTTGAAGGTACGCCCGGTGATAAGGAAAGCGCCATCAACATCATGAATACTATCTTTAACTTGAGCCATACGGTTAAGGCTGAAGTTGCGGCCATTCTGGCTATGCCGCGCCAGTTCATACGTGAGGCGAAACCCTTCATGCTGCATTCTTGTCATAAGCAGTCGTGCGTGAAGTGCCGGGCTTTGAGAGTCATTGTTATTACACTGCACAAAGGGCTTATAGAAGGGAAAACCAGGATCGGCAACAGTAGCTTTGGTTTGAACCTTTGTAGCATCCATATCCATAAGGTCATCACCCTGCTGCTGACCGATAACAGTTACTTTGGAAAAGCGCTTCGATATGTTTTCTTCGACATCAGCACTGATGAGGTTATTACCAATCCCCTCCTTATTGATGATCAGACTATATTCCGGCTCGCCACCAACCAGAGGTCTGCCGAATACAAAGGTGCCATCGGGCAGGCCGTAGAACATCTGCCCACGGGACAAAGCATAGGTCTGGAGTACCTGAAATATTGTCATACCAGGAGCAATCATGGCCATTTTTTGGGGTGCATCAAAAAAGGCCATGAAGTCGGAAGTACCGCGACGTTTACGGGTTTTCAGCTTACCGACCAAATCCTGCTGATAAATTATGTCTTTCCGATTAATAAATGGCACGGTTTTCAGCAGCAGCTCTGCCAGTGCGGATAGTTTCGTGTTTTGAACCGTGATAAACTGCTCGCAGTAACTATCTACAAGCAGCCCCATCAGGTCGCGACCTTCTATTGTCAGTTTTTTACCCTGCTTGTCACAGCGGCGAGCCCGGCGATCTACTATGCCGGTCAGCTCCAGCTGATCGTTGACATAAAGGCGGCACTGACTGCCAGGATGAATATCAATCTCCGGGTTAGCGAGTTCGAGGGAAAAAGCGTGATCAGCAACATAAAGATCAGCTTCAACGGTGTAGGAGATAAAATGCTCTACCTTCTTCCAGGTCTTGGCGTCATTACTGAATTCAAGGAATATCTTGTCACTCATGATGTTGCCCCAGGGAGTGTGTAGATCAGCAGGGCGCCAGAGATAGCATTAGGTGCTGGTAACTGTGAATTAATAGAAAGTATCCGCTCGGCGTAGTTATAAGGGAGGCCGTACTTCAGGCAGATCAGGTGCAGCGGCACGGGGCTGGGAATTTCAACCTGAATAATTTTATCACGTTCAAGCTTTACGGTGGAGATGTAATTTAACAGCTGGACAGCCTGATTTTTCAGACTCTGCATGTTGCGAGCATCGTTGACAGCGGCTTGCAATGAACTTCTCACAAGCGCCAGGCTATCCTCAAGCTCGCGCAGATTCATAATTGGTGCAGGGGCCGGTAGAGAGAGATACCGTCCGGAAGGATTAAATGACGGCATCTTTTCAATCTTACGGGCTTTCTGGCGCTCTGTTTCATCTGCTGCATAAATATAGGCAGCTTCAATGGCCAGCCGACGGGAAGAGGCAATACGCAGATGGCGGACAATTATGTCATGGGCCGCACTACCAGCTTTGGAGCTTACCGGGTTAAGGCTATCGGCAACTGACACAAGCCGGTCAAAGGCAAACTTCATATTTGACAGAAAGCTGGCTGGAGACTTGCTTAAGGCATCGGTCAGCCTGGCTGTTCGCTCGACACAGTTAGTCAGTACACCAAGTACCCGGCCTGGGAGGGTTGTTTCATAATTAATAGTGGCGGTGAGGGAGTTAATCGGCTGGGTGATGTCGTTGGCGGCAGCATTCAGCTGGCCGATATAGGCATCCGTTGCACGGGCAACTTCTCTGGCATCAGCAGCAAGCCCACTCACTTGTTCAAACAGAGTCGCATCCGGATCAAGCTGAATATCAACATCAAGACCCAGATCAAGAAAGTCGTTGGCCAGTTCAGCAAGCTGCTCTTCTTCACCATCAAGAAATGCGCCTTCGGCAACTGCATCAACTGCATCAACGACACTTGCCGGGATAGCATTAAAGCCGCGTTTAACAAATGTAAAATCTATCTCGGCACAGCGCTCGGAATCATCGTGACGGGAATCAAAAGATTCAACCTTGCCTTTAAGTTGTCCGTATTTCGGGTGAATAAAATCAAAGTCGTCTTTTTTAACTAATAGATTGATCAGCTTAATGTGATCATCATAGGTGTCGCGAAAGCCATCATCGAAAAAATAACAACGGACTTTCACCGTGCCCGCCTTTTGGCCGAGATCTTCCAGATCGGCGCCATCAACAAACGGATATTCATAGCGGACGATCGATTTCTCAAAATGATCATCGAGGGTCTGGATATCCAGCTCAATACCATCCAGCCAGGCTGTTTCGGTTTCGATACTCATGTCAGTGGCTCGTCATCATGGTGTCAAAGAAACTGCCACGCTTGATGGTGGTTATCCGTGACGTCATATCATCAGAGCTACTGACGACGCGGCCATTACCATCAATCTGGATAGAAAGGTTTATATCGCGCTTTCGGCCACCGATACCCATGACCTCATATTCCTTGCTGCCTCGATCATGGGTCTGAGAGCCCCAGCCATTTTCCCGCATAGCGTTGCTAATGGCCATACTAACGGGAATACCGGCAGCGACTGCGGTGAGTCCTGCTCCACCAGCCATGGCCGCCCAGGGCAATGCCCTGGCAGCAACGGGAACTTCTGTAGGAATATTTGTAGGGCCCAGTCCTCCGGCAGGCATGTTAACGACAAATACCGGAGTAATACCGGCCGCAGCCTGAAGCGCCTTCCCTTCAGCCACACCGACTCCAGTGCCAAAGAGCCCCTTCAGGCCGATTTGCGAGAGCACCTTTTTACCGTAGCCGGCGCCTTTAACCAGGTTCCAGATACCGTAACCAGCAGCGGCACCGGCGACTACTCCCAGAACGCCATTACCGACGGCATTCATGGTCGGATGTTTTTCCGCCAGCTTGCCAACGCCATCGACCATTTCATTGATCAATTTAGTGCCTCTGGTAAGCGGGCCGAGCATAGGATCAAAGAGCGTCGCCAGTGTCGTTTTAGTAGTGCCGCCCAGGGCAGTAACGTTAGCAGAAAAACCTTTCAGCCGTTCATTCATCTTCTCTTCGGCGCCGGTAACTTCAGATACTTTCTGTTTGATAAACTCCCAGGAGCCGGTACCAGTAGACATCAGATTGAGCGCTGCCAGTCCTCCCTGTTCGCCGAAATATTTCTGGAGGATAAACATGCGTTGATGCCGATTATAACTGCCGAATGAGGCGCGCATATTCTTGATGATGTCATGGGTCGGGAGCAGCTCTCCCTTTTTATCCCAGAATTCCAGCGGTGCCTTTCCCTTGCCAACCAGGTCACGATTCATCGCGCCCATGACACGACGGGAGATCCGCGATGTCCCGGTCAGGCGTTCGTAAAAATCCTTAAGCCCGGTACCGGCATGGGAACCGAGCTGGCCCTGTTCACCAAGCACGGCCAGGCCGGTCAACAGGTCATGCCAGGGCACTCCGTAGGCTTTTGCATAAGGCGCTGCATAGGGGAGCGCCGCTTCGAGGTGGGGCATCTTCATCCGGCCGCTCATGACGTGCTTCTGGATTACATCGCCGACCTCGCCATACTCTTTGCCTTTCAGTCCATAGGGTACACCGACGCCAAGCATGATCCCGGCAGTCGATTCAGGTGCCGCCTTGGTGATCGTCGCCAGCATCATTGCTGCCCGCGTTGCTCCATTGCCAACGACATCCTTAAACTCGACGCCGGAGCTGATAAGTTCATTTTGTACTTTCACAACATCGACCGCGCTGAACGGCGTTATTTTCTGTAACTCGATAGCTGTGCGGCGCACTTCCGCCAGTTCCTTGCCGAGAACCTTGGCATCCTGGCCTGAGCGCATCATATTCATGCGCACATCAATCATCGACTCCTGTAGATCGGCGGCGGCACCCACTCCCGGTTTGATCTTAGCGACGGCGTAATTGGCTCTGGCGATACCCTTGAGACCGCGGGTGATATGAGTGGTCATCAGGTCGAAGTCCTTGGCAACCTGTTTACCAGCGTCACCCATGGAAAGGATGTTCCGGCGGGCATTTTGTGCCACACCGGAAAGCATGTCTACCATGGTCAGTTGTACGGCCAGCTTGAATTCGCTGTTCATTTCGTCGCCTTTTTCTTCCGTTTCACTTTTGTGCCGTCTTTTTTGTCAGGGTTGATCAGTTCATCGTAAGCCCGGTCCCATCCCTTCATTTCACCCCGGCTCATCTCCATGGCTTCCATTGTCGAGAATCCCAGTTTCTTCAGTATCAAGATATCCTTTCTGAGCGGCTTCAATTTCGCTTCGAAAAAGATCCCTCCGCTGATCGAGGTCAGCGGCCTCACCAAGTAGATACTTCAGGTCGAGGGGATGGAGATCCTGGACAATCTCCGGAGTAACATTTTCAATCCCCTGCAGTTTTATCCTGCTAGCAAGGAGCGCTGCCGAGTAATAGCCAGGGTCATTGGCCAGGCGCTCACGGTCAAGGGTGTCGTCATTCATGACATCAAAGGTGTGTTTGCCGACCTCCTCTTCCAGGATGAAATTACGGAATATACGGTTAGCTCCATCCTTATCCTGGATGATAATTCCTTTGGGGAATATGCAGTTAACAGTTAACATTTACTCTCTCCCGTAACGAGTATTGGCAATAAAGTCGATTCGCTTGATTGCCTCATTTTCTTCGTCATAAGTCACTTCACCAGTGGATTCGTGGGAACAACCCTGGTAGCGAACACGGGAGCCGTCTTCATAAATTATGGAAATGGCGACATCTTCCATGTCCTCATAATTACGCTCGGCAACCCCTTCAGAGATGGCCAGGTCAAAGCCGACGGTCGGCCGTGAACGAACGCGGATTTTTCCGGTTCGATGCATGAGATTAACCGCCTTGCGTTTAACGATCTTCCCTTCATAGACCTTCTTGATATTAACTTCTTCCTGTCCATCTATTTCAATATGGACTATGGATACTTCTGCCATGGCTCAACCCTCCGCTTAGATTATTGTTACAAAAACAGCTCAATGGTCTCATCGAGAATATGCAGACCAGGGACATATGGCGCTGGGATATTAACCATAAACCAGCCCGCCGGTCTGTTGCCCGGATTGGCGACAACCGTGAGACGGTTTTTATAAAGATCGATATCCATAAGGATCTCGGCCTGTTCGAGTTTCTTCAGGGCAGCATAGATCTGATCCCGATAGGTATCAGCATTTCGCTGGGTACACTTTTTCGGTCTGGGGATGGCGCGAACAGTGTCACGGACATAGTCGAGAATCGGAATCGGATTGTCGTCCAGGAGCGTTTCATCGGGATTACCACTGCTATCGGTGAGATAACTGGTAATGGCGCGGCAGATATGCAGCTGATTATCAACACCGATATAGAGAGGAATGAGTCCATTATGCAGAGCGCTCTCCTGTTCGGTGCGACTAGGCCAGTCACTTTGCAGAGGTGGCACCGGAATCCCTGGAAGAATCTCGTCATCGAGGGGCATGGCCGGATCATCAACACTGGCCCGGTAAGCGGTATAGGCCGCGCCGACTTCACAGACCATGGCGCGATTGCCACGCGACCAGGCATAACAGATCCGCTCGAAGGGAACAGCTGCGGCACCGGTAATACTGGCGGCAAGTGTGCCAGTAAATCCAGCATAACCACGGGCGCCGCGCTGTTCTATCTTGCCGGAAACAGTGTCAAGGTGAGTGCGGAGTAGCCCCAGATTGGTTGCATCGTTAAACTGGCAGGCAATCAATTGGTAGCGAACTGCAAAAACTGCGGCAAGGGCGGCAGTGACATCCGGATCACCGGCACCGGCGGCCATGGCGACAACGGTGCTCGTGGTACCGGTAGCCGAGGTTGTTGCCGAAAGCTTGATGTTGTTACCGATTGTGCCCTTGTTCCGGGCTGTCAGGGTAACAACAGCTCCGGCAACGCCTGACGATACCGGCAAGTCAGGGATAGCAGCGATTGCTGTATTGAGCGCGGTGGCGATACTGTTTGCTGTGTCTGCCGCGGCAATAGCAACTTCTACTTTTCGCATGCCGATCCAGAGAGTGAGTATCCCGGCACCGGTAGCCGGGCCAGTAATGGTAATAGTGCCGGTGGCAAAGATACCAGCGCCATTGTCATCAACAGTAATTACTGTCAGATCGAGCAACGGATTGGCGATGATGGCGGCGCGGCACATAAGGTGCGCTGCAGAACCGGCGCCGAAGTAGGCAGCTGCATCACTATCGGAGAAAACTGCTGTTGGCACCAGGGCGGCAACCGATCCGACCGCACGGCGCTGAGCCAGAATCAGAACGCGCTGAGGGTTGGCAGGGAGGTTGCGGTTGGCAATAGTGGTATTGTAGCCGACATAAATGCCCGGCTTGCGGGTAGAACTGGGGAGCGTATTATTCATTGGCGCTGCCCTCCTTTATTTTAACTGGTTTTGCGGCTACAGGCGCAACGGCAAGAATAAGCGACCCTTCATCCAGCAGCCGTCGGTAATAGCTGGTATCGGCAACTTCGACGCCTGCTTCAGCGTCGGTAATATAATCACGGTATTTGCCTTCTAATGGGCAGATCTCACCCAGCAGGGTTTTTACGAGCATAATGGCTCCTTTAAACTGTGTTTAAATCATCCTCAGCATCGGCAATATCATCGCCAGGCTGAAGGAAGTATTCGATACCGACACCAAGGAGATCCGGTGTTTCTCCGTCCTCGGAAATACTCCAGGTGAAACTGGTGGCAAACTCGACATTATAGACAATCTTGTTCTGCTCCCAGAGTTCCTCAGTGGTAACATCTTCCCAGCCGCGCGGCAGGATATCGGTGATATCCAGGTTAAGGCGCTGGCGAGCCAGCTTGCGGCGTATCCCCTGGACAAGTGGATTGATCCCTTCCCGGCGCGCTTCCTCTCCGGAGGCGTCGCTGAAGGAGAGCATGATATTTATAACGACTTCGGTTTTGAACTGATATGGTCCAACCGGCTTATCCCGGCCGCGGAGAATCGCGACGGTGAGGACGATGTCGGAAAAGATGTTGCGGCTATCCTTTTGCCGGGCCGACGCCTGGATGGCATCAATCCTGGAAACAAGAAGCTCCTCAACGGCTTTTTCGATCTGGGTCGGATCAGTGACTTGAGTAGCCATCAATAATCACTCAATGAATCACTGGAGAATATCCGCTCCGGAACATGGGACAGTATACTGTCCTGATTCGGAGCCGGAATATCGGCTGTCGGGATGCCGAGTCCCACCCTGCCTCCGGCAATATCTCGCAGGGTGGCTACGGCAGATTTGTACTGGGTTAAACGGTTTTCTGGCATGTTTTCCTTGAGACAAAACAGCCGGTATATGGTGATGTCAAAAACTGCGGTCTTCACTACCTCCGGAACCGGATCTTTGAACGGCACCTTGTCAGGATATTTAACGACGCAGTAACCGTCGACCTCGGCCATGGCTTTGGCGATTGCCTGGTCGACCTTGGCCATATCCGGCTGACCGAGCTTGTTATCATCGGTCAGCTGGATAATGAGTCTTTCAGACAGGTTTATTTTCAGTTCTTCGTAACTAATGTAGGCCACTGACTATTATTCCTTTGGAGCCAGTTCGGCTTTACGAGTCGCGGCAGCAGCGACTACAGTTTTGCGTTCATCACTACCAAGGATGATATCAACATCAGCCTCGGTGGCAGCAGCCATGATCAGGGTGATCAATTCTGTGGCGGTTTTCGGTTTAACTGCGATGTCAGCATCTTCTACCACCTGGAATCCACTCAAGGCGTAATTAGCTACTTCATCGGGATGAACGTCTGCAGTGAGTGGCCCGCCATTGGCCTCTTCTACTGATCGTGCCATTCTTATAAGATCTCCCATGGTATCCCCCTTATCCCATCAGAAGCGCAACGCGCTCGGACTTGACACAGGCAACACCCCAGGCGAGACCGACTATGTAGAGAACCTGACGGAACTGACGGTACATGGTGATCTGGTAGGTGAGTCCGGAGAACGGGTCGGTGATATAGAAAATATCGTCGGCAGCATCAGCGACCTTGCCATTCTGGTCAGTCGGCAGTGCCGGTGCGCGGGCGACCAGGTGGAGAGCGTACTTGTCAAAGGCGATATTAGGGGTGTAGCTGTTACCAACTGTGATGGCGGTGTTATCTGCCAGCGCCTGGCGCAGACCGGGTGCGGAAATGGTGACGTTTCCGCCTGCGAGGGCGGTGGCAACAACATATTTGTTGGTATCACCGGCAAAAGTGACGATGTCGCCAGCGAGGATGGTGCCAGCGCCGGTGTCAACGGCGATTACAGTTGAACCTATGGTGTAGTTGGCAGCATTATTAACCAGGTAGCCAGCGCCTGTCCCTTTAACACGGGGCTGGATGGCGGCGGATTTGCCGAGACCGAAACCCTGAAGACGGTTGATGATCCCTTCGCGGAGAAGCGCGCTTTCACCGGCTTCATTGACCTTGAAAAGGGACGGCTGCTTACCTTCAAGGCTGGCGCCGGCAGAAGTATCGAAGACGATACGAAGATTGGGGCCATCGGCAACGCCGTTATCCAACAGGATCTTTTTAATCTGCGCCAGGTCGGAGAGGTCTCCGGCAACACCAAACGGTGTAGTACCGGCAGTTCCCCAAGCGCGGGAAGCTTTGGCGGCAAGGGTGGCAAGATCAACCTCGATCTCGTTGTTAAGGGTACGCATCGCCTGGGCAAACTGATTGGCGAT
>JACABD010000073.1:11405-13336 GCA_013377075.1 Geobacteraceae bacterium | reverse complement strand
GGTCCGCCAGCCTTGGTGCCGACGCCGGACATTCTTGAGCCACCGAAGGGCTGCCGCTCTACCAGCGCGCCGGTGTTGTTGCGGTTGATGTAGAGGTTGCCGACCCGCAATTCGCGCCGTGCCTTGACGAGATGCTCGGGACTTCGGCTGAAGATGCCGCCGGTCAATGCAAATCTAGTTGAATTTGCCCACTCGATGGCCTGATCAAAGTCCTTTGCCCGCATGACCGCCAGCACCGGCCCGAAGACCTCTTCCTGTGCCAGCCTGTGCTCGGGCTTGATGCCGCCGATGATGGTCATCGGCACGAAGTACCCCTCACCTTCAGGGATCGGGCTCATGTAGAGCACCTCCCCCTCATTCTTGCCGATCTCAACATATTCGAGAATGCTCTGCATAGCCTTGTCATCGGCCACAGCACCCATATAGTTGGCAGGATCTTCAGACGGTCCGACGCTGGTTGCCTTGGCCATGGAGACGAGACGCTCGATAAAGCGGTCATAGACGGCGTCAAGGACGATTACCCTTGAGCAGGCGGAGCACTTCTGCCCCTGGAAGCCAAAGGCAGAGTAGAGAATGTGGGGCACGGCTTCATCAAGATCGGCGTCGTCATCTATGATGACCGCATTCTTGCCACCCATCTCGGCGATTATCTTCTTCACGTTCGGCTGGCCGGGATGAACCTTTGCTGCCCGCTCGACGATGCGCAGGCCGATCTCCATGGAGCCGGTGAAGGCGATGAGGGAGATGTCCGGATGGTCGACGAGATAATCCCCCATGACCGACCCCCTGCCCGGGGTGAAGTTGAAAACACCGTCGGGAAGGCCCGCCTCCCTGAAGATTTCCACCATCTGGTGGCCAATGATGCCGGTTATTGCTGACGGCTTGAAGATGACCGGATTGCCGGTGACAATGGCTGCCGAAGCCATCCCCAGGCTGATTGCCAGGGGGAAGTTCCATGGAGCGATAATTGCGGCCAGCCCTTTTGGCTCATAGAAGTAGTGATTAAGCTCGCCCGGAGCATTGCCGACCCGCTGGGGCTTGCCGTAGCGGATCATCTCACGGGCATAGTATTCGAGGAAGTCGATCGCCTCGGCAACATCGCCATAGGCCTGATCCCACTGCTTGCCGATCTCCAGTACCTGCCAGGCAGAGAGTTCGAATACTCGCCTTCTGGCAATCTCGGCAGCTTTCAGCAGATACCCTGCCCTGACATCCGGCGCGGTGTCACGCCAGGCGGGAAATGCCGCCTTTGCCGCTGCCACAGCCTTTTCTACCTCAGGGATACCTGCCTGACAGATCATACCAAGGACCTCGGACGGTTTTGCCGGATTGACGGTCGGGATTGTGTCCGCAGTGACAACTTCTTTGCCACCTATGTAAAGTGGATAGGTCTTGCCGAGTCGTGTGCGGACAGCAGCGATCTCCTTGGGAAAGATGTCGCGGTGATCTTTTCTGGTAAAGTCGACCATGGTCATGTTTGTGAACGGTGGCAGGTTACCGATTCCCGGGCGCTCTTTCTTCGGCTTCAGCGCCCGAGCCTTCCGCTCCCTATCAGCGGTTTCAATCGGGTCTTCTAGGAGCCGCTCTATCTGGGCATCTTCAGCAAAGCTCTGGCGCAGGAACGATTCGTTGGCGGTATTTTCAAGGAGGCGGCGGACCAGGTAACCCATCCCCGGAACCATGTCACCGTAGGGGGCGTAGAGCCTTACCCTTCCTGCAACCTTCTGAATACCCTTTCTGACCGGTTCTGCCATACCGTAAAGCACCTGGAACTCGTAGCGGTCTTCAGGGACGTTCAGCTCGCGGGCCATCTCCATTACAGCCGATATGGACCTGATATTGTGGGAGGCGCAGGCATAATGACAGATGGCGCTGTTTTCCAGAATCAACCTGGACTGCCGTTCAAAGGCGGCATCAGACTCGGCCTTGAT
>JACABD010000073.1:9689-11305 GCA_013377075.1 Geobacteraceae bacterium | reverse complement strand
AGCATCCCGGCCATCTTTGCCCCGGTGGAAAGGAAAGCCGGCATATCCTTTTCCGCACCGAAGTACTCGCGGATATGATCGGTAAGCAGTTTTGAATTAGTAAGGGAAGGGTAGACATCGACGAAGCGGAACATCTGGATCTTGAACTGCTCGTTTTTCATACTCCAGTCCATAACTTTGCCCATCCAGGCACCCTTGTTGAACAGGGACGGCTTTTCACCGCTGATGGATCCGAAAAATTCCTTGCCCCTTGAAATGATTCTGTCGTTGATTTCGCTGCTCATCATCAACCCCCTTTAATAGTGCACCATTGTGTAATGATAACAAAAACTAGCAACAAATCCATTTTCTGTCAATGGTTAAACCATTCAACCTTTAACGCGAACCTTGCTATTACCGGAAGTTGATGATATTTTTACGCAAATGATCATGTGGAGTCGTCAATGTTCAAACCAGCAAAGCAGAACCGCATATATCAGGATGTTGTGGAGCAGATTCAGGAGGCAATTCTTGAGGGCACGCTAAAGGTCGGCGAACTTCTCCCGCCGGAGCGCAAGCTCATTGAGATGTTCGGCGTCAGCAGAGGCACGCTCAGAGAGGCTTTGCGGGTGCTTCAACAGAAAGGTATGATCGAGATCAAGACCGGAGTCACTGGCGGCTCAATCATTAAAGGAGTTACTTCGGAGAGTTTCAGTGAAAATCTGGCTCTGCTGATCCGGTACAAAAAGATTTCGCTGCTTGATCTTGCCGAGTTCAGAGAAGGGATTGAAGGGACTGTTGCCGCACTTGCAGCAGAACGGGCCACTCCTGAAGACATCAAAAACCTCAAAGCTCTGTATGAACAGTCATTTGCCGCATTTACTGCAGGCCCGGAACAATGGGATACTGCCATACGCTGTGATGAGCAGATCCACCTTGCCCTGGCACGGATTTCAGGAAACGTCCTTTTCATCACGGTTCTGGAAACCGTCTACCTCAACATCCACACCTATCATGAAAGCTATCTGCCGATGAAAGAATCAGTCCTTGCCGAGAACATTGATGATCTCAAGGTTATTATCAATGCAATCGAAGCAAAGGATGCCGCAAAGGCCCAGGAAAGGGCGCGCCACCATGTACGTAAATTTGCAACCTATATGGACAGAAAAAAAGAGTAGGATTCCAAAATAGATACACCAAGGAAACAGAGTGACCAATAACGATATCCTTCGCCGCTTCCGCTATGCACTTGACATCAGCAACCCAAAAATGATCGAGATTTTCAGATTTGCCGAGGTAAATATCGACCAGGAAACCGTACTCTCCTTACTCAAGAAAGAGGAGGAAGAAGGGTTTATTGACTGTAGCAATGCTCTTCTGGAAAGCTTTTTTGACGGCTTCGTCACTCTTAAAAGGGGTGCCCGCAATGATGCTGACAGCAAGCCTCTGGCCATCAGCACCGAAAAGGAGCGGGTTAACAACACAATCCTGAGAAAAATGCGTATCGCCCTTGAATTCAAAGACGAGGATATGCTTGCGGTCATGAATCTGGCCGGAGTCATGGTTACCAAATCAGAACTGGGCGCACTCTTCAGAAGCAAAGGGCACAAAAACTACAAGGAGTGCGGCGATCAGTT
>JACABD010000073.1:0-9589 GCA_013377075.1 Geobacteraceae bacterium | reverse complement strand
CTGTTCGAACCGCTCCGAAAAAGATCAGGCACTTCCTGAAAATGTTCACGGCGTTACATTGAAAAGTGATTGCATAGCCAGCGAATTTATTTTGTTGAAATGGCAACTCTCTGCGAGGGATGAATGACCTGCCTGTTTATAACCGCTCTTCTTTATTTTTCATATTATTACCTATTTTCGACAACGTTAGCAGAATTATTGTCGCGTAAAATATTACTGTCAGTTGTAATGAGCTGCGCACAGATAGTAATGACAGAACTGTTGTTGGGCATATGCAATAATCTGCACGTCTCCTATTTACTGGGCATTAATCTGTTAATCGCTTTTCTGATAATTCTAAGCGGATATCGACTAAGTAAACAACCGTTCCTTGCTACTGTAAAAAATGACTTCTACTGTTTAAGAAGGTCTTGGGTAGAATCAAAAGACTTTTATACCGTTACTCTCGGGATTCTGGCTTTAGCAACCTACACATGGATCTTCGCGGTTTCCTACTATCTACCCCCGCGAGGGATTGACGATCTCGCCTATCACCTGCCCACTATATTTGAATACATACAGTCCCATAAAATCAGTCTCTTGCCGGTTGAGCTTCGGTATCACTTTGCTTTCCCAGAAAATGCTGAGCTGCTTTTCATGTGGCCAACGATTTTTGCAGGTAACCAGAGGCTCATTGACAGCGCAAATCTGCCATTTGTTTTCCTATCAATTCTATCAGTCTATGCACTACTCCGCCATTTTGAAATATCCGGGAGAAATGCTCTTTTAGCTGCACTATTGTATGCCTTATGTCCGGTAGTAATTATTCAGTCTGGGGTTAATTACATCGACATAATATTATCGCTTTTTTTTATTCTTAGCCTCTACTTCTCACTTCTATTCCATTCTGGCAGGCGAAGAATCTATCTGTTTGCGGCTGCCATATCAATCGGGATGATGCTTGGGATGAAGTATACTGCCCTATTGCTGGCTTTGCCGTTACAGCTGCTGATATTTCCGGGACTTGTAAGGGCCAAATGGCACGATAAGGTCGGCTATATAACACTGGTGATTGCATTATGTGGCTGGTGGTATGCCAGAAACATGGTTGTTTTTAATGATCCTTTTTACCCCATGGATTTCCTCGGATTACTTCCAGTGCCCCCCGGCAAGGTGAGCCTTTTTGACAATATTTTACTCAACCTGCCTCACTGGACAACACGTTATCTAATCGAAGATACCGGGGTCGGAACCTATGATGGCGGTTTCGGCCTGTTTTTTTGGGGGATGGGGTTTTCATCCTGGTTGTATATATCTGTGCATTCGCTGTTGCATATAAACAAGACCGGATTATCCAGATTTATAATGTTAGCCTACTTGCCCGTCGGATTTATTTTACTGCTGGCAGTTCCAGAAGCCGATGTCCCGTATGTTGGCAGAATGGCAATGTTCATTGTTGTAATAGGCTTGTATTCGTTCTGCGAAACTATGAAGCTGCTTAACGACAAATTTGCAGTTTCAGCACTTAAGTTCACCTGCATTGCCTTATCAATCCTAACAGTGGGCCTGGTTTTCTCATCTGTAAAACCGTCTTACAGTATCAGCAGTGCATTTGCTGACAGATTAAGTCATAAATATCCGTCTGAATTTAAATACATGTCGGACGCAATCCGCACAAGACGTGCAGCTCATGGTTATGCGTGGGAAGCTCTGGACTTTCTCACAAGAAGTGACAAGACGGGACTCTACTGTTACATCATCACCGATCCTGCTTTTTTCGCGCCTGCGCCAGTTTACGGTAGCAACTTGCAAAATAGGATCGCTTACTCACACAAACAGGCCAAAGGAACAATCGAGGCCTATGTCTGCACGTATTTCGCAGGGTTTCAAAATGTTAAACTTGATGAGTTAAGAAGCAGTTACGACATAATAACTAATGGCGATTATTTTCTAGTAGCGCACTGGAATTACAGCTGTTTGATCCTCCATAAAAGTATTTTCCGTGACCCTGCCAAGCAAGAACTACTGGCACAATATTACAAGAATACCTGGCCAGAAGCCATCACTGCGGCAATGCAGATAAAACCATTTTTAAGTGAGAAAATCCCAGTGATAACTTCCAGTCAAATCGGCTACGGATTGCAATACCTTGAAACGCAACCTCAGCAAAGAGAACGGACAGTAATGACTCCAAACGGCTTGGAAGAGATGGTCGCATCTCAAAAGAGCTTCACAAGGTGCTACACTTTCAATAAACCTTTAGCGGGTTACAGTTACAAACAAATGGCTCGTGTGGTTTTCAAAACCGCAGAGATACGTGTGTATCTGAACTGGAAGCCATAGATATGACCAAAGAAAATTCGCAAACAATCTTAATAATTATTCTCCTCGGCACATTCACACTGGTTGAACTTTTATATATTGCACCAGAGTACAAATGGGGGCTAAAGCAGGTTTATGAGTTGTTGATAACTATATTCAACTAATTTGCAGGGGAACTGACGATACAAAAATGCCGTGGAACCCAAGTAATAATGGACTCTACGGCATTTTGTATTAACTTCGTATTTTTGAGTCTACTTGATACTCAACAGCTCCACCTCGAAAATCAGTGTTGCATTCGGAGGGACTGCGCCACCTGCACCACGGGACCCATAGGCCAGCTCAGGCGGGCAGACGAGCTTTGCCTTGCCACCCGGCTTCATCATCTGTACACCCTCTGTCCAGCAGGGGATGACACCGGAAAGCGGAAAACTGATGGACTGTTTCCGCTTGTAGGAGCTGTCAAACTCAGTGCCGTTTGTAAGGGTACCGCGATAGTTCACCTCAACAGTGCTCGAAGCAACAGGCGACTTCCCTTTCCCCTCTTTCAGTGACTGGTAAACCATTCCTGATCCTGTCTTTACAGCCCCTTTCTCTTTGGCAGCCTTCTCAATGGTTTCGTTTGTCGCTGCAAATGCAGGCAGAGCAAGAGTTGCAGCAATAGCAGTCATTATGATCTTTTTCATCTTTTCTCCTTAAAAGTGGTTTCTTTAACGAAAAGCATTCTAGCATTCATGATTTATGGTCGTCAACTCCCACCTTGACATTTGAAAGCCCGGCAAAGAGATGGTAGAGTCATGACTACACCTATCTGAAAGGAATCCGAAAATGGCAGAAAATCACCACGTAGACTTTGAGGCGCAAATCCTTGAAATTAACCCCGCATTCGCGAGAATTACCGGCATAGAGACACTACAGGTAAACCTGGGCAACCTCTGCAACCTCTGCTGCACCCATTGCCACCAGGAAGCGTCACCCCTTGGCACTAAAATTATGGGGCGTGACGTTATTGACGCCATTGCCGATCTTCTCACCGGCAATAGAGCCATGACACTCGACATTACCGGCGGCGCCCCCGAACTTCACCCGGATTTTCGTTATTTCATTGAGTTGACAGAGGGGAACGCTAAAAAAAGGATATTGCGCAGCAATCTTGCCATAATGAAGGAAACTGGAATGGAGTGGCTTCCCGAATTCTGCGCTCTCCAAAGGTTGAGCATAACCGCATCCCTCCCCTGTTATCTCGAAGAGAATGTGGATACACAGCGTGGCACCGGAACCTACGACAGCAGTATCAGCGCCATTAAGGAGCTTAACCGGCTTGGCTACGGCAGCGAACTGGAACTGAACCTGGTGTACAATCCGGGCGGAGGGTTTCTCCCCCCTTCGCAACAGGAGCTTGAAACGGCCTACAGGCAGGAACTTCTGGAGAGGCATGGCATAACTTTCACCAACCTCTTTACCATAACCAATGCACCGGTGGGACGCTTCAGGAGCTCTCTTGAAAAAAGCGGTAAACTAGATCGCTACATGAACCTGCTTGCCGAGAAATTCAACCCTTGTGCAGCAGAAGCGATCATGTGCCGTTCACTTTTGAGCATCGACTGGCAGGGGCATATCTACAACTGCGACTTTAATCAGGCTGTCGGCAGGGAGCTGCGAAACCCCGATGGCAGCCCGCTGACAGTTTTAAATCTTGATCTTGACTCAATGAGAAAGAGAGAGATTCTGTTTGCAGATTACTGCTACTGCTGCACTGCCGGTGAAGGCTCAAGCTGCACAGGCGCCCTTACCTGAGGATTCAGAGCCCTTTCAGCTTCCATAATCCGAAAACGCCGAAAACCAGAAACATGAAACCGGCAGCCCGGTGTATCCATCGAAGCGGGATAAAACGGACAAGCTGTTTCCCGGCGAATATTCCGATCAACGACACCAACCACAAAGCCAGGGTTGAAGAGACAAACACCATGCTCAAACCTGCAAGGCTGTCCGAATGCTGGGCAGCCTGACTTGCGGTTACCAGCTGGGTTTTATCCCCCAACTCAGCCAGAAAAATCATGATGAATGCCGTGCGAAAAGCCGTTGAGGCCGTATGGGGCGGGGCATCGTCATCCTCACTGGCACAGGCGTGGCGCAGGGTGCTGTAACCGAAATAGAGAAAAAGCAGCGCCGACACCAGTGTCACCCAGAAGATCGGGAGGAGCATGAAAAGCACCTTACCCACCAGTACGGCAGCAAGATTCAGCACCGTAAATGCAGCCGCAATCCCCACAAATATCCGCTGCCACGGGTAACGCAGCGCCAGAGCCATTGCGGTCAGCTGGGTCTTGTCCCCCAACTCTGCAAGGAATATCAATCCGAAAGTGCTTAAAAATACTGTTTTTTCCATATCTATTCCTCTGTTTGTGCCGCCTCAAAAAACCGCGACCACTTCAGTTCAGAGCTGTGTATCAACTGTTCAGAATTATTGTCGCTCATACCGGTTCCATACTTTGTCATCTGAATAATTGCAGGTAGCTGTCAAACAGGTATTGTTTGCCACGCTTGCCACCGGTAATCTCTTTCAATATGCCAAACTGCTCAAGATCGACAATCAGCTTGTATGCTGACGCAGGGGAAATTTCTGCCACCTCGCCAACCTTGGCGGCGTCAACCAATGGCCGCTGATACAGGTAATTGAGCACTTTTTGCGCATTGGATGCCCGGCTCCCCAGAGTCTGGATTTGCGCCTCGACCTGTTTTTGGAGCTTCAGAATATTATCGAATGTTTGGATACCGCTTTTGGCGGTTTCGATGACCCCCACCAGAAAGAACTTGAACCACTGTTGCAGGTCGTTTTTTTCTCTCATCCGCATCAGATTGTCATAATAATTTGACCGGTTGCGCTCAAAAAAATCCGACAGGTACAAGAGCGGCTGTTTCAGTATCCCCTTGTTGACAAGATACAGGGTAATCATCAGCCTGCCGACCCGGCCATTGCCGTCCAAAAACGGGTGGATAGTTTCAAACTGGTAATGCATCAGGGCAATTTTCAGCAGTTCGGGGAAATAATGCTCTTCGTTGTGGGCAAATTTCTCTATATCGCTGATCAGTTCACCAATGGACGTATGCACTGGTGGCACGAAAACTGCGTCACTTATGGATGCACCGCCGATCCAGTTCTGGCTTTCCCTGAATTCTCCCGGTAGTTTGTGCTTGCCGCGCACCCCTTGTAGCAGGGTCCTGTGAGTCTCCTTGATCAAACGTGCCGAAAACGGCAGGGTATGCAGCTTATCAATCGCCTCGTTCATGGCTGCAACGTAATTTTGGACTTCTTCCCAATCATCCCGTTTATCCAGCGCCACATCCTCTTTGTCAAGGAGAGCCTCTTCCATGTTTGTCCGGGTCCCTTCGATCTTGCTCGACTGGGTGGCCTCCTTGAGAACATGCATCCGGATGAACAGGTCAAGGTTCGGGATATAGTCCGAATACATATCCAGACGCCCCAACTCCCGGTCTGCCTGACCAAGCAGCTGAATCAACGCCATGTCATCCAGCGTCCAGGCTCGATTGATCAGGCTTGGCTGAAAACTCTTATAGTGCCCCTGCTGGATATAATGACCTGACTGGAATTTTTTCATGCTGCGAATCCACCTTGATTCCTAAAATAACCACCACTATTATTTTAGATATTAGCTAAAAACTAAAATAAGGCAAGATGCTATTTCAATTTTGGATAACAGCGTCATGGTTTACTTCGCCATCTGCTTCAGAACCTGCTCCAACTTGCGCAGCTCGTCGCCATAACCTGCCCAGTTCCCCTGCTTTTGCAGATTAACTGCACGCTCGTAAATCCCCATTGCCTCCTTGGCAAGGGAACCTGATGACGGCGTGACATCAGTTGCAACCGCCTTTAACTGGGCTTCAGCACCTTTCCTCCCGGCAAAGAGCCGTTGCAGGGCAAGCTCCAGGTTCTCCTCCATGACAACCTCATCGTTGAAAGCGACAATCACCCGCTTGAGCTCAGGAAGACCTGCCTTGTCAGCTGCCAGAAAGAGGGGCTGGACGTAAAGGAGCGACTTTTCGATCGGAATGATCAGCATGCTGCCGCGGATCACCTCAGAGCCCCGCTGGTTCCAGAGGGTCAGCTGCTGGGAGATGAAGGAGTCCTGGTTGATACGGGCATCGATCTGTTTTGGCCCGTAGATCAGGCGGTCACGGGGGAAGGTATATGCCCTGACTTTACCATAGTTGTCGCCATCGCAGCGGGCTGTCAGCCAGGCAGTGAGGTTGTCCCGATTGGACGGGGTAAAGGGGAGGAGGAGGATGTACTCTTCCAGCTTTTCCCCCGGCAGCTTCATGATGGTGTAGTAAGGCTCCATCGGTTTTTCGCCAAGCGCCGGGATCTGCCAGAGATTCTCCTTGTTGTAGAAGACTTTCGGGTCGGTCATGTGATAGGCGGCAAAAATGGATGCCTGTAGTTGCAGGAATTGATGGGGGTAGCGGATATGTTCACGCATATACTTTGACATTTCGCCCATGGGCCTGAAAAGGGTCGGGAAGATCCGCGAATAGGCCTTTACCAGCACATCATCAGGATCGCTGACATAGAAACTGACCGTGCCGTCATAGGCGTCCACAACCGCCTTGACCGAGTTGCGCATATAGTTGATGCCCCCCTTGATCGGCTTTGAATAGGGGAGACGGTCGGAGAAGGTATAGGCATCAATGATCCACTTGAGCCCACCCTTTTCATCCACCACCATATAAGGATCGCCGTCAAAACGGAGGAACGGGGCAAGGGTTTTCACCCGCTGGCTGATGTTGCGATTGTAGATGATTCTACTCTCCGGGGCTATGTCCGATGAGAGGATGAGCTTTTCCGTCTTGAACCTGGCGGCAAAAAGGACTTTTTTAAGGAGCGAATCAAGCACCACGCCGCCTTTTCCTGCATATGTCGTATTAATATTGCCGCTCTCTGTCGGGTAGCTGAACTCGGGCACCCTGGTCTTGACGACAACATAGTCATTGGAGAGCTCGCCAAAGTAGATCTCCGGCCTGGTGACCTTGATATCGGCCAGACTGACCGCAGGGATATCCTTGACGAAGAATTCGGGAAGCCCCTCTTTGCTGATCCGGCTGACCGGACCGAAGGTTATGCCGTTGCCATGGGTGAAGATGAGCCGCTCATTGATCCAGTTTTTACTCGGCAAGTCGGCATAGGAGAGCTCCCGCGGCGAGAGCATCACCTGGGTGTACTTGCCGTTCACCAGATAGCGGTCATTATCCACATCGAAAAACTTGTAGTAGGTTCTGATCTGCTGCAACTGACTGTAGGTTTTGAGGAGCGGCGCATGGTCCCAGAGGCGGATGTTCTTGATGGTGGCATCATTGTTGGCAATGTCCGTGGCTGTCAGCTTTGTATCCACATCAAAGGGGATGGTCTCGATCTTGTCTATGTCGTAGCCGAAGCGGGTAAACTTGATATTGTTCTCGATATACGGCATTTCAAGGGCCAGTTCGTTCGGCGCAACCTTGAACTTCTGCAACAGTCCGGGGTAGATCCTGATGCCGACAAAATAGATTGCACCCAGAATTACTGGCGCAATTATCGCCGTGCGCCAGACACCTTTCACCATTGCCAAAGCCAGCATGATCCCGGCAACGGGGGTCAGAAACGTCAGCAGTCTGAAGGTCAGGAGCCTTGCATGTACATCCACATAACCTGCACCTGCAAAAATGCCATTATTGGCCTGAAGCAGCTTGAACCCTTCCAGATAAAATCCGGCAGCAACCACAACTGAATACAGCGCCACAAGTAGTGCAAAATGGCGACGCACTTTTTCATCGAGAAATGCACCACGCTCAGAGAGAGTTATTCCGCCACGGACATAGTAGAGGGGCGCGCTGAGAGCAGCCCCTGTAATCAGGGTAAATCCTGCAAACCCCTTGATCGCGGTCATAAACGGGATTGTGAAGAGGTAGAAGCCGATGTCCTTCCCCAAAACCGGATCAAGTCTCCCTACATCAATCCTGTTCAGGTAAAGGAGCAGATCTTCCCACTGCATGCTCCCCCAGTTCCAGGCAAAGAGCGACAGCACCAGCGTCGCAACCATCAAGAGTGGCCTGGCGATACGTAGCGCCTCATCTTTTTGAAGATTGGTCCGGCCGACTACAGTAATCCGGTTGTACGGGAAGCTCAGGCTGTTTGCATAGAAAAGGTTGAGACTGATGGCTGCAAAGAGAATAGTTCCAAAAAGGATTCCAACTCCTGCCTTTGCATAAAGCACTTTGGTAAATACCGCTGAAAACCCTGTCTCCGCAAAAAAGAGCCAGTCGGTATAAAGGTTTAAGGTGGAAAATATTGCCGGAAGAAGAAAAACCAAAATCCCCAGCGCGATTGCAAGCCTATTCTGTCTGAGCATTTCCGACCCCTTATTTGTTGACCTCTCGAATTTCAATACGAAAGCTTCAACATAATAGCATCTGCCAGAGAAAATGAAACCTCTCAAACAGTGGGCCCTCCTGCCTGAATATACCAGACCGCCTAGCACTAGCGATTCCTTATTATTTTGTTATTATTAATCATTGGCACTAAATGCGAATTTGGTCATGAATTGCTCTCCTGGTAAAAATTGCCTGAATTCAAAATCCCCCCATGAAGGAGCCAATCATGGCAATTCAAAAGAACAAGACCCTGTTTTTTATCCGGAACAATGGCGCCGGTTTCGACATGCAGTACAAGGAGAAACTTTTCGGTGTATTCCAGCGGCTGCACAGCGCCAGAGAGTTTGAGGGGACCGGCGTCGGCCTGGCCATTGTCCAGCGGATCATCCAGCGTCATGGCGGCAGGATCTGGGGTGAAGGGGAGCCGGACAAAGGGGCGACGTTTTATTTTGCTCTTGAAAAAGGAGACTCAATGTTGACGGGGAATAGCCATGAATAGGTATGCATCAGTTGCCGCGCTGGCCGTGTCCCTCTGTCTCTGTGCCTGCAAACAGGATTCGCAGAGCAGCGGCCCAAAGTACAGCAATAGTCCGGCGGTGCAGTTAAGTCAGTCCTACCATTTTGCCGTGCACCCGCTCCATAATCCGGCCAAAATGATGCAGGCTTACCAGCCGCTTATTGATTACCTTAACTCAAGACTGGATGGAGCGCAGCTCACACTGGAGGCTTCCCGGGACTATGCCAACTTTGAAGAGAAGTACCGTAGCGGCAAGCCAGAACTGATTCTTCCCAACCCCTGGCAGACATTGCAGGCCATGAAGAGCGGCTACAGCGTCATAGCCATGGCTGGCGAGCCGAAAGA
>JACABD010000072.1 GCA_013377075.1 Geobacteraceae bacterium | reverse complement strand
AACCAAAACTGAAAGACGGCAAAGAGCAGCTGAAAAGCTACTGCAATTTCAGCGGCGCACCCATGGGAGTTTGGAGTAATGGCGATAGTATTTCCTACTATCACCGCAAAGACCCAAACTACTTTGAAGATATTCCAGCAATACCGTCGGCGTTCGAAAAGCTTTCCGACATCCTGACAGCCAGGTGGACTATCGACGATCTGGTGAAGATGGACAAGCTGGTCAATCAGAAGAAATCTCTGAAAGATCTGATTCTGGAGATGGAGGACGAAGTCCTTGCCAATGCCGGGGTTGACGTCTTCGAGGAGCTGTTCAAGCTCATCTTTACCAAGCTGTATGACGAGATGGAGAGCGGGCGGGACAAAAAGCGCCACCTGGTATTCAAGAACTACGGTGACACGGAAACCGAACTGAAAGCCAAGATTCAGGAGCTGTTCGATAAGGCGCGGGGCAAGTGGGAAGGGGTTTTTCCTGATGGTGCCAAGATTGATCTAACCCCCAGTCACCTGGCTGTTTGCGTATCGTCACTGGAAGGGGTGAAGCTGTTCAATTCCAATCTGGACGTGGTTGACGAAGCGTTTGAATATCTCATCAACAAAAGCAGCAAGGGGGAAAAAGGGCAGTACTTCACCCCCCGCTATGTCATCGACATGTGTGTCAAGATGCTCAACCCCCAAGAGCATGAAACCATGATCGACACCGCCGCCGGTAGCTGTGGCTTCCCGGTGCATACCATCTTCCATGTCTGGGAACAGATTATGAAAAGCGAGGGGCTGAATAAAAGCCACCTCTTCACCACCGAGAAAAAACCGGCCCGCTGCGAAACCTATGTGCAGGAGAAAGTCTTTGCCATCGACTTCGACGAAAAGGCAGTGCGTGTCGGGCGGACATTGAACTTGATTGCCGGTGATGGACAGACAAACGTGCTGCACCTAAATACTCTGGATTATGAGCGTTGGGATGAAAAGACCAAAGACCAGGAGTGGGGAGACGTTTACGGCGAAGGGTGGAAAAAGCTGCGCAAGTTAAGGGCGGAGAAGGAGCAGAACCGAGATTTCTCCTTTGATATTCTCATGGCCAATCCTCCTTTTGCCGGGGATATCAAAGAGACACGCATCCTTGCCAAATACGAGCTGGCGAACTCGGTCAGCCTTGACAAGATCAACAAGGTGATTGAGAACGATCCGAATATTGAGGATGCAAGCGGACGGACGCCGACCTTCCCGGAATTCCTTCGTTCCAGTCACGAGAAGATCTATAAGATGGCAGACGGGACCTTCCGCAAGGTGAAGGTAAAGGATCAGAACAACGTCGGTCGCGATATTCTCTTTATCGAACGTAACCTCAGTTTCATCAAGCCGGGTGGGCGGATGGCGATAGTCCTGCCCCAAGGGCGTTTCAACAACTCCAGTGACAAAGATATCCGCGAATACATCGCCGACCAATGCCGCATCCTGGCCGTAGTCGGGCTACACGGCAATGTCTTCAAGCCCCACACTGGCACCAAAACCAGCGTGCTGTTGGTGCAGAAGTGGAACGATGATCCCAAAGCGGGGCCGCTCTGCCCCAGGCAGGAAGACTATCCGATCTTCTTTGCCACCATGCGTGAACCAAGCAAGGACAACAGCGGCGACAAGATTTATCTCAAGCGCAAGGATGTACTTGCAGACGAGAGCGCCCTTGCCGCAAATGTTGCCGCCGAGGTAATCAACCACTACGAGGCCACACCAAAGGATTTGAATGAATTTGTGCTCGACGCCCACGAACACCTGATTGTCAAGCATGACCTATTCAATCACGATGGCCAAACACAGGACGGCATTGCCGAGGCGTTTATTGAGTTTGCCAAGAAGGAAAACCTGAGTTTTTTTCTCTAGGCCCTTTTGATGAGACCCGGTATCGGGCTTTGTTGGAAGGGCTGGAGGTTAGTGAAGTATTACTTTCATATGCTTTGCGAAGTAATGATATTTTTCGTTTCGACAGTAACTATTTTCAAAAACAGTATCTTGTTGAAGAAAAAGCTATTCGCGGCAAAGTCTGCAAATCACTTGTAGAAATCGGCGTTGAACTGCGCTCCTTCGGGGCTTATTCACTGAACAATGAAGTAAATTATTTAGAGTCTGGCGTTCCGTTTATTCGCGGCGTAAACATGAAAAAAGGGCGGATTTCGTTTTCTGATTTGATTTACATTAGCGAGGAAGCAAACACCTTGCTCTGGAAATCTGAAGTAAAGCCCGGAATGATCTTACTTTCAATGTCTGGAACAATTGGTGAAGTGGCAATCGCCTCTAAATATTGGGAATACCCGATTAACTCGAATCAAGATATTGCAAAAATAGAAATTACTGGAGACCTCAACCCCTATTTCTTGTATGCATTTTTGCTGACCTCGTTTGGACAAAACTACCTCAAGAGAGAAGCAAGGGGCAGCGTTCAGCAACATGTATTCCTGTCGCAGATTGAGCAGTTTAGCATCCCGATATTCTCTGAAACGTTTCAAACAGCAGTACAACAAGTTGTCGAAAAGTCAGATGAAACTCTTAAGAGTACTGAAAGTCTGCGTTCTAATTCTGAAACCCTGCTTCTTGACGCACTTAACCTGACCGGCTTTTCACCGAGCCGCGAAATCAGCAACATCAAATCCTTCAAAGAGTCATTTGCTGCTTCCGGTCGTTTGGACGCCGAGTATTACCAGCCGAAGTTTGACGAACTGGAAGCCAGGATAGCTGAAAGCCATGAGCTGGTAACTCTGGGCAGCCTGTTGACGGTCAATCAGCGCGGCACTCAGCCCGATTACGCCGAAGAAGGTCTGCCGGTTGTCAACTCCAAGCATGTGCGGGAAGGTGAAGTCATCCTGGCCGACAACCGCCTGGCGACCCTTTCTGACAAAGAGAATGCGCTGGTAATCCAACAGGGTGACGTGCTTATCAACGGCACCGGAGTCGGCACTATTGGCCGTTCAGCTCCATATATGCACGAGCAAAACGCTATTCCTGATAATCATGTCACGATCTTGCGCACCGACAAGCTGAACCCAATATTCCTTTCTGTTTATCTGAACTCCATTGCCGGTAAATACCAGGTGGACAAGTATTTCAAAGGCTCCTCCGGGCAGATCGAACTCTACCCGAAAGACATTGACTGTTTTTATGTGCCGCTGATTGATGAAAAAATTCAGACGGACATTGCCGACCTTGTTAAACAGAGCTTCAAACTGAAAGCGGAAAGTGAGAGGCTGCTGGAGGTTGCCAAACGCGCCGTGGAGATCGCCATTGAGGAGAGTGAGGCGGCGGCACTGGAGTTTATCAAGCAGAAGGAGCTGCCATGAAAAGCGACATCATTATCCAATTGCACAAAAACTTCGAGGATTATGCCCATCAGATCGATGGCGAGGAGTTCTGGTTTGCCAGGGAATTGCAATCGCTTCTGGGATATACACAGTGGCGCAATTTCGAGCAGGTCATAGATAAAGCAAAACTTGCTTGCCAGACCGCCGGTCACTCTGTATCCGATCATTTTGCTGACGTCAGCAAAACGATACCGATGCCCAAGGGGGCGGAAAAAGAGATCGACGATCTCATGCTGACCCGCTACGCCTGCTACCTCATTGCCCAGAACGGTGACCCTCGCAAAGTTGAAATAGCCTTTGCCCAAACTTACTTTGCCGTTCAAACCCGCAGGCTTGAGCTGATTGAAAAGCGATTGGAAGAGCAGGAACGGCTGACTGCCCGCCAAAAGCTGACTCTGTCGGAAAAAGAACTTTCCGGCCTGATCTTTGAGAGGATCGGTGACAATAGCGGCTTTGCCCGCATTCGCAGCAAGGGAGACTCTGCCCTGTTCGGCGGCAAGACAACGCAGCAGATGAAAGACCGGTTGAAGATGCCCGACAATCGGGCGCTGGCCGACTTTCTCCCAACCATCACCATCAAGGCCAAGGATTTCGCCAACGAAATTACCAACTTCAACATTAAGCGCGATGACCTGCGCCATGAGACCACGATTACTAACGAACACGTTAAAAACAATCTTGATGTGCGTAAGGTGCTAACGGATCGTGGTATAAGACCGGAAGATTTGCCACCGGCAGAAGATATCAAGAAGCTGGAACGCCGGGTGAAGTCCGAAGAAAAACAGCTTGTGAAACAGTCGTCAATGGACAAGAAACGAGCTTCGAAAAAGGAAAATTCATGAATGTCAAAGAGCTTATCGACCAGCTTGAGCCCCGTATTCAGGAAAGAGTTGAAAAAGCGTATAAGCGTTATAATCAAGTGACTCGCGAGGCGATGCGCAACGTTACCCGACTGCGTCTGCAAAAGGGAAAAAGGAAATTTATTCAAGGCAATGAGCAGCTAGAAACACGGGTGCCGGTACAGGTGAAGCTTGCCGCACCGGAAGAAATTGAAAGTCTTGTTATTCCAGCAGACGGAGTTATTGCGGCTACTTTGTCAAAATGGAAGCCTGAATTAGAGATGCTGCGGGGCTCATCATCCGAAATTTTCTGTTTATTGATGAACGGGACGAAGATCGATTGTGTTGATAATGAGGTTTTGTATCGACCGGACATCGTCAACCTTACCGGCAGTTTGGAGGATGCCGGAAAGCTCGCAGAAAAACTGTTGGCAGAAATTGATGCCTTCGATGTGGTCGGGTGGCTGTTCCATGAAATGGATGGAGATGTGCTTGGGAGGTATTACTATAGCCACCACGGCTTAACTTCAGATGATGGCAGCGCAAGAATTGAGCTTTACTCAGGTATTATCGCCCTTGTCTCTTCACGGCTCGGAATTGAAGTTGAAGATTTGACCGTTGTGGTTTTGGCCCACGAACTGGCTCACGCGTACACTCACCTCGGTTTTGACTCTAATAACCATCGGTGGGTTGATGATGACTTTTATGAGGCGCAGCATGAGTTGAAAGAAGGCTTGGCGCAGTATTATGGTAGGTTGGCTCTTGAGCATCTGGCGGATATTATTCCCGGTGCAATACCTGCCTATGAAAAGCTGCTTGAAAAACAGCCGCCAGCATATCAAGTACACCGGGAGTGGCTTGACCGGGACAATCCGGAAGCTGTGCGCCACGCTTTGGTGACGTTACGCAGGGAAAACTTTGTTGGCATTGACAGATTCAATGATTATCTGCATCGCCCGGCAAAATAGAAGTGCCAAGAACTGTCGTGAAAGTGTGAGATTTGGGGGCCGCCATGAATAATAACATTGACGGAAAGAGTGCAACCGAAAAGGCCAAAGACTGGTGGGATAAATGGCATATTATTGCCAATAGTTTTGCAATCCTCCTTGTCCCAATTCTTGTTGGATATTTCGGCTATCAGATAAATGCTGCCATCAAGGATAAAGAAATAAGTCAGAAATATGTGGAGCTTGCTATTGGAATTTTGAGAGGTGATCCAGACAAGGAGTCGCCAGCGCTCAGGGAGTGGGCGATCAATATCATAAATACTAACTCGCTAGTCAAGCTTGATCCAAAGGCTCGTGAAGAGTTAAAGCGAAAACCTCTGCGACCTGTCAGGTTGGCCCAGCCAGTAACGCCAAATGTTAGTGCTCCTGTCGCACCAACTAAGTACCTGATTGACGAGAAAGGCAATATCTTGGCAGACGAAAAGGGGAATCTTTTGACTGCCGGATCCGAGCCATTAACTGCAGGAGGTGAGCCTCTTACGTTTGGAGGCCCATTACCGCCTGGCAGTATACCTGTCATGCATCGAGAGCGTAAAGATACAGGAATATCATTGAACAGAAAGGCTGATAAATGAGCGACATAAAAATCTTCCGCCTCACCGGCGACACCGTAACTGAACTTGAAGGCAGTTCTGCTACAATTGAAAAGTCCCTCCAGAACCTTATTGAAAAACATCTGGAAGTCTTCCTCGGTGTGCGTTTTCTCGCTACCGAATACTCTACCGGCAAGACCCACGGCGGCCGCATCGATACCCTGGGTGTGGACGAGAACGGCTGTCCGGTAATTATTGAGTATAAGAGAGCTTTGAATGAGAACGTAATCAATCAGGGACTTTTCTACCTCGACTGGTTGATGGATCATAAGGCCGAATTCAAACTGCTGGTAATGGAGAAGTATGACAAGGAAGTAGCAGACGCCATCGAATGGTCTAGCCCGCGCTTGCTCTGTATTGCTGGAGATTTCACCAAGTACGACAGCCATGCCGTCCAGCAGATGAACCGCAATATTGAGCTTATTCGTTATCGTCACTACGGTAAGGATTTGCTGTTGTTTGATCTGGTTAACGCCACCACGGGCCAGATAATCAATTTAGGGGATGATAAGAAACCGGCAAAAGGAGCCATTAAATACAAGACGGTTTCAGAGTTGTTGGAACAATCTGACTCGGAGCTGAAGGACCGTTATGAGGCCCTGAAAGATTATCTGCTTGCACTTGGCGATGATGTCCATTTGACGCCCTTGAAATGGTATCACGCTTTCAAACGGATAAAGAATTTTGCGTGTGTCGAGATACACCCTCAGTCGAAAAAAATGCTTATCCTAGTCAAGGTTGATCCTGCGAGTGTGGATTTGAAAAAAGAGGAGGGTTTTCTGCGAGATATGCGTAAAATTGGCCATCTGGGCACAGGCGATCTGGAAATTACAATAAGGTCTGCCGATGATTTTGAACGGGCTAAACCGTATATTTTCAAGAGTTACGAGGCAAGCTGAAGTGAAGCAAATTATGTTTACCTTGAAAATAAGTGGACATTGAAACTAATGATACACGCTACTTTATGGGCTTGATAGATTGAAATAGTGTTGGAAATGTAACCTGCTTACTTTTCCTTTACCTGACCATTGCCTCAAACGTACCATCTATCAAAGAGGACCATTACGTATGACCAGACATCTGCGACCTGAACCATTTCTGCTTCTGCTTTTGCTGATGCTGATTCTCCCTATGCCGTGCCGGGCGGAGTTCTACAGCTATGAGGACAGTGCCGGTACTATGCATTTTGTTGAGGATCTGTCGAAAATTCCCAGGGAATATCGACAGAAAAAACAGGTGCGTAAGGACAAATACGATGACATGCAGGAGGAGGATCGTGCTGCAATGCTTGAGCAGGAGCGGCTTGAGCGTGATGCAAAAAAGAAAGGGGAGGACCATGCCCGCAGGTCGCGCAAGGCTGCAGAACAGCTTGCTCAGCTGCAGGAGGATTTATCCTCACCGGTGGTTATCAGAGGTCGTCAGGTATTTGTGCCTGTGAGGCTCAGAAACGGCAATGCGGAAACCGAAGCCATGCTGCTCCTGGATACCGGTGCCACTTCGTCTGTAATTACCCCAGAGGTGGCGTCTCGCCTCAATATCGGCGAGACAGACAAAATCAAGGTAAGTGTGGTTGGCGGCAGGGTGTTAAACGTGAAAAAACTTGTTGTCACTGAAATGCAGGTGGGGCCTGTGAGCCGCGAGAGACAGGAAGTGGTGATCATCAGTCAGCCCAAGGGGACCATGGGTGATGGACTGCTCGGCATGAGCTTTCTGGCAGGGCTTAAATACACCATCGATTTTCAGAGGCAGCGGCTAAACTGGATACCGTAAAAAGAACGGAAGCAGTATGAAAAAATGCCTCTTCAGATACTATGAAGAGGCATTTTTGTTTCTGTGGGGCTAATCTGGGATTGGAATTATTCTCTGACGAAGGTATCCATATCCGATTCGTCAACCATCCTCATAATGCGTGAATACTCAGCTTCGATCACCAGATAGTGGTTGTGGGTCTCCTTGACGTTCAGATCGTACACAGCCCGCACTTCCGGGTCGGTCATCCTGACAGCCACGTCGCTGAGGGCTTTTTCAAGCTGCTTTTCTTTATCCATGGCAATTTCCATGGCCATCTTTTCAGTCATGTCCTCACCACAAAGTTTTTTAGACGATGCAATCCAGCTGGCTTCGTTCTCAGGCGCAGAGTCGAGAAAGGCGTCGAGAGAGGGGATGTCGCCCCCTTTATAGATCCTGTAAAAATGGCCGGCATGCTCACGCTCTTCACGGGAGAGCAGCTCGAAAGTTTTTTTGGCTGCGGCATCCTTGAACTGTCTGGCTCCGTACTGATAAAAGAGCATGGCATTCTTTTCCGTTTCCAAAGATCGTCTGATTGCTTCCTGTATATCGCTGCTCATGTTTTTCTCCTTAATAGTCTTGTCAGCAGGACCGGCAACAGACTCCGGTGTTTTTCGCTGCTGTTCATTTGTATTAAAACTATAACCGATACTTTGACCCAGTCAATCCGGGGCGTCATTTTACCTGCACAAGCCCGTATAACGGAGGCTGACAGGTGGTGGCGGTATTTTTACTTATTGAGATAGACATTTGTTCTTTTGGTAAATGCTGATACCCTGTTGTTCAGATGGCAGAGTCCTTGGCAGCTTTTACAATCTGACTATCACTTTCAAAGGAATCTCACATGATCTACGACTTTATCGTTATCGGCGCCGGCATAATCGGTATGTCTACGGCCAGGCAGCTGCAGCAGACCTTTCCCGGCAAAACGGTGCTGGTGCTGGAGAAGGAGAGTGCGCCCGCCCTCCACCAGACCGGTCGCAACTCCGGAGTGATCCATGCCGGAGTCTATTATGCGCCGGGGAGCCTGAAGGCGCAGTTCTGCAGGGAGGGGAATGTTGCCACCAAGGCGTTCTGTACCGAGCACGGCATCAGGTTTGACCAGTGCGGTAAGCTGCTGGTGGCGACCAGTGATGTTGAACTGGAGCGGATGGCCGGACTGGTGACACGTTGCGCCGAGAATGGTATTCCGATTGAAGTGCTGTCGGCAGAAGAGCTGAAAGAGGCTGAGCCCAATATCAGCGGGATCGGGGCGGTTTATGTGCCGTCAACCGGCATTGTCAGCTATGGCGAGATTACCCGCAAGATGGCAGAGCTGGTGGTTCAGGGTGGCGGCGAAGTCCTTTTTAACAATAATGTGGTGGCGATCGCCGAACAGCCTGACCGGATCTCGCTCTGGACCGGAAAGGGGCGCTATGACGGGCGTTATCTGGTCTCCTGCGCCGGAGTGATGGCAGACCGGGTCGTTGCCATGACCGGGATGAAACCGCAGTTCAAGATTATCCCTTTCCGCGGCGATTACTTTCTGCTGGGGGCAGAGCATAACCGCATTGTCAATCACCTCATCTATCCGATTCCCGACCCGGAACTGCCGTTTCTCGGCGTGCACCTGACCAGGATGATCGATGGCACGGTCACGGTCGGCCCCAACGCAGTCCTTGCCTTCAAGCGGGAAGGGTACGGAAGACTCGATTTCAGCCTGGGCGACAGTCTTGAAATGCTGACCTATCCGGGGCTCATCAAGGTTTTGTGCGCTAACTTCAAGGTCAGTATGGTGGAGCTGATGAACAGTATCAGTAAGGCCGGTTATCTTGAACTGGTGCGAAAATACTGTCCCGGCCTGACTGTTGCGGATCTGCACGATTATCCGGCCGGAATCCGTGCCCAGGCGGTTACACCCGATGGCACACTTGTGCATGATTTCCTCTTTATTAACAGTGCCAGGGGGCTGTTTGTCTGTAATGCGCCGTCACCAGCGGCAACCTCGGCAATCCCTATCGGCAGGCATATTGTTGAGAAAATCAAGGCAATCACCTTAAGTTGAGGCCGACAATGCATAAGGATATTTCCAAGACAATCGTTCATTGCCCAGGATGCGGCGGGCAAAATCTATCCTGGCCGACGCGCAAAAACTTCAGCTGTGGCGATTGCGGCTTTCTGCTCTACCTCAATACCGCTGCCGCGGCTGCGGTTATCATCGAGTGCCGGGGGAAGATTCTTTTCGGTCTGCGCAAGAATGAGCCGGGACGGGGGATGCTGGATCTGCCCGGCGGTTTTGTCGATCCCGGTGAATCGGGCGAAGAGGCGGCGCTACGGGAGGTGCGGGAAGAGACCGGCATTGAGCTTCCGGAACTGCATTACCTCTTTTCACTGCCGAACAGTTACCATTATCGCGACGTAGTCTACGATACCCTTGATCTGATTTTTCACTGCCGCTTGACCGAACTGCCGCTGATGCAGGCGGCTGATGATCTGGTAGAGCTTCTCTGGATTGATTATGGCAACATTGTCATTGAAAATATCGCCTTCATCTCCCTGCGTCAGGCGGTGAAGCGCTATCTTGATTCCTTGTAGAAGTGCTATCATCATTAATCAGAGGCATTAATTATGCGTCAAAAGGAGATCTCGATGTCAGCAAAATTTCCAGCACTGTTTGTACCCCATGGTGCACCAACCCTGATAATTGATGACTGTCCAACCCGCAGTTTTCTGATGGGGCTGGGAAAAGAGATCGGCAGGCCCAAGGGAATTGTCTGCATTTCGGCGCACTGGACGACTGCCGAACCACGGGTGACCATGAATCCACAGCCGTCAACGATCTATGATTTTGGTGGTTTTCCAGATGAGCTTTACAGTCTGAAGTACCCTGCACCGGGCAGTCCGGTGCTGGCGAAGCAGGTGCAGACTCTGCTGCAGAAAAGAGGGATGACCTGTGACAGTGATATGGCAAGGGGGTACGACCATGGAGCCTGGGTGCCGCTGATGCTCATCTATCCTGATGCTGAAATTCCGGTTATTCAGCTTTCGGTTCAACCCCATCTGAGTGTGCAACATCATCTTGATATGGGGAAAGCTTTACAGCCGCTCCGGGATGAAGGAGTGCTGATCCTTGCCAGCGGCTCTGCCACCCATAACCTCCGGGACTTTTTCGGCCGCAGGCTTGATGATCCTATACTCCCCTATGCGCAGGAGTTTGCCGAATGGCTGAAGAGCGCCGTTCAGGAGGGGCGGACAGACGAACTGCTCGACTATGTTAACCGCGGTCCCCATGCTTCCTTGAACCATCCGACGCCAGAGCATTTTCTGCCGTTATTTGTGGCCCTTGGCTCTGGAGGAAAAGGCAGGATTCTGCATGATGCCTACACCTATGGAATTCTCTCCATGGCGGCGTTTTCTTGGGAGTGAGGATTGTAGGAACAATGCTCACTCTGAGACGGGTTGAGATCCCGAAAGTCTGCTATATTCTCCACATGGAAGCAAAAGAGAAGTTCCACGAGGCGCTTGTTAGTTTTCTTGAGGAGTAGGGTTGTTAGCTGTATAACGGCTTATATAGCGGCTTGAGACGGTCTTTAAAACTGGTGCCAAAGGGGAGTGGGAGTTAAGTCTGGATGTCCCCGGAACTCCTTTGTTGCTCATACAAGCTATTCAATGCCACCGGAGGCTTCTACTTCAACTCCTACTTAATTCATTAAAGCATCTTACTTGTTTCATGGAAATCAATAGCCATCACATCCTCAATCGATCCCGCACCTTCCTTGCTATCCTCTCGGCAGCATCATGGGCTTGCTCTGCGGTTTCTCTGGAATATTCAGTCGGCCAATGTAGCTAATAGCGGGGATCAATATAAGCAGTATTCAACTGAATGAAAGAATAGCCATTCATTGACCACTGAAGAATCAGCCATAAAGTACTTTCCCCTCGTTCATCACAGTAAGAACAAACGGATCGCCCATTGCCAGACGCTCAGCCACTTCCGACGGACGATAAACCAGATAGTCCACCGGCAGGTCAGTTTCCATAAGCCTGTATAGCTGGCGAATTCGTTCAGCGCCCAGGTTCGGGACGTCTTCTTTGATTATGAACAGGTCCACGTCGTTGATTATGTCAGACTCGCGAGCGGCAGAACCGAAAAGTATAACCTTTTCCGGATGGTACTTCGCCACCAGTTGCAGATTCAGGGATTCAACCTGCGATTTTATTTCCTGTGTCGTCATATCTCACCAGCCTTTGGTGAACATTAACTTAACTGTTATTTTTCAACAAGCTTAAATCATAAAAATGAATTATAAGAACTACTTATCAAAAAAGTCCTCCCACCACCCACTCCAGATAAAACCAGTTCATCTACTTTCCTCTATACGCCCTATCATGCTGCAGATGCAGGCTTACCAGCACTATGGTTGGGCCTGTGAGCAGGCAGCTGACGGCGCGGGCACTGCCGGTGACCCGTAAAGAATAGAGCTGGTTACCGGTTATCGGCTCAATCATTCCATGCAGCTTTTCAAAATTAAATCCCGGATGACTCCATAGTTGCGGCAGTTCAAGTGATTGCAGTAACAACAGCATTTTAGCTGCTGCTTTACGCACCGGCAATTCCGCTGACATGACCGCATGATCAAAGGCAGGCCGGATTTCAACCTTCATCTGCCCACCTTTTGGCAACTTCGGCGGCTTGTGTGCTTGTGGTGATCTCTATTGAAGGGCTTGGGTCGGAAAGTGAGTCACTGATAGCCTGTTTGGCCTCAACTGTCCATGCCCATAGCTGGTGCCTGGGCACAGCTTCTACAGGGATAAGCATGATTCTGCCATCATCCAGAATCTCAAGATTAATGGCATCTCCGGGCTTTATGCCGATAGACGGCGGCAGGGTAATTCGGCGTCTGGCATCGGTTTGCAGTAACATGGCTGGTACCTCCAACTGAGACTTTACCATAACTGTGCCAATGGGGCAATGCCCCATTACCCACTTATGTTGCTGCTCAAAATTCAGGTAGCTCTCGCCTCGTACAGATCGGAATTCCAGGGACATCCATGCTTCATCACAACCTATACAACTCCTCCTAACAGACCGCCAACAAGGTTCACAAACTCTGTTGGCGTAACTATCTTGCACGGAATCTTTTTATCTGATTTCAACCCGCCAAAATCCTTGTGATCTCCGGTTATGAGAAAATCTGCTTTGCCGTTGATTGCTGAAACGATTACAGGAATGTCCTTTTCTGCGGTCACACCAGCCCACGGTTCAAGTTCAACCGGCGCAGGCAGAGGAACAATCTCCAGGTTCAGTCGTGGGAAATAATTTTGAAAAACCGGCAGAGCCAGCGGCAGTTTGCGTTGCAGATTCCGTTCAACTTCGATCAGGTTGTAACGACCTGTCAAGCCGCGCAGATTGGGAAGATTCAGGCAAAGGAGATCAAGTATGATTCGTGGAGCCCCCTTGTCGGAGAGCAGACCGGAGATGATTACGTTGGAGTCGAGAAAAATGCGGATTTCAGGGCTTTTTCGTGCCATACAGTTCCTCGAAGAGCGTTTGCCGTTCATCATTCAGTCCGGCTAGAACCTTGTCCGCAGACATTCCGGTTGCACGGACAATCTTCCTGATCTCTATCCTCGCCTCTTCAAGATCCAGCCTTTTGGGGGTCATCAGGATGCACTCTCCCAGTGATATGATGGAGACTGACCGCCCTTCATCAAAGCCGCTGCTTTCACGGAGTTGCTTGGGAATTGTTACCTGCCCACGCTGCCTCATTTCTGTTTTGTAACAAGTAGCTGCTTTCATAAAACACCTCCATTTTCTGAATTCAGAATATCAGAACGGGTAGTTTTTGCAACTGCTTTTCAGAGGGGAACCTGTGTGATCATGTAATCAATATACAAATTTCAGTTTTTGGAGACCTCGACCTTGATTAACTCTTGAAAACAACTGCTTTCAGGAGCCAGTCTGATCCCCATCAGCTTCAGCAGTGGTGGACGGGGTGGCTGCATTGTCGTTTAAGGGTATGATGCGGACCTTGGCGGTTCTTTTACTGAGGAAACCAAGCTGCTTTGCGGCTGCACGGGAGAGGTCGATGAAAGGTTTTGCTTTGCGGCGGCAGCGATCATTTACGGTGACGATCACCTCTTTGTCATTGGCAAGGTTTATGACTTTGACTTTTG
>JACABD010000071.1 GCA_013377075.1 Geobacteraceae bacterium | reverse complement strand
GTGCCGCCATCGTCAATAACCGAACTGGCTGGTTTCATGAAAAGTATGGGTGCGTCCGGGGTTTCGTTCCCCAACTCCTTGATATGGTCTGCATAGTTTCTGCCGATACAGAGAATCTTTCCGATTGGGAAATTGTATGCCGCGCCATCAAGAATTACCTGTTTCATCTCTCTTTACCCCTTATTATTCGATAAGTAGCAATACCAAAAGTTCATGAATCGTGATATACAGCAGACTGTAAACTATGCCTCCATGAACCTGTTTCCGGGATGATAGCATGACAACTGTCCGTATAGAAAACGATAATCTGTTAAAGCTCCCCAAGGAAATTCTCGGTTCTCTTGAGCTGCGCCCCGGCGCAGAACTTTCTGTTGAGCTAGATGAATCCGGCAGAATCATTCTTTCGCCAATAAAGGTTCTGCCCATAAACTCTCAAGCACCGCTGCAATCATCTATCAAAGAGAAAAATCTCTCTACCGGAATCCAGTTCATCAAAGGTGTCGGCCCCAAAATTGCCGAGGCCTTCGAACGGCTTGGCGTGAAAACGGTTGAAGATGCCCTGTTTCTCCTCCCTAACAGGTATGAAGACAGGCGTCAGCTTCGAGAGATAGGCAGCCTTCGCCCCGGCCATACCGAGGTATTCGAGGCTGTGGTAATCTCTGCGACCGTGTCATCAACCCGTGGCGGGCGAAAGCAGTATGAAGTTGTTGCCGGAGATGCTACCGGAACCGTCTCCTTCAAATGGTTCAACTTTAATGCTGTCTGGATGAAGAAAGTCTGGCAGCCTGGCAAGCGCGGAATCTTTATCGGTGAAGTCAGTCAGTACGGCTTTCATCGGGAGATTCATCATCCCGAGGTTGAGTGGATTACTGCCGGAGATGATATTTCGACCGTTATGGCTAAAGACCCTGCCACCTACGGCAGGATTGTGCCTGTCTATCCCCTCACAGAGGGGCTTCATCAGAAAAGTGTCCGTCATATTATGAAGCAGGTCGTTGACACCTTTGCCGCAGATGTTGAGACGTATATCGCGGCTGAAATCCTGGCAAGACATCATATGCTCCCCCTTGCTGATTCTGTCCGTGAGGCACATTTCCCCTCAATGGACTCTGATTTCCAGAAGGTAAACAACGGCGCCACCCCGGCTCATCACACCCTTGTCTTTGACGAGTTTTTCTATCTGGAACTCGGGCTTGCCCTCAAGCGCCGCGGCTTTACCATGGAAGAGGGGATTGCATTCGAAGTCAATCACAAGTATACAAGACCGCTTTTAAAGCTGCTCCCCTTTACCCTGACCCATGCTCAGCGCCGCGTACTCTCCGAAATCAAGGAGGATATGATGGCCCCTTTTCCCATGCACCGCCTTGTTCAGGGGGATGTGGGGAGCGGCAAGACCATGGTTGCTCTCCTGGCTGCACTTGTGGCTGTTGAAAACGGTTATCAGGTCGCTTTCATGGCTCCAACTGAAATACTTGCGGAGCAGCATTATCTGGGGATCCACACCCTCTGTGACTCTCTTGGGGTGAAATCGGTTCTTCTTACGTCGTCCCATAAAGGTAAGGAACGCGAAGGCCTCCTTGGGCAGGTTGCAGCCGGTGAGGCACAGATTGTCATCGGCACCCATGCCGTCATTCAGGAGAAGGTTGAATTTCTTCGCCTTGGCCTTGGAATCATTGACGAGCAGCATCGCTTCGGTGTTTTACAGCGTGGGATTTTGAAAAAGAAGGGTGAGAACCCGGATATTCTCGTCATGACAGCAACGCCGATTCCGAGAACATTGGCAATGACGGTGTTTGGCGATCTATCACTTTCTGTAATCGATGAACTTCCCCCGGGGCGCACACCGGTTGTCACGAAAGTTTTTGCCGAATCGAGAAGAAAGCAGGTATACGGCATGATTCGCGATGAGGTTGAGAAGGGGAGACAGGCGTATCTCATCTATCCGCTTGTCGAGGAGTCGGAAAAGTCCGACCTGAAAGCTGCTGCCCAGATGGCTGAAGAGCTGCAAACATCAGCCTTCCCGGATCTCAAGGTGGGGCTCCTCCACGGCAGGCTGAAACCTGAGGAAAAAGAGGCTGTCATGGCTTCATTTAAAGCAAACGAGATCCAGATTCTGGTGGCAACGACCGTAATCGAGGTCGGAATTGATGTGCCAAATGCCACGGTCATGGTAATCGAACATGCCGAGCGTTTCGGGCTCTCCCAGCTGCACCAGTTGCGGGGCAGGGTAGGGCGGGGTGCCCACCAGTCCCACTGTATCCTCATTGCATCGGACAAGCTCTCCGAAGACGGCGTCAAGCGCCTCAGGGTCATGGAGGCGACCACCGACGGCTTCAAAATTGCCGAAGCTGATCTTGAGATCCGCGGCCCCGGTGATTTCCTTGGTACAAGGCAGGCCGGACTTCCCGAATTCAGGGTTGCCAGCATACTGAAAGATGGTCGCATCCTTGAGGAGGCACGGCGCGAGGCATTCACCCTGGTCGAACGTGATCCTGAACTGAAACTGCCGGAGCACAAGCGTATGAAGGATGAACTGGTGAAGAGATGGGGTGGAAGACTGGAACTGGCTGGGGTGGCGTAATGAACAACTCTTTGCATGGGCGTTTGTCGGACAATGTGGCGAAGGCAGCACCTCTGTGTCCCGATCAGATGGTGCGTGTTCTTGTCGAAGACGGCTTAGTGACCATAACTCCGGTTAACGTAATGGAGCTGACCCTTGAGCAGAGGCTATCCTTGTTTGATCCGGCAAAGCATGGTGGCGAAGTAATGACCGCCGAACTGCTTGGTACTTAAAAATGGTGAAATCGCTCACATTGGTTTCAGTTGGCAACAGCCGTGGATTAAGGATCGGCAGGCTATTGTCTCTGTATTGTGAGTGAACTTTCAACTGATGGAGTGTGATGCTATTGCAATGGGATTGACAATTCAAAAGCCGCTTTGCCGGGTATGACCGGTGGGGCGGCTTTTGAATTGTATGCCGATCTTGTCTTAATAAAATTGCATGGAAGTATTGAAGTGATCCTATAAAGCTCCATCGGAACGATTGACGTCCCAGTTTTTTGCACGTATACAAGAGCCTGTTTTCATTGACTGATGTAGAACTGGAGGCGTTTTATGGGTGACCAGCTTTTTCTTGAGCGCTTTGTCTGGTTTGACAACGAAGCCAGACGTAAGCGGTTCCCAAACGCAACTAAACTGGGAGAGCATTTCGAGATTGCCTGTAAGACTGCACAGCGCTCTATTGACCACTTTCGTTACCGTCTTAAGGCTCCTCTTGAATATGACCAGTCCAACAAAGGCTATTACTACACCGACTCCACTTTTCAACTTCCCATTATCCGCATATCAGAAGAAGAGCTTATGGCACTTCTTATTTCCCGTAAGCTCATATCTGAAGCCTCGGCCGGCTCGCTTGCAGATGAACTGGGAACAGTCTCAGATCGTCTTGGGTCGCTGCTCTCCGCCAATTTACCCGGCATAGCCAATCCTGAAGATGCCTTCTCTTTCCGCTGGAAGAACATAAGGACTACTGATCCGCAGAACTTCAATATTGTTACTTCGGCTCTGTTACAGGGGAAGCTACTTACCTTCTGCTACAAAACACCTGCCGCAAGCGACAGCACCAACCGCACAGTAGAGCCGCACCACATGGTTAATTACATGGGGAATTGGCACCTGATAGCCTTCTGTCGTCTGCGTAACGATTGGCGTGACTTTGTACTGGGAAGAATGACGCTCTGTAGCGTGGATGGCGCATCATTCCCTATTCGTGATAAAGAAACATGGCAGCCGTTCCTGCATAACACTTTTGGCATTTTCCAGAATCGGCAAACCTTCAACGTGGTGTTGCGTTTTACTCCCGACCGTTCACGTTGGATCAAAGGCGAGGTCTGGCACGAACGGCAGGTCGAAGAGATTCAGGAAGATGGTTCGCTTGTGCTCACTATCCCGGCCTCACACGAAGGAGAGATTATGATTGAGATCCTCAAGCATGGTTCGCAGGTGGAGGTGTTGGAGCCGATCTGGTTACGGGAGAAGGTGATTACCGAAATTAATGCTGCTGCAAATAAATATCGAGTGTAGGACACTGGATGGGGGAGGTTCAGTGAGAATATCCTTACAAATAAACTTGTGAGGAGGTAGCTTATGAAACTGAAATTTCTGGTATTAATGTTGGTACTGATACTGGCCGGGTGTGGAAGTGGTGGCGATAGCGGCGGCGTGAGTGGCACAAGCACAGCACCGGCAGTTATCACTGAGGCAAGCAACAAAGCTGCGTATGACAAAGCTATTCTGCCGCTTAATGAAATTTACACACGGTATAAGGATGCAAGGACGGTTGCAGGTGCAACTCCTCGTATCGCACTGGCTGCACCGTTGAGCAATATGCAGAGTATCAAGCGAGAAGCGGATGCGCTTGTTGTTGCAAAATGTCTGGATTTTGCAAAATCGATGCTGACAGGCGGCATGTTGAATGTGAATGCAGCCTATGTTGATTTTATGCAGCAGGGCTCTTCTGTGAGCTTTTTGATGAATCTCGGCAATACCTCTTTCACCAAGTTTGAAGAAGAAATTACAAAGCAGAAACTCTGCGATTTTTCGATAATGTGACCCCAGATATTTAAAGGAGATCTATAATGAATGAACTAGCGGATTTGAGAGAAGACCTGTTGAAACAGCTTTCTCATCTTAAAAAGAACGATATGACTAAAAAAACCCATGTAATCAGCAAGTGTCTATTTGAAATGATAAAAGACAAAGAATTTCTGTGCGAAGGTTCACTTCTTGAGAGATGTAATCAAAATTATGACAATTCTAATAATAGAGGAAAGTATCCTAATATCGTTGCACAACTTATTAAAAATCATATTGGAGGGAGTACTCGCGCTGCTGCAACCAATGAAATCAATAACGTGCTTTCCTCTTCAGGGTGGCGTTTAATATTAAATAAATCCACCTGCAAGGCTTTCTTTACCGACAAGCACGATCAGCATGAATTGGATTTGAACTCAACATTGACCTATAATAGAGAGCCTTTAACTAAAGCGCATTCAAATGGTGAAAGTCCAAATATGGATGATATTCGGGCCATTTACAAAGAGAATGCTGAGGAAGTCATTGCGCCAAGCAAGCTTAAAGAGCTGATACAGCAGTATTTTCAAGAACAACGTCGTAATTTGAGACCAAATTGGTGGGAAGATACAAAAGAAATGCTTCGGGACAATCCGATGTGTTAGAGACGTCCTGATCAAATAGTTCAAAGTGATACAATCCCTCTAGAAAAGGAACGGCAGTCGATGGAACATCAATGGCATGAAGAGGAAGGGTTAAGAATGGTAAAAACCAATAAACATATCTACGATTATTACGAAGAGCAGGGTTTCTTCTTCTCCAAAGAAATCCTCACCCGCTACTTTCTCTCCCTGAAAACAAAGCCTTTCGTCATCCTTACCGGCATTTCCGGAACAGGGAAGACAAAGATAGCCCAGATTTTCGCCGATTATATCTGCCAGGATGACACCCTAGAGGAACGGGACAAACGCATTGCCTTTGTGCCCGTAAAGCCGGACTGGATGGACAACAAAGGGCTCCTTGGCTATTACAATCTGCTCGATAAAGAATATCACGATACGTCGGTATTGCGCCTGCTACTGGAGGCTGCGAGAAATTCTGAAAAACCGTATTTCATCATCCTCGACGAGATGAACCTGGCCAAGGTGGAACAGTATTTTTCCGATTTTCTGAGCATCATGGAGAGCCGTACTCTGAATGAACCGAAGGGAGAAGCTCTGGCTCTCCATTCAGTCGGAACGGTTCAGGCACAGGGTGGCAACGGTGATGTCCCGGAGTCAATCCATATCCCGCCAAACGTCTACTTTACCGGAACCGTCAATATCGACGAATCCACCTACATGTTTAGCTCGAAGGTTCTGGATCGGGCAAATGTCATTGAGTTTAATGATGTCAAGTTAGCCGATTATGAAAACGGTGGTGACACTTCAGGGCGGTTTGTTCTGAATAACGAAGATGTGCGAAAGGTATTGCTGCCAGCTACAAATGAAGCGCCCTTCTCATCAAGAGATGATTATAAAACTGCAAAGAATCGTGCTCCTGAAATTCATGGCTACCTTGATGAACTCCTTAATATTCTGGAACCGTTTCATTTACACTTCGGTTATCGCGTTATCAACGAAGTTTCACATTTCATTTGTCATGCCCATGGATTTGTCGATAAATTTGACATTAAAGAGGCTATGGACATTCAGATTCTGCAAAAAATCCTGCCGAAATTTCATGGAACTCAGGGGAAACTTGAGGAACCGCTGAACAAAATTCTTAATTTTTGCAATGGAGAAACTGTCCGTTTTCCCCGGTCAGCGCAGAAGTTGACAAGGATGCTTCAGAATCTTGAAGTTCAGGGCTATACGAGCTTCATTGAGTAATATGCCAATGCTATTCTATTCAACAGAAGCACAAATGGCTGTTGCCGATAGCCCAACATTTCCCGCTCAAGAGGATGTCGCTATAGACTGCCAGTGTTACCCGCAAATCCTGACGCTACAGGATTGGCAAACCTACTTTGTCAAGTTCTACGGGGAAAGCGTTCCCGATTTCTTCCCCAAGCCCGAAGCAGGCTTATACACTCAGCGATCTTTTCCAGGACAACTCTTCGAGATTTCCTTCCGCAACACCGTCGGTCGCACTCGCATCGGGTCGGTCTCTGTTCGCGTCGAAAGCAGGAAAATTACCGAATCCCGCTACGAAGAGATGCTGTCTTACATTGCCGACAAGTTCTCCAATCTGGTCTTCAGTTTTGCATCGCCGCTTGGTCAAAATTATCGTAAAGAAAAGGCGGGCAAGGATATTGCCTACATCGAGTATCTTTTCCTGAAGAAATATCTGCGGGATGCTTCACCTAATCTTGATGGTATCTCCGCCCTGATTTTAGCCAACCCGCACATCAGGCTGTACCGTGAGTTTAGTCGCTGTTCCATTGACGCCATTACCAATACACAACCGGCAATGCTCCTCAATATGTTTACCGCCTCTGACCGCTTTGCTCCCCTGAAAAACGAACAGCATCCTCTTCATGCTACCAACCTCGGACAAAAGATTTTTCAAAAAACCGGCAAGAACTTGTATCCAACAGAAGCACTTGAAGAAAGAAAGCATCTCACTGTCGATACCAATGAAAATCGCTTCGTCAAACATTTTCTACAAACTATTCTGCGCCGACTGCACGGATTGCAAAAAGATTTAAAAGCCGACAATAAGAGCTATCTCAACCCTGATATTGAGCAAAACCTTGACAAGATGACCAAGGGAATTGCCGCGTTTCTGGCTGACCCCTTTTGGCATGATGTCGGCAGAATGGTTTTTATTCCTGTAAGCTCGCAGGTTCTGCACAGGCGTGAAGGTTATCGGCATCTGTTCCAGCTCTATTCACTGCTGCAATTAACCACCAAGTGTGACTTTTTCAACAAGGATGATTTTGAAAACCTTCTGGAAACAAAGGATACGCCGACTCTGTTTGAGTATTGGTCGTTCTTTGTGGTTAAAAAGGTACTTGATGATTTGTTAAAGCCCAAATCATGCGGCGCTATTATCTCTGTCAACCCATTGCAGCAACATGTTGAAGCAGGTCTCTGCATTAAATATGAAGACAATATTACGCTCTGGTTTAATAAAACCTACAGCGGAGCTTCGGGATGCCAGCCTGGCGGCAGTATCGCATGGAATGAAAGAAGCGGGAGTTACTCTCATAATTTTCGGCCAGACATCGTCATCGAAAATGAAGGCAAGTTGCTGATTTTCGATGCCAAGTTCAAAGGTAAGCGCGGCGGGTTTTATGGTGAGGATGAGGACGGATCAACTTTTTCCTGGAAAGACGAAGATATCGACAAAATGCACTGCTACCGCGAAGCAATAAAGGGTGTAACGGGGGCTTACATTCTCTATCCAGGCGACAATGAAGTTGTCTACCAGTCACACAACGCAACTGGCAGCTACGAAGGCGTCGGTGCGTTGCCATTAAAGCCTGAAGCCAGAGCGCGTCCGGTTCAGCAGCATCTTAACAACGTCAGATTGATTGTTGAGGAGTTTCTGAACTTGAGTTGATGAAGAGGCGGATGAAATAAGCTGTACGGGGTGTGGGTAAAGTTTCATGAAAGGAATGAATATGAACAATAACACGGCAGCAACCACCATACCTGTAAATCAATCTGATCTGCTAATTTATCAGGCTCCTGACGGGACTGTAAAAATTCATGTCCGTCTGGAAGATGAGACTGTATGGTTATCGCAGGATCATTTGACGCAGCTTTTTGGTAAAAGTAAGCAGACTATTTCGGAGCATATACGAAATATTTTTAGCGAGGGGGAACTTGACGAGCATGTGGTCGTCAGGAAATTCCTGACAACCACTCGACATGGGGCAATTGAGGGTAAAACCCAGACGAAGGATGTCAAATTCTACAACCTGGATGTGATCATCTCCGTCGGTTACCGGGTCAAATCACAGCAGGGTACTCGCTTCCGCATCTGGGCTACCCAGCGACTCAAGGAGTACATTGTCAAGGGTTTTGCTCTTAATGACGAGCGATTCAAAAGCGGCAATTCCATGAACTACTTCACCGAACTGCAGGAGCGGATCCGTGAAATACGCCTTTCGGAGCGGTTCTTCTACCAGAAAATCAAGGATATCTACACCACCAGCATTGATTATGATTCCGGTGACGAAAAGACAGTAGAGTTTTTCAAGGTGGTGCAAAACAAGCTGCTCTGGGCAATTAGCCAGCAGACAGCGGCGGAGCTTGTCTATCGTCGTGCCGATGCCACACTGCCACTTATGGGGATGCAGTCTCTTGATAGAAGTAATGAAACGGTACTGCGCAAGAGCGATGTGAGTATTGCCAAGAATTATCTGGCGGAAGACGAGATGAAGCTGTTGGGGCTTTTAGTGGAGCAGTATCTTGCTTTCGCTGAAACCATGGCGCAGCAGCAAACCCCTATGTATATGAATGACTGGATCGCAAGGCTCGATGCCATTCTCCAGCTCAATGGGCGTGAGTTGCTGAGCCATGCTGGCAAGATCAGCCACCAGATGGCGCTGGAAAAGTCGGCGAGTGAGTATGACAAGTACCGCGAAACGCAAAAGCATATTCAGCATGAGGAGAGTTTGAGGGAGCTGGAGCGGGATATGCAGCGTTTGAAATGAGTAGATGAAGAGGCGTATGAGATTGGCTGTCTGGGGTGTTGACACGCAAGTTTGTTCACTGGTTTTAGTGCTTGACAATCGGTGCCATCTGAGTTACTGACTTATTAAGTAGGTCATATGACCTATATTGAAGAGTCACAGGCCAAATGTCATGATCGAAGCAATTGTCGGTTCCATCAACTGCGAACGGGTGCTTACCTTTCTGAATGCCAGAGAAGAGGGGTATGCACGGGAGATTGCGTCGTTTTACAACAGTTCACTGGCTCCAATCCAGAAACAGCTGGACAAGTTGGAGTCTGGCGGGGTGCTTGCGAGTCGCACTGTTGGGCGCACTCGTCTTTATATCTTCAACCCTCGCTACCCCTTGTTGACAGAACTTTCGGCACTGCTGGAAAAGTCGATCTCATTTTATGAAGCAGAGCTACAGCAGCGACTGCTGCTTAACAGGCGTCGTCCACGGCGCAGAGGGAAGCCGCTGTGACAGATGTTTCCGATCTCGCCATTGGCGAACTGGCTGCCTACATTGCTGAACACCTTCGCAGCAAGGGGATTGAGACAGTGCTTGTCGGCGGAGCCTGCATATCGATCTACTCTGCCAATGAGTACAGTTCGTACGATCTTGACTTTATCATTACCGGATTATCTACGCGCCAGAAAGTCCGTGCTGCCCTGGCTGAAATCAACTTCACTGAAGAGAATCGATATTTTGTGAATCCGCAGACTCCTTTTTTTATCGAATTCCCCTCCGGCCCTTTGGCAATAGGTGATGAGCCACCTTCCGAAATTAGCACTCTCAACTTTAAAACCGGCAACCTGCGGCTGTTATCTCCGACAGACTGTGTGAAGGACAGGCTGGCAGCCTTCTATCACTGGAAGGATCAACAGAGTCTGGAACAGGCGGTACTGATTGCCAGAGATCATGCTATTGACTTCAAAGAGGTTAGGCGATGGTCTGAAAATGAAGGGTTTGCAGAGGTTTTTGAGAATAAGGTGGCAGGGCTTTTTCCTGAGTTTTAAGCATTGATTTATTTGCCTGTCTCCCGCTGCCTGTCATGGGGCTGAACTTGAGTATGGTGCAGAGGCGGATGAGATTGGCTGTTTGAGGTGTGGGTGAGTGTTTGTGGTAGGAGGAAATTATGCACGATCAACTTGAAAAATATTCTAAAAAACTTGTAACTGACCGTTCAGCGCGGGCTGGCAGTGTTGCTGTTGCGGCCAATGATGACGAGATAATATCTTTTGGCGAGCCTGTGTTGGCTGCTGTTGCCGTGGGGATTCTTGAGCGACTTAACGCCCTTGGCCTCGTTGCTGCCGTACCGTCTCTCCCCTTTGCCGATTTTCTCATCAGGAGATCAGATGCAGCTGCCGACTGCATAGAGCCCCAGGATACTGAGACCCGCACCTATCTGCACGATATCCCGTTCATCAGGCAGCGCGATCTCTCTGATGATCCTGCGACGCAGATTGCCCCCCTTCTTGGCAACCGCAAGGGGGTGATTGTTGAAGGCCTGGGGATTTTCGCCAGCGGCGGGGTAACGGTTGAGCAGGCTTATATCAACTACTCGTCAGTATTCCACTCGACTTTTGTCAAATACCTGCAGGACCTTTTGCAGACCGGGTTTCTTCTGGAAGGGGAGAGAGAGGCAGTTTACAGCTTTTTTGCAGAGTGGCTCCATCCGCTCTCTTTTGAAGGGCTCTCTTTTGATAACGGTCCGCTAGAGTCACCGGAGGATATTCTCAGGGAAATTGAAAGGGTTGGCCGCTACACTGTCGAGAGTGGCCTGGTGGATTCTTTCTTCGGCAATATCTCCTGCCGGACAGAGAGGCTGCTCTATATCTCCCAGACCGCTGCCAGTCTTGATGCCCTTGGCGGTTGCATCGATCCTGTACCGTTTGACAACTCGTCAACGGTCGGCATCACCGCTTCTAGCGAGTTGGCAGCCCATCGCCGCATATTTGAAACAAGTGACGCCAAGGTGATTCTGCACGGTCATCCGAAGTTCGCTGTTATCATGAGCATGCTCTGCGAAAGGGGTGACTGCACCATAACCGACTGCTGGCGCGATTGTCAGAATGTCCGCTACCTTGGCGGGACGCCGGTTGTAGCCGGAGAGATCGGTGCCGGTGGCCTGGCAAAACGCGTCCCGCCGGTAATCGCCGGGCCCGGCAGAGCAATAGTCTATGGCCACGGAGTCTTTACCCTGGGTAGAAAAGGATTTGAGGCGGCGTTCAGGTCACTGGTTGAGGTGGAAAACTGGTGCAGGATGGAGTACAGACGTCTGCTTGATGAAAAGTATAACTAGGAGCCTTCCTTCACATCTGCCACAAAGCCACTGGTAATTTTTTGCAAGTGTGCCGGGGTCAGCCTGAACACGGCATTTGGAGTCCCGGCAGCTGCCCATATCTCCTCATATTGCAGGAGATCTTCGTCGATAATGGTTTTAACCGGTTGAAGGTGGCCGACAGGTGAAACTCCGCCTATGGCAAAACCGGTCTTCTCCCGGACAAATGTGGCATCAGCCCTGCCGATCTTTTCTCCGGCAAGCCGTTTCAGCTTTTTCTCATCCACACGGTTGGCTCCGCTGGCTACGACCAGAAGCGGGCTTTCGCTCTCTTTCCCCCTGAAAATCAACGATTTTACAATCTGCCCCACAGAGCAGCCCACCGCTCTGGCCGCGTCTTCAGCTGTCCTTGTGCTTTCTGCCATTTCGACCACTTTGCAGTCAAGTCCGTGATCTTTTAAAGCAGCTTGCACCCTTTCTGCACTCGGGCTGAGTTTTGTATCCATTTCCCGCTCCAGTAGTATTTATTAAAATTATTCCAGCTCAAGGTCAGAGAGACGGACAAACCTGTAACCTCGGCGTTTCAGCTCGGGGATGGCGTCCATGAGCCCGGCAGCAGTGCCGCTCTCCGGGTGGTTAAAGTGCAATATGGCGATATCTCCAGGTTTTGCCGAGAGTAGAGCTGTCTTTACCTTTTCCCTGCTGAAAGTTGCCCCTGCGTCGCCAAGTAGTGAGAATCCGGCCACCTGCTGGTTGAGTTTTCCGGCAATCTGCACAGCAATCTCATCGTAATATGCCGTGCCTGATCGGTAGAACTTTGGTCTTTTCCCGGTGAGCTCTTCGAGTTTACGGGCATTCAGTTCGATCTCGTCAATTACCTCGGCAACATCCTTTGTCCCGGAAATCCCGTAGACTGATCTCCCTGTGACAGATGCGGGCTTGTGGCTGAAGCCGTGGTTGGCTATTTCAAAGAGAGAATTAGCGGCAAGTCGGTCAAATTCTTTCCGGTTCGGCTCTATCCATCTACCGTTGATAAAGAGGGTTGCCGGGATCTGTTCCTTTTCCAGATATTCGATCAGTGTCTTGTCAAATTTCATCCCATGCTTGCTGCCGCAGGCATCAAAGGTGAGGGCGATCACCTTTTGGCTGCTTCTAATTCGTGTTTTCACGCCTGTAACGTCTTCTCCCCACTCTTTTGGAACAGAGTTTGAGTATCTGTTAATCAAGCTTGCTTTCAGGGGCCCATATTCAGATGCAGGTTTGAAGGGGGTCTGCGGTTCAGAAGCAGATACAGCGGGGGCTGAGAAGAGAAGCGAAAGGGCTATGGAGGCTATTTTGCATACATTCATGAATTTCATTTTTTAATACTACACCATTGCTGCTGATAAATTAACCCGGAAAATCAGTTTTACTCACCGATCATAACTTCAATTCAGTCGATTCCCATGGGTGTTGAATTCCGTCGTGTGAGACTGCTTTTTAGTGGAGGATAAATGATAAAAATAGTAACAACTTTTGCCCTGCTTTTCTTGTTTTCAACACAGCTTTTTGCCGAAGATCTTTCGGTTGAGCTCCGTTTTACCCCGGTCGCAAACTCTGCTATCCCCGAAAATGTTGTCTCGACGGTAAAGGGGTTTCGTGGGGTCAGGATCCACTCTTTTTCAGACAGGCGAACCGTTGGCGAGAACTATCTCGGTGAAGCCAGACTGAATGGGCAGGTGCAGAAAGTCATTTCAAAAACCGCACTCTCTGTCTATGCAACTGACGCCTTCAAAAAAGTGTACACCGAATGGGGGGGCAAAATTTCTGCGGATGGTCCTTTAGCCCTAAAGGGTGAGATAACCCAGTTCCTTTTCGAAGAGGGTGACGGTTACCAGGCAAAAATTGGCTTTCATTTCTATCTGCTTGATGAAAGCGGCAGAGCTCTCTGGGATGGCCATTCATCGGGGATTGTCAGGGGGACGGGTAAAATCATCGGGGCTGAAAATATTTCAGCCCTCATCAATGATATTATCCGGACAACTTACCTGGAACTTCTGGAGGATGACAAGCTGGTAGGGGTATGGTCAGGCAGGGTCTCAAACACCTACGTTATCAGAAGTGACGCTGCGCCATCGGTGTCGGCGAAAAAATAAGGTTTTACAGCTCTTCCATGGCGGATTCAAACCGCTGCAGCGGGCTTCCGGCAATCAGTCTCGGCCGCTTTGCCTTTTCATCCCATAATGTCAGATAACCTTTCCACCCCTTGACGCTGAGAAGCTCCTTCAGGTTGTTGACAACCTCTTCTGACGGTGCGGCATGAAAAGCGTTATAGCCGGAGTATCCGCCGGGCGGTACCAGTCGATATGCGCCGAATCCGTAGCTTTCCCCCTTCTTGACAAGCGTTGGTGTGTCGCTTTCCCAGTTGTGTTCTTCAAAGCGTGTCCAGCCGCAAACCGGGCACATGGCCCTTCTTGAGCTGCTGCTGTTCCATATTTCAGTATCGATTCTGGCGTAGTCAAAACTGCACTGTCTGCACTTTTCGTGCATGTCTCCAAAATTCATCATCTTATTCAAGCTCCGTTTTTAATCTTTGAACTTATGGCTACGAAATCCTGACTGTTTTGTAAAGAAAA
>JACABD010000070.1 GCA_013377075.1 Geobacteraceae bacterium | reverse complement strand
GTTTACCGTGTACTCAATGCCGCCAAATCTGTTAACAAGTTCGAGTACCTGTTCAAAATCCTCAGGGTCCAGCTCTTCCTTTTCAATGATCTCGGCAACGATTTCACGCTCTTCGTCCGAGCAGCTGCGCAGGGTTTCAATAAGCGGCAGGGTTATCTTACCCTCTTCAAGGTCGTGGCCGATGCTCTTGCCGAACTCTTTTTCGTCAGCAACGTAATCAAGTGTATCGTCCATCAGCTGAAATGCAATGCCGAGATCCATGCCAAATGCTGCCAGCGCTCTCTCCTGCTCAGGGGTGGCGCTGCCGATTATTCCTCCTGCCTGACAGGCTGCAGCCAGAAGTTCGGCGGTCTTGCAGACAACGACTTCAACGTAGCGTTCTTCGGTGATTTCAACGTCGCTGGTGCAGATCAGCTGAAGTACTTCTCCTTCGGCAATGCGGGTGGTTGCGTCAGCAAGAACACGAAGGACATTCAGGTCGCCGTCAGCAACCATGAGCGAAAATGATTTGGAGAAGAGAAAATCTCCCACAAGCACAGACGCTTCGTTCCCCCAGAGGCTATTTGCCGAAGCAAGACCGCGCCTTAAGTTGGCGCTGTCGACAACATCATCATGAAGAAGGGTGGCGGTATGTATGAACTCGACAACACTGGCGATAGGGACATGACGTTCTCCTTTATATTCAAGGAGTTTGGACGCCAGAAGGAGAAGTGCGGGGCGGATTCGCTTGCCGCCACTTGCAAGGACATACTCTCCGACTTTTCTGATCAGGGGGACATTTGATTCAAGATCTTTTTTGAACTGTTTTTCGACGTTTTTCAGGTCATCGCCGATAAGGGCTAGCACTGATTCCATGGCTCTAACCTCAACTGTTTTGGGGCAATACTAGGCTATGAAACATGGTGTTGTCAAAGCATTTCTGGCCGTAAATCTGTTGCCTTAGATATGCTTTTGGGTTAATCTCTGCAAATGCATTCAACCCCTTCTGACGGAAGTCTGGCAAATTATCGCCTGCTCCTTGATCGTATTGATAATCTCTGTGACAGGATAACTGAAGAGTTTGCCAGCGAGATATCCTGCAAAGCCGGATGCAGCGGATGTTGCAGGCATCTCACGCTTTTTGCGGTTGAGGCGGCAAACCTCATATCTGCTGTAAAAGATTTGCCGGGTGATATCAGGCAGCTGCTTGCCGGACGGATGGACTGGGCAGAGAACTCTGCCTGCCCGTTTCTGATCGAAGACCGTTGTGTCATTTACAGCGCAAGGCCGGTGATTTGCAGGACCCACGGGCTTCCGCTTCTTTTTGAGGCCAACGGGACAAAAAATATAGACTGCTGTCCCGAGAACTTCAAAGCGTCGCTGCCATTGACGGGTAGCGCGGTTATAAACATTGAAACAGTTAACACCCTCCTTTTTACAATAAACACGATGTTTGTTGCAAAGACGGATGACGAGCGGCTGAAAAAGCTGGAACGCTTTACAATTGCCGAAATCATAAGGTTTTCAGAGGAGATTGTATGACACTGCTTGATACCATATTGACAGCCAACAGAAAATTTGTCCACCCGGGTGCATTCCCTCCGCTTCCTAAAAACCCCAAGAAACAGTTTGCCATCTTTACCTGCATGGATACACGTCTTGTGGATTTTCTCGAACCGGCCATGGGTATCCGTCGTGGCGATGCAAAGGTCATAAAAAACGCTGGTAACACCCTTGTAGACCCGCTACACGGAGGGGTTATCAGGAGTCTTGTTGCCGCAATATTCATGCTCGGCGTTGACGAGATCTTCGTTATAGGCCATGAAGACTGCGGCATGGCCTCTGTACATCCGGAACAGATGAAGACCGACATGATTGCCCGCGGAATTTCGTCAGAAGACATCGAAGCCCATGTCCCGGACCTTGCCCAGTGGATAGGAGCTTTTTGCTGTCCGAGTGAGAATGTCGCCGATGTGACAGGTAAAATACGCGCAAACCCGCTGATCCCAAAAGATGTGCCGGTACACGGGCTCATTTTCTGTCCAAACGACGGTCGACTCGATGTGATTGTTAATGGCTATGATTCGCCTGACTTCAAACCTGCGGGCGCTCAATGACAGAGCTTCATTCACAGTCAGGTACACTCTTTTACGAAGAGTCAGGGAGCGGCAGACCACTGATTCTTATTCACGGTTTTCCGCTTTCAGGAGCTATCTGGAGCCATCAACTGGCGGGTCTTTCAGGCAGGTTTCGTGTGATCGCTCCCGATCTGCGCGGCTTTGGCAGAAGCACACCGTCGGATCTTCCCTATTCAATGGATCTTTATGCTGATGACACGATCATGCTTATGGATCATCTCGGCATTGATAAAGCGGCTGTCTGCGGCATGTCTATGGGTGGGTATGTTCTGCTTAACCTGCTTGAGCGTTACCCGGAAAGGGTTGATGCTGCCTGTTTCATGGTGACCAAGGCTGGAGCTGATGACGCAGAGGGAAGGGGGCGCAGGACCGCGCTGGCTGAGGAGGTTCTTAAATCGGGGGCTGGAGTTGCGGCCGATGCCTTCAGCCGGATATTGTTTGCTCCGGCTTCACTGGCAAAAAATCCGGAAATGGCAGCTCATCTTCATGGGGCAATGGCTGAGGCTGCCCCTGCCGGGCTGGCCAGTGCTCTTCTGGCAATGCGTGACCGGCCGGATTATACGAATAAGCTTGGTGAATTCACTGTCAGATCGCTTGTGATAGGGGCTGAGGAGGATATGTCCATTGCGGTTGAAGAGAGTCGGAAGCTTGCTGCCGGGCTGCGTGATGCAACCCTTTGCATGATCCCTGATGCCGGTCATATGGTGATGATGGAGCAGCCGGAAGCGGTCAATCTCGCTCTGGTGCAGTTTCTGGAAAGGATCTGATAAACACCGCAAAAGCACCGTCCCCACCCATTTCACGGGGGGGCGAGAAGAACTCGCTGACCATCTGCTTCCCTTCATTACTCAGCCACTTTTCCACAGCATTTCTGATTACCGGCTCAACCGGCGAATGAAGCCCTTTGCCGGTGATTACCATAACCGCTTTCTGCCCCCTTCTGCACGCCCCTTTGATGAATAAATCAAGGGATTCGAGCGCCTCATCCTTTGTGAGCCCGTGGAGGTCTAGTTCGTAGTCAATCCTGATAGTGCCGCGGCGTAGCTGCTTCAATCGGCTTACCGGACGGGGTTTTGCCGGTTCATCAGGCTCTTCGGCTGAATCTTCGAACTTCACATCAAGCTTGAGCCCGCCAATTGCTTCAAGAAAGAGTTTCTGTTCCACTTCCTCGATCTTGCGGACAACTGCTTTTACAGGTGTGATGGGCTTGTCCCTGTCAGCTCTGTCTGGCTTCGCGCCGAGCCTCTCAACGCCTGACATCGCCAGAAGGAAAAGATCCAGATCGTCAGAAACAGTGGCCTTCCTGGGCGGCTCTGCTGCGGTTTTAACGGGTGGTGGGGGAGCAATGCTTGTCTGCACCCCTTTAAGGGCGGAAAATGCAGCGTTGACAAACTCTTTGGGCTTTGGAGGATTTTCAGATTTCTTTTTCTTCATGACCTTTACATAGCACGTTTGCAGGACAATTTCATTGACAATTATGCAAATTTTCCATTATGCTCCGATCCAATTAAATAGCCGTCTTATCTAGAGTGGTGGAGGGAAAGGCCCGACGAAGCCACAGCAACCGGTCTCTTTGTAAAAGGGGACGACAGGTGCTAAATCCTGCCTTTATGGCAAAGATGAGATGGGAGTTTTGACCTTCAAGGCACAAAGCCCCTTCTCATCATGAAAAGGGGCTTTTTTCATGTCAGTTGGTGTTGTAACGGAGCAGAGCCTTACGCTCGACATAGATTTTCGTCTGGAAAGCGGCCGTATCCTCAAGCCTTTGACGCAGGTTTACGAAACCTACGGCACGCTCAATGCAGATGGTTCCAACGCAATTCTGGTCGCCCATGCCTGGACCGGGAGCGCCCACCTTGCCGGTAAAAGCTCGCAAGAGGACAGCAAGCTCGGCTGGTGGGATGCCATCGTCGGCCCGGGAAGGCTCCTTGATACTGACCGCTATTTTATTATCTGCCCCAATGTAATCGGTTCCTGTTACGGCTCCACAGGCCCTGCCTCCATAAATCCGAAAACCACAAAACGCTACAACCTGACCTTCCCGGTCATTACCATCCGCGACATGGTTCGTGCCCAGGCACTGCTGCTTGACCATCTTGGCATTAACAAGCTGGTGACAGTTCTCGGCGGCAGCATGGGGGGTATGCAGGCCCTTGAATGGGGGACGCAGTTTCCTGACAGGGTTGCTTCAGTCATTGCCCTGGCAACTACTCCGGCTCCTTCTCCAATGGCCATTAGTCTCAACGCAGTTGCCAGATGGGCGATCTTCAACGACCCTGACTGGAAAAAAGGAGAATACCGCAAGAACCCCAAAGACGGGCTTGCGCTGGCTCGCGGCATCGGCCACATAGCGTTTCTTTCCGATGAGTCGATGCAGTCCAAGTTCGGGCGGCGCTACTCCGCAAAAGACGGTATTTTTGACTTTTTCGGCAAGTTCGAGGTCGAGCGCTATCTGAACTACAACGGCTACAACTTTGTCGACCGCTTCGATGCAAACTCCTTCCTCTACCTGGCAAAGGCGCTCGATCTTTATGACGTGGCCCTCGGCTACGAGTCACTATCCGAGGCTCTCGATCAGGTAAAATCACCTGTGCAGCTCTTTGCTTTCACCTCCGACTGGCTCTATCCTCCCCATTACACAGAAGAGATGTTCAAGACGCTCAAGTCTCTCGGCAAGGATGTTGAATACCATCTGATCCCCTCTCCCTATGGGCACGATGCCTTTCTGCTTGAACATGAAACCTTTACCCCCCAGGTGAAGAGTTTTCTGGAGCGGGTTTCCAGAAGGTAAACTCTCGTTCTCCTATATTTTCCTGTTGACCATCTATCCATGTTGTCACACAATGTGAGCATATGTCTTACATGGAGGTTAGCCATGCTTAAAGCAGCCAGCTTGACGGTGCGTGTCAAGCCTGATACAAGATCCCGCCTCGATAATCTTGCACGGGTTACCCGTCGTTCAAAATCCTTTGTTATTGAAGATGCGCTTGAGCAATATCTTGATCTGAATGAATGGCAGATCAAAGGCATACAGGACGCGCTGCTAGAAGCTGACAGTCCTGGTGCAATTTTCGAAGATCATGATGATGTACTTGCAAAGTGGGAGGCGAAAGTTGCGCGTAAGGTGGCTTAGGAGAGCGCTTCTTGATCTTGATGCGGCTGAGACTTTCATTGCGCAGGATGATCCTGATGCAGCGGCAGGCGTTGTCCTGAAAGTCGTCCGGGCAGTATCGCTTCTCAAGGAGCAGCCCGGGATCGGCCGATCTGGCCGGTTGCCCGATACGAAAGAGTTGGTGATCCCGAATACACCCTATATCGTGCCATACCGCGTCAAGGGCGATACCGTGCAAATTTTAAGGGTTTACCACACAGCCCGCAAATGGCCGGATCGGATGTAACGAAACTCCCCTTCATCATTTGACCAAAAGTCAATTCTGTGAGATAAACCAGCTATGATAAAACGTCAAACAACCATAAACAGGATCTTCAAACTCTCCGGAATCGGCCTGCACACCGGCAAGCCGGTTAACATGGAGTTTTTGCCCCGCCGTGAGTTCGGTATCGCCTTTTGCATAGGGGGGACTATCATCCCGGCCCGATACGACATGGTTGCCGATACCCGGCTGTCAACCCAGATTGCAGCTGATGGCAAGTCTGTTTCGACCATAGAACACCTTATGGCGGCATTCTATTATTCCGGCATCACCAACTGTCTTGTTTATATCGATGGTCCGGAAATACCGATCATGGATGGCTCGGCCTGGGAATTTTATCATGAGATGTGGCGGGCGGGTGCTTACGAATTCCCTGAAGCGGGTGTTTATCTGAAGGTGCTGAAGTCGCTGGAAGTAAACAACAATGACTCGTGGATCAAGGTGAAGCCGCTCAATACCCTTGATATAACACTGTCCATAGATTTTCGCCCGCCGGTAGGCAAGCAGAAGAAGCGGGTCATGGACGTTGAAAACGCCATCTCAATCGTTAATTCAAGGACTTTCGGCTTTCTGGAGGAACTTGAGGCAATTCAGAAGGTCGGTCTTGCCAAAGGGGCTTCACTGGATAATGCTATTGCCATCGGCGAAGACGATATTGTCAACCCGGATGGCCTCAGGTACGGCAAGGAGCTGGTCAATCACAAGATACTTGACCTGATAGGGGATATCTACACTTCAGGCTTCAGGATTCTCGGTAAAATCGAGGCCAACAAGCCTGGCCACTACCTGAATAATCTGCTGATAAAAGAGATTTTCTCCTCTCCTGACAACTACGCAATTTACTGATCTACTCCAGCGACTTGACCGCCTTGAGAAGGTTCTCGGCGGTTATGTCCTTGCTCCCCACCAGGGTTTTACTCTTTTTACTTACGCTGTTTACAATCACAATTGTCGGAGTTCCGGTCACTTTGTACTCTGTCGAGAGCGCCTGCGACTGCGCCATGGTCTGACTTACATCCATAAAACTGAGCTGTTTGTAGGTGACGCCAAGGGGAGAGATGACAGCTTGTACATCTGTCAGGGATGGGTTTTTGTTGGTTTTGGCCAGTTCAAAAAGCGCCTTTCTCAGGGCGATATATTTCGGTTTCTCGTTTACCAGAAAAGAGAGGTGGTACGGAACGAAATTCATCGATTCCTTATGGACAGGCTTATCGATAAAATGGAGCTTAGCCTTTTTCTCCAGAGATTTGTAGGCCTCTTCGATTATCGGCTCGACCTTTACGCAGATCGGGCAGAGCCAGTCGGAAAATATGTAGACCTCAACCTTACTGCTATATTTGCCAAGAGCAGTGTCAATTCCAGCGGCTTCCGGTTTTTTGATGCCGACAAAGCTGACGGCAAAACCGGCAATAGCGGCAACTGTCAGCAGCATAAATTTTGATATGAACTGTTTTTTGTTCATGACTGTGTCTCCCTTTGGGGCTGTTGTTGATGCAATAACCTTTACCAGGCATAGTAGAAAAACAGAAGCAGCTATGCCGAGGCAAAGCGGGCACCAGGCCTGTATGACGTTTTTCTGCAGGTGGATCATTACCGCTTCCGCACCCGCACCCCCTGCAAGCATCAGATGCAGAGGCAGTTTGATTTTGTCGCAGCGGGTTGAGATTAGCATAGTTGCAATCAGGATGCAAAAGTAGAGCGTGCCGACAAGCTGGAGTGATATGCCGAAAAAGCGGTATTCGTGGGCTTCGGTGCAGCCGCTGAAGCTGCAGAGATCGGTCCATGACAGGACTGCGAGCACCAGTCCGGCTGTTGCCAGTATGAACGAAATTATCGTAAAGATTCTTCGGGACATTTTAGGCTCTCCGTTTTCCCTGCCAGCTATCACGTCTTTTCAGTTCATTTAAAACTGCATACCACATCTGGTTGTTCTTCAAATTCCACTGGGGTGCCACCCTGATCTCCAGCGGTGCAGAGCCGTAAAGACGCTGAATAGTAACATCCGCAGGGATCCTTTCGAGAAAGTCACAGGCTGCGGCAACATATTCACTTAGCTCCAGCGGCACAAACTCCCCTTTCATATACTGCTCGGCAAGCCTAGTGCCTTTTACAGCGTGGAGCTGGTGGAGTTTTACTGAGTTTATGCCAAGACCGGCGATCAGATCAGCAGTCTTGAGAAAATTATCTCTGGTCTCTCCGGGGAACCCGTAGATGAGGTGTGTACAGAGGTCGATTCCACGGCCGCTCAGAAGCTTTACCGCCTTGATATACTCTTCAAGGGTATGACCTCTGTTGATCCTGGAGAGGATTTCGTCATCCATGGATTGAAGCCCCAGTTCAAGGCATATATAGCGATCCTTTGCCAGTTCTTGCAAAAGGTCAGCGACTTCCGGAGTTACAGCGTCAGGGCGTGTACCGATGGATATTCCTAGAACATCGGGATGGGTAAGTGCCCTGCCATAGAGGCTGCGAAGATGTGCTGGATCGGCGTATGTGTTGGTGAATTTCTGAAAGTAGATGATGAACTTTTCGCTGCCAAGCCGCTGGCGATGGTATGCCATTCCTGCAGCCATCTGCTCTTCAATGGGGATATATGCCTGTGTCTCTCCCGGTGAAAAAGAGCTGTTGTCGCAGTATATGCAGCCACCGGTTCCACGACTGCCATCACGGTTCGGGCAGGTAAATCCAGCATCAACATTAACCTTGCTGACACGGCATGAAAAGCGGTTTCGCAGATACCAGCCATAGGAGTTTATTCTGATGTGAGGGTGGATTGCTGCCGGTATTTCTGTCATGTCTCTCTGGCTGTCAGGTGGGGGAGCATCGAAATCATCTCTTTTGCTGTTGCTGCCGGGTCATCGCTGGCAATAATGGCCGAAACAAGGGCGATTCCGGAAGCACCGGCAGCCAAGACCTCGTCGATATTATTTTCTTTTATCCCGCCCAGAGCAAAAACAGGGATGTCGAGCAGGTGGCATACTGTTTCGAGTTTATCAACGCCGACCGGTTTGCCGTAATTGGCTTTTGACGGGGTGTAGTAAACCGGGCCGAATGTTATGAAGTCAGCACCGTTCTCCTGGGCCATGATCGCGTTCACCTGGTTGTGACATGAAAGACCTATCAGTCTGCTGCTGCCGAGCAGTTTTCTTGCCCGGTGTATCGGCATGCTGTTGTATCCGAGATGTACGCCGTCTGCATCAACCGCAAGGGCAATGTCGATGCGATCGTTAATTATAAGCCTTGCGTTGTACTTTGCGGTCAGCTTCCTCAGGTCATAGGCGAGCTCGTACAGCTCCCTGCTGGAGAGATCCTTTTCACGCAACTGTATGCCCCTGACTCCCCCCTTTAGTGCATCATCAACAACGTCAAGAAGGCGCAGGCTGCCGGTCTGATTGCGGTCTGTTATCAGATAAAGGTTGAAGTCAATACGCTTTTCAAGACTCATCCCTTATCCTATAAGTCCGTCTATGGGGCTTGAAGCCGTTGCGTAAAGTTTTCGCGGAATCCTGCCGGAAAGATATGCAAGCCGACCGGCACGGACAGCAAGGTTCATTGCTTCTGCCATTGCGACAGGGTCCTTTGCCCCGGCGATAGCTGTATTCATGAGAACGCCATGACAGCCGAGCTCCATGGCGATTGCCGCATCGGATGCGGTGCCGACCCCGGCGTCTACAATGACTGGCACCTTTACTGTGTCGAGTATTATCCTGATGTTGTAAGGATTGCGGATACCGAGACCGCTGCCAATCGGCGCGCCAAGCGGCATGACTGCAGCACAGCCAAGATCCTCAAGTTTTTTGCACATTATCGGATCGTCGCTTGTGTATGGCAGAACAGTGAAACCCTCTGCAATCAGCACCTTTGCCGCCTTAAGAAGTTCCTCGTTGTCAGGGAAGAGGGTCTGCTCGTTACCGAGTACCTCCAGTTTAACAAAATCGGACATCCCTGCCTCGCGGGCAAGGCGGCAGGTGCGGATTGCGTCTTCAGCAGTGTAGCAGCCTGCGGTATTGGGGAGCAGGGTGTACTTTTTCAGGTCTATATAGTCGAGAAGAGACTCCTTGCTTCTGTCAAGATTAACCCGTCGCACCGCAACGGTAATGATCTGGGCACCAGAAGCCTCAATCGCCTTTACAGTCTCTTCGTTGCTGGCATATTTGCCAGTCCCCACCATTAGTCGCGAGCTGAACTCACGCCCAGCGATTACCAGTTTGTCGCTCATTCTATCCTCCGCCCACAAAGTGGACAATTTCGATTTTGTCACCTTCTGCCAGCTCTCTGCCCGGATATTCCGCCTTTGGCAGAATATCCATGTTGAGTTCAACCGCGACTCTTTTGGGGTCGATTCCAAGGGACTCAAGTAGCTCAAGCATACTCTGCTTCAAAACCTCTCGTCTCTCTCCGTTTATCTCTATTAACACCTGTCTCTCCATAAAAAAAAGCCGCTGTTGGCGGCCGTGTCTGCTGGGATATCCTTGTTGCTTCCCTACACCGTTATTCAGGTCAGGTTCAAAGGGTTTGAGTCCGGCCGGCCTCTTCTCAGCTAATTAAAGCTCCCCCAGCATTTCAGTTGAAGAGAGTAGCAGTCGCAGTCAAATAATGTCAATAAATTTCAGAGACTCGGTTACCGTTTGGCATTGAAGGATAGTTACTGTAAACGGCTCCATATGAAAAACATTTGGTGGGGCAAAAATATGTTTTATTTTCGATTGACATATACGTAAGCGTAATATATTGTCTGCGTAAAACAAGGTTCTGATGTATTGGCTTATGGTTAAGTGTTGGTAAAGCAAGAGAGTTATTCGGTGCTACTATGCTATTTACTCCCTCTCTTTTACGTAATGCAGGTTTAAATGGTGTGATGTTTCAGGTCTATTCGGTGTTTTATCGGGTAAATTGGCCTGCTAAATAACGTGACGATGTTTGATTGATGAACAGTGAGCTCAAAAACAAAACAGGTAAAAGGAGGAACGGCATGGGAGCCAAAGAGTACAACTGGAGTGAAATCGCGAAGCATCCAAAGTATCTGGAGCTAAAGAGCAAGAAACGGAAATTTCTTTTCGGGTGGTGGATTGCGGCATCGGTATATTATTTTTCATTACCGATTATTTCCGGATATTTTCCGACAATCTTCAAGGTCAAGCTGTTCGGAGCGTTAAATTTCGGATATCTGTTTATCCTCTCCCAGTTTGTAGTGGCCATATTTGTCGCCTGTTACTACACAAAGGTTGCCAACAGGGATTTTGACCGAATGACTGACGAACTCGTCAGAGAAATACAATAAGGAGGGGACGGATGTTTACTAAATTACTGTCAGCACTAACAATTACTATTCTTCTGACTACAGCCGGTTTTGCGGCGGAGCCTGCAAAGGCACCAGCTCAGACAGGAGTTTCAGCCCCTTCTCCTGCACAGGCAGTGCAGGCGCCAGCAACTGGCCAAACCCCGGTCCAGGCAGTTGCTGCTCCAGCTCCTGCTGCCTCCGCTCCGGCGCCAGCTTCCGGTGTGCCGACCAAGGTGAAGCCTAATCGTGCCATTACCATAAGCATGTTCATGGGGATCATTGGCATTACGCTCTGCGTTGTTGTCTGGGCGGCAAGACAGACAAAGTCAGCTTCCGATTTCTATACTGCCGGTGGTGGTATCACCGGGCTTCAAAACGGATGGGCCATTGCCGGTGACTACATGTCAGCAGCATCGTTTCTTGGCATGTCCGGACTGATCTCTCTCTACGGCATTGATGGTTTCATGTATGCAGTCGGACCGATGTTCTCATTTATCGCCATTCTTCTGGTGATTGCCGAGCCATGTCGCAACGCCGGCAAGTTTACTCTCGGAGATATCCTTTCGTTTCGCACCTCGCCAAAGCCGGTGCGTGCAGTAGCTGCACTCTCAACAGTAACAGTATCGCTCTTCTACCTGATCGCACAGATGGTCGGTGCAGGCAAGCTTATGCAGGTGCTGCTGGACATCCCCTATCGCGTCTCGGTCATTGGCGTCGGTATTCTTATGGTCGCCTACGTCGTCTTCGGTGGAATGAAGGCAACAACCTGGGTGCAGATTATCAAAGCCGGACTGCTTATGTCAGGAACAGTGCTGCTTGCTTTCCTGGTCATGCTCAAGGCTGGACTCAATCCGGTCGGCTTCTTCAATGATATTGTCGGCAATCAACTTATTCAGGATCATATCCGTTTGACTGTATTGAAAGATGCAGTACCGAAGCCGGGCTTTGATTATGGTCAGAGGTTCATGGAGCCGGGTCTGTTTCTGAAGAATCCACTTGACCAGATTTCGCTTGGCATTGCCTGGGCCCTTGGAGCAGCCGGACTCCCCCATATCCTGATGCGTTTCTTTACAGTGCCAAGTGCAAAAGAGGCGCGCAAGTCCATCGTTATCGCACTTTTCATCAACAGCAGCTTCTTCTTCCTCATCAATATCATCGGTTTTGGTGCAGCTCTCTACCTTTCCCCACAGCTGATCAGCTCAGTTGACAAGGGTGGCAACATGGCTACGCTGCTGCTTGCGCAGCTGCTTGGTGGCGGCGCTGGAAGCCTTGGTGGCGACATGTTCCTGGCATTCATCTGCGCAGTTGCCTTTGCAACGATTCTTGCCGTTGTCTCCGGACTGGTTCTGGCAGCTTCTGCCGCAATTGCCCATGATGTTTATGTAAATATCATCATGGACGGCAAGGCCGATCAGCATACCCAGGTCAAAGTTGCCCGTATAACTTCGCTCTTTGTCGGTCTTGCCGCCATTGTCATGGGGCTGGCTGCAGAAAAGGAAAACGTCGTAGCCCTGGTTGCCCTGGCCTTTGCCGTAGCTGCATCCGGCAACTTCCCGGCAGTCATGCTGTCGCTCTTCTGGAAAAGATTCAACACAGCCGGTGTGATTTCAGCTCTGCTTGTAGGAACCATCTCAGCTCTTGGGCTCGTGGTAATCTCTCCGGTCATGACTTATCCGCAGAAAATAGCTGATGATGCCAAGAAGATGATTGTCACCCTGGAGAAGAAGCAGGCAGAGGGTGCCGTGCTTACTGAAAAAGAGATGAAAACCATTGAGAAGGCAACTGTAGATTTCAAAAAGAATGACGGCGGAACATCCATGGTAGGTCTTAAAGAGGCGATTTTCCCACTGAAAAATCCGGGCATAGTGTCTGCGCCTCTCGGACTTCTTGCCGCAATCATCGGTACTCTTCTCTTCAGGGATCGCCGCGCAGAAGAGATGTTTGACGAAATCGAGGTTCGCCAGATTACCGGCCTCGGTATTTCCAAGGCATCCGATCACTGATAATTTATCTGCCATGGGGTAAACTCCCATGAAAAAACCACCCTCTGCGGGACGCTGCAGAGGGTGAATCTTTATGGAGGCAATCGATATGTCGGCACAAAAAGGCGATGAAGGTCTCAACGTACTTGAGCAGATGAGCAAGGAAGAGCTGATTGCAGTTATAGTCGATGACGCCAAAAACTGGCTCGCCCATGACGGCCTCTGGTTCCAGGCTGTCGAGAAAATGTACGGCATGGATATAGCCATGGATGCAGACCGCGAGGCATGGCGCTACTTTACGGTCATTGAGGCAAAGCGGATCATGGAAAGGCTCGGCATGAAGCCGGGCGGAGGAATTCCTGCGCTGGTGGAGTGCCTCAAACACAGGCTTTACGCACGGCTCAATCTTCAAGACTGCATCGAGTTGACTGACGATAGAGTGATTTTCAGGATGCTCGACTGTCGTGTGCAGTCGGCAAGAAAGCGCAAAGGGCTTGATGACTTCCCCTGCAAGAGCGTCGGCATTGTCGAATATTCGGAGTTTGCCAAGGCGGTTGATCCAAGAATCACCACAAACTGCCTTGCCTGTCCGCCTGATAAGCACCCGGATGATTACTGGTGTGCATGGGAGTTCAAACTCCAGTAGGCATGAGACTCATCAGTTAAAGCGGTGAGCTGCAAAGGTATGAAAACAGGTCAGCAGATATTCAAAGCCGTTTCGCCCGGGGAATCCGTGCGGGGCGGCTTTTATTTTGTTTCGGTTTGCAAAATCTCAGATGTGATTGGGGCCTATCTTAATGGTGCTTGCTATTTTGCTAATTTCGCTGTTATTCCCTCACTCAGCGTTTTATCATCATTCAAAAACTTCCCGCCACGTCTTGCAGCAATGGAAACTCCAGACGATCCAAGATGCAGAACTCTGCCGACCTCTTTGCCGGTATATCCTAGTTCAAATATTGCGAGGTGACAGATAATCCCCCGCGCTGCCGCTGGCAGTCTGCTTTTGCTCGGTTTGCGGACTGTGTCCGGTTCAAGTCCCATAGCCACTGAAACAACCTCAATGAGTCGAGCAAGTGTGATAGCGGTTTTAAGTCTCTCGCCGAGCAGTTCTTCGTTCTTCAGTGTATCGACAAATTCACCACTCCCGAGTATCCGCGCATCAAAACTCTCATATTCGTCAAGCTGGCGCTCCCCCTGACTTCGCTTCATTCCACCGCCTACAAGTTCGTCACGGCGACCTGACTTGATGCCATCGGCGAGAAATCGGTGATATGCGCTCCGTGCTGTTAACATCTTTTTACCAAAGCGCTCAAGCACTGCCTGAGACTCCTGCCCGGCAAGAGCACTGTTTCCCAACAGCACGGCATGACCGCTGAAGGGGTAACTGTCAAGCTCCTCAAGACTCTTCACCATTCCTGCCCGAAGCGGATTCAGGTGAATATAGCGGACAAGTTCCAGCAGATATGTCTCTTCCTCGCAGACGATTGACTTGTAACGATTCTGAAACAGATGGCCGGAGCGCCGGTTCAGGCGGTTAAACTCAACGGCATAACCTGTAAGAAGCCTGCGCATGAAGCTTGACAGCGTTGATGTCGTTGGCATCATAAGCAGGTGGAAGTGGTTTGATAAAAGCGCCCAGGCATAACAGCGTACACCGGTTTCCGAGAGGAGTTTTGTGAAGCGGTCAAGAAAGCGCTGCCGGTCAGCATCATCGTTAAAGATGTCCCGCTGTTCGATTCCGCGCACAATAACGTGCTGGAGAAGTCCTGTTATGTCGAGTCTTGCTTGGCGTGGCATGAGGGGATTGTAGCAGGATGGGTTGATGTGTCAATAGTGAAATAGCAAGCAACGTCCCTTTTGTCTTCCCC
>JACABD010000007.1:53892-94143 GCA_013377075.1 Geobacteraceae bacterium | reverse complement strand
TATGTCCGCCAGAACACCGGTCTGGGCATGGCAAAGGCTATTGATCACTGATCAATTGTCTGACAGAAGTAAAAAACTGGGGGAAGGGGAAACCTTTCCCCCAGTTTTTTTATAAACTTTCCTTTTAATTGTCTGTATTTACTGTATGTTTGATTCAAATAATTTGGGGGTTTATGAATGGGTGGTCGAGGACATAAAGAGAAAGTTTCCAATCAACAGTTTATCGCCGGACTGATGTCACAGGTTCGAGAATTCCTGCCGCTTCTTGACGCAGCAGAGGCTGACAGGTTTTTATCTGAGCTAAAACAGAGTGTTGAAACTAACATTTCATGGATGGAGGGGGTAAACTCCACGCAAAACCGTCTGCTTGCGCGTATTACTGCCACAGATGATTGCAGGGAGCTTGGTGCTATACATAGTGAACTAAACAGTCTGGAAATGGATCGCTTTCTTAAGCTGCCGTCTGTCCCGGCTCTTCATAATAGCTGTACCGCCTACAGAGATGCCCTTGCAGCGCGGGCAATGTCACTTGTCGCAGCTGAGATGGTTGCAGCTGGCTCACCTATCCCTGATCTGCCATGCGCCCTGATAAGCATGGGGAGTGACGGCCGTGAAGAACAGACTCTTATTACCGATCAGGATTATCTCATTGTCTATGGAGATGGCGGGGGAGAAGAGGTCGATGACTGGTTTAGACGTTTTTCCGAGCTACTGGTAGAGCGTCTTGTTGAAGTGGGTTTTAAAAAATGTACCGGTGATATAATGCCGAGTAATCCTACCTGGCGCGGTTCACTGAGCCAGTGGCGTAAGAAACTTATTGCCATTGTCCGCTATGAGTATGAGGATTACGGCAAGAATCTTATGGATCTGATTGTTCTTTCAGACGCCAGATATGTTGCCGGAGACAGGGAGATTGCCGACGAACTGGTAACTCTGATAAGGGATCTGGAAAGGGAGTATTTTCACGTGCTCTGGGGGATGGCAAAGGCTGCCACAGAGATGCGGCTGGCGCTCGGGTTTCTGAAGAGAATCTGGACTGAGGGTTCGGGAGAGCATAAGGGTGAGTTTAACCTGAAGCTGCTTGCCTGGGCGCCACTGGTTATGAATGTTCGCATCATCTCAATAAATCAGGGAATCCCGGCAACATCCACCTTGCAAAGGATAGATCTGCTGAAAAAAGAGGGGAGTTTTTCAGAGGGCATGGCCGCAGGCTTGAGTGATGCCTATTATGTTCTTACCCGCCACAGAATACTTCTCCAGATCAAGGTTATCAAAGGTATCCAAAAGGATTCATATCACATAAACCCTTACCAGTTGGCTGCCGATGAGCGGGAAACTATCCGTCATGCTCTGCTCAGGATTGAAGATCTGCAAAAAGTAATTCATGCAAATTTCCGAATCGTTTAGCAGCAAAGCCTCTCCCGCAGATACTTCTCAAACGCCCCGTTAAACTCCTCACGCTTTAGCGCCAGATCTACGGTGGCTTTTAAAAATCCGAGTTTGTCACCGCAATCATGTCTGACCCCTTCAAATCTGCATCCATAGATTGCCTGCTCTTTCGAGAGTTTCAATATGGCGTCGGTCAGCTGGATCTCTCCACCTTTCCCTGGTTCCTGGTTTTGGAGTATGGGGAAAATCTCAGGTGTAAGAATGTATCTGCCGATAATAGCCAAATCTGATGGTGCTGATTCAGGTTTCGGCTTTTCGACCATGTCGGTCACTTCATAAACTCGGTCAGAAATATGGCTTGCCTTAACGCAGCCGTATGATGAGATGTTTTCCATCGGCACCTGTTCCAGGGCCAGAACAGAGCCGCGATACTTGCTGTGAACCTCCAGTAGCTGGGAGAGGCAGGGCTTGTCTGAATCGATTATGTCATCGCCAAGAAGCACGGCAAATGGCTCGTTGCCGACAAAATCCCTGGCGCAGAGAATTGCATGGCCAAGCCCCAGTGCCTGTTTCTGGCGGACATAGAAGATGTCAACCATTTCGGCAATTTCCCTGATCTGGGTAAGCTCGGCATCTTTACCCTTGTCAAGAAGAAGCGCCTCAAGTTCGAAGGCGATATCGAAATGATCCTCAAGGGCTCGCTTGCCGCGCCCGGTCACAAACAGAATCTGCTCTATTCCAGAGGCTACCGCCTCCTCAACCACGTACTGAACCAGAGGTTTGTCAATGAGCGAAAGCATCTCTTTCGGAGAGGCTTTTGTCGCAGGGAGAAATCGGGTTCCAAGACCGGCAACAGGAAATACAGCTTTTTTTACACGCATTATATGACTCCCTTGATAATTTCCGGAATAACCTCTTCTCGTCCCATTGCCATAATGTGGAGGCCGTGGGAGTGGGCTTTTGCGGCTCTTGCCAGACGTATTGCTATGTCTATCCCTGTCTGCGTCGGGTTTGTAGACGATTCCAGTTCGCAGATAATTTCATCCGGAATACGGAGGCCAGGAATGTTCTTATTGATGAAACGTGCCATCGGTGCTGATTTCAACAGAAGTATCCCTGCAATTATCTTTACGCCGGACGGATTAAGTCTGCTGGAAAAACGCTCAAGCTTAACCGTATTGAATATCGCCTGGGTCTGGAAGAACCCTGCTCCAGCGGCAATTTTCTTGTTCAGTTTGAAAAGGGTCAGCTCAAATGGCTCTGCCTCTGGAGCGGCTGCAGCTCCGGTGAAAAAAGAGGGTGCCCCTTCCAGCTTCTTGCCGGAAAGATCTGTCCCCCCTTGCAGCATTCTTATTCCTTCGAGGAGCTGTACTGAATCGAGGTCAAATACAGCTTTGGCGGTTTTGTGATCACCAAACGAAATATGATCACCGGTGAGGGCAAGGACGTTTGTTATCCCCATCGCAGCCGCGCCAAGAAGATCACTCTGTAGAGCCAGACGGTTTCTGTCCCTGCAGGTGAATTGCAGAATCGGCTCGATCCCCTCACGAAGAAGCAGTGCAGAAGCGGCAAGGGGAGAGATGCGCATATTTGCACCCTGGTTATCAGTGACATTGATAGCGTCGACAACTCCTGCCAAAGCCTTTGATTGCTGAATGAACAGCGAAGTGTCACAACCTTTGGGGGGGCAGACTTCGGCAGTAAAAACAAATTCGCTGACTGCGAGTTTTCTGTGCAGATTTGAGAGTGGGTTGTTCATTTAGGGAGTGTCAGTTTCCCGGGTTTCGGGATCTTTGCGTAGTTTTTTGGCGGGACAGATCGGTCAAGGTCCATCTCGCGGCCATCATTGGTTATCCGTGAAAATATCTGCGCCCAGGCGCATTCAGCTTCCGGGTCGGTTTCGCACCTGCCGTTATCCATGCCGCCGCAAGGACCGTTTAAAAGCCCCTTCGGACAGGCAGTGACAGGGCAGATACCGGCTGTTTCAGAAAGGATGCATTCGCCACAGAGGGAGCATTTTTGCTCGAACTGGCCGAATCTCCTGATGTTACCGAGGAACATGCTGTCAAGAGCTGCAACTGTCCTTTTCGGCACAGCTGCGGAAACCGACTGGATTCCGGCACCACAGGCCATGACAAGCAGGGCGTCAGCATCATCAACCATCTGCTGTTTGCCGCGCAGATCGCGGCCAACCCTGAGCATGTGGCAGGCTTCATCAATGATAATGGAGCCGGTGACCTCTCTGCCGGCAGAGTGGAGCGCCTCCTGCATCTGCCACACCTCCTCCTCTCCACCGGACTTGCAGACGGTCGCGCATTTGGCACAGCCGATCAAAAAGACTGACCGACTCTCGCCAAGGGATTCGAGGATGGTTTCTAAAGGTTTTTTCTGGCTTATGATCATTGGGAACCCGGGGGAAATCGGTTGAGTGGTTGAGTCGTTAAGTGGTTGAGGTTTTAGCTTAACGACTTAACTACTCAACGTCTTTTGATCTGATTCTGTCTACTGCTTCTTCGCAGATTCAACCGTATTGTAGAGCAACATGGTGATAGTCATGGGGCCGACTCCGCCTGGAACAGGGGTGATGGCGCTTGCCCGTTCGAAAGCCGCAGCATACTCGACATCACCGACAAGTTTCTTCTCGCCGACCCGGTTTACGCCGACATCGATGACAACGGCTCCTTCCTTTATCCACTCACCCTTGATCATCTCGGGAACGCCGACAGCTGCGATGACAACATCGGCAGCGCCGACAACTTCTGCAAGATTTTTGGTCCGTGAATGGCAGATGGTAACGGTTGCGTGCTGCTGAAGACACATCATGGCAACCGGTTTGCCAACAATGTTTGAGCGGCCGACGACAACAACGTTTTTACCGGTAAGGTCAAGACCGATCTCCTTCATCATGATCATGACGCCGTAAGGGGTGCATGGCTGGAAGGTGGGTTTGCCAACCATGAGCCTGCCGACATTGTAAGGGTGGAATCCGTCAACATCCTTGTTCGGGGAGATGGCTTCAAGGACTTTCTCGGTGTTGATCTGTTTCGGCAGCGGCAGTTGAACCAGTATACCGTGGATCTTCGGGTCAGCATTGAGCTTGGCGATTAGGTCAAGAAGCTCTGCTTCAGATGTCTCCACAGAGAGTTTATGCTCGTCAGAGAAGATGCCTACGTCGGCACAGGCCTTCTCTTTCATGCTTACATATACCTTGCTGGCAGGGTCTTCACCGACAAGGACTACTGCAAGACCTGGCGTGATCCCTTTTATCTTTAGTTCTGATACAGAAGCTGTCAATTCGCCGCGAATTTTTGCAGCAATCGCCTTACCGTCGATAACTGTAGCCATAAATAAACTCCTTGATGGTTTTGTTTAAATTTTAGGTGGATGCTGAAGGGCAGCCGGCACATCCGCCGCCGGATGAAGCCGGGCAGGATGGGGGTGCCGCACTCTTTGAACCGGAGTCGTAGCCTTCTTTGTACCATCCGCCACCTTTAAGAGCAAAAGCAGCACCTGAAATAAGCTTGGTGACAGCGCCACCGCAGGCTGGACACTCGCTGGCAGGGGGGTCTGAAAACTTCTGGCGAAGTTCGAACTGGTTGCTGCATGCTTCACATTTGTACTCGTACATCGGCATTTCTAAAAACCTCACTGAAATAATTTCTGAAACATCATCTCTAAATATAATGATTAACAGGGAGTTTTGTCAATGCTTTGAAGTTAGAAGAGAGATAATCAGGTCAGAGGTGTATTCAAGGCCAGCTCCGGGAATATGTACCCTCTTGTGACGAGACTTGTGACCTGAAAGAATTGTAACTGATGATTTAGGTACCTTGAATATTTTAGCAAAAAACCCAGTGCAGAGCCTGTTTGCGGCATCATCCACAGGCGGGGAGGTGACGCGGACTTTTAGTTCATCCCCTTGGAAACCGCAGATTTCGGTTTTCGATGCCCGTGGCTGGAGATGCAGCCTGATGATTACTCCATCCCGAGCCGCTTGAATTGCCCCGTCAGGGATTTTATCACTCATTCTTCAAGGGTCAGCATCTTCAGGTGAGTTTCAATCAGGGCCTTGAGATTTGACTCGAACTGGAGTTTCTGACGTCGTATTTCATGGATCTGGTTGTTGAGCTGGACGAGCCGGTTTTCGGCATCCGCGACTATCCGTTCACCTTTAAGCTCTGCCTCGGAAACAAGAAGCTTTGCCTCTCTCTGGGCGTTTGCCTTCATCTCTTCAGTTATCTTCTGTGCAGCCAGCATGGTTTCACGCAGGCTGACCTCGCGCTGAGACAGCTCGTCTACCTGGAGAGCTGTCCTTCGAGCCTGTTCTTTAAGCTCACTGTTTTCGCGGATCAAAGATTCCATCTCTGAAGCGACAATCTGCAAAAAGGCATCGACATCATTCGGATCGAGTCCGCCGAGCATCTTCCCTTTGAACTGCTGCTGCTGGATGTCCAGAGGCGTAATGTTCATCAGAATCCTCCCCCTTTCATTCTCAAACCCATATCCATGACTGAGTTGACAACAAAACTTTTCATGAAGTAGATTGCGAATATGACGGCCATAGGCGAGAGGTCTACCCCTCCCATGTAAGGCAGTTTACTGCGAACCTTGTACAGGACCGGTTCTGTAGCTCTATGGAGAAATCTTACGATTGGATTATAGGGGTCTGGATTAACCCAGGAGATGAGGGCGCTTCCTATGATCATGTACATGTAGAGGGTCAGGATCAAATTGCTGATCTGGGCAATGGCGATGAGCAGGTTACCTAATATAAACATCAGAACCTCGTTTGATTTATTGATGATTCTATATACAGCAGGGAGTGAAAGGAGTCAAGAAAGGTCGAGGAGGGAGACCTCTGAGGCGTTACTCCTCAGAGGTCTGTTTTGTTTCAGGATTATCGAAGGACATGACTGGCAATGCATTCTGCCATCATCTCCGGACTATTGCGGTCATTGTTGAAGAGCATGTCAAAGAAGTGCATGTCGTTTATGTCTTTATCAAGAAAATCACGGATGAACTTCTCTCTGGAGCGCTGGCGTTTTTCAATCAATGTCAGCGCCTCTGCCGGAGAAACTTTTGCTCTGTGGCTAATCGATTTGATTCTGTGCTCCATGGAACCAAAAATTCTGTAATGATGACAGTTCTTCATGGACTGGGTGACAATTGCGCCGCCGATCCCGACTATGATGGCGTTGCCCCCTGAAGCGATGGCTACAATCTTCTGTGCAAGGAGTTGAAAGTGATCCCTTTCGTTTTTCCATTTTGGCGAGAGTGAGGAGAACATGTCGTCAAGCCAGCGTGGCCGTTTTCCAAGATTGTGCAGGAGTTCTGCCTCCATATCGTGGTGTTTTGCGACTGCATCAATCAGCGATCTGTCTACCAGAATCCATGGTTCACCGCTCTTTTCTTCGAGGATCTTTTTGAGCTTCTCTGCAGTCGGATAGGCTTCGCAGCCAAACTCTCTGGAGATGGTGACCGTTTTCTTTACGATATGCCTGGTGGCAATATCTGCTTCAATCTTCGCCCTGCGGCTTACTTCGATAAGCCCTGCAAGCCTGCTTTCAATTGACGGCACAAGTATTGACTCAGTCATAATCGCTCCTTTTAAAGCTGTTTATAATAATTATGACTCCTGTTAGACGACAGTCAAGGTTTGTTGATTAAATTTCTCCTCTCTTGATGATTGCCTTTGGGGTGTAAAACGGTATAATCTGGACTTTCGGAGGTTTCATTGATTATTGGTACAGGGATAGACATAGCTGAAATAGCCCGCTTTGAGAAGTTTGTGAAAGAGGATAACCAGTCTCTCTTCGGGCGTCTCTTTACTCGATTCGAGCTTGATTACTGTTTTGCGAAGCGGTTCTCTGCCAGGCCGCTTGCCATGCGCTTTGCTGCCAAGGAGGCTTTTCTCAAGGCCCTGGGCACAGGCCTTCGCGACGGCATCAACTGGCTGGATATTGAAGTGAGAAATGATGAACTCGGCAAGCCACACCTTTATATTAAAGGCAAAGCTGCCGATCAGATGAAAATAGCAGGCGCAGAAAAGAGTCATCTCTCCCTCTCCGATGATGGTGGGTTCGCCATCGCCATGGTCATACTGGAGGCTTGATGAGGGCCGTAACCGCAGAAGTCATGCAGGAGCTTGATCGCACTACAATCAGTGGGTATGGTGTGTCTGGGCTTGAACTGATGGAGCGAGCCGGAAGTCATGTCGCAACCATTGTCATCTCCCGCTTTGGAAACTTTAAGGAGCGCACCGCACTGATAGTTGCCGGCAAGGGGAATAACGGCGGCGATGGTTTCGTGATTGCCAGACTCCTTGCTGAGGCTGGCTGGAGCGTCAGTCTGCTCATATTTACAGCTGCTTACGCAGGTGATGCAGAGGCAAACTTCAGGCGCACTCCACCATCGGTAAAGCAGATTGATTTTAAGAGCGCCGTTCAATCTGAGATTGAAGCCATTGTGCAGGGATCAGCGGTCATTATTGATGCAATCTTTGGTACGGGGCTGAAGAGCGGCCTTGAAGGCCATTATGCCGGACTTGCAGCGCTGATAAACTCTTCAGAAAAACCGGTCATAGCCGTTGATATCCCTTCAGGAGTCGATGCTACTTCAGGCAGAACTTTGGGGGGGGCAATCAAGGCTGACATCACTGTCACCTTTGGCGCAGCAAAGATCGGTCAACTGCTCTATCCGGGTGCCGGTTATGTTGGCGAGCTTTTAGTTACTGATATCGGGATTCCTGCCGTGTTGGTAGAAAAGACCGCTATTATAGAGTTTATCGATGCCGAATATGCAGCAAAACTTGTAACGCCCCGCAGCAGAACAGCTCACAAGGGGAGCTACGGGCATTGCCTTATTGTTGCCGGCTCCTGCGGCAAGAGCGGCGCAGCGGCAATGGCCGCAAACAGTGCCATGCGAGCCGGGGTCGGCCTTGTTACCCTGGCAGTCCCTTGTGGGATACATCCTGTAGTTGAGGTGAAGACAACGGAGGCAATGACAGTGCCGCTTCCTGAGAGTCCGGCAGGTGCCATTGCCTTTGATTCACTCAAGGTTATTGAACATCTGATCGAAGGTAAAGATGTCATTGCCGCAGGGCCGGGACTTGGCCTTGATGAAGAGACCATTGCCGTGATAAAGGGGATTGTCTCTACTGCAAAACTCCCGCTACTGCTCGATGCAGACGCTCTGAATGCGGTTGCAGAAGATATTTCCATTCTGCCGGGTTCCTCTTCACCTACAGTTGTGTTGACCCCCCATCCGGGCGAGATGGCACGGCTGACAGGAGCAAGTGTTACAGCGATAGAGTCCGACAGAATCGGGGCTGCACGGCATTTTGCAGCTACCAATGGTTGTTATCTCCTGCTGAAAGGGGCACGAACCGTGATAGCTGCTCCTGATGGACGAATTGCCATAAACTCCACAGGTAACCCGGGCATGGCTTCAGGTGGCATGGGAGATGTCTTGTCGGGGGTGATTACCGCCCTTCTTGCCCAAGGGTATGAGCCGTTTGATGCCTGCTGTCTCGGTGCATACTGCCACGGACTGGCAGGGGATATGGTTGCGGAGGAAAAAGGGGAGATCGGCCTGATTGCTACTGATGTACAGGAGATGGTGCCGTATGCTTTCAAGAAGCTGTTGGAAGTCAGAATCAGTTGAGTGGTTGAGTTGTTAAGTTGTGAACACCTAACTACTCAACTACTTAACCAGTAAAAATAACCGGAGGTTTTATGCTCAAAGTTAAAGATATAATGACGACTGATGTTGTGACCGTAACAAAAGAGACGACAATTATGGAGCTTGCGAAGATCTTTGCAGCGCGGCACTTGAGCTCTTTGCCGGTGCTGGGGTCAGATGGAGAACTGATTGGTATTGTCACCGAGACCGATCTGATAGAGCAGGATAAAAACCTGCATATCCCGACTGTTATCTCGATCTTTGATTGGGTTATCTATCTTGAGAGTGACAAGAAATTCGAAAAAGAGTTGAAGAAAATGACCGGTCAGTCTGTCGGTGAGATCTTTTCCACTGATGTTGTGACGGTAAACCCTGAATCATCGGTAGCAGATGTTGCTGATATTCTCAGCCGTAAAAAAATCAATGCCCTGCCGGTGGTCGAGGGGAAAAAACTTGTCGGAATTGTCTCCAGAATCGATCTGATAAGGTCTATGGCTGGTTAGTTCATGAAAATAGTTTCCAGTTCACCTGATGCTACGGAGGCCTTTGCTGTGGCGCTTGCCAGATTTATTGTTGCAGGGGATTTTGTTTCCCTTCACGGGGAACTTGGTGCAGGCAAGACTAAATTTTCCAGCGGGATAGCAAAGGGACTTGGCGTCGATCATTCAATCCCTGTAACAAGTCCGACTTATACACTTCTCAATATCTATCATGGTGAAATCCCGCTGTATCATTTTGATTTGTACAGACTTGCCGGAGATGATGATGTTGTAACTCTTGGATTTCACGAATATTTCTCCGGTGACGGTGTATGTCTTGTTGAGTGGGCTGAACGACTCAAAGAAGAGCTTCCTGGGGAGCGCCTCGATATTTTCCTGACCTATATTTCCGAAAACAGTAGGCAGATCGAACTGGTTGCAACTTGCGCACGGATGGAAAAGTTGATTCTGCTGGTAACTGAAACAACTAAAAATATTAAAAATGTAAAATTCTTTTGACCATTTGATCCATTCTTGATAAAAAATTCATTCCAAGATAACCTGCTATCGTTATTTGTGATGGCGACTAAAATAGTATCTAACTTTCAGGGAGGGTCAGACTGATGGCTCTGGTAGTTCAAAAGTATGGCGGCACCTCAATGGGGACCGTTGAGCGGATTAAAAACGTTGCACAGAGAGTTGCACGGGGCTTTGATCAGGGAAACGAGATGGTTGTTGTCGTCTCTGCCATGTCTGGCGAGACGAACAAGCTTGTTGCCCTAGGTAATGATACCTGTGAGTTTCCAGACCTGCGTGAATATGATGTTCTGGTCGCAGCGGGCGAGCAGGTTTCCATTGCTCTTCTTTCCATGACATTAATCGGTATGGGCTACAAGGCCAAGTCTTATCACGGCTGGCAGGTGCCTATCATTACCGACAGCGTCAGCAGCAAGGCTCGGATTGAGGAGATCCCAGATACCAATGTAAGGGCTGATCTTAAGGCCGGCACCATTGTTATTGTCGCCGGTTTCCAGGGGATTGACCGTCAGGGGAATGTTACTACTCTTGGCCGTGGTGGTTCCGACACCTCTGCAGTTGCCATGGCAGCGGCTCTCAAGGCTGATGTCTGCGAAATATACACCGATGTTGACGGGGTATATACAACAGACCCTAATATTTGCACTGATGCACGCAAGGTTGAAAAAGTTTCTTATGATGAGATGCTTGAGCTTGCAAGCCTCGGCGCAAAAGTTTTGCAGATTCGCTCGGTGGAGTTTGCCAAGAAGTACAATGTGGATATTCATGTCCGCTCTAGCTTTAATGATAATCAAGGGACAATTGTCACCAAGGAGGATAAGGAGATGGAAGCAGTTCTCGTTTCTGGGATCGCATATGACAAAAATGAAGCAAAAATTTCAGTCATGCATGTGCCTGACAAGCCAGGTATCGCGGCAAAGCTGTTGACACCGCTTTCAGATGCAAATATTTCAGTGGATATGATTGTTCAGAATGTCAGTATGGAAGGCTTTACTGACTTTACCTTCACGGTTACCAAGGCTGATTTCAAGAAGGCTCTTCAGATCACCGCAGATTCTGCTAAGGGTGTTGACGCTAAAGAAGTTTTTTCTGACGAAAATATCAGCAAAATCTCAGTGGTCGGAGTTGGTATGCGCAGCCATGCCGGAGTCGCTACGAAGATGTTCCAGACCCTTGCTGCAGAGGGGATTAATATCATGATGATATCTACATCAGAGATCAAGGTTTCTGTAATTGTTGATTCAAAATACACGGAGCTTGCTGTCAGGGTGCTCCATGATGCTTTCGGGATGTCGGGAAAATAGCGGTACTGTTTAAATTTTTTTAGGGCGTGCTTCTTTTTAAGGGGCACGCCTTTTTTTTCGTTAAGTCTGGATAAGATTTTATGGTTATAATTTACTGCTGCTAAACTTACGATGTTATTTACGGATAAAGCTGTTTGATTATTGATTTCGATGTTGAAAAGTTTCTAAAATCGTTATAGAAATATCAACTCTATTGAATATACTCTTATCGCAGGAAGGTGAAAATATGAGTCTGGTAAAGCTTTATGATACTACGCTGCGTGACGGTACGCAGTCTGAAGATATTTCATTCCTACTTGAGGACAAAATCCGGATTACGCACCGTCTTGACGAGGCGGGTATTCATTATGTAGAGGGTGGATGGCCTGGGAGTAACCCCAAGGACGTAGCTTTTTTCAAGGAGATTAAGAAGGAGAAGCTCAAGCAGACAAAGATTGCCGCATTCGGTTCAACCCGCAGGGCAAAGATAACACCCGACAAGGATCAGAACATAAAATTGCTTGTTCAGGCAGAGCCTGACTGCATCACGATTTTTGGTAAAACATGGGACTTTCATGTAAGGGAGGCTCTGCGAATATCTCTAGAAGAAAATCTTGATCTGATCCACGATTCGCTTGCATATCTCAAAGCCCGTGCTCCAGAAGTTGTTTATGATGCAGAGCATTTTTTTGATGGCTACAGAGCCAATCCTGAGTATGCGATAAAGACACTTCTGGCTGCTGAAGCTGCCGGTGTAGACTGTATAACTCTATGTGATACCAATGGTGGCAATCTGCCATTCTTGATTGCCGAGATAATCGATGATGTTAAAAAACAGATTAAAACACCTCTTGGAATTCATACTCATAATGACAGCGAGTGCGCAGTTGCAAACTCGCTGATTGCTGTTAAACACGGGATTGTTCATGTTCAGGGGACTATCAATGGTTTTGGTGAAAGATGCGGAAATGCCAACCTCTGCTCCATTATCCCTGCTCTGAAGTTGAAAATGAACCATGATTGCATAAGTGATGAGCAGCTGAAAAAGCTTCGTGATCTTTCCCGTTATGTCTATGAACTGGCTAATTTTGCCCCTCCAAAGCATCAGGCCTATGTCGGCAATGCAGCCTTTGCCCACAAAGGTGGTGTTCATGTCAGCGCCATTCAGAGGCATCCGGAAACCTATGAGCATATCCGCCCTGAAATAGTCGGAAACTCGACCAGGGTTCTGATATCGGATCTTTCCGGTAGAGCCAATATCCTTGCCAAGGCAGAAGAGTTTAATATCAATCTTGACAGCAAGGATCCTGTAACTCTGGACATCCTCGATAATATCAAGGAAATGGAGAATAAGGGGTATCAGTTTGAAGGGGCAGAGGCCACATTTGAACTGATGATGAAACGGGCGCTGGGCACACATAAGAAGTTCTTCACTGTTACGGCCTTCAGGGTTATAGACGAGAAGCGCCACGAGGATAATCAGCCGATCTCAGAGGCTACTGTGATGGTCAGGGTTGGTGGCAAGGTCGAGCATACGGCTGCTGAGGGTAACGGCCCGGTAAATGCTCTAGACAATGCCCTTCGCAAGGCCCTTGAGAAGTTCTATCCGAAACTGAAAGAGGTGAAGCTCCTTGACTATAAAGTACGCGTGCTTCCTGCCGGCCAGGGGACTGCATCTGCCATTCGTGTTCTTATAGAGTCAGGTGACAAAGAGAGCCGTTGGGGGACCGTAGGGGTTTCTGAAAACATAATTGAAGCATCTTACCAGGCCCTGATTGATAGTATAGAATTCAAGTTGCATAAAAACGAAGAAGCTGCCTGATTTATACAGTATAATTAAGCAAGCTATAACGCACCCTGTGGTAACGCAGGGTGCGTTTTTTATGATTTGCACTGAATATTCCTGTTAGCCTCATCTGATTTGTTTTATGCGCCAAACAAATGACACCATATTCCATATGATGTCATTTGTTTGGCGATGTCTTTGCTGCCGGTTAACCTTCCCGGCCTAAATTTCACGCAACTAAGTTGCCTATTTCGTTAATAAGAGAGTATTACTCCCCTCTGGTTTAAATCTGGCGCCAAATTAATGACGTAATTTTCTACAGTTGATATCTGAAATTACATAAATGCTGTTTTCTAAGAATTTCCATGACATTGAATGCTCTTGGTGCTGCCTGTAACCTGCTGATTGTAAAGAATAAAAAATAAATGTTAGTGTAGATTAATATATGCATCTTTTTTTGGTACACATTGGCATGTTTGATGTACTAGATATCCTCACTTATGAAATTATAAAAAATTCAGCCGGGAGGGGGTATATATGAATTGTCCAAAGTGTAAAGGAAGAATGTACGCTGAGAAGTATTATGATTTCGTCCGCTCTTTTGATGCCTGGAAATGCACATGCTGCGGAGAGCTTTTAGACTCCACAATCATAGCTAACAGAGTGCGGAATCTGAATTCACTTAGAGACTGATTCAAGCAGTAATATAAGATGTTAAAAGAGGGGGGCGCAAATGGCGTCCCCCTCTTTTTGTTTCTTCATTATTTTGCGACCTTCATGTATTCGGGAGTTCGGTCAAAATAATTATACCGAACTCCCGATGTGCACTAAACAAAGATGATGAGGTTATTACCAGCCGTTTGCAGAACCGTGACAGCCGGTCATCCCTCCAGCTGATGGATTACAGCTGCTTTGAATGTTGCCATTGGCCGGAACAAATCTCAGGCTAGCGTTAACCTGTGCTCTGGTTGATTTTATCCTGTTAGACCACCCATGATTAATGCTTCCTGAAGTTATGGGGTGACAGGTTGTACATGTGAATTTGGATGCTGCATGGTCGCCCACATTGTGATAGCCAACCCGATTCGGAAAAGAAGAGCCATTTGGTCTTGCGTTAGTTGCACTTGCTCCGTGGCAGTCCCAACAGCCTGTAAAACCGGTCATGTTAAGGTGACAGCCCGAGCAGAGCGGACGGACTCCTGCTGCAACAGGGTAAGTACCGCCGGTAGTTGTTGTGTCATGACAGCCGCTACAGTTGGCCAAGGTAGCGCCGTTTGCCTGGTGAAGGGCTCCGGAGTATGGGAATGCATGCCCGGTTCCACTCGCATCAATCACTCCGTTGATATGTTTGGTAGGGTCGGTAAATCCGGTATTTGTTGCGTTGACATGCGGGTGGCAACCCATGCAAGGAGTAGCGGACGTGACATTCGAGCCTGTGTGCTCAGGAGTTGACGGTGGGAAACCATGGCAGACTCCGCATCCAGTCAGATAGGTTGCGTCCCCCCATACAGGATTCGGATTGCTGCCGCCTAACAGCGTTGCGCCATGGCAGTATGTATTAGCGCATACACCGGTTGAGAGGGTGAATGTCGGGGCAACTCCGCCGGTTTTTGCCAATGTGCCGAATTTTACAGGGTTTGGTTGGACTGATGTCGTGCGAAGTTGCGATCTTGAGTAATGATTATATGTGCCCGCTCCGAGTCCGGAATGGCACTCTGCACAAATGGCCGTGACGTTAAGGGAACTATGTGCCGTGTGCGATTTGTTGATATTGGGATATGTGGGGCCACTAGGAGGCATTGCGTGACATGAGACGCAATTGCTCGGACTTGCCTGTGGACTTGAAATGTGACAGCTCGTGCAGGCAGGAGCATTGGGATTAGAGCCTGAACCTGTGACACTGTGACAACCGAGGCAGTAGGTTATGTTTGCGCTGGCAGCCGAATTGTGATTGACATAAGGGACAGTATGGGCAGCGTTTCCAGGTCCGTTGGCATGACAGGTTCTGGCCTGTCCAAGTGGGTTGGTAAAGGAAGCGCTGAAACAGCTGGGCGCAGCCGGGAGAGGAGATGCCGCTCCCAAGCTTAATCCGTGGCAGATTGCGCAGGCAACAGATTTGTTGCCCGCATCCCTGTGTGAGTATGTGCCAGATCCCTGCCAGTCTGTTGGGTGAGCTTTGGCATATGTGTGACAGGATGAGCAGGCAATTGTGCGTGTACCATCTGCAAGGAGGACTCCGTCAAAAGCTGTGGTTCCAGGTTTTCCATGGCATGCCTGGCAGATGCTCAGGTCTTTTTTTGCCTCTCCGCTATGTAGTGATATCGGCATTGTACCTAATGGTGGCGGAGCAAATGGGATCTGATGGAAGTGGCAGAGGGTGTTGTTATAGCAGCCAGCCAGGGTGTTGGTTTGAGGGAAAGGTGGTTTGATTGTCGAGTTGGCACCGGCTGTATGACAGATGGCACATACGTCGACATTCCCCGGGTCAGTATCTGAATGGGTGACCCCGCCTGTACGGGAGAACCACGGCTTTTGCGGATGTGGTGATGCTATGCCGAAACCGTGGCAGCCGATCCCCTTGAAGCAGGTAGTAGCGCTTCCGTTGACAAATGCTGCACCGTGACAGAGCTGGCACGAGGAGAAGCCGGTTGTTTGAGAAGGGGCTTTTTTAGCTGTAGCGCCATGTGCTGTAGGGGCACTCCATCCTGCAGGGTGGCCAATCTGGCCGTGACAGAGAGTATTGTTGTAACATCCTGTAAGTCCGGCCTGAGCTCCAGTGATTGGTTTTAATCCCGAATTCTGCCCACCAGTGTGGCAAATAGCGCACTGGTCGGCGTTGCTGGTGTCGGTGTTGATATGGGTTACCCCGCCAGTGGTTCTCCATGGTTTTGGTGGATGTGGTGCTGCAACGGAGTGGCAGGCAGCAGGATCAAGGCAAGTCTTAGGTATGGGTGGAATGTCGGCAGTATAAAGAATGGTGCCATAATTTGTACCATGACACTGGGTGCAGGATTTAAAACCGGTGTCACCGCTGGCGATACCTTTAGCAGAAGCCCCATGCACATTAGGAGCTGACCAGCCAACATTATGCCCCATTACGCCGTGGCAGAGAGTATTGTTGAAACATCCCGCTGGAGTCCCGGCTGGAGGTGTTGTTGCTGGCGGGGTAGAGTTACCCAGGTGAGGGAAGTTGTTACCGCTTGCATGGCAGACTATGCAGGCTGCCGCGTTGCTGGCATCAGTATTTGTGTGGGTAAAAATGCTTAAACTAGGTTGCCACGGAGAAGGGTGGGGCGATTTTACATGACAGCCCGAATTGCTGAAGCATGACTTATTGACCACACCACCATTGTAGTCAACTCCATGGCAGTTGGAACAGTGAAGAAATCCGAATCTGCCTGCATAGGCAGCCTTTGCTGCCGCGCCATGGGAGTTAGGTGCCGACCACCCCTGCGGGTGTCCTGAAGGCCCCCCCGGGTGGCAGGTAATTCCGCTTCGCGAGGCACTGAAGCAGCTGACACTGCTGATGCCGCCATCCATGTTCTTGCCGTGGCATTCCAGGCAGGAACTTGGCCCTTTCAGATAAGCTGCCGGATGGAGTCCACCGGTATTGGCAACAGCCCAGCCTGCAGGGTGTTTGCCGGTAACCGGGTTCAGTATCGGAGCATTTTCATTGGCTTTGCTGCAGCCAAACATCAATCCCAGAATAAGCAATAAAGCTGAAAATCGCATAATTCCTCCTATCTATGGCAACTGCTGCAGCGCTCGTTGTTGGCTCTACCATGACAGCGGTAGCAGCTCGCCGGATCCAGCTTCCCTTCAATCCTGTGAAGCACCATGAAGTCGCCAAGATGGGGCATCTCTCTGTCCGGACGATAACCGTATTTGGTCGAAGGTTTCATCTCGACCTTGTTTGTATGGCAATCGGCACAGAAAGATTCTTTGTGGCAGACTATGCAGAGGCGGTTATCATTGGCAGCATAAAAACGATGGTTATCTACAAAAGATTTTGAATGGCTGAAGTAGGGGATTGCCTTAAGAGTTCCTTTCTGCTGATCGTCATGACACTCGGAGCAGTCTGCCTGCTGGCCGATTGCCAGTGATTCAGGGTGCGCAGAAGGGAGACTTTTCATGCTGTTCATCTGGGCGCATGCAGCTAAAGTCACGATCATGGCGATGATGGCAAATACAAGGGTACTCAGTCGTAACAGGTTCATTTTTTATCTCCTTTGCCGTCAAAGACAGGATTATATGTAAGTCTGATCAGACCTTTTGTCTCCGAAGTGAATTCAGGGTTTTTGCCGCAGCTTATGTCACCCGAAACTGCCAGTGTAGGTGTGATGTGGTAGCCGATGGAGACTCTGCCCTCAAGAGCGTTGCTCTTGTTGTAGACCTTGTTCTTGAAGAACTGCCCAATCAGGTCTATTGCAGTGAAGTACGTTTTCGAATCGTACATGGCATAAGTTCGTGCTTCCTGATAAGAAGCGGTAGGGTTGCTATCTATGGCAAACCCTTCTCCGGCACGCAGGTAGTGATAACCGATGCCTGTGCGTAAACTGTTTTCCATGAACTTGAATTTGAGATTACCGCCATAACGTTCAGCTTCACCCTTGTCCCGCTTGTAATGCTTGAAATCTGTCGATGCTTCCACGTTCTTGCTGAATTCATAGGAAACTGTAGTTGCAGCAGTTCTTGTTTTGCTACCGGATGGCAGTGCTGCACCGGAAAATGCGGCCCATGAGTAAAAGAGACTCTGATCGTCAGATTCGTTGTATTGAGCACTTAGTGTAAGGCGCTTCAGGGGGCGGATGTTTGCCAGGTAGGAGTGTTCTGCAACTGTTGATGTTTTTGTGTTATAGCTCGTGTGGCCGATCAGTTCGAACCAGGAGATCGGTGTGAGCCAGATGTCGCCGCCAACCAGACGGTGCTCTCCGTTGGTATGGTAGAGCAGATCAGGTGTCTTGCCTTCATATACGGTTGAAACTCCAAGGTCGAGAATCCCTTTGAAGCGGTAGTTGAGTCTTCCACCGACGACGCTATCTCCTTTGCCGTCACTATTCTCCCGATAAAGATTCTCTCCATGTACCGGAGCGCCTCCGAACGCCGAGATGCCGAAGCCTAATGGTAGGTCTGTCCTTGCGCTGACACCGTCGACCTGTTCATTGACAATGCCTTCGTGAACAAAAAAACGACCGGCTCTAACATCTGCATTTGCTGAATTAAAGCGGTAGCGGAGATATCCGTATGTGAATCCGGCGTCAGCATTGTCATCATTATAACTCTTGTCTTTCAGATCCATTCGCCCCCAGCCATAAAAATGGAATGACAGGTTGGTATCAGCAAGCCTGTTGGCGTCAAAACCGATAAATTCGGTCGCAGGCATGATAGTGTCTTTTCCTGAACCTATCATGTCACGTTTTTCAATGCGGAAAATGGTGTTTGAATCAATGGAGATTTCGGCTGCACTTAGGGCGGAGGGAAGCAAGACGATAGAGAGTAATAAAATTGGCTTGGCTAAGGTCATATTCATATTTGTCCCCTTTGTTTAAAGGTTGAAGCAGCAAATTGCCAGATGATTCATTATGGTTGCTAGGGTAAAGTGAGAGTTGAGTTTAAGTGTAAATTGGCAATACTGCTTGTCAAGGTGCTGGTAGTAATTTTTGTTAAAATGTATCAGGTTTGACACCTCACGTTGCCCAGAAAATCGAAGACGATATTAAAATTGTTGATTGGCAAAAGTGATTGTCAACGGGTGGGAACGTCGTTTTGGATGATAGTGCCGAATGGAGGATTGGTTTCTTATCGCTTAGAATTAAACTGTCAGGCGATATTGCAGGATGCAGGCAGCTATTCCGGCAAAATAGCCAAGCAGGGCGAGCCAGCTTATCCTGCGCAGGTACCAGAAGAAACTTATCTTTTCCAGCCCCATTGCCACAACCCCGGCAGCAGAGCCGATTATCAGAATTGAGCCCCCGGTGCCGGCGCAGTAGGCGATAAACTCCCAGAGAAAGCTGTCTGCCGGGTGCTGGGCGAGGCTGTACATCCCCATGGATGCTGCAACCAGCGGTACATTGTCGATAACTGCGCTGGCAAGGCCGATGAGGGTGACAATAACCTCCTGTTGGCCCACAGTCCTCTCCAGCCAGGTGGCAAGGCTGGTGAGAATATGGCTATGCTCAAGGGTTGCCACTGCAAGGAGAATGGCGGTGAAGAATACAATGGAACTCAGGTCAATCTGCTTGAGTGCCCGTGCAATGGTCAGCTGCTCCCTTATCTCCTCATCTTTTCTGCTATGAATGAGTTCACCGGTAAGCCATAGAATCCCAAGGCCAAAGAGAATTCCGAGAAATGGGGGGAGGTGGGTGATGCTTTTGAAGATCGGTACGCAGATGAGGATGCCCAGCCCCATGACAAACATCAGGTTCTGCTCGAACGGGGTTGCTTTGACCTGATCCACCTCTGCACGGCGCTTCACAGGCGGAGTCACACTCTCCCCCCTGAAAATGTAGCTGGCAATAGCCAGTGGCAGCAGCATGTTGACAAGGGAGGCGAGGAAGAGTCCTTTCATGATGGGGATGGCGGTTACCTGGCCTCCGATCCAGAGCATGGTGGTGGTGACATCGCCGATGGGAGACCATGCGCCACCAGCATTTGCAGAGATGACAATTATCCCGGCAAAGTAGAGGCGGTCTTCATCTTTACCCAACAGCTTTTTCATCAGGGAGATCATGACTATTGCAGTGGTAAGGTTATCAAGGACGGCGCTAAGAAAAAATGTGACAAAACCGGTCTGCCAGAGAAGGGTGGACAGGCTGTCAGTCCTGATCCGCGATGTGATGACCTCAAAGCCGTTATGGGCGTCAATTACTTCGACAATGGTCATGGCGCCCATAAGGAAGAAGACGATCTGGGCGGCTCCGGTGAGTGATATTGCCAGATGCTCGTTCACCAGAATCTGATCAGGGATTGCAACAGCGTATATGGTCCAGAGGAGTCCGGCGCCGATGAGTGCAGAGGCGGATTTGTTCACCTTGAGCGGATGTTCGAGGACGATGGCTGCATAGGTGAGGGCAAAAATTATGACAAGGGTTGCGAGCATAAGTGTGGAAATTATAGCCGACAGATGCTCTGAAGGGAAATAAAAAGGGCCTGCCGAGGCAGACCCTTGATTCTACGTATTCAAAGCAATTTTCATCCGTCTTCGATAAAGAATTGCCGCCAGGGTTGTCAGCCATGGTGCGGCCACCAGCAAACCACCAGTTACTTTTGTAAGAATCTGTTCGAACTGGGACTGATCTGCAAGATGTCCGTGTATCAGCCCCGTTGCAACCATGCCCCTCATGAAGATTGCCGTAAACAACGGAAGAAGTATGGCCGCTGCCATAAAATGGAATCTTTTATTGCCGAGTTTTTTCAGGCTCCATATCAGCAAGAGCTGGCAGAATGCATTCAAAACGACAATCACATAAATGAGCAGATGATCTTGCATCTACATCATTCCCATTATTTTCGGCAGCCAGATCGATAGCGACGGCCAGTAGGTGACAATGATGAGAAACACAATCATGGTACTTAACCAGGGCAAGACAGCCACCGTAAGCTCCGAAATGCTGAGTTTCGAGATGCCGCTGGCCACGTAAAGGTTCAGGCCGACCGGCGGATGACAAAGTCCCACTTCCATGTTGGCGTCAATGAGGATACCGAAGTGTACCGGATCGATGCCGAGGCGCATGGCAGCAGGGAAGAGGATTGGCGCAAATATCAGGATGATGGAGGATGGTTCCATGACATTGCCTGCAAGGAGCAGCACCACGTTAACGAAGATCAGGAAAGTGACAACCCCCAGATCCTTGCCGAGAATCCAGTCTGCCATGGCTTGGGGGATATTCTCGTGGGACATGAGGAACGAGAAGAGCACCGCGTTGGTGATGATATAGAGCAGCATGGCGCTCAGGTTGGCCGAGTTCAAGAGTACCCTGGGAACGTCTTTCATCCCCATATCCTTGTAGATAAAGACGGAGATGAAGAAGGCGTAGACTGCACTCATGGCGGCTGCCTCGGTGGCGGTGAAGATGCCAGAGTATATGCCGCCGACAATGATAACCACCAGCATCAGACCCCAGACACTCTGGCGAAAAGCGATGAATCGCTCACCCCAGGTGGCTTTTGGCAGGCGTATGTAGCCACGTTTTTTGGCTATATACCAGGTGACGACGCAGAGCATGATTGTAAGTAGTATGCCCGGCAACAGACCGGCAACAAAGAGAGCGCCGATGGACGTATTGGTGGCAATGGCGTAGACCACCTTGGGGATTGAGGGGAGCATCAGGATGCCCAGGGAGCCGGCACAAATAATGATGCCGGCGCCAAAGCGCTTTGGATACCCTTGCTTTACCATGGCAGGAAGTATGATCGAACCGATCGCCACTACCGTAGCGACGCTGGAGCCGCAGACCAGGGCAAACATGGCGCAGGCGATGATGCCTGCAAGTCCGAGCCCGCCGTGAAGATGGCCGATCATACTGGTGGCAAAGTTGATCATCCGCTTAGCCACGCCTCCGTGGGTAAGGAAATTACCGGCCAGGATGAAGAAGGGAATGGCCATGATTTCGAATTTTTCTATGCCGGTGAACAGTTTTAATGCCACCGCTTCGATCGGCACGTTGGTCAGGAGAAAAAGGAAGGTGAGGACAGTCAGTCCGAGGGCGATGGAAACCGGCACGCCGGTCAGCATCAGCGCCAAAAGTAGCGCGAAAACAATGCCGACATTGCCGAAGTAGAGACTGACACCGATCAGAACCGTTGAAATCCCGATTAACCAGGCGGCGGCGCGGGGTTTACTCATGGGAGGTATGACATTTAATGTCTCTTCAGCTGTGCTCATTTTGTTTTACCCCCATCGATAACCGCGTCGTCATGTCTTATCGGGTCATGCAAAGCTCCCGGTATGTCCTCCACTACGTCCTCCAGTCCTTCAACATGGGTTTCATTATGTTTCGGCAGGTGGCCAGTTTTGAGAAAGCGATAGCCGACCTGCATGAAACGGAAGCACATCAGGTAGGAACCGAGCGGCACTGCCGAGTAGATGACCCATGTCGGCCACTCCAGATCCGGAGTGGTCGGCCCCTGCGGCACATCACCCACACCTATCCCCAGCAATGTATAGACGGCGTAGTGCATACCGTTCTCCCAGACAAATGTGGCGCCCAGGGTGCCGATGATGCCGGTGAAAATGGTTCCGCAGACGATGGAGACCATCACACCTTTTGTGCGCCAATCCACAGGGAGCCTGTTGACAAGCACATCAACGCCGACATGGATGCCGGAACGAACGCCGTAGGCTGCACCGAACTTGGCCATCCAGACAAACATGTAGATGCACAGTTCCTGAGCCCAGCTGAGGTTGAGCTGGATCAGCCAGACCTGCACGCCGGGAATGGGCAACCCGGCGCCATAGCGGTGGATAATGGAAACAAAAATAACTAGCGTTGCTGCGCCTATGAGGAAGGTGATGATCCATTCCTCCAGGTGATCAAGGTATTTCATCATTTTCAAGTCTCCTGAAAAAACTCGTTAAAAAGGCCGCTGCATGGCCGCAGCGGCCTCAAAAGTTGAAAACTCAGGGCGGTTAAGGCTTGTAACCGGTGGCGGTGTAGACTTCTTTGACAATGTCGGCGCCAATGCGGGTCATATTGTCCCTGTGAGCCTTGTCCATGGTTTTTTTCCAGGCAGCCTTCTCTGCGGCAGTCAGGGTGATGATCTGTGTTTTACCGGATTTCCTTACACCTGCAAGCGCTTCGTCGTTGTCTTTCTTAGCAACATCATTGGCGAACTTGGTAGCATCTTTCATGGCGCTCTCAAGCCCGGTGCGAATGTCTGCTGGCAGGCCTTCCCAGAACTTCTTGTTAACGATAACCGCATAGCCGAGGTAGCCGTGGTCTGAGAGGGTTACGTATTTCTGTACCTCATGCATCTTCTGAGTGTAGAGGTTTGACGGCGGGTTCTCGGTGCCATTAACAACGCCGGTCTGGAGAGCCTGATAAACCTCGGAGAATGCCATAACCTGCGGGATTGCATTCATTGAGCGCATCTGTGAATCGAGAACCTTGGAAGACTGGATTCTCATTTTCTGGCCCTTGAAGTCATCGACCGTTTTCAGCGGCTTGTTGGCGCTCATCACCTTGAAACCGTTGTCCCAGTAGGCAAGACCGACGATCCCTTTTGGCTCAAGCTTCTTCAGCAGCTTGGCACCCAGCGGACCCTGGGTTACCTTGTGAAGATCGGCATAGCTGTCAAAGATGAACGGCAGGTCGAAAACCTCAAACTCTTTCACTCCAAGAGGCGCAAATTTGGCAAGGGATGGTGCAAGCATCTGCACAGCGCCCAGCTGAAGAGCTTCCATCTCTTCCTTGTCCTTGTAAAGCTGGCTGTTGGGATAGACCTCAATCTTTACCTTACCCTTGGTGCGCTCCTCGGCTATCTTCTTGAAGTAGTCGGCTGCCTGACCCTTCGGTGTGTTCTGGGCAACGACATGGCTGAACTTGATGACAATCGGTGCTGCCAGTGCGTTTGTGGCAAAGGCGGTGAGTGCTGCAGCTGCTAACAGGGCTTTTAATTTCATGCGCTTTCTCCTTGAGGGTTTTATCTGCTGGTATGCCAATGGATAGTAAACAAAATTATGGACTGATGTTTGTATAGCAATAGGAGTGCCAAAACAAAGACTAGCGCAACTGTCTGTAATTGCAAGTCTGAGGGAAGAGATACGCAGTTTTGTTGCTGGTGGTGGCGGATGTCAGCCACCTGAAAGTGGCGGTTTTCAGCCAGAGATTACTGGCTGGTTCAGTTCCATCCTCCTGACAGATTCTGCAGCAGCCAGAGCCAGAAGCAGCAGGGTAATAATGATGATGGTGATGCCATGCCAGCCCCATTTGACCCAGAAGATACCGCCAACGGTTCCGGAGATACTTGACCCCTGATAATAGGCAAAAAGATAGAGTGAAGTGGCCTGGGCGCGGGCGGTTGTGGCCCGCTTTCCGACCCAGCCCGAGGCGATGGCGTGGGCGCCGAAGAAGCCGCAGGTGAAGATGCCGATGCCGGTGATGATCCAGACAAGGCTGCTACAGAGGGTTAGCAGGGTTCCGGCAAGCATTCCGCCGATGGTCAGCCGCATCATGAAGGTACGGCCGAAGCGCTGCAGCAGTCTTCCCATGAACGATGAGCTGAGGGAGCCGGTGAAGTAGACGAGGAAGATCAGGCTGATGCTGGACTGACTGAGGGAGTAGGGGGGCGCCAACAGCCTGAAGGTGATGTAGTTGTAAAGGGTGATGAAACCTCCCATGGCCAGAAAGGCTATGGAGAAAAGCAGTAGCATTGAGCGGTCTTTCAGGTGAAACAGCAGGGAGGTAAGGAGGTAGCCCGCCTTGAATGGGCGTTTGACGAACTTTGCCGGTGCCGGCAGGATGAAGAGGAACATGACAGCCAGTACAAAAGTCAGGCAGCCGATCAGGGCAATGCCGCTGCGCCAGGGGAAGTGGTCTGAGAGTATGGCCGAGGAGATCCTTCCGGTCATGCCGCCAACCGCATTGCCGCTGATATAGATGCCGATGGCGCTGGTAATGGCGCGGCTGTCCATCTCCTCTCCAAGGTACGCCATGGCGACCGACGGCACACCGGCCAGCACCAGCCCTTGCAGGAAACGGACAGTCAGTAGCGCGGCAAAGCTGTCGCAGAAGTAAGTCAACAGCGCCATCAGTGAGGTGAGAAACAACGCTGCCGAGATCAGCGGCTTTCTGCCGACAGTTTCCGAAACTGTCCCGGCAAGCAGCATGGCAACCGCCAGGGTCCAGGTACTTATGGACAGCGGAAGGCTACCGATGGCAGGGGAGACGCCGAACTCCCGGCTGAAGAGCGGCAGAAGCGGTTGAACGTCGTAGAGGGTCACAAAGGCGACGAATCCGGCGATGAACAGCGCCAGGTTGGCGCGATGATATCTGGCAGAGCCATGTTCAATCGGGCCGGTCAAGCGGCTATCCCCAGCTTTTCTATCTTGTAGCGCAAAGTGCCCCTTGGGATTTTTAACAGCTGGGCAGCCTGAAGGACATTGTTGCCGGAGCTGGCAAGGGCGCAGCGGATCATCCGCCGCTCAAGGGCCTCCACTGCCTCTTCAAGTCCGGTTTGCGGAGTGTCGCAGACCTCTCCTTCCCCTGACTTTTTCCCCCTGATTTCAGGCGGGAGCATCCCGGTTTCCAGTGATTCACTGTCGTTCATGATGCATATCCGCTCGATGCTGTTTTTCAGCTCGCGGATATTTCCCGGCCAGCTGTAGGCGCAGAGGCGCTTCATGGCTTCAGGGGAGATGGCTGTAAAGCTGCGGGAGAACTGCCTGCTGTAGGTCTCCAGAAAGAATGTCACCAGCGACGGGATATCTTCGAGCCGCTCCCGCAGTGGCGGGATATGAATCGGGAAGACATTGAGGCGGTAGAAAAGATCCTCGCGAAAGCTGCCATTCTGCATCGCCTCCTTCAGGTTTCTATTGGTGGCGGCAATGACCCGGACATCAACCTCGATATTCTTGATGCCGCCGATACGCCGTATGGTGCGGCTCTCCAGCACCCGCAGCAGTTTTGCCTGTACAGCCGGATCCATTTCGCCTACTTCATCAAGAAAGATTGTCCCACGGTTGGCAGCCTCGAAGAGCCCCTGTTTGCGTTCTTTGGCATCGGTAAAAGCCCCTTTCTCATGGCCGAAAAGCTCGCTCTCAAGGAGGTTCACCGGAATGGAGGCGCAGTTTATTTCAATAAAAGGAGCCTCCCGCCTCCCTGAGAGGTGATGGATGCTCTTTGAAATCAGCTCTTTTCCTGTCCCTGACTCGCCGGTGATGAGCACAGTGGCGTCGGAGTGCCGTGCAACCTCCCTTGCCTGGTGCATGATTTCTTTCAGGGAGCTGCTCACCCCGACCATCTGCACCTTTTCAAAGAAGAGGAGCTCGTTTTTGCGGATCGCTCTTACTTCACGCTTGAGGTTGCTGGTCTGGAGGGCAAGTTTGACGATAAGCCGCAGGGCATCGGCCTTGAACGGTTTCTTCATGTAGTGGAAAGCCCCCAGTTTCAGGGACTCCACAGCTGTTTCCACAGAGCCGTAACCGGTAATGACGATGATCAGCAACTCCGGGTCGATCTTCTTCATTGACCGGAGAATGTCAATGCCGTTTTCGCTCCCCAGATTAAGGTCGAGCAGGGCAAGGTCAATCTCCTCGGAAGACACGGCCTCCAGGGCACTCTTGCCGTCAGCAGCCTGAATAGTTTCGTAGCCATCTTCGGAGAGGACACGATTGACATTATCGCGAATGAACTGCTCGTCGTCTATTATGAGAATTTTTTCCATTTTATGTTCCTGTAAGCGGCAGCCGTATCTCAAACCGCGTCCCTTCACCCTCAACGCTTCTGACCTCAATGCTGCCGTGATGCTCCTCGATGATCCGCTGGCTGATGGAGAGTCCAAGGCCGGTGCCGCCGACGCTTCTGGTGAAAAACGGCTCGAATACATGATCAAGATCCGGCGCCGGAATCCCCTGCCCGGTGTCGGTTACGGTTAAAATTGCGCTCTCATTTTCACGTTCCAGGGTTACCGTGATTCTGCCACCGCTTTGCGTGGCTTCAAGGGCGTTGCGCAAAAGGTTCAGCAGCATCTGCCTGATCTTGTCAGGATCAAAGACAAGTTCGGGAAGCCTTGCAATACGGCTCTCCAGGGAGACACCACCTTTTTCACACGTTTTTCTGAAAAAGAGGAGGGTCTCTTCGATTGTCTGCTTAAGGTCGGCGGTGTAAAACTCGGATTTTGGCGGAGACGCGTAGCTGAGGAGCGAACTGAGGAGCCGCTCCACCCGCTCGATTTCCTCAAGTGATCGTCCCAGCATCTCGCGGCTCTCCGGATCAGTATCTGCCCGGTCGTGGAGATCGTCAAGGAGCAAGGTGATGCCGGTAAGAGGATTACGGATCTCATGGGCAATTCCGGCAGAAAGCCTGCCAAGGGAGGCAAAACGATCCATCCGCGTCATTTCTTCACGCATCCGCTCCTTCTCGGTCTCATCACGAAGAGTAACGGTGAAACCCTGTTCCATGCCTGCGCCGATGGGGAATATTCCGACATCGAAACATCTGCGTTTCCAATTATCCGGTTTGCGACCAAATTCGCCCCTGCCGGCAACTGTCTCCTCGATCCGCTGCACAAGTGACGGCCAGTCTGCAAAAATCAGACTGTACTTCTCCCCTGAAAGCGGTGTCCGTTCCAGTATCTCGATCCCCTTGGTGTTGATTGAGATCATCTCCCCTTGGGGTGAAAAGGGGATAATTGCGCTGGAGATACTGTTGAGCACCTCTTCCATGAAGTTGCGCTCGCCGGTGACAGTTTCCCTGGAGCGGGCAAGTTCGGAGAGGGTTTCAAGAATATGGCGGTTACGCACTTCAAGCTCGTCAGCCATTTTGTTGAAATCTGCAGCCAGTTCGCCAACTTCATCGCCCGATGAGATCAGGACCCGCACTCCTTCGGCACCTTCTGCCAGATCCCTTGCCTTTTCTGTGAGAAGCGCCAGGGGTTTGGTGATACTCCTTGAGATTCTCCATGCGGCCAGAAGGGAGAGGAGGGCTGTGAAGGCAAGAATCATCCCGCTTCGCCGCAGATGACTCTGCATCTGATTATGAATCACTGCTGCTGCCTGCTTGGCCGGTTCGTGGAACTGGTCGGTCTGGAAGCCTATTGTGACGCCGCCAAATATGCCGTGTCGCCTGTAATCCCCTGTGCGGTAGGGAATGGGGGCATAGGCCATAACCTTGCGGGCGCCGCCGACATTGGTTGTGTCCAGATAACCGCTCTCACCCTTTCTCGCCATTGCCGCGGCAAGGGGGTAGTTGGGGTGAATAAAACCGGCACGGTCGAGATTGAACGGGATTCTTCCCGCCTCAATCAGCGCCAGCGGCGTATTCTCCGTGTAGGGGGCAACCTCCCTGCCGTCAGGATAAAGTCCGCGAATATCCCAGTAGTTTGGGTGGGTGATGATCCAGCCTTCATCATCGAAAATAAAGGCATAGTTGCCGCTTTTGTAGGACGGGAAAAGCGTTTTTTCCACACTGCCGGGGAGTATATGCTGGCTGAATTCCATCAGATGGCGATGGTCGAGTGACAGAACAATAATCCCCTCAAACTCGTTATCCGAGCCGTAGATCGGGGTGGCAAAACGGATGACACCCTGGTATTCCTTGCCGCCATAGGCCGTTTCCGAATCCTGTGCTCCCCTTAGCTGCTCCTTTTTGGAAACATGAAATCCGGTGAGATGGGAAACATAGATTTTCCCCTTTTTCAGGGAAGCGGTTTTTCTGAAGTAATCCTCACTCCGAAAGCCGGTATTGGCCTGGTTTGAGATGTCCTTCAGTTCATCCACCGGGAGAATCCTGCCGGAGGAGATGACAAAGCGTTGTTTCCCTTTTTTGTCAATCAGCTCAAGGGATGAGTAGACCGGTATGAAAAGCGACTCTTCGACAGGTTGCCCGTTTTTTTCGAGGCGATGCCAGATTTCTAATTTCCTGCTCTGGTAGAAGCTGTCCAGGGTGGAGCTGTCCTTGGAAATGGCGGCAACCAGACGAAGATCGTTTTCGCACTGTGCCAGAAACTGGGACACATCCTCGGCAACCTGCCGTGCCCGGCTCTGCAGCGCTTCAGATGCCTGCTTGTCAGTAGCAGCGGTAATGTCTTCAGCAAGCCGCCCTGATGTGGCGGAAAGATTAAAAAGGAGTGTTGCCGACGACAGGATCAGCGGCAATATGGCGATCAAAAAGAGCGCCAGCAGGAATTTTCTGAACAGTGTCAGTTTCATTAGGTCAATTTATCTTAAGAGGTGTGGAGAATACAAGGGGGGATTGTCTTGCTGTGGCAGCTACTTAGTTAAATGACAATCAATAGCAGTAAACCTGCGGTGGAATTGACAAACTTATAATTTTAACTGAATCAAGACAGTGGCGATTTCGCTAAAATATGATAGACTCACGCAACTTTCATCTGGAGGCTCCTTTTGAAATTGATATTTCAGGAGTTGAACAACCCTTACCCCGGTTTTGGCACAGAGATAGAGCTGCGTCTTTACAAACTGCTGACCATTATTGCAACCGTCCTCTCTTTTTTCGTAATCATCCCGTTTAATTTATTACAACGAATTCCTGTTCAGGTAGATATTGCGGTTGCGGTTTTTGGTACGGCGTCTTTTCTCCTCTACCTGCTTGCAGTAAGAAGCCGTATCTATCAGGCCGGTTTCTTTTTAATAATACTCGCTCTCCTCAACTCTGTCTGGTTTTACAATGCAGGTTCTACCGGCAGTGTCCCATACTACTTTTTCATGGCGATCATTTATCTGGTTTTTTTCTTTCGCGGCTGGAAACGACTCATATTAATGTCCATAACGCTTGCGAATGTAATATTGTTAATGGCAATAGAGCTGCTGCACCCGGATCTGCTGGTACCTTTCGCCTCAAACAATGACAGGATGGCAGACCAGATAACTGGAGTTATGACGGCGGCTATAGGCGCATATGCCGTACTATGGGTTATTGTCTCAACATATGATCGTGAACATGAGCAGTGTAAAAAGTTAAACGACAGTCTGACAGAGGTTCTCGATATCAGCATTCAAAAAACTGCCGAGCTTGAGCAGAGCCTCGCCGAGATAAAAACTTTACAGGGTCTTCTTCCTATCTGTGCATGCTGCAAGAAGATTAGGGATGATTATGGGCTCTGGACAAGGGTAGAAGAGTATATATCAAGCCATACGGAGGCGGAGTTCACCCATGGACTCTGTCCCGACTGCTTCAATCTGGAAATGGAGCGGTTCGAGGCGTTTAAAAAAGGGGCGAGAAATTATGATGTCGGTAAATGAGGCAAACAGGGTGCTTGCAGACGCGGATCTACTGGCAGGTGAAACAGAGGTGACAGCAGCAATTACCAAAATAGCGGAAGAACTTACAACCAGACTTGCTGACAGTCGGCCGCTATTTTTCTGCGTAATGAACGGCGGGTTGATCTTTGCCGGTCAACTGCTGACAAAACTGAACTTCCCCCTTGAAGTCGAGTATGTTCACGCAACCAGATACGGCGCATCGACCTCTGGAGGGAGGCTTAACTGGATTGTCAGGCCAACCAGGGATCTTGCCGGACGAACGGTTGTGCTCCTCGACGATATCCTCGATGAAGGGGTGACATTGGGTGCAATTGCCGATTACTGTCTGGAGGATGGGGCTAGAGAGGTTCTTACCGCCGTACTTGTCGACAAGATTCACGACAGAAAGTTCAAGCCAGGCTACCGGGCCGACTTTACCGGTCTGGAGATTGAAGATCGCTTTCTTTTCGGCTATGGACTTGATTACAAAGGCTTCTGGAGAAATGCCCCGGGAATATATGCGGTGAAAGGGCTATGAAAAAATTCTTTGAATTCGACAGGCACAACACCTCCTACAAGCAGGAGACCATTGCCGGGATCACAACCTTTCTGACCATGGCCTACATCATTATCGTTAATCCGGCGATCCTTGAAAATGCGGGCATCCCCCGGGCTCCCCAGGTTACGGCCACTATACTTGCCGCCCTTTTCGGTACGGTGATTATGGCATTATGGGCAAAGCGCCCATTTGCCATTGCCCCCTACATGAGCGAAAATGCCTTCATCGCCTTTGTCGTTGTCAAGGTGATGGGGTACACCTGGCAGGTGGCTCTGGGAGCGGTCTTCATTGCCGGTTGCCTCTTTACTATCCTCACCATCTTCAAGATCAGGAGCTGGCTGGCCGAGTCGATTCCGATGTCTCTCAAAGGGAGCTTTGCTGTCGGTATCGGCCTTTTTATCACCTTTATCGGTCTCAATGAGACCGGGATTGTGGCGCTCGGTGTGCAGGGTGCTCCGGTGAAACTGGGGAACATTTCCCAGCCATCGGCGCTGCTTGCGGCAGCAGGGGTGATGCTGGTTGTGGTGCTTCTTTCTCGAAGGGTTCACGGCGCAATGCTCATCGGCATTGTCACCATTACTATCCTCTCCATTGTTCTCGGCATTACCCCGCTTCCGAAAGAGATTGTCAGCATGCCGCCGTCCATCTCACCGATTCTTTTAAAGCTTGACCTGGCCGGGGCGATGGATATCAAATTCTTTCCGGTGGTCATGGTTATCTTCATCATGGCCTTTCTCGATACCATCGGCACGCTGATCGGTTTGTCCATGCGGGCTGACCTTCTCGACAAGGACGGTAACCTTCCAGAAATCGAGAAGCCGATGCTGGCCGATGCCGTTGCCACAATGGTCGCGCCCCTCCTCGGTACTACCACTACCGGTGCTTACATCGAATCAGCCGCCGGAATAGAAGAGGGTGGGAGGACAGGCTTTACCGCCCTTGTGGTTGCTGCACTGTTTGGATTGTCGCTCTTTTTTGCGCCGCTCTTCACTATTGTGCCGCCACACGCCTACGGCATAGCGCTTATCGTCATCGGTTCATTCATGATCCGCCCCATTTCCCAGCTCAATTTCGACGACATGACTGAGTTGATTCCGGCCTTTCTGACCATTGTGCTGATGATCTTTACTTATAATATCGGCGTGGGGATGACCGCCGGGATGATTACCTATGTGGTGCTGAAGGCTCTCACAGGAAGGGCTTCCGAGGTGAAGCCGGGGATGTGGGTGCTTGCCGCCCTTTCGGTAACACTCTTTATCTTCCTGCCGAAGGGGTGATGATTATTCTCTGTAAATGTTTTCATTCCAAATACCTGCTACAGGCCCCACTGTCTGCTTTTGCATATGCTATCTTCTTTCTGCTGGTGTCAACGGCATCAGCGAATGACAGATCAATAACTATCAAAAGCACTGCAGATGAAAGCCGCCTTGCCCTTGTTATCGGCAATAGCAATTACGCTAACTCGCCTCTGAAAAACCCGGTAAATGATGCCCGGGACATTTCCATGGCATTGAAAAAACTCGGTTTTCAGGTAATCTATGAAGAGGATGCTTCCCGCCGCAGTATGGATGAGGCGATAAGAGCCTTTTACCAGAAGCTGCGCAACGGTGGCGTAGGTCTTTTTTACTATGCCGGGCATGGCATGCAGGTAAACGGCAGGAACTACCTGATTCCGATCGGCGCCCGCATTGAGAGTGAATCTGATATCGAGCACGAATCCATCGATATCGCCCGGGTTCTGGGGAAGATGGAAGATGCCGGGAATCCGGTAAATATCGTTATTCTCGACGCCTGCCGTGACAACCCGTTTGCCAGAAGCTTCCGCTCTTCACGGGGCGGCCTTGCCCGGATGGACGCGCCTACCGGAACCATTGTCGCCTATGCAACTGCGCCGGAGTCAGTGGCGGCTGATGGCAAGGATAAAAACGGCGTCTATACAAAGCATTTGTTAAAGGCGCTGACAATACCCGGCCTGACCATTGAACAGGTATTCAAACATGTTCGTAATGATGTCATTACAGAGACCGGCAACAGGCAGATTCCCTGGGAGTCAACCTCTTTGCGGGGGGATTTTTATTTCACAACGGTCAAAAAGATGGATAGATGCTCGATTGAATGCCTTGCTGACAGCAGGACACTAGAGGAGCTGCTCTCCTCGTCAAAGAAGGATCTGGTCAGTTATGATACTCTTAAGAAAAAGGGGCGGTCAGGCGGCTCCGAAGCTGCTTTGGTACTTAAAAAAATAGTCTGTGATTTCAAGGGTATTGAAGCGCTGCTACAGGAACAGTATCTGTTAAATCAAGATGAGTCTCTTCGGCAGATGCAGAGCAATACTGCCAAAACAAGGCAAAAGTATGAAGAGTCGTTCTGTGAATTGAACAGATAACCGCAGTAAGGAGTGAGTTATGAGATTGTCGGTAAGAATTGTAAAAGCGCTATTGCTGTTTGTGACACTACTATTATCTGCCGGTTGCGGTCCGACTATCTTTGATGCAAAACGGGCTATTAATGAGGCCATGCAGTATCAGGAAGATGTAAGCCGGACAGGCATAACTGAAAATGCCACTCCGGATGTCCCTTTGATTAAATCAAAAATCAGTGAAGCAGAGAAGTCCATGAAATTCCTGTTGTTCCCCCGTGCAGTTGAATCGGCGCGGGACAGCATTGATGCTTCCAAACGGGTGCTTTTGTATCTTGATGCCAAGAGGTTGATCGATGAGGCAAGAGAATATCAGGATACTGTGAAGAGATCGGCCTCTTCCGGGAGTAGCTCTCCTGATATTGCAAGTTCGGTTCAGAAGTTTGATGAGGCTGAAAAGCAGCTTGCCGAGCAGCAGTATCAGCGAGCCATATCTGCTGCAAAGGACAGCATCACCTCTTCGAAGCGGGTCATTCTTCAGGGGATTACCAGCTCGGTCAAGGTGATGAAAGAGGAGATTGTAAGGAAACAGGAGGAAAACCCCGCAACTCCTTTGAAGAAGATATTGCCAAGACTGGATGAAATCCTTCAGTTCGCCAACGATGTCCAGAACGACGAGAAGGGGCTGGAGCAGATGTCCCTTGTCAAGGCGGCAAGCATCACAAGCGATCTGAAGGTTTACGAAGAGGATATAAAAAGCAGCCAGCAGGAAAAGCTTCAGTCCGATATCTCCTTTGCCATGGGGAAGTACGACCTTGCTCAGGACGGTAAAGCTGCGCTGGAAAAATTTGCCGAGAAAATTGTGGCCAATATCGACAGCAGTCTGATTCTTTTCCCGGACAAACCGCTGATCCTGCAGGTGGACGTTTATGGTTATACCGATTCATCCGGATTCTTAAGCGATGGCGGCAATCTGAAAAAAAGAGCACTCCTGAATCAGCGCCTCTCCGAGCTGCGGGCAAAAAGTGTCAGTGACTGTCTTAATCGGGCCCTGACCCAGAAACTTGCCTCGTACGGTAGTAAGGTTGTGATCCACGCGGGCAAGGTGGTTGGCAAGGGTGAAGAGCCCCCTCCAGGGGTTCAGATGACGGCACAGGCCACCAATCCGCAACGCAGAATCTGCCAGATATTCAGCACAACTGTGCATGATGTTGTCAAGTAGAGTGATTGAGCCCGTTATTTGCTTAAAAATGGAGCGACATGGCCGATAACATTGATATGACAGACGAAGCCCCACCGCCTGACGAGGTAAGCAGGTCTGAAGTTTCCCTTGCAACCGATGTCATGCTTGCAATGGTGAAAACCACCAAGGGTCTCAGGATGTATCAGGCCAATAATTCTGTTCTTGAGAAGTTTTTCCAGGATCTCTCCGAAAAGGTTTCTGCCATGCTTGATCAGTACGGTCAGTACCGGCTCGATGTGGACAGGTTTGAACTGAAATACAAGGGACACCAGGTTTACGAAAACTCCGATCCAAAGGATAGCATTGCTTTCAGGATGTACTCTGACGGGATCAGGTCGGTTATTTTCAAAAAGGGGTTGTGTGATTGGGAGCTGAAAGAGTTCCTCGACATTGTCAATATGAACAGCTCCTCCTCCCTTGATGACGACATCGTCACCCGCTTCTGGGACGTGGGGCTTCCGCACTTTGCCTACATTCTTGAAGAGGATTACCACGAAATAGACCGGCAGATCGATGAACATCTCCCCGGTTCATCTCCACTGGCAAATCTCACCTCCTCACAGCTTAGGGAGCTTGCTACCAATGCGGTCGGGCTTGCCGATATCCCGGATCACCTCATTACCCTTTCTGAAGATGATGCTGCCGCTCTGAAGGGTCTTGTGGAGGCTGAGGAGCAGTTCCAGCCTTTGGAAGCCACTGCCAGAATCCTCTCTGCAATAGTTTCCGGAGTTGCCGAAGATGAACTCTTTACCAAGTTCCTCAATATCTATCTGAAGCTGGCCGGAAATCTTTTTGTCTCAGGAGAGAGCAGGGTGGCTCTGAAAATGTTTGCCTTTCTCCAGAGAAGGGGGACTGCAACCGAACCTTCCGAAACCAGAAAACAGGAACTTTTGCTGGCCCTTGGCAGATTGTGGAGCGATGATGTTCTTAAAGGGTTTTCCAGTGCCATTGATACAGGAAGTGTTATTTCTCCGGATGAGCTTAAGTCGCTCTCGATACTGATCGGCAGGAGTACCCCGGCAGCACTTTGCCAGCTTCTTGGTCAGGTTGAGAATATGAAGATGCGCAAGGTTCTTCTTGATACGACTGCTGATTTTGCAAGGGAACGGCCCCAGATACTTCTCCCCTTTCTCAAGGATTCAAGGTGGTTTGTTGTCAGGAACATGGTCTTTCTTCTCTCCCAGATCAGGAGTACGGACCTTCTGGATCAGGTTGTAGCTCTTATCACACACCGGGAGATCAGGGTAAGGAAAGAGGTTCTCAGATACCTGCTGTCAGTGCCGGATCCAAAGGCAAAACCTTATATTCTGCGATTTCTAAGGGACGAGACCCCATCAATGAGGATCATGGCCGTTCAGCTCATGGGGAGAGCAAGGCTTCATATAGCTCTGAATCCGCTCCTTGATTTTGTCGCTTCAGAAGTGTTCGAAGATATGGATATTGCGGTTAAAAAGGCGGTTTACGAGGCGATAGCCGATATCGGGGCAGAAAAGACCCTGCCGGTTTTCAAGACAATGCTGACAAAGAAATTTCATTTCCAGCGGGCGAGGGAAAGGGATGCGGTCATCTGTGCCGCTGCCGCCTTGCCGAAGATACCGGGTGATGAGCCTCTGAAGATGCTCAGTGAGGCGCTCAAGTCAAAGACCAGGGAGCATCACGATGTTCTTATCAGTGCCATCGACAGGATCGGGAAACCGAAACCAGCCGATGCTTTAGCAGGCCAGGAGAACTAACGTGAATCCCAACCACAACCAGGATCAGCTTGAAACGGCTGTGTTGCAACTGGGAAAGGGGCTAGTTGCCAGGCTGTTTGTTCTCTTCAAGACGGTACAGAATTATCAGGAGGGGCACGCTGCCCTGTCCGGCCCGGTGGAACAGCTCCTTGCCTTGATCCGTGAGATGCACCGGATGAATGCAGAGGCGTCGCTGAGAATGAAGGACGACTACCTGTACCTCGGGGATCTGCGCCTCAAACCGGATGCTTCAGGATTCGAGGCGTTCAGGTTTACCATGGAAGAGATGAAGCGCTGTTTCCTGGGTGGCATCTGTTTTTCCCAGGGGGTGCAGGCCGCCGATATCACCGGTTTTCTCTATAATCTACAAAGGATTCAGAAAAAAGGCTGCGAACAGGCATTTACAGAGCTTCAAAGTCTGTTGAATGCCGGCGGCATCAGCCGTGTCGAGCTTGAGATCATGACCGTTACCGAGCGGACGGTTGTCAATGATGAAGCAAAAATGGACAGCCGCTCAAGGGCCAGAAGGATATATTTTCAGGCCATAAGTGCGGTTGATGAGATTATGGATTCAGCTGCAAAGGGGAAGTCGCTCAGGCTTGCCAAGGCAAAACGGGTTGTTCAGGTGATGGTCGATCAGATGCGCACCGATCCTGCCGATCTTGTTGCCCTGACAACGCTGAAATGCCTTGACAACTACTCAGCCAAACACCCGGTCAATGTCTGTATTCTCTCCATGGTCGTCGGGCTAAGGGCGGGACTTTCCAAGGGGAGGTGCTGCGATATCGGTCTGACAGCCCTCTGCCATGATATCGGTAAAGTCTCGATTTCCGGGGATATTATCGGCAAGGATACCGATTTCACCAGCGAAGAGTGGCAGGAGATTCAGAAACATCCTCTTTACGGGGTCAGCCTTGTTTTGGAGCTGAAGCAGTTTGACGCACTAAGCGCCAGGATGATAGCCGGAACTTTCGAACATCACCAGCAGTACGACTTTTCCGGTTATCCAAGGCTCCCTTATCAGAATGCCGGACTCTTTTCCAGGATAATCAACATTGCTGACGACTTTGATTCACTTACCTCATCGAGGGTCTACAGAAGGGATGCCAAGCCTGCTGACAGAGTCATAAGATACATGATTTCCAAGTCTGGCAAAAACTATCATCCGGCTCTTCTCAAACTTTTTATCTCCGTTGTCGGCCTCTATCCTGTCGGGACGCTGCTGCTCCTCAATTCGGGTGAGGTCGGGGTTGTGGCAGAAAACAGATCAAGCGCAGAGGGGTTGCGTATCCCGTTGGTGAAGCTGGTCGTATCGGCTGCCGGAGAGGCTATTGATGGCGCGATTATGGATACTACAGATGAGTCGATGGTCTACGGTGTGATAGATGCAACAGCTCTCGGGGTAGATACTGCCGGATATTTTGTGTGAGTACGGATCCGCGTCAGCAGAAGCCGCCTCTCACTGCAACGCCTCTGCTTTACCTTTTTACTTAAGCCGCGTTCTTATGCACTGCAGTCACCTGACGAAAGCAGGGCATCAGCTCGGCAACGTGTGGCCCCGGCTGGTTCCGTTCGATACGGCTCCTGCTGCCACGGATCCGAATAATGAGTATACTTCAGCTAATTACAGGAACTTATGGGATATAAAAATCTACAGGAATGTGTTGCCGACCTTGAGCAGCATGGCTGTTTGAAGCGGATAGAGGTTCCAGTTGACGCCGATGAAGAGATCGGCTGCATACAGCGCCGGGTTTATGAAGCAGGCGGCCCGGCGTTGCTCTTTACCAATGTCAGGGGGTCAGCTTTCCCCATGCTCGGCAATCTCTTTGGCACTCTTGAGCGGACCCGTTTCATCTTTCGCGACACCCTTTCTGCCATTGAGAATCTCGTCAGGCTGAAGATTGATCCGGCTTCAGCCCTGAAAAATCCGCTCTCACTACTCTCTGCTATTCCGGCGGCAATCTCCCTTTTGCCAAAGAAGGTCTCAAGCGGCCCGATCCTTGCCAATCGCACAATCATAGACAAGCTCCCCCGGCTGAAATCCTGGCCCCTTGATGGCGGCCCATTCATCACCCTGCCGCAGGTCTACTCGGAAAGCCCCGCTGCACCTGGCTTCAGGGGGGGGAACCTGGGCATGTACCGCGTTCAGCTCTCCGGTAACGCTTATGAACAAAACCGGGAGATCGGACTTCATTACCAGATCCATCGTGGTATCGGCGTGCACCACAGCGAGGCAATTAGCCGTGGCGAAGAGCTCAAGGTAAATATTTTTGTCGGCGGCGCGCCGTCAATGACCGTTGCGGCTGTCATGCCGCTGCCAGAGGGGATGCCGGAGATTTCATTTGCCGGTCTTCTTGGCGGGCAGCGGATCCCTCTGGTGAACCGTCATGGTCAGCTGCCGATTCCGGCAGAGGCTGACTTCTGCATCTGTGGGCGGATCATGACCGGCAAGCTGCTCCCTGAGGGGCCTTTTGGTGACCATCTTGGCTATTACAGTCTTGCCCACGATTTTCCTGTCATGGCCGTGGATGAGGTCTTTTACAGGGATGGCGCAATCTGGCCTTTTACCACGGTCGGTCGCCCTCCACAGGAGGATACCTCCTTCGGCGCATTCATCCACGAGCTGACCGGTGAGCTGATTCCGACGGTGCTGCCTGGTGTAAAGGGGGTTCATGCTGTTGATGCTGCAGGCGTGCATCCGCTTCTTCTGGCCATCGGCAGTGAACGCTACCTCCCCTATGCAATTGATCGTCAGCCGATGGAGCTGCTTACCCAGGCAAACGCCATTCTTGGCCAGGGGCAGCTCTCTTTGGCAAAGTACCTTTTCATTGCTGCCGAAAATGACAATCCTCCCGATATTCACGATATTTCCGCTTTCCTCCAGTTCATTCTGGAGCGGGTCGATTTCAGGCGCGATCTCCATTTTCAGACCTCCACAACCATTGATACACTCGACTATTCCGGTTCCTCCCTGAACCGGGGGTCAAAGGTTGTCATAGCTGCGGCAGGCGGGAAGAAAAGAGAGCTTGCAACCGGGTTGCCGACTGATCTGGCTCTTCCCGCAGGTTTCGGAGCGCCACGTGTATGCATGCCGGGTGTCATCGCAATGACAGCTCCACCGTGTGGCTCTTCCAGAAATACTGTTGATCACCATCTGGAGGAGTTTTGCAGGTTTTTTGAGCAAAGAAATGACCTGAGCGGATTTCTTCTGGTTGTTCTCGTAGATGACAGCGACTTCACTGCAAAGACCCTCGATAACCTCCTCTGGGTAACCTTTACCCGCTCCAATCCCGGTTCGGATATGTACGGTGTCGGTGCCTCAATCGAGTCCAAGCACTGGGGGTGTAGCGGCTCACTGGTCATAGATGCCCGAATCAAGCCCCATCACGCACCTCCGCTTGTCGAGACACCCGAAGTTATCAAAAGGGTAGAAGCACTGGCAGCACCTGGCGGGGCTTTGTATGGACTATACTAAAGGCGCCCGGTGCAATAGAGTCGCTCCACTTGATGCAAAGTGGCTGCTGATTCCATGAAACCTGATCCGCTGGCTTCAGACTCTATCTCTAAGCCCGCACCTCAGCCACACTGGCCTATCAGATGGCAGGTGTGGCCATTGGCTGGCAGATGTATGACCTGACCGGTAGCCCCCTTGTCCTTGGGTCGGGTTGGTGCAGTTTATCCCTGCCTTGCTGCTGGCTCTGTATGTCGGCCATGCCGCTGATCACCACAATCGCCGTAATATCGTTGTCCTTGCCCAGTCCGTTGAAGCTGTGGTGCTCCTTGCGCTGGCGCTCTTCAGCTATCTGCACCTTGCCGATAACGGGGTCATTTTACTGATTACCTTTCTGCTCGGGGCTGCCCGGTCATTTGAATACACAACTTTCCAGACTCTTCTTCCGGCACTGGTGCTACAGGAAGCCCTCCCTGCCGCCATTGCCAAAAAAATGCCTCGGTACGCCAGATTGCCATAATCATAGGCCCGGTACTGGGAGGATTTCTCTACATAGCCGGTGCATGGACGGTCTACGGCTGCGGCGCACTCATCTTTTTCTGTGCAGCCGCATTCATTGCCACTCTAAAGATCAGCTCCAGTCATGAAAACAGGCGCGAGCCGCTTTCCATGATATCGCTATTTGCCGGCATCGGCACTCTGCTTGTGGTTGGGTTCTGGATGCTTTTTTTTCCGGAGCTGTTGCAGCGCGACAGGCTTCATAACGGTTAGCCTGAAAGCAGTAGTTGGTGGCTGCCGTAGTGAGCGCTCAGGCTCCATTTCGTAGTATTT
>JACABD010000007.1:12730-53792 GCA_013377075.1 Geobacteraceae bacterium | reverse complement strand
TCTGCTGTTGCGAAATGAACTTAGAAATACAGAAATTGAGCCGTTACGCGAACGGAGGTAGCCACCAACTGCTGCTTTTAAGGTTCATCGATGCTCACTCTGCTTACCGGCAATTAATCTGATTGCCAAGTGCTACTCGTTGACAATGTGCCGGATTAGAGGCATAATCTTCCCACTAAATTTAGTCAGAATAAAACTCCCTTCTTCCAAATCCCCCTGACAACTCTTTTTCATTTTGTAGGAGCTGCTTTACCTTATGTCTTTTGTTCATCTTCATCTGCACTCACAATATTCGCTCCTTGACGGCGCAATCAGGCTTGATGACCTTGTGAAAAAGGTCAAGGAGCAGAACATGCCTGCCGTTGCCGTGACCGATCACGGCTGCATGTTCGGGGCAATCGAGTTTTACAGCAAGTGCAAGGATGCCGGTATCAAACCGATTATCGGTTCTGAACTTTATATCGCTCCGGGCTCCAGAACCCAGAAGGATGGCGGTGGAGCTGACGGCGTCTCCAATTTTCACATTGTTTTACTCTGCATGAATATGCAGGGGTATAAAAATCTCTCCATCCTCTCTTCTGCCGGTTTCAAGGATGGTTTCTACTACAAGCCCCGTATTGACAAGGAACTTCTTTCCAAACACTCCGAAGGGTTGATAGCCATGTCGGCCTGCCTGAAAGGGGAGGTGGCCTGGCTCTGTGGTCGTAACAGAATGGATGAGGCCAAAGATGTTGCCCGCTGGTATGCTGATATTTTTCCTGATAGCTACTACATCGAGATTCAGGAGAACACCCTTCCGGAGCAGGATATTGTTAACAAGCGTCTCATCGAGATCGCCACTGAACTGAATATCCCACTTGTTGCCACCAACGACTGTCACTATCTGAACCGCGAGGATGCCAAGGCCCACGAAGTCCTGCTCTGCATCCAGACCGGCAAGACCATGAACGATCCGAACCGGATGCAGTTTTCTGCCAGCGAGTTTTACGTAAAATCTCCTGAAGAGATGCATGCCGCCTTCTCCTATGCACCAGAGGCGGTTGCCAATACCCTTGTCATTGCCGAGCGCTGCGATATCAAATTCGATTTCAATACCTATCACTTCCCCCATATCGAGCAGGATTCAGGCAAGACTCTTGATGAGATTCTGGAGGAGGATTCTTTCAATGGCCTTGCAGTGCGTCTTGCTGCCATTCGCAAGAAAAAGCCTGCTTTTAGTGATGCCGATGAAGAGATCTACCGAAAGCGTCTTAAAATAGAGCTTGACTGCATCAAGCAGATGGGTTTTCCCGGCTACTTCCTCATTGTTGCCGACTTTATCAACTGGGCTAAAAACCAGGGAATCCCGGTAGGCCCTGGCCGGGGCTCAGCTGCCGGTTCCCTTGTCGCCTATGCGATCCGCATTACTGATATCGATCCGATCCCTTACAATCTCCTCTTCGAGCGGTTCCTCAACCCGGAACGTATCTCCATGCCTGATATCGACGTCGACTTCTGTACTGACCGCCGTGAGGAGGTTATCCAGTACGTTGCCGACAAGTACGGACGTGACAAGGTCAGCCAGATCATCACCTTTGGTACCATGGCAGCAAAGGGCGTTATCCGTGATGTCGGCCGCGCCCTGGATATGACTTACGGCGATGTTGACCGGATCTCCAAACTTGTTCCGGAAGTTCTTGGCATAACCCTGAAAAAAGCCATGGAGCAGGAGCCGAAGCTGAAGGAGATGGCTGCTGCCGACAGCAAGGTAAACGAGCTTCTGGAGGTCGCCCTTCGCCTTGAAGGGCTGGCACGGCATGCATCCACCCATGCGGCCGGTGTTGTGGTCGCTCCTGCCATGATGGAGGAGTTCTGCCCGGTCTATAAGGACCAGAAGACCGGAGTTATCAATACCCAGTACTCCATGAAGTATGTGGAGAAGATCGGTCTGGTCAAGTTCGACTTCCTCGGTCTGAAGAACCTCACGGTTATCGATAATGCCGTAAAGCTGATTCGCGCCGGTAAAGATCCTGAATTCGACATTGCCATGCTGGATGATGACGATGCTGACAGCTATAAACTGATCTCCGACGGCAATACCACCGGTGTTTTCCAGCTTGAGTCCAGCGGTATCCGCGAGATGCTCCGCGACCTGAAACCGTCCTGCTTCGAAGATGTCATTGCTGCCTGCGCCCTCTACCGTCCTGGACCTTTGAACTCCGGCATGGTGAAGGACTTTATCGAACGTAAACATGGTCGCAAAAAGGTTGTTTTCGACCTTCCCGAGCTGGAACCGATTCTGAAAGACACGTACGGCGTTATCGTCTATCAGGAACAGGTTATGCAAATATCCCGAACCCTGGCCGGATACTCCCTTGGACAGGCCGACCTTTTGCGCCGGGCAATGGGTAAGAAAGATGCATCGGTCATGGCAAAAGAGAAGATTCCGTTCCTGGACGGGGCAAAGGCCCAGGGGATCGATCTGAAAAAGGCAGGAGCGATCTTCGACCTGATGGCGATGTTTGCCGAATACGGTTTCAATAAGTCCCACTCGGCAGCTTACGCCCTGATTGCATATCAGACGGCTTATCTTAAAGCCCATTATCCGGTTGAATTCATGGCAGCGCTTTTGACCGAAGACATGGGGAACACCGACAAGATCGTCAAGAATATCAACGATTGCAGGGAGATGGGGATTGAAGTTCTCCCCCCAGACGTCAACGAGTCTGAGCTTTTCTTCAGGGTTATCGACAAATCGATCCGTTTTGGATTCGGTGCCATAAAAAATGTTGGCGAGTCAGCGATTGTTTCCATTCTCGAAGCCAGGAAAGACGAGCCTTTTACCAGCCTCTTCAACTTCTGCGAGAGGGTCGATCTGCGCAAGGTCAACAAGCGGGTTCTTGAATCGTTGGTGAAATGCGGTGCCTTCGATTCAACCGGTGCAAAAAGGTCAGCACTTTACGCAGTTCTTGAGGATGCTGCAAATCTCGGTCAGCGGATTCAGGATGAGCGTGACAGCGCCCAGGTATCACTCTTTGGTACAGCCGAAATAGCAAAAAGCAACGGCAACGGCCATGGCAATCTGCCTGACATCAGGGAGTGGGATGAGAAGATGCGTCTTGGCTTCGAGAAGGATTGCCTCGGTTTTTACATAACCGGCCATCCCCTTGGACGTTATCAGGCTGAAATGAAGCGTTTCTCCTCCCATGACACCTCAACCATCTCCGATCTCAGCGATAAATCCGAGACCAGGCTCTGCGGTGTTGTTGTGGCCATGAAGGAGTTCATCACCAAAAAAGGTGAGAAAATGGGATTTGTCACCCTCGAAGATCTGCTCGGCAGCGTTGAGGTGGTTGTCCTCCCCAATGTTTTCCAGGGGGTGGCGGATTTTTTAAAGAGCGACGAACCGCTCCTGGTGGCAGGCTCATTCGAGCGGGGTGAGAAGTCGAACAAGATCATCGCTTCATCTGTTCAGCCCCTGAAGGCGGTCAGTGAGCGGGAGACAAAGGCTGTAAACTTCAAGTTGACTGGCGCAGGCTTTGACCAGAAAAAGCTTGAGCAACTCAAAGGGATCATCCTTCATCACAGCGGTTCATGCCAGACAAGGCTGCATATCGTTCTGCCCGACCTTGGCAGCGCAGTGGTGAAACTCCCCAGAGAGTGCTCTGTGTCGCCGACTGAAGGATTATCTGTGGAAGTTGAGAATCTCTTAGGCTATAATGCCGTCTCATTTGAATAGAGTCGCTTTTAAGGTATCAAATACAATCAACAATCAGGAGAAACTATAAATGGCTGCACAGACCTATATGGAGTTTGAAAAACCGCTTATGGAGCTGGAGAAGAAGATCGAAGAGTTGGCAGGACTCTCAGGTGATATGGATCTGACCAAGGAGATCTCCAAGCTGGAAAAGAAGGCCGATGCAGTGCGCGAGGATATTTTCAACAACCTCTCTCGTTGGCAGACGGCCCAGATTGCCCGTCATATCAACCGTCCGTTCACCCTTGATTACCTGGATCTTATTTTCACCGAGTTCACCGAACTTCACGGCGACAGAAATTTCGGTGACGATCACGCCATCGTCGGTGGCCTTGCGCGGCTTGACGGCGAGCCGGTCATGGTAATCGGTCATCAAAAAGGGCGTGACACCAAGGAGAAAGTATTCCGTAACTTCGGTATGCCCAATCCTGAGGGTTACAGAAAGGCCCTTCGTCTGATGGAAATGGCAGAGCGTTTCAAACTGCCGATTATCACTTTTGTCGATACTCCCGGCGCATTTCCGGGAATAGGTGCAGAAGAGCGCGGTCAGGCAGAGGCAATCGCCAGAAACCTGCGTGAAATGGCCAGTCTCACCGTGCCTATCATTGTTGTCATCACCGGTGAAGGTGGCTCCGGTGGGGCGTTGGCAATAGCTGTCGGCGACCGTATCCTCATGCTTGAGCATTCAGTCTATGCGGTTATCTCGCCTGAAGGGTGCGCTGCCATTCTCTGGTCTGACGGCACAAAGGGTGAGCAGGCAGCAGAAGCGCTGAAGCTGACCTCCAAAGATATCAAGGCCCTTGATGTCATCGACGAAATAGTCGGTGAGCCGGTTGGCGGCGCCCACAGGGATCATGAAGCCATGGCAGCATCTCTTCACGAAGCTCTGACACGCAATCTGACAGAGCTGAAAAAGATACCGGCAAGTGACCTTGTCGAGCTTCGTTACCAGAAGTTTCGCAAGATGACCCGGTGTATGGAGTAGTACCTCCTCAAGTAACTCTGCAAATGAGGCGGCCTACGGCCGCCCCTCTATAATTCAATGATATACTCTGGATGCAACTGAAACCTTTTCTACGGAGCAGCAGATATGTCTTTCACCGGTGACTTGGCTCACCTTCCGATAGTTGATCTTATCCAGCTGATGAACTCGACCAGAAAATCCGGCCTGCTTTCGGTCAAGGGACGAAAAGGGGAGAGCCAGCTTATATTCAAGGATGGTTACATTGTCAGTGCCAGCCACCTGAACAACAGTATCAGAATCGGTCAGGTGCTTGTGCAAATGGGGTTTGTTTCTGATGCCCAGATTGAAGAGGGCTTAAAGAAGCAGCAACTTGACGGTGAGAGCAGGAAGCCACTGGCCATCACCCTGATTGAACTTGACGTCCTCAGCGAACAGGATGCCCATAAAGCCCTGCAACATCTGATCGAGATAACAATCGTCGAGATCCTTACCTGGAAGAGCGGCAGGTTCACTCTCGATCATCTCAAAGATGTGATCGACTGCGACTTTAGATATTATCCGGCAAGAATGGATCACGAAATAAATGTCAATACCCAGAGTATTCTCATGGATGCTTTGAGGATATTCGATGAGAAAATGCGGGATGGACTCATAGTCGATGAGCCTGAAGATCCAGAGCCGGCCCAGGTTGATGATGAGATGATCTCTGCCGATGATCTAGGTCTTTCCGAAATAGACCAGCTTGACACAAAGCCTCGTCCATCTTTTAAAACTGCCCAACCGTTTGATCCCACCGAAACCCAGCGCAGGAAAATCAGTGCAATTGCAACCGATCTTCCTGAATCCGAAAAAGAAAAACTTGTTTTCTTCCTTGCTCCGTTTACCAAAGAAAAGATAGCTGCTCCGGCAGCTGATGCTGTGCGACTCTGCCTGAGCCTTTCGGACAGGCTTTTATGTCACGCTGCCCAAACCTGCTTTACTGATCTGGGCTTTTCTGTGACAGAAGAGGAACCGCCTGTTGAGTCTGGCGATAGCAGGGTGTGGCAGGTTACTGACATGCCGGTTTCGCCTGCTTCCTCGAAAGCCGTACTATCTCTTTGCGGGGATTTCAAGGGGATGCTTGATGCCTACAGGGCAGGTGCGTCTGCTGTTATGCCGAAGCCTTCGGGGAATGACTACGCTGACAAGCTGATCATGCTGCTGGAGGTTTTGCCGAAGTATCTGAAAAATCAGCGGTAGTTCTGGTAAAGAAGTTTTGCCGTAATTGCCAGAACAATAGTTATGAATACCGGGCGGATGAATTTCGCCCCTTTGAGACTCACCAGATTTGCCCCTATCTTTGCCCCGATGAACTGGGCAGCCCCCATCAATAGACCCTCCAGATAGTGAACCTGACCGGCAGCCATGAAAATGACCAGCGCGACGATGTTGCTGGTAAAGTTCATCACCTTTGTGTGAGCAGTCGCCCTGACAAGGGAGCAGCCGAGCAGCAGCACAAATGCCATCGCCCAGAACGAGCCGGTTCCTGGCCCGAAAAATCCGTCATAAAATCCAATGGTCAGACCGAAAAGCGGGTAGAAAATCTTTATGGGGAGCCGGGCGTGAATGTCCTCAGCGCCGAGTTTTGGAGTAAAAAGCGTATAAATGGCAATGGTGACAAGGAGCCAGGGGACTAGATGTTTCAGGAAACCTGCATCCATCTGCTGAATGGCGAAGACACCGGTAGCTGCACCTATTGCCGTCCAGATGATGCCGCTGACGCATTCGGAGAGATCGACCGTGCCGTTTCTGACAAAGTGGAGCATGGCGCTCCCAGAGCCGAAGGATGCCTGGAGCTTGTTTGTGCCCAGCGCTACCTGGGGAGGCAAGCCGATTCCCATGAGAACCGGAACGGTAATGAGGCCGCCTCCCCCTGCCACGGCATCGATGAGACCGGCGAAAAAAGCGGCAGTTATGAGGAGTAGAAGTGTTAATGGATCGGGCATTGTTGGTTGAGTAGTTGAGTAGTTGAGTGGCGATTAGACAACTTGACCACTCAACTACTCAACCGTTTCTAAATGGCTTTGCGCCATTCCAGCCTCTTTTCAAGGTTTCTTGAGAGCGAGGTGAAGGCGTAGCAGATGATGAAGTAGACCACAGCAATGAAGAAGAATATTTCCGTCGGGAAAGCCATGGTGCGGTTATTTATCTGGGTTGCCACGTGGGTAAGCTCGGAAACACCGACAATAAAGGCAAGGGAGGTGTCCTTTATCAGGGAAACGAACTGGTTCACAAATGAGGGGATCATGTTGCGCAGTCCCTGGGGCAGAATGATGTAGATCATTGCCTGCCAGTGTGTCAGACCTGTTGAAATGGCTGCCTCCATCTGCCCTTTGGGGATGCCTTCAATGCCTGCACGGACAATCTGTGACATATAGGCAGAGGTAAAGAATGTCAGACCGAGAATGACGGTTCTCGTCTCGGTAATCACCTTGCCGAAAATTGCCGGCAGGAGGAAGTACATCCAGAAGATGACCATCAAAAGGGGCACGCCGCGGATGGTGTTGATAACCAGCATCGACGGCCAGCTGATCCATTTTTTTTTGGATACGCTGAGCAGTCCGAGAATAAGCCCGCCGAAGATCGAGAGGATGCAGGAGGCTGAAGCAAGATAGAGTGTCAGGCCGACTCCGCCAAGTGGGCCTTCCGGCCAGCGTCCGACAAAGAAGTAGATGATATTGTCTGCAATGACCTGGAAGTTTGAAAGAATTGTCATCTTTATGCCCCCTTGTGAATCTGGAGGACCCGCTCGTTATACTGATCCACAAGAAAGGTTATGATTACTGAAATCGCCAGATAGACCACTGTTGCTGCGGTGAAAGCTTCGAAGCCTTTAAAGGTGTAGCTTTCTACCTGGCGCGCCTGATATGTCAGCTCCATAACGCCGATGGTCATGGCGAGCGAGGAGTTTTTGGCAAGATTGAGAAACTGGTTGACCAAGGGCGGAATGGTAATGCGTACAGCCTGGGGCAGGATGATATACTGCATCGACCTTATGTAGGAGAAACCACTGCTTTGGGCAGCTTCCATCTGCTCTTTCGGTATGGAGAGAACTCCGGAGCGGATATCTTCGGCAATGAAGGCCGATGTGTAGATGGTCAGGGCGATGAGCGCTGCTGCGAACTCGAAACCAGTGTTGTTGAGCCATTCGTTTACAGCTGTCGGCAGCAGTTTGTACGAGCCGAAATACCAGAAAAAGATCTGCACAAGAAGAGGGGTGTTCCGTGTGAATTCAAGGAATACACAGGCGCTCCAGCGAAAGAGCTTTAAATGGCTCATGCGCATGACAGCAACAATCAGCCCGAGCAGGAAAGATAAAAGTATTCCGGAAATCGAGAGCTGGATAGTGACTTTCAGACCTGATATGAGCCATTCGTGGTACTGACCGGATGTTATGACTGACCAGTCGAATTTATATGAGAGCAAGGAAGACCTCTTTTAGCATTCAGGCTGAAGACTGAAGGCTGAAGGTAACGGCAAAACTGTTTGTCCTTCAGCCTTCTACCTTCAGCCTGCTTTATTACTTATCTGCTGTTATCTTGAAATTGCGCTGAATGTGATAATCGGTTTTAGGTCCGAACCATTTGTCAAATATCTTCTTTGCTTCGCCGCTCTTCTCCAATTCAAGGATGGCTTTGTTGACGAAGTCAACAAAGTTCTTGTCACCCTTTCTCATGCCTATACCGTAAGGCTCGTCAGATATCTGAATGTTCGGGATTTCAAATTTTGATTTTTCTGGTGATTTAGCAAGAAGTCCGAGAAGGATTGATTCATCTGTTGTCATAGCAAAAACTTTCCCTTGTTGAAGGGCCAGAAAGGCTTGTGGATAGTCGTCATATGATAGAACATTTGCAGTAGGGAGCGCTTTTCTTGCCTGTTGTTCGGAAGTCGAGCCTTTTGTAGTTCCTATTTTCTTTCCTTCAAGGTCCTTAAGAGCTTTTACACTCCCTTTCCTGGTTATAAACTTCTGGCCGGTAAAGAAGTATGTGTGGCTGAAGTCGATCTGCTTGGCGCGTTCAGGGTTTTTTGTCATAGTGGCTACAATCATGTCAATGTTGCCTTCTTGCAGTTGAGCCATCCGGCTGGCAGATGTAACCGGTTTTAGTTCAACCTTGACATTTATCTTTCTGGCAATCGCATGAATAAAATCTATGTCGTAACCTATAATTGTGCGTGTTTTTTCGTCGATATACCCGAAAGGTGGCGTTGAATCTTTTACCCCTGCCACCAGAACTCCCTTCTTCTTTACCTCTGCAAGTGTGTCTGCCGGCGGCGCAGCAAAGCTTTTTGCTGCGACCGTAACTGCTGCTGTCATCATCAATATTGCAACGAGATTTTTCATTTAACTGTTACCTCCGTTTGAGTTTGCAGGCAGAGACTGTCTCAGCCCGTAGACGCCTGTTAATTGCAGGTTGCACCGTGCATTGGTGTCAAAAGCTGGTTGAGGAACTGCTTTGCCCGGTCAGTCTGCGGGTTACAGAAAAACTCTTCAGGCGGTGCCTCTTCCAGCACTGTACCGGCATCCATGAAGACGACCCGGTGGGCGACCTCTCGGGCAAAGCCCATTTCATGGGTCACTACAACCATGGTCATGCCGCTTTTGGCAAGATCCTGCATAACGGCAAGCACCTCGCCGATCATCTCAGGATCCAGTGCCGATGTCGGTTCGTCAAAGAGCATGATGCGGGGCTTCATGGCAAGTCCCCTGGTAATTGCCACCCGCTGCTGCTGGCCGCCGGAGAGCTGGGATGGGTAGACATCCCGCTTTTCCGCAAGGCCGACTCTTGTCAGAAGCTGCATTGCCTGCTCTTCCGCATCCTTTTTGGAAAGGCCGCGGAGCTTGATCGGTGCAAGGGTTATGTTGCTGATGACCGAGAGGTGAGGATAGAGGTTGAACTGCTGGAAGACAAAACCGATCTCGGCTCTGAGCTTGTTGATATCGGTGCTCTTGTCGGAAAGATCCTTGCCGTCGACAATCAGCTTGCCGTCGTTGATCGGCTCAAGCTGGTTGATGGTACGGATAAGTGTTGATTTCCCCGAGCCAGAAGGGCCGCAGACAACAATGACTTCCCCCTGCTTGACTTGAAGGTTGATGTTGTTGAGAACATGGAGAGTGTTAAACCACTTGTTTACATTGGTGAACTGGATCACTTAAGGCTCCTGAAAACTTTGTTGCACCGGATTAAAACGGCCTTCTGCTGTTTTATACACTAAAGCGTCTTGTCTGAAAAGAGAAGTCGGGAATAGTTCTATTGACCTGAAACAAACATATCACACAGCACCGCGAGTGCAATTCATCCTTAACCGCTCGTAATTTCTCTATGTACACCTTTTTACGCATCGGCTACTATTGCACAGAATTTAAACTCAACCCGGAGAGCCGATGGAAACATCACCTGTAAAATCGCTCTACACGCCGCGGCAGGCTGAAATTATTTCGGTCACCGCCCTTACTCCTGAAGAAAAACTGTTTTGCCTGAAGATGGTTGACGGTGTCGACCTTTGCCATCTGCCCGGGCAGTTCGTCCAGCTCTCCCTTCCAGGTTTTGGCGAAGCGCCGATCTCCATTACCTCCTCATGCAGCCATGACGGCTGTTTCGAGCTGGCTATTCGCAGGGCAGGCTTTCTTACAGGTGAAATGCACACCAAAGTTGCCGGTGACATCGTCGGCATCAGGGGGCCGTTCGGCTCATTCTTTCCGGTCGATGAGTTTGCCGGAATGGATCTGATCCTCGTTTCCGGCGGCTGCGGCCTTGCGCCGATGCGTTCGCTGATCAAGCACTGCGAAGATTATCGGGACAGGTTCGGCACTGTGCATATCCTCTACGGTGCACGGAGCCCGGATCATCTCCTTTTCAAGGGTGATCTGGCAGCCTGGCAGGGGTCAGCAGGCTTTTCATGCGGCATCATCGTAGACAGCGCCCCGTCAGCAGCCTGTTATGAAGGGGCAACAGGCTTTGTTCAGACCCTCATCCCGCCGCTGGATATTGACCCTACTCGGACAGCAGCAGCGATAGTCGGCCCTCCGGTGATGTATAAAGGGGTGATTGACGAACTGCTGGCAAAGGGGATACCTGCGGAGCGGGTCTACATCTCCCTTGAGCGGAACATGCGCTGCGGCGTGGGCAAATGCGGCCACTGCGCCATCGATCATCTCTACTGCTGCACCGACGGGCCGGTGTTCAGGCTGGATAAGGTGATGGGGCTAAAGGGGGCGATATGAAACAACTTCCAGTGATGCAAGTCAATAATTTAAATCGCTGATGTGAGCCTAATCAGCTTATATCTGCGAAATACTGTCCTGATTATCAAATAGAACTCTCCATCAGGTGGATCTCCTTACTTTCTATGACAGGTGTCATATTACAGAAGTTAAAAATGTGACACCTGGCATTTATCAGCGAGTCAGTTGGTGTGCTACGGTCTAATAAAATATTAGCCCGAGGTGCGCCATGAAAAGTTGGCCGTTATTTTCGCTGCTATTCACGTTGTGAGATAGTTTGGAGAAAACGGACACCAAATCTGGTAATAAATACCAGAGGAGGGTGTCAGTAATAGAACGAATACCGAATGGCAACTACATGAAGGAATTTCGGGCGCAGGCAGTCAACCTGGTAACAAAGGGAGGGTTTTCAGTCCCAGAAGCATCGTAGCGTCAAGGCTTGCCTCAATCGACTCTTGGGAACTTGATACGGATCTACCACAATGGGTCATTGGGAGAAGTAGGGACGAATCATCGTCCACTTACTGACCTTGAGATTGAGCTGGCACAGGTAAAGGTGGAGCGTGATATTTTAAAAATGGCAGCAGCGTACTTTGTGAAGGAGTCGCTCCTCGGTACGCGATGATGAAAAAGATGCGACTCAAATATCCGCTGGAAATACTGGCGGCAATGTTTGATGTGTCTATAAGCGGTTACTATTCCTGCCTTGGGAGAAAACCCTCAAAAGGGCACTAGAGGAGCCTAGGCTTGTAGCTGAGATCAAGGCAGCTCATGAAAGGGATCGCAAGACATACGGGCCAGAGCGTTTGCACCATAAGTTTGAGGTTGACCAATGGCGCGGCTCCATCAGCGGCAAGCTTTATAGTGAACAGTGGTTCTTTGACTGTAATTGACACACTGGGGGCACCCATAGCTGGCATGACAGCCTCTGTTGTGGAAGTAACGCTACAGTAATCAGGAGCATTTTCTCGTCAACGCTAAATCGGAGATTCAGTCATGCCGGTAAAATATCTGTTACTGGTTATCGCCATCCTGTTTTTGTCATATCTACCGGTTAATGCCGCAACAGTGACATTAACCGGTAGTAGTGGCGGAGCCTGGGAGTCAGCCACTACCTGGGTATCCGCTTCAATTCCGGCGGCTGGTGATGATGTGCTTATCACCGGGGCGAGCTTTGATGCCATTACGATCTCCTCCAGTGTGACTATCGCCTCTCTCACCATAGCGGCCAACCAGATTTCGCTGGGTTCGGGAACTCTCAGCCTGGGAGGAATTGCTATTGCTGCTCCGGTTTCTGCCTTTAGCTCTTCGCCTGCCGCTCCGACAGTTGGTCAGACTGTGACCTTTACCGACTCCACCAGTAACTCGCCGTCATCCTGGGTCTGGAGCTTTGGTGACGGCAGTACCAGTACATTACAGAATCCGACCCATAGCTACAGCTCCGCAGGGAGTTATACCGTGACCCTCATCGCCAGCAATGCCGGCGGTTCCGGCAGCGTCAGCCATACGGTAACGGTAGCGGTAGCCGCTCCGGTCGCTGCGTTCAGCTCTTCGACAACCACACTGAGCGCCGGTCAGAGCGTGACCTTTACCGATGCCTCCAGTAATTCGCCAACTTCCTGGGCCTGGAACTTTGGTGATGGCGCCACCAGCACAGCCCAGAATCCATCCCACAGCTATACCGCCGCAGGCAGCTACACCGTAACCCTCACCGCCACCAACACAGGCGGGTCTGGCAGCGCCACTGGCGCCATTACAGTCTCGTCCTACACGTACCCCCTAGTAGACACTGGACAGTTGACGAGCTACAACGCCACAACTTCAATAACAGCGCCTACCTCCGGGCAGTCCTTCTACGGCCAGGACGCCCAGTTTTCCGGCCTGCAGCCCTCCTACCGCAACAACGGTGACGGCACTATCTCCGATCTTAATACCGGGTTGATGTGGGTGTCGGCCCGGGGCAGCAAGGTGACGTGGGATAACGCCGTTTCCGGGGCTGCCACCAATCGGACTGGCGGCTACAGTGACTGGCGCATGCCCACTATCAAGGAGCTTTACTCGTTAATTGATTTCAACGGCAAGTCCGCCTCTACCGACGCCCAGTGCATCCCGTACATCAACACCACCTACTTTGAGATCATCTACGGCGACGTTACCGGCGGGCGGGTGATCGACGGCCAGGACTGGTCTTCCACCAGGTATGTCAGTACCACCATGGGAGACAACGCCACAATTTTTGGCGTCAACTTTATCGATGGCCGCATCAAGGGGTATCCCCAGTACACTCCGCCAAACTACACCGCCGGGTATACCCTGTATGTCCGCTATGTGCGCGGCAACAGCTCCTATGGAGTCAACGACTTTGTGGATCATGGCGATAACACCATCATCGACCAGGCAACTGGGCTCATGTGGGCGAAGCAGGATAGCGGCAGCGGCATGAACTGGCAGGATGCCCTGGCCTGGGTGCAGACCAAGAAAACCGCCAATTACCTTGGCTATAGCGACTGGCGTCTTCCCAATGCCAAGGAGCTGCAGAGCCTAGTGGACTATACTCGCTCCCCGGCCACCACCGGCTCGGCCACCATCAATGCCATGTTCAGCAGCACCTCCATTACCAACGAAGGTGGCGTCGCTGATTATCCCTTCTACTGGACCGGAACGACACACCTGGACAGCGGCGGTGCCGCCTACCTCGCCTTTGGCCGGGCGCTGGGGTGGATGAAGCTTGGCACTGCCACCACCTATAGCTTACTTGATGTCCACGGTGCCGGAGCCCAGCGCAGCGACCCCAAGAGCGGCAGCGTCACCAGCTACTACCTGGGGACAGACAGCAGCGGCAATGCGGTGTACGGCAAGGGGCCCCAGGGTGATGTCATCAGAATAAATAATTATGTGCGGCTGGTAAGGGATGCCAGATAGGCATTATTACGGCAGCAATGGATGTTAATCGGACAAGTGGAGGTCATTATGAAAACAGCACTAATCGCAGCACTGTTCACTGGCCTGTTCGTTTCAACTGCGCTGGCAACAAACAGTGAAGGAGAACGAGCTCCACAGGGGGGACAGCTGACCGTCGAGCAGAAGAAATCAGCAATCCTGCAGCATATTGAAGAGAGGATTACAGCCATTAATGCAGAAAAAGCATGTGTGAAATCAGCCAAGTCCCATGAGGAACTTAAATATTGTCGTGAGAAATATCGTCCACAGCCTAAAGACAACCGCGGTAACCGGAACCAGCAGCCGCAAAGTTGACTGAAAAGAATCCGGGGATGAACTACAGATAACTAATTTACTGCCGTATTTACTCAAGTGACCTGGAACGCGGAGTTACGGGATGCAAACTAAAATTCGCAATAATGGCTGTATATGCTTTACAGTTTATCAGCTTTATGGCAAATCCGGTAAATGCTCGCTGCAGAATTCATGAGCAAACTTTGCAGTAAAGGGAATCATTTGCACCAGACAGAATACGACGACGAACCAATAATGCCTCTGTTGGGCCTCTTGTGTACGCTTTGGATCGGGTATCTGCTTATCCTTGCGGTAATGGATTACCTGTTCATGTCACATCCCGTATTTGAAGAGTCCTATTACCTTATTAACGGTGTCGATGGGCTGGTGGTAATGGGGATGATTCTTTGTCCAGGGTGCCGGAAACGTCTCGGTTGCTGGTTCCTTCCACTGCTTATATTACTGTTTTCGGCGGTGCCGATTATTACCGGGAATGTGGCCATACTGCGCACCCCATACCAGGTTGCTGGCAGCACGGATTCAACCATTTTGAGAAATCTGCCAATGCTGCTCATGCCGCTGCTCATAACAGCTTGGCGGTACGGCTGGAGGCATGTAGTTGTCTTGACCATGACAATGGTGGGTCTTCGCCTGAGCACGAGAATGATGTTTTTCCCCAAGGGTGACCATTTCCTCTCTTCCGTGGAGACATATATTGTTCAGGTAATAGGATTTTTGTTAATCGGATATTTTATCTGTTATCTGATAACCCGCTTGAAGGAACAGAATGTATCACTGCAAGCGGCGCACACGCAGCTGATTCACTACGCAAGCACTCTGGAGCATCTCGCCATGAGCAGGGAAAGAAACCGGCTGGCGCGCGAACTGCATGACACCCTTGCCCATACTCTGACTGCGTTGTCGGTGCAGCTCGAAACGGCAAAGGCTTATTTCGAAGTCGACCCGGCGGCAGCCGAAGAGCTGATTAATCAATCACTTCAGGCTACCCGAGCAGGTCTGGTGGAGACGCGACTGGCATTGAAGTCGCTTCGCGCTGGCCCGCTTGATGATCTGGGGATATTGCTGGCCCTGCGTAAAATGGCGGAAGAATCTGCCAGCCGAGCCAGGCTGGAGCTTCACCTTATTTTGCCGGACACAACGGAGCTACTTTCTCCAGATGTGGAGCAGGCTGTGTACCGTGTAGCCCAGGAAGCGGTTACCAATGTGGTGAACCACGCAAATGCTCGAACATTGACGCTGCAGCTGACCCTGACGGGCGGCCGGGTTGCTCTCACAGTTCGTGATGACGGTATGGGATTCGATAGCCTTCACCATGAACCGGCGGGTCGTTTTGGTCTGGCCGGTATGCGGGAGCGGGCACAACTGGTCGGCGGTCACCTGACCGTCGAAAGTATCGTCGGGCAAGGAACGGCAATAATCATGACTATTTGAGGAATACACAATGAAGGTAATTATTTGCGACGACCAGGCGACCATTCGTGACGGCTTGCAGATGCTGCTGGCTCTGGATAAGGAGATCGAGGTTGTGGGGTTGGCCGAGGAGGGGTGGGAAGCTGTGGAACTGACCGCAAGGCTGAAGCCTGATCTTGTGCTGATGGATCTGAAAATGACAGGAATGAACGGCATCGAAGCCACCCGGCGGATCCGAACCGGATTTCCAGCCGTGAAAGTGCTCGTGCTGACCACCTATGATGACGATGATTGGGTCATGGGGGCCATCCGAGCCGGTGCGTCCGGCTACCTGCTCAAGGATACCCCCCGTGAACAATTGATCAGGGCAGTCAAAGAAACAGTGGCAGGAAAAACATTCGTTGATCCGGCAGTGGCAGGAAACCTGATGAATAAGTTATCGGCTGGACAGACCGGGCCTGCAGTCCTCATTACCGAAAAGCTGAGCGAGCGGGAACTGGACGTTCTGCGCTTGCTGGCGCGGGGTCTGAACAATGCCCAGATCGCCGATCGCCTTTTTCTCTCCCAGGGAACGATCCGTAATTACGTCAGCTCCATTTTCAGCAAGCTGGATGTCTCGGACCGGACTCAGGCGGCGGTAGTTGCCATTCAACATGGTCTGGGAACTGGCTGAATTATCTGACGGCAACGGTGACGTAATTCCAATGAAGTCAATCTAGGAGGGAATATGAAAAGATCGTGTCGTTTGTTGTGTTGCCTAGGGCTGGGAGTACTCCTTGCCGCCTGCACCGGCGGGGGAGGAGGCATTGCCAGTACTTCAAACAGCAGTTCCGTAACCGTCTTGAAGTTTGGCAATTTCACCAGCGCAACCGTTGCTGTCGGTCAGGCTGATTTGACCTCCGGCCGACCGAACCGGGGAGGGAGCGCTGCCGCCAACACCCTGTCGGGTCCTTATGGCGACCCGGTCGTGCATAACGGCGTCCTCTATCTGCCGGATTTCGATAACAACCGGGTCCTGGGCTTCACTACCGTGCCGAAGGTCAGCGGTGCCAGCGCCGATTTCGTTCTGGGACAGCCGGACTTCACTTCGATTGCCTCAGGCAACGGCGCCAACCAGTTGTACGGGCCGCAGACAGTCAGGTATTACAACGGCAAGCTTTTCCTCAGCGACTATAACAACAGCCGGATCCTCATCTGGAACACTCCTCCCACAACCACCCAGGCCCCGGCGGACATCGTCGTCGGCCAGACAGGTTTCGGGGCCGATAGCCCGGCAACCTCCCAGTCGCGTCTGAACTATCCGGAGAGTATCCTGGTGGTCAATGGCAAGCTGATCGTGGCCGATTCCGGAAACAACCGCGTCCTGATCTGGAACAGCATCCCGGCGGCCAGCGGTGCGCCTGCCGACCTGGTCCTCGGTCAGGGCGATTTCACCCACAACGCAGCCAACGACGACGACCAGAACGGCAGCGCCGATGCCGCCCCCACCGCCCGGACCATGCAGTATCCTAGCGGTATCTGGAGCGACGGTACGCGGCTGGTGGTATGCGACAGCGACAACAACCGGGTCCTGATATGGAATACCTTTCCGACGACCAGTTTTCAGTCGGCGGACCGGGTGCTGGGCCAGAGGGATTTCGCCCATAACGCCCCCAACGACGACAATCAGGACGGAGCTTCAGATGCAACCCCCAGTGCCCGCACATTATATTTCCCCTATTTTGTCGACTCTAACGGTTTGCAGCTCTTTCTGTCAGACTACTCCAACAACCGGGTTTTGGTCTGGAACACCTTTCCGATAACCAACTTCCAGTCGGCGGACCGGGTGCTGGGCCAGGGGGATTTCACCCATAACGCCTACAACGACGACAACCAGGACGGGATTCCCAATGCGAATCTTACCGCCCGCACTCTCAGCAGTCCAACGGGCATCTATCTCTATGGGAATAAGCTGTTTGTGGGGGAGGCGAGCAATCACCGCTACTTGATATTCGAAGCTCAGTAGACCTGGCCCAATCCTTCCGTAGCTGGTGACTTTGCTCCGTTGAACAGAAGTAGTCAGTACTTATGTAAGACCGAACAGAGAGAGCTGCCTGTTGGGCAGTTCTTTCTGTTCGGTACGGGGTCGTTAAATTTCGGAGCGATCCATAGATAACTCTTGTCCTGCCAGAAAAAATCTCTCCCCCCTTGTGTAATCACTATTTCCATATCGGCAGATCCCTTACGGACAGGCCCTCAACCACTTTCACTCAGGTCTATTTACGTTATTTAATAGAGTATTGCGTTAAATGTCTAATGTACTGTACGCAATCGGTTATCCCTGTGATAATAGAAACAGGGCTATTTGGATATACCCAATTTTTACCCTACCCATCAAATCAACACTCCCAGAAACAATCATCCAGAAATTCCACTTGTAACTTGTTAGGTTACAGCCTACACTGTGTCCATGATAAAAAGCTTTTGCCATAAAGGGATTCAAGGATTCTTTGAGACCGGTTCAATGGCGGGAATACAGGCGAGTCATGCTGCCCGGCTCCGTGTTCAACTCACCCGGCTTGATGATGCAATCTCTCCACAGGATATGAATGCTCCCGGATGGCGCTTACATCAACTAACTGGCAAACTGGCCGGTCACTGGTCAGTTACGGTGAATGGCAACTGGCGATTGACCTTTATGTTCGAAGGTGTAGACGCTGTGCTGGTTGATTATCAGGATTACCATTGAAAGGAGTTGCGTATGGCAAGAATGTACAATCCGGCTCACCCCGGAGAGGTTTTGCGGGAGTTTCTTCCCGCTGACATGACTGTTGGCGAGGTGGCAGCCCGCCTTGGGGTATCACGTCCCCACTTGTCCCGGCTCTTGAATGGCCATGCATCTATGACGGCGGATATGGCCATCAGGGTAGGGCTGTTGACCGGCACCTCGCCAGAGTCATGGCTGTCAAATCAGCTGAAGTGGGATTTGTGGCACTGTCTGCAAAAGAAACGCCCTGCGATTGAGCCGCTGCCAATGGCGAAAGCGGCGTAGAAGAGCGCATATGAAACGAACCCTGACAATCTGCCCTTACTGCGGCACCGGCTGCGCACTCTGGCTTCTCACCGAGAACGGCCGTGCTGTGGGCGTTGAGCCGGTGCGGGAGCATCCGGTGAGCCGTGGTGGCCTCTGCGTCAAGGGGTGGAATGCTGCCGCATTTATCAACCATCCGGAACGGCTGAAAACTCCGCTGGTCAGGAAAGACGGGGTTCTGACCCCTGCCACCTGGGACGAAGCGCTTGACAGGGTAGTGTCCGGCATCCGGGATCTGCAGCGGCTTCACGGCAATGATGCCATGATGTTCGCTTCTTCTGCCAAAGCGACCAATGAGGAGAATTACCTGCTGATGAAGCTGGCGCGGGCTGTGTTCGGTACCAATAATATCGATCACTGCGCCCGTCTCTGCCACTCCTCCACCGTTACCGGCCTTGCCCAGACCTTCGGTTCCGGCGCCATGACCAACTCCGTTGACAGCATCGAGCATGCTGACCTTATCTTTGTCATCGGCTCCAACACTACCGAGCAGCACCCCCTCATCGGCACGCGGATTCTCAAGGCGGTGCAAAACGGTGCAAAGCTGATTGTTGCCGATAATCGTCTGATCCGCCTCGCCAGGCATGCCGATATCCATATCCGCCACAAAAACGGCTCCGACGTGGCGCTCCTACTGGCGATGATGAACCAGATTCAGACAGATGGTCTAGCTGACCAGGAGTTCATCGAGAGCCGCACCGAGGGGTTTGCCGAGTTTCAGGATTCATTTGCCAGCTGGACGCCGCAGGCCGCTGCCGCCATCACCGGAGTTGATCCATCTGTCATGGCAGATGCAGCCCGGCTCTACGCCTCTGCCAAGTCGGCGCTGATCTTCTACTCCATGGGGATCACCCAGCACTCCCACGGCGTTGACAATGTCCGCTGCGTGGCCGCCCTTGCCATGATGACCGGCAATCTGGGGCGGGAGGGGGCAGGGGTCTGTCCGCTGCGTGGTCAGAATAATGTCCAGGGTGGCTGCGATATGGGGGCGCTCCCCGATCTTTACAGCGGTTACCAGAAGGTGGCTGATCCCTTGGTCAGAGATAAGTTTGCCAAGGTTTGGGGCTGCGAGCTGCCGTCAAATCCGGGCTTGCCGCTCACCCATGCCATGAACGCGGCCCATGATGGCAAAATCAAGGGGATGTTCATCATGGGGGAGAATCCGGCCCTCTCCGACCCTGACCAGAACCATGCCATGGAAGCGCTGAAATCCCTTGATCTTCTGGTGGTGCAGGATATTTTCCTCACCGAAACCGCCCAGCTGGCCCATGTGGTGCTCCCTGCGGCCTGCTATGGGGAGAAGGATGGCACCTTCACCAACACCGAGCGGCGCATACAGCTGCTGCACAAGGCGCTTGAGCCACCGGGCGAGGCACGGGCTGACTGGGAGATTGTCTGTGAGCTGGCTTGCAGAGCGGGCTGCCAGGGGATGAACTACGCAAGCACCGCAGAGATTATGGCGGAGGCAGCGTCCCTCACTCCGATCTACGGCGGTGTCAGCCATGAAAGGCTAACTCTAGCCGGGCTCCAGTGGCCCTGTCCTGCATCCGATCATTCCGGTACGCCGATTCTCCACCGGGAAAATTTCACCCGCGGCAAAGGGAAGTTTATTCCGGTCAGCTACCGTCCACCAATGGAGGAGCCGGATGCTGATTATCCGCTGATGCTGACCACCGGTCGGACATATTTCCACTGGCACACCGGCAGTATGACCCGACGGACGCACCTGCTGGATCGTGAGGAGAGACGGTCATTTGTGGAGATAAGTCCCATTGACGCCGCTTCCCACGGCATCAGGGAGGGGGGCAGAGTAACCATAGTCAGCCGCCGTGGTGAGGTGACCGCCTTTGCCAGGGTGACCGGCAGCGCCCTGCCAGGGGTGCTCTTCATACCGTTCCACTTTGCCGAAGGGGCGGCAAACGTCCTCACCAATAACCAGCTCGACCCCGAATCCCATATCCCCGAGTTTAAAGTCTGTGCAGTCAGGATAGGAGCGGCTCCATGAAGATTCTTGATTCATCCGGCCTGACAGATTTTCTTGCCACGGTTGATAGAGAGTTCAACCTGACCCTCCCGGTGATTGATGCCAGCGGATGCAGGATCTACGGCACTTTGCAGGCAGGAACACCGGCGCTGCACGGTGGCGCACTCCTTGCCAAGCCGACCTCTCTCTTCTTCCCCCAGGAAGAGGACGTTCACGTTGAAGGTGGTGGAGATTCAGAACCTCCGCCGGAAAAACAGCTCCTTGCCATTGGCTTTACGCCAAAAGATCTCCTCTGCCTCGGCTTCATTGACCGTTTCTTTAGCGACGGTTTTCGTGACGACATCTACTTTAGGCGGCGTCAGGGGGCGCTGATCGCCGCTGTATCCGGTTATGTAGGGGCTGATGGCGGGTTCATACCGCCCGCCTTTGGCAACTGCGATTTTGAGTTTATTTTCGATGGTAAAAACTGGATCATAAACCCGTACAGCGAGGCAGGACGGGGGATTGCAGCTCTGATCCCTTACGATGCGCCGATTGACGCTCTGTCACAGGTGATGGCAGAGGTGGAGAGGTATGTTGACGAAGACGCCGCCATCATCAAAAAAGCCTCGCAAATCCTCATGGCCGACCTGGTGCCGGACAGTTTCTGGGAGGAGATTGCCGCTTCCTGCATCCTCTGCACCGGCTGCAACCTTGTCTGCCCCACCTGCACCTGCTTCGGCGTCAGGGACTGGCGCGATGCCGACGGCTTCTCCCGCAGCCGGATGTGGGACTCCTGCCAGCTGGACGGCTTCGCCCGTGAAGCCGGCGGGCACAACCCATTAGGCACCGAGGCGCTCCGCACCCGCCGCCGCATCCACCACAAGCTGGCGGCTGACATGACAAAATGGGGGGAGATGGGCTGCTTCACCTGTGGCAGATGCGATGCCGTCTGCCCGACGGGGATCGGGATTGTGGCGGTGGCGCGGAAGATGGTGGAGAGGTTTCAGCACAACCTTTCATAACGCCCCCTGTCCCCCTCTTAGCTTAAGAGGGGGAACGCAGTGAAGTACTAATAGAATTTCACTTAGCACGTCCCTCCCCTTAAGATAAGGGGAGGACAGGAGGAGTTATGAGCCTTTTTGGAGAAAGTCTAAATCGAGGTGAAATATGAAAAAAACTGTTTTCGCAGTACTTTTGCTGGGTTTTCTTTCTACAGTTTCATCTGCCCAGGCAAGACAGATCATCGCCGAATCGAGGGTTTCAGATGTCACTGTTTATGGCGACCGGGCAATGGTCAAGCGCACCGCAAGCGTAAAGCTTGAAAAGGGGGAGAATGTCGTCGTCTTCGAGGGTATCCCCCTGCAGGTCTCCGAGGATACCCTGCGGGCAGAGGGTAGGGGGGCTGCCAACGCCAGGATAGAGGGGCTTGCCATCAAGACGGTCTATCTGGAAAACAACAGTGAAAAATGGATTCGCGATCTGGAAATTGAGATTCAGACCCTTGAGCGGTCGGTGAAGAAGATTGATGCGCGGAGCTCGGCTTTTGTTGCCCAGAAAGAGTTTGTACATTCAATCAAGCTTGGCTGGGGGGAACGGATTTCAAAGGAGCTTACCCTTGGAAAACCGGGTGTGGCGGAGCTTGGTGAGGCAAACCGCTTTGTCGGTGAATCGGTGCAGAAGCTAGAGGAGGGGCTGTTCGATGCCGAGGCAGAGAAAAAACCGTTGCTTGACAAGATTGCTGCCCTGAAAAAACAGCTAGCCGACCTTGGCAGAAACAGCAGAAAGGAGGTGCGTACCGCCGAAGTGACCATCGATGCTGCCGCAGCCATGAAGCTGGATCTGGAGCTCTCCTATCTGGTCAGTCAGGCCAGATGGGAGCCGACCTATGATATCCGTCTTAGTCCTGACGGCAAAAGCGCCGAGCTGCTCTACCGCGCCGTCGTAGCCCAGTCTTCAGGCGAAGACTGGAGCGGAGTAAATCTCTCCCTGTCAACCGCAGCCCCTTCAGTTGGCAGTGCACCTCCGGAGTTGCAGCCATGGAATATCAATTTTCCGGAGCCTGTGAGGCCGGCTCAAGGCCGCTCCTACAAAATGGCAATGAAAGCTGTCGCCCCAGCGCCAATGGCGCTTGAGGCCGATTCTATGCAGGCTGAGTATGGCGCAGCCGACAGTGGGATGCTTCTGGCGAGCCATCAGTCCAGCCGGATAATTGAGGGGCAGAGTTCGGTGCAGTTCACCATTCCGAAGAGTGTTGACGTCCCGGCAGACGGCAGCAGGCAGACCAGCCTGATTGCGGCAGAGAAGATCACTGTCAAGGCCGAATTCGTAACGGTTCCGAAACTTTCCCAGGCAGTATTCCTCAAGAGTGAAGTCACCAACGAGACAACCTACCCGCTTCTTGCCGGTGTAGTGAATGTCTTCAATGACACAGCCTATGTGGGTAAATCCTACCTGAAGCCGGTCGCGCCTGGTGAAAAATTCGACCTCTTTTTCGGTAACGATAATAATGTCAAGGTCAAGCGGAGCGTGGTAAAGGTGCGCAAGGAGGCCGGGCTTCTTGCCGGGAATTCTGTCAGCTGGAAGTGCACGGTGGAGCTGGAGAATTTCAGGAAGGAAGAGATTGTTCTCTCACTGATTGACCAGTTGCCGCTTGCCGGAAACGAGGAGATAAAGGTGGTGCTCAGAAACAGCGATCCGACTGCAACGGAGAGTCGCAATGACGGCAGACAGCTCTGGAAGCTGAACCTGAAACCGGGTGAGAAGCGGACAGTAAGCTATCAGATTGATGTTGACTATCCGAAAGGGAAGGATATTGTCGGGGCGGAGTAGGTAGCTGAAATATTTCCTGTAATTAGCCATCAAAATCGTTGCCATCCGTTATCATGTGTGGAATATACGAGTTCAACACTGAAATATATCTGTTCGCCATATCAAAAACTGAAAAGGAAAAGTGTGTGAGTAATCCGATTATCATTAGACGCAAAGGTGTAACAGAAATCGTCCCAAGGGACTCAATAGGGCGAACTGTAACCGTTGCATACAGAAAGCCTTATGAAAAGCCTTATGAATCTGCTAAGCCGGCCCAAAGTGAAGTCAGTTTCGGTTTCGGGGAAGGGTTCTTGAATGAAGCACGGAAGAACAGAACCGGCATCAGGATAAAACTTGCTGACGGGAAGGAACTTTCGGGACTCATAAGTGCATATGACAATGAGACAATATACTTTCTCCTGTCGCCGGATCACATGGAAGCGATGCTTTTGTATAAACATGCAATTGCAGCTTTAGAGACTGTTGCGGAATGAGTTGATCTGACCCTTTTGGTGAAGGTAAGTGGGGCTGTAAATTGCGTGATTAATAGCATTTGCAGCCTTGATCCACATGCATTCCAAGGGCACCTCGATGCTATCATCGCCGGATTACATGCTCTCAATTGCTGACCGCTGCGCTGACGTCCTGGTAACTTCAGGTCTGATCGGTGACGAGCTGGCTACAGCCATTAAGTCGGAGGAGACGTCGTGTGGCAACCGGTAGATTCTTCGGCCATATTTCCTATACGAGTGTTATTGCCTGTAAAGAGGGGATCTACACGTCAAAGACCGGCTTGAAACACGCTGAATACATTGTTATCAGCCAGACGTAGATTTTCACGGTTACTATGAGGTGATAACTGAGCTGATTTTAGGAAGAACTTTGTTAAAGGCCCCCGCACCTGACGGTACGGGGGCCTTTTTTTACAGGTCTACTTTCTGACTCCGTTAGCTTTGTAGAGCCAATGGTCGGCAGTTGTATTGGGGAAGAGTAGCGGATCACCAAGAAGTACAATAGTGCTGGCTGTCTGCAGGTTTGTCGGGCCATCCATCCTGCCGTTATCAAGGAAGTCGATAGAGTCAAAAATCAGCCGTTGCACATAGCTGCGGCCATGGACAAATGCTCCTTTGTCAGCGCTGAGGAGTTTCAGGTTGTAGCAGGCCCCCATGAGTCTCCTTGCCTGGACAGCTGGTAGTGTGCCTCCCCGTGTCCAGTCGGTCACAGCTGCCCCACCAGTTTTTTCAAAGAAATATGGATAGGTGCCATTGTTAAAGGTGATGCTGAATCTGGTGTCCAGCAGCTTGGTGATTATTGCCAGACCACCGAGGAAATATGGTTTTGCTTCCTGAAGCTTCTCCTCTATTGCGTCAGCAAAATCTCCGGTGTTTAATTTGGCGCTAAAGTCTCCGGCATCGTTGTGGCAGGGCATGCAGAGTTGCTTGCCGGTGTCATTGGTGGTGGCAAGGTAGCTGTGTGAGTCGCTGCGTTTTACCGGAATAGCCGTTCCTGCCGGGAGAAACGGAGCAGCAGTAGTGGTTGTGACTGCAGGCATGTGGGTTATGTCTGCCTTTACGTGACATGTCACGCATGGACCTTTTGTCTCCCAGAGGCCATAAACAGCCGGATTTCTCATCCACGTCTCCCGTCCGCGGGCAGTAGCTGTTCCAATGGCACGGTGAGCGCTGGTTACTCCGCCGGGGATCCCTCCGTACATGGAGTCTACGGATCCGTTCAGCGGATAACCTATCTGGCTTTTATCTGAACCAGTTGTAGCAAGGACATTGCCAGTAAGTGGCAAAGAGTACTGTAGTCCATATGTGTTCAGCATATTGGGGATGACATTGATGTTGGTTCCTGTTGTCAGGGCCGTTGCAGAAGTGAAGCTGGTAAAGCCTGCCTTCATGTACATGATGCCTGCTGCAGCCATGTAATGTGGGTTCTTGAAACCTGTATTGCTGATAGCACTGTTGCTGATGCCTAAAATGTCAGCCTGTGATGAGAGGCCGGCATGGCAAGGAATGCAGAGATTTGACTCGCCAAGGTCCGGAATCAGGTCTGAGCCGCCATTGGCTTTATACGGCGTTGTGAAGGATTTAACAGTGCGGACGCTGCTTGCAAAGTTGCTGCTTGCGTGGCATGCCTTGCAGGTCAGCACCTCTCTGCCAAGGTCACCTGAAGTTGCCCAGGTAGTTGTCGGTCGGGTGTCATTGGTTTGGGTAAACTTGATATAGCCTGTTGCTGTGTGGCAGCGCTGGCAATAATAGTATGACCCGTGAACCGGATTCTTGAAATCGTAAGTCGTCCAAGCGACCCCTTTAACATCGCCGTGGGCTGACTTTGCCCATGCCTTGCGCTCGTCTTTCCCTAGGCCGAGAAGCGGATTATGGGGTTCGTGGCAGGATGTGCATGAGTTCTGGTAGCTTGCTGTGACATACATTGCCTGATGATAGTTGGATCCGGTAAAGTTGTTGAAATGTTTTAATGCAACTGACGTATAACGTCTGAAGTTACTGCCGTTCTGGTGACAGCCGAAACATTTTCCTGCAAAATCAGGATTTTTCATTGCCACATCAACAGGGATGTCGCCTCCGTGGCATCGGGTGCAGCTATCCTTGTTCATGTTGGCAATGCTGTGAACATTAAGATGGCAGCTGCTACAGTTTGCGACCTCTTTGGATCCTCCGCCATGGCAGAGATTGCAGCTTGTGCCGTTATTTGAATGGGAGGTCGCATGGCAGCTGCGGCAGGTTGTGACGTTGTCATGGAAGTGGGCGCTTGTGTGGCAGTCCATACAGCCTGCCCCATGGGCGGTGTTGTGAGCCGACAGCAGCCACTGTTCGGTGATTTTTACTCCCGAGGTGCTGGAGACGCTTTTGCTGTTAGTTGCGTGACAGGCAATGCACTCGTTGGATGCTGTTGGCGAGATAACAGGAACAACTCCCCCTGAGCTTCCGCCGCAGCCGGACATGGTAAGGATCGCTCCGGAAAGTAAAGTGATTATCTGAATCCGCAGTTTGCCGAGGTTCATACATACCCTCCAAGGTTTATTTTTAAGGTTTATTTTTAAATTTGTATTTTTGCCAAGGCCTTAAAGCAGGGCGTCTATGGCCTCAAAGTCGATCTCTTTCTCAGCATGATCCTTTATCCAGTTTAGTTTTTCGACATCTTCTACGGTGATCTTTGCAACGTCTTCGCTAATCGCGGTATAGACATCTGCTGTTGTTTCATCAATGCGGATATAGGGGATGCCACTATCTTCGACTATTCTCTGACTTATTTCCGAAACCGGCGCATGGCCGGTGATAATCAGACCGGCGATTTTTTCCAGATATTCGGGAATGTGATACAGCGATGAAATCGTTACCAGAAGTTCATCCCTTGAACCTGTGACTACAAGCAGTGTGTCATCCAGCAGGTTGTCAACAACCTTTTGGGAAGATGCTGCTCCAAGCTGAATATTGTGAATGATTCTGCTACGCTCTTTAGCGTTGGCGCGTAGCGGAAGATTGAGCAGCCTTGAAATGTGGCCGAGCGTCGGGTTGGCAAGTATGGGTGAATAATTGAAACCACCGGTTATGTTGAGCGGCTCACCGGCAAACGCCTGTCTGACGAGATCAATTATATGTTTGCGCTTGTCATATCTGACTTTATTGATTACGGCAAGGCGTACATCAGCCTTCTCCTTTTCAAAAAGGGCCATATTGAGGCGAATTGAGTCAACAACACTGCCAATGCCGCTTCCTGCCACAACAATAACCGGTGCATCAAGCAGATGGGCAACACGGGCATTGTTGAGACCGATTATTGAACCAACTCCTGCGTGACCGGCGCCTTCGATTATAAGGAAATCGTACCTTTTTTCAAGCTCCCTGACTGACGAAACCACTCTTTCTTCAAGCTCTTCACGTTTGATTTGTCCGGCCAGAAACTCTTTTGTGAAATTTTTATGCAGGGCAACCGGAGACATGAGGTGAATATCCTTCTCAAGTCCGTAAGCTTTTGCCATCAGGGCTGCGTCCATATCAACCATTCTGTCGCCGAACATCTCAATTTTGGGGCCGATCGGTTTTATGAAGCCTACTCTGCCATATTTCTTTTTTGCGAGATGCATTAATGATACACTCATGGTGGTTTTGCCGCAGTTCTGTCCTGTGGCGGCGATGAAAAGCTTTTTGCACATGAGTCAAACCTCTCTAGATAAAACTGTAAATTTATCAATGCATACCATTATCGACAGTTGATTAAAACAAAAAAATCATATATAAGGAACCAGAATTTTTGTAGTTACTTTTGATGATAACAATGATTTCAACTGTTTCAGGGTCTCACAGTAAATAACATTATTTTTTTCAGACACTACTTCAACTACAGTTACTGACGAGTCAAAGAGGTTTTTATGCGAGCTGGTTTAAGCTACATTTTCCTGATTTCAGGACTGCTGATACTGTCGGGATTTTTCACACAGGCATATGCAATTCCTGCCTTCAGCAGGGAGCATAACACCGAGTGTGCAACCTGCCACACAATTTACCCTGAACTTAATGAATATGGCGATGCGTTTTTAAAAAATGGCTTTGTCTGGAACAAACAGAAAAAAGGGGAACCGCTTGCCAATGCTCCTCAGGTAAAGGGTGAGGGGGATCCGGATATTCTCCGCCAGCTCAAGGAGGTTGCTGCTGCCGGACTTCCACAGAAAGTCGATGAACCGACAGCTGCTTCAAGTAAAAAGAGTGAGCCTCTCTGGCTTGCAGGGCTTCCCCAGACACTTCCCATATCTCTTGCAGCAACTCTTAACGCCTCATACAATGATGATGCAAAATATGACAAGGTTGACCTCTCCACCAGGGCAATCTCTCTGCTAGCTGGCGGAGTAATCCGCGATAAACTGGGATTTTTCCTCAAATATAACCTCTATTCCGAAGGGATTTTCGATCCGGCTCAAAGCAATACTCCTCTCAACCTCGGTTCCCCTTATGCAAATGATCTTGAGGAGTTTTATCTTGTCTGGAGAAACGCACTGGGGTCGCCACTTAATTTAAAGGCAGGACGTTTTCGACCGACCCTTTCGTTATGGAAGAAGAACAATAAAACCGGAATTTCCGATTTTGCAACCACAAGCTTCAGGGTAGGCAAGTCCACTTTCAGTGCCGATGCCCCGGCAGATGCGGTTGAAGCCAACGCCATCCTTTTCAACCGGCTTTATCTGGCAACCGGACTTGTGGACAGAAAAGGGCAGGATGCAAATGAAGGATATGGTCATGTCTCCTTGAAAATAGGAGGCTCGGATTTCAAGGCGAATGAGCCGGACATTGATCTTGATAAAGAGAGCATATTTGACTACATGTACCTGGTGCTAGGCTGCTATGGCTACACCGGGCGTAATTCTTTCGATCTCTATTCACAGCAGAGAAATAACTTTTACAGGGCTGGAGCAGATGCCGACCTGATTGTAAAAAGTGCCAGAATAAAACTTGCATTTGCAAGAGAGAATGATAAAAATCCGGATTACTCGTCTCATCAAAGTAATACTACAGATGTATTGCTTGCCCAGGCAGAGTACATGTTCACCCCTGATCTGCTTGCCTTTGCAAGGTATGAGTACCTCACTGTAAATGATGGCACAAGGACGCACCGGTATATTCCTGCTGTTGCCTATGCTCCGATTCAGAATGTGAAACTGACAATTGAATATCAGCATGTGTCCGACAAAATATCTGCAATAACCACAACCAGTAATATCGCGCTTCTGGGAGTCAGAGTCGCTTTTTAAATTAGGTATGCGTCACAAGGAAAGGAGATCAGTATGAGTGTTTTAAAGATGGCGATTTTTGTAGTTCTGTTGGCAGTGGTTTCAACCCCTGTACATGCAAAGATCAGGGCGGTCGGCAAGGGGGACAAGATGACTTTTGACCCGACTCAGATTCCGGCGGATCTAAAACAGGCATTCGAGATAATGAAGGTCAAATGTATTCAGTGTCATACTCAGGAGAGGACTGTTATTGCCATACAGACCGGCATTGCGCCTGTTACTGGTCAGCCTTTTGACAAGCAGGCCACAAAGGCATACGGCATAAAGATGCTGCGCAAGCCCAAGTCAAACATGTCGAGGGAAGAGGTTAAGAAAGTTGTTGATCTGATGAACTTTCTGATTGATGAGGCTGCAAAACCCTGATTACTCTGAAGAATAAAAAAGAGCCCTTATCAGAGTTTTCTGGTCAGGGCTCTTTTCTTATTCGTTTGCCGAAAAAATCACTCTTCTTTTGCAATCCTTATCACCTGAAGAACCCCGGACATCTCCTCCACCACTAACGTATCGAGTTTTTCCGTATCACCGATGACGCCAATGATTGTTCTGTTTGCGCCGGTTGACTGGTGAATGTCAAAATCACGGTTTATAAGAAACTCTTTTACATGAACCAGATCTTCTTCAGCAGCTGTTTTTTTCATTATGATGAGCATTGGTTTACTCCTTGCCGGAATTATCTTCAGGGTGGGTCATGATCCTCTCAAGCCTTCTCGATTCATCGATAACACGCTCAAAAAGCCGCACAACCGCACCATTGTCCAGAGGTCCCGGATTATCTCCCTTCATTCTGTCGAAAATTCGTTTTTCTCTTGAGGGGTCATAAACAGGAAGATCAAGGGTTTTCTTGATACGGCCTATTTCAAGGGCCAGAGAAGCCCTTCTGTTGAATATTTCGAGCAGACGGCTGTCAATCTGGTCGATCTCTTCCCTGAATCCTGAAATTGTTTCTCTGATATCAGAACTGTTTTCGGACATATGTATCCTTTTTCCAGTGAATGTCATCTCTGTCGGAGTAGTCTATGGTGAAGTGGAGTCCTCGTGACTCCTTGCGCTGCTTGGCGCAACGGACAATAAGCTCGGCAACAGTTGCAATGTTTCTTAGTTCGATCAGGTCGGAAGTTATAATGAAGTCCCAGTAGTAGTCCTCGATCTCTTCCTGTATCAGCCTTATCCTGCGCAGGGCGCGGTCAAGTCGCTTGTCCGACCTGACAATGCCGACATAATTTGACATACAGCGCCTGATCTCATCCCAGTTTTGGGAAACAATCACCATCTCATCGCTGTTTGTGGCTGTGCCTGAATCCCAATCAGGTACTTCAGGGAGATCGGTCTGCTGTTTGTCAATCTCGCCGAGGATGTGTTTGTAGGCCCTTCCGGCATATACCGCCGCTTCGAGCAGTGAATTGCTGGCAAGTCTGTTTGCACCGTGAAGGCCGGTAAAGGCTACCTCACCGATGGCATAGAGCTGCTTTATGTTGGTTTCGGCATTTCTGTCCACGGCTACCCCTCCGCAGAGATAGTGAGCCGCCGGGACGACAGGGAGTGGAGAAACTGTCATGTCGAGACCGTATTCGAGGCAGGTCTGGTAGATGTTTGGAAATCGACCTTTGATATATTCCGGGTCCCTGTGTGTCATGTCGAGGTATACACAGTCGTCCCCGTAGGTTTTCATCTCGCTGTCAATTGCCCTTGCAACTATGTCTCTGGGCGCAAGGTCTCTCAAGTGGTGATACTTCTCCATGAAGGGGGTTCCGTCCCGTCTTTTGAGGATTGCGCCTTCACCGCGGACAGCCTCTGATATTAGAAATGATTTAGCATGAGGGTGAAAGAGTGTTGTCGGGTGGAACTGCATGAACTCCATGTTGGCGATGTCTGCTCCGGCACGGTAGGCCATGGCAACGCCATCGCCGGTGGCAACATCCGGGTTACAGGTGTAGAGGTAGACTTTTCCTGCGCCGCCAGTGGCAAGAAGTGTGAAGCGGGCTGTAAATGTTTTTACTTTTTCGTTTTCTATGCCGAGAACGTAGGCACCCAGACAACGGTTTGGTTTGAGCCGCTTATGAGTAATTTTTGCCTTAGTAATGAGGTCTATGGCGATATGGTTTTCATAAATTGTAATGTTCGGATGATTTCTGGCAGCTGCTACCAGCGCTCTCTCAATCTCCCGACCGGTGACATCGTCAGCATGAAGAATCCGTCTCTGGCTGTGTCCGCCCTCTCGGGTCAGGTCATAAGATTCACCTGACTGGGTAAATTTTACCCCCCAGTCGATGAGGTTCTGTATGGTAGGCGGACCCTCTTCAACAACAAGCCTGACGATATCTTCGTGACAGATGCCGGCTCCTGCAACCAGAGTGTCTTCAACGTGGGCCTCGAAGGTATCCTCTTTTGAAAATACCGAGGCGATACCCCCCTGGGCGTAGTTTGTTGCCGATTCGGTCACTTCGCGCTTTGTTATGACCGCAACTGTGCCGTGCGCAGCGGCTTTAAGGGCAAATGACAGCCCTGCTATACCGCTTCCAAGCACCAGAAAATCACTTTTTATTTTCATGTGACAGCTCCGTAGGTTTGTTAACCGGATTATTGACTTCGGCAATATGTTTGTCAACCGGTAGTTCACAACTAAAATGGCAGGCGGCAAAATGGTGGTCACGCTTCTCTTCAAGTTCAGGAAGCAGCTCTTTGCAGAGATCTTTACGGAAAGGGCATCTTGGGTGGAATGGGCAGCCAGCCAACGGTGTAACTGAAAGAGGAATATCACCCTCAATGAGTGGCATGTGCCCGGGGTCAGTGTTGAACCCGGGTATGGCGGCAAGAAGCGCCTTTGTATAGGGGTGCAGCGAACCGCTGAATATATCCTCTGCTTTTGCCAGCTCGACAACCCGGCCAAGATACATGACAGCGACCTTTGTACTGAGATGCCGAATGACTGCAAGATCGTGTGAAATAAGAATGTAGGAGAGGCCGAGTCTTTTTTGCAGATCGATAAAGAGATTGATAATCTGTGCCTGAATTGAAATGTCAAGGGCTGAGAGCGGTTCATCGGCAATGATGATTTCCGGCGTAAGGGCCAGCGCCCGTGCAACCCCGATCCTCTGCCTCTGTCCGCCGGAGAACTGATGTGGATAGCGGTCAAAGTGTTCCTGAGAGAGTCCGACCTGTTCCATGAGGGCAAGTACTCTTTGTCTGAGCTCTTGACCACGTGCAAGACCGTGAATCGTTAGCGGCTCGCCAATGATCTCTCCGACTCTCATACGTGGGTTCAGGGATGAGTATGGGTCCTGAAAGACCATCTGTACGTTACGGCGGAATTTCAGTTTTTCAGCCTTTGAAAAGCAATTAATATTGGTGCCCTGAAAAAAAACCTCGCCGGATGTCGGCTCTTCGAGCCCCAGGATGATTTTTGCGATAGTTGATTTTCCACAGCCGGACTCACCGGCAATTCCCAGTGTCTCCCCCTTGCAAAGTGACAGATTGACGCCATTCAGGGCATTAATGGTTTTTGGCGGGGTGAGTGGCGGGGTTGGCAGATGGAACTGTTTAAAAATGTTACGGGCTTCAAGAAGTATCTCACTCATTGCAGTGGAGCCCTCCAGCAGGCGGCAAAATGGTTCTGCCTGACTTCGACAAGCGGCGGACGGGCACTCTCACACTTTTTTATAGAGTAGGGGCATCTTTCAGAAAAAAGGCAGCCCGGTTTAAGGAGGTCAGCGTGGGAAAAAGATCCTTTGATTGCCGGTAACGGTTCTCCGGCCAGGCTGCTCTGGGGAAGGGACGCTATCAGCCCTTTTGTGTAGGGGTGCAGAGGAAATTTTAGTACCAGTTCAGTTGCTGCTGATTCAACCGGGGAACCGGCGTACATTATGACGGTTCTGTCGGCCCGGTTGGCAACAATGCCAAGATTGTGGGTAATCAGCAGAAGGCTCATGCCGCTGCTTTTTTTAAGACTGTCAATGAGTTCGAGTATCTGCGCCTGAATAGTGACATCAAGGGCGGTTGTCGGTTCGTCAGCAATTAAAAGGCGCGGTCTGCATGCAAGTGCCATGGCGATCATTACCCGCTGCTTCATGCCGCCTGAGAGTTGATGGGGATATGAGGAAAAACGTTCACTGGCAGCAGCTATTCCTACCTGAGTCAGCAGGTTTACAGCCTCATGGTCAGCATCGGCTCTGGAGACGTTTCTATGACTTCTGATAGCCTCGGTAATCTGAAAACCTACTTTCAGCACCGGATTCAGGGAGGTCATCGGCTCCTGGAATATCATTGAGATTGCAGAGCCACGCAGTTCACGCATCCTCTTCTCATCGAGTGCGAGAAGGTTTTCGCCTTCGAAAAGGATCTCTCCGCAGAAGATTTCAGCAGGTTTTCTCAGGAGCTGCATTATGGAAAAAGCGGTGACACTCTTGCCGCAACCCGACTCTCCGACAAGGGCAACTGTCTCCTTTTTGTTGATTGTCAGGGAGAGATTGTCAACCGCATTGACAGTAGTGCCACTGTCGGTGGGAAACCTTACTGAGAGGCCGTTTATCTGCAGGAGTTGTTCAGGCTGGTGCATGGAATGAGTTATAGCACCAATTTGATTGTTAGGCAATTTTGTTGAGAAGGTAAAGGTTTGTTGGCGCCGGTTCAGGCGGCTATGGATTCCTGCTTAACCGGTTCTGATGCGGCTGCGAAAAAAGGGAATGTCCCCTTTTCAAGAAGCTCAATGAAGACGGGTACAATTTCAGGGTCGAACTGTGTGCCGCAGTTGTCGGTCAGCTCCTTGACGGCAATGTCGAGCGCCAGTGCTTTTCTGTATGGTCTGTCCGATGTCATTGCATCAAATGAGTCGGCAATGGCAAGTATTCGTGCCTCAAGCAGCAACTGGTCACCGGAGAGCTTGTTCGGATAGCCCTTGCCGTCAAAACGCTCATGGTGCTGGGCAATGCAGAGCCTCACGTCAAGCAGGAATTCGATTGGCTCAAGAATCTTTATGCCGATAGTCGGGTGCTGCTGCAGGTCATGGATATCTTCGGATGTGAGTTTGCCGATTTTGTGGAGCAGTGAGAGGTTAATACCGATTTTACCGATATCGTGGAGAACGGCGGCTCTCTCCATGATTTTCAGGCGCTCCTGGGATAGACCCAGTTTTTTGGCAATGGAAAGGCTGTACTTTGTGACCCGTTCGGAGTGGCCGCGTGTATAGCTGTCGCTGGCTTCAATAGCAGACACCAGCGCATGAATCGTGTTTAGATAGGTTTTTTGCTGCTCGTCGTAGAGCATGGCATTTTTTATGGCGATACTTGCCTGTGCGGCAATTGTAGTAAGAAGGCCAAGTTCGTCATTGTTGTAGGTCGAACCGTCGTTTTTATTGACGACTGTTATTGTGCCGATAACATCGTCCTTGACGATAAGCGGTGCACAAATCAGGGTTTTACGTTCGTAGCCAAGGGCACTGAAACGGTCAAACTGCGGTGTGTCATTGATGTCGGATATCAGGATAGGTTTGGCATTGTCCAGTACCCATCCGGACACACTGGAATCCTTTTTCTGAAGATAGACATCACCTTCGGGAACATTGTCATGGCCGACCAGTGTGTCTACGCGGAGTGCGTCCTTCTCCTTGTCATGGATTATTATGTAGCCGATATCCGCATGGAGGGTCTCTATGGTTGTGTCAACAATCAGCCTGAAGATGTTTTCGCTATCCATGTTCGAGTTGATTGCCAGCCCGACTTTGTAGAGAGTGGAGAGTCTTGAGACAACTTTTTCCAGATTGGAGTTCTTGTCTTCCAGCTCACCGGCAAGATCGGCAATCTTGTAGTTTGCCTCCTCGATCTCTTCAATCCGCTCTTCCAGAGATATGTTCAGTGTTTCTATTTCCGAAATCTGGGCTTCAAGCTTCTGGTTAAGGGTGTGGACTTCGCGGTGATGGAAAAGTTTGCCCTGGGCAACGGCAAGCTCCCGCTCATGGGTTATTGCCGTATCCATGACACTGTTTAACTGGGTAACCATGTGGTTAAAGTGATTACTAAGGAGGTTCATCTCGGTGCTGCTGGTGATGGTGGTTCTGGATTCAAAATCTCCATTTTCAACATTCTGCATGGAGGCGATAAGTCTTTTGATTGGCTTGTCCACGTAGAGAAAGAGAAATACGGAGAGTGTCAGGATTATCATCAGAATTATGGCAAGGGTAGAATAAATCTCGTTATTACGCATCGACTCCATAATTGACTTCATGTATTCGATTGAAATGCTGACCTGAAGAATTCCAAGTATTTCAGTCGACGGATTGTGGCAGCCATGACATGCGACACTGTTTCTGATAAGTGATATTGAAGTAAATGTCTGCAGATTGTCGAGAACTGTTGCGTCGCCGCGCTTTATTACCGACATGTCCTCTTTGGGTATGGAAGTGCCTATTTCGGATGGTGTTGCAGAGTTGAGAACCATCCCTTCTGGATCAAGAATTCTTATTGAGGTAATGTGCCCTGAATTGTTGAGGCGGGATAAAATGTTACGGACTTCATCGGATCTTCCGGTCCGCATAGCATCAGAAATGCTGCTTTTGATTGTTTCGTTGAGGAGATGGACATTACCGTCAATTATCTTGTGAGCGAGCTGCTTCTGATGTCTGAAGTTCACATACGTGGCAATTGATAAAAAGATAATTATCAGCCCGCATACGGTTACGAGTATTTTTGTTTTAAGTGAGTTCATACTCATTAATACTCTCGATTCTTTAAATGATATCAAAGCTTTATTTCGCAGTGTTTTCAAGTGATTTGACGGTTAGGTAAAGCTAATTACTTATTTCATATCACAATTTATTCCTGGTTTGGTCACCTCTTCTGAAACAGGCCGCTTCAATACAGTAGAGCCTTAAGAGGTATGTGCCGGATCATGTAATTATGCGAAACAATTAAAGCTTTTTAAACCATGCTCCCTGTCGGACTGATATTACTTTATTCTGCATTTTACATAGCAATTCATTGGCCAAGTCGAAATATGGTTGATATCAGCAGGACTGTTTTATGACAGCTTTAGACCATGTCTGATTATCTGTTGACTGCCCCTTGCTTTTGTGATTTTTATTACATTTTCAAAAGAGGATAATACTTGTCAATTTCTCGAATAATACTCTCTATCTTTACAGCTCTGCTCCTTCTCTCAACGCTCTCTACTGCGGCAATACGACCCGAATCTGTCCGGGTTGCCATAATCAAGGGTGTGAACGAGGTTGCGGTTGACGGTGACGGTCTATTGGCTGCTGACGAAAAGGGGAATCCGGTCACCTTGAGCTCCTCCTCTTCTGTGCGTAAAGGCTCAAGCACAATAATCTATGCAGATGGCAGAGCCTTGAAACGTCTGACACTCTCAGCCCCTACAAGAGTCAGGATAAACGGTAAGAGTTACCGGGGAATTATCGATTTTTACCCTTCGGACAAAGGGGTTTTGGTCGTCAATGAACTGCCGATCGAGGAGTATCTGGTCGGGCTGATAAACTGTGAAATATCCTCCCTCTGGCCCGTTGAGGCGGTGAAGGCACAGGCTGTAATTGCCCGTTCCTATGCCGTATATCAGAAGGATGCGCGGCGTGGTGCCCTGTATCACCTTGAATCCAGCGTTATGGATCAGGTCTATGACGGCATCGACATTGAGGATAGCCGGGCAGCCAGAGCAGTCCAGGAAACTTCCGGAGAGGTTCTTACCTACGCCGGTGCCGTGATTCAGGCTTTTTATCATTCCAGCTGTGGCGGTCATACCGAGGCGGCGCAAAATGTCTGGGGTGCTGATCTCCCTTACCTCAGGGGGGTCGACTGTAAATACTGCCTCAGTGCCCCTTCAACCAAATGGGAAACCACACTTTCAATGCAAAAAGTAGAAAGCCTTCTTAAAGCCGCAGGCTACCGAATTCCGGATGCTGGCAGCATAAGAACCGGCGAAATCAATAGAAGCGGGCGTTTACAGGACGTAACCATTAAAGCGGCAAAAGGCGATCTGCTTATCTCCGGGGTTAACTTCAGAAAGTCAATCGGCTATTCAATCATCAAGAGCACCAATTTTACGGTCAAAATGCGCGGCGATGATGTTATCTTCTCAGGCCTAGGAAACGGCCATGGGGTCGGACTCTGCCAATGGGGCTCCAAGCAGCGTGCCGGAGACGGTTTCAATTACCGGGAGATTCTCTCCTATTACTATCCCGGTGCCGGGGTAGAGAAGCTGAAATAAGCTTTAGGGGATTTAATAGCAGATGCGTCTTGATGATTTTGATTTCGTACTTCCACAGGAGCAGATTGCTCTTCAGCCACCTTTAGACAGGGAGTCTGCAAGGCTTTTGATCCTACCAAAAGAAGGTGGCAGCCTCGGCGAAAGCCTGATTTCATCTCTTCCCGACCTGCTCAGACCCACAGATCTGCTGGTTTTCAACGATACGAAGGTCATCCCGGCCAGGCTCCATGGCGAAAAGAGCAGCGGCGGCAGGGTGGAGATATTCCTTGTTCGCAGGCTTGAATCTGAGTGTGAGGAGTGGCTTGCCCTGATTCGCGCCTCCAAGTCGCCGAAGGCCGGAACGACTATAAACCTTGCAGACGGCGTAACCTCAAGGGTTTGCGGGCGCGGTGACAATGATGAATGGATCGTCTCCTTTTCCGGAACCGATGATTTTTCAGCCTGGCTCGATAGAAACGGAGTTGTGCCTCTTCCGCCATACATAAAAAGGGATGCCCGTGAAGACGATCGCAGCCGCTACCAGACCGTGTTTGCAAAAGAGCGGGGAGCTGTTGCCGCCCCGACTGCCGGACTCCATTTTACAGATGCTCTTTTAAACCGGATCCGCGAAAAAGGGGTGCAGCTTGCAGCGGTCACTCTCCATGTCGGCCTGGGAACGTTCATGCCGGTGCGTGTTGAAGACCCTACTCACCACAAAATGCACAAAGAGCGTTTTTCGATTCCGGAGGAGACGGTCGCTGCCATCGCCAGGTGCAGGGGTGCGGGGGGCAGGGTCATTGCTGTCGGGACGACCGTTGCAAGAACCCTTGAGTATGCAGCAGAAGGGAATCTGGTGAAAGCCGGATCGGGCGAGGCCGACATTTTCATTTATCCCGGCTACAGCTTCAAGGTTGTTGATTGCCTGCTTACAAACTTCCACCTCCCCAAGTCCACTCTCCTTATGCTCGTCTCGGCCTTTGCAGGGCGGGAGAGGGTACTGGAAGCCTACACCGAGGCGATCCGCAGGGGATTTCGTTTTTACAGCTATGGCGATGCCATGTTTATTTATTCCGAACAAGGTAGTTTGAAGCTGCCGGAATGAGCGCATCAGGGCTGTTTCGTCGTAATTCCTGGTGAAATGAAGCCTAAGCTGCCGATGTTGTTTGAGCCCGAAGGGCGAGTTCATCGGCTGTAGCGAAATGAGCCTGGAATTACAGAAACAGCACGTCAGCGCGAATGCAGGTGGCTTCAAACTACCGCATCTAGGCACAGGGCAATAAATGGATATAAAAGCACCACAACATGAACTTACCCCGATGATGCGTCAGTATATGGAGATAAAATCAGCATATCCTGACGCCATCCTATTTTTCCGTCTCGGCGACTTTTACGAGATGTTTCTTGATGATGCTGTAAAGGCCTCAAAAATTCTTGATATCACCCTGACCTCCCGTGGCAAGGGTGCTGATGGCAAAGATACACCCCTTTGCGGTATACCCTACCACTCTGCGCCCCCATATATTGCCAAACTGGTAGAGGCTGGCGAGAAGGTCGCCATCTGCGAGCAGGTGGAAGACCCCAAATCAGTCAAAGGGATTGTCAGGCGGGAGGTGGTCAGGGTCGTCACCCCCGGTCTTGTTACTGACAACGACTCGTTGCAGCCCAAGGAGAATAACTTCCTCGTTTCTGTCGTCCCCCATGAACAGCTGTTCGGCATGGCAACTCTCGACCTGTCGACCGGCCACTTCAGGGCTACGGAGCTCGACTCCACTGAATCGCTTTTTGCCGAAATCTCCTGTCTCATGCCCCGCGAGATCCTATTGCCTGTGAGCTGCCGTGATACGGCCATTCACAAATATATCCGCCAAAGCTCAGTCGCCCTTGTCACTTTTATCGAAGATTGGGTGCAGGATGCAGAGTACCGAATCCGTCTCTTCGATGAGCAGTTCAAGGTTCACCCCGACACCATCTGCCACTCGCTGAAAGGTGCCGCCGCCGCTTCAGCAGCCGTTTTGCACTATCTGAAAGAGACGCAGAAAGGGACGGCCCTTCATCTGCGGGAACTGGTTACTTATCAAAGTCAGGATTTCCTCCTCCTGGACGATACCACCAGGCGAAACCTTGAACTGACCAGAACCATGAGCGAGGGGAAGCGGCGGGGCTCTCTCCTTGGTCTTCTCGATCATACCGTAACCCCTATGGGGGGGCGCAAACTGAAGGAATGGATAAACTACCCCCTGGTGGCTGTTGAGCGGATAGTCGCCCGCCAGGAGGCGGTTGACGAGCTTTTCAGCGATCAGTCAAGGCGGGAGGCCATCAGCACTGTCATTGAAGGGATTTCAGACCTTGAGCGCCTCAACGGCAGGGTCAGTATGGCCTCGGCAAATGCAAAGGATATGGTTGCGCTCAGAAATTCCCTTGAACGACTCCCGACCGTGGTTACCGCTGCTGCTGACTCCTGTTCAGATCTCATGAAGAGCTCAGTGGCCGGTATTGACCCACTTGATGACGTCTCATCCCTTATCAGACGGGGCATCGCAGAAAATCCACCGTTCTCCCTGAGAGACGGCGGTGTGATTGCCGACGGCTACCATGATGAGCTCGACGACCTTAGAAAAATCAGCAGCGAGGGGAAAGGGTTCATTGCCCGGCTAGAGGCAAAAGAGAAGCAGCGTACCGGCATAAACTCCCTGAAGATAAGGTTCAACAAGGTTTTTGGCTACTACATTGAAGTCACCAGATCAAACCTCTCTGACATCCCCGAAGATTATATCCGTCGCCAGACCCTTGCCAATGCCGAGCGGTTTATCACCCCGGAGTTGAAAGAGTACGAAGACAAGGTTCTCGGCGCAGAAGACCGCATCGTGGAGATCGAATATACCCTCTTTCAGGAGATAAGAAACCTCGTCGCTGCCCAGGGTGGGCGCATAGCCGCATCTGCCGACCGGATTGCAACCATCGACGTCCTTGTCTCACTTGCCACAATCGCCCATGTTGCCGGTTACTGCCGTCCGGAGATCAACAATGGCGAGATCATCTCGGTCACAGAAGGGCGCCATCCGGTGATCGAGTCCCTCAACCTCGGTGAGCGCTTCGTTCCCAATGACCTGCTCCTCGACAACACAGAGAACCAACTCCTTATTATCACCGGTCCGAACATGGCAGGTAAGTCGACCTTCATGCGTCAGGCCGCCCTCATTACCCTCATGGCGCAGATGGGGAGCTTTGTCCCTGCCAAGGCCGCGATAATCGGCGTTGCCGACCGGATTTTCACCAGGGTCGGCGCTTCAGACAATCTGGCAAAAGGGCAGTCCACCTTTATGATGGAGATGACCGAGACCGCCAATATCTTAAGGAATGCCACCCCGAAGAGCCTTGTCATTCTTGACGAGATCGGCCGCGGCACATCGACTTTCGATGGTGTCTCCATCGCCTGGGCAGTAGCTGAATTCCTCCATGACGAGCCTGCCCACAAGGCACGAACCCTCTTTGCCACCCATTATCATGAGATGACCGAGCTCTCCGTTACCCGAAATGGCATCAAAAACTTCAATGTTGCCGTGCGTGAATGGAACGACCAGGTGATTTTCCTGCG
>JACABD010000007.1:0-12630 GCA_013377075.1 Geobacteraceae bacterium | reverse complement strand
GCAAAACTGACCCCCGGTGCCAAAGACCTGACCATCGGCGATGGTCTGTTGAAGAGTGTCCGGGTTGCCCAATACAAGGCTGACACGGTCAGGGTCGTGCTTGATGTGGAAAATATCAGGGACTACAAGATTTTTACCTTTTCCGACCCTTTCCGGATAATTGTTGATGTGAAAGGGGAGAGACCGACGGAGATAAGTGCTTCAGCTCCGGTCATTTCCGCCGCGCCACAGCCACTGGTACAGGCTCCAAGGGAAATTTTACCTGAACCGAAAAAAGAGGAAGTCCCGGCTGTAAAAGCAGTTTCAAGGCAGAAACTCAAGCCGGGCAAGATCAGGCGGATAGTGGTCGATCCGGGTCATGGCGGCAAAGACCCGGGAGCAGTGGGGCTTAGCGGCCTTCAGGAAAAGGATGTTGTCCTCTCGATCGGGCTTCTTGTGGCGAAAAAACTAAGGGATGAAGTCGGTGTGGATGTGGTGATGACGAGATCGACGGACGTCTTTATCGAGCTTCAGGAGAGAACTGCCATTGCCAATCAGGTCGGCGCCGATCTCTTTCTTTCTGTCCACGCCAATGCCGCACTCAACAGGAAAGCTTCAGGAATCGAGACCTATTATCTTAACCTGGCCAAGACCGAAAAGGCCGCCCAGCTTGCAGCACGGGAGAACGGCACTTCTTTGGAAAAAGTAAGTCTCCTGCAGGCTGTTCTTTTCGATCTCATGGCCAATTACAAGCTAAATGACTCTGCCCACCTTGCGGAAGAGGTACAGAAGGCGCTCTACAAGCGAATTTCCTCACATGATTCATCCGTGAAAAACCTCGGCGTAAAGCAGGGTCCTTTCTATGTTCTGGTTGGAGCGACAATGCCGAGCATTCTTGTGGAGAGCGCATTTATCAGCAATCCCCATGAAGAGGCGAAACTCACTGATCCGAAATATCTTGAGCTGACAGCAGAAGGGATTATCGACGGGGTAGTGGCGTATATTGCTGCGCAGAAGTAGGGGCTAACCCCTCCCGGCCTCCCCTTGACAGGGGAGGAGTATAGTGAAGACGATTTGAAGTCTCCCCTGTCAAGGGGAGATTTAGAGGGGTTTGCTTCTTGGTTGTGATGACTTTCCTGTAAAACTGATCCCTGCCAGTTCATCGGCAGCCTTGTCAAAATCCTCCATGCAGAGGGCCATATCCTCTGTCCACGGTCTTACCTTGTAGTAAAGCTTGTCATAGTAGCTGACAATAAGCTCTGTCATGAACGGTTCCATCTCCCATCTTTGCAGGTATCCGGAGATTTCCGTATATTTGTCGCCGCCGAGTTTTTTCTTTATTTTCAGGAGTGATTCGGTCAGCCCCTCTTCGTACTTCTTCAGACCATACTCCTCCGTAAGCCTGCGGACCCTTGTTTCCAGTGATGCCGTACACCAGACCTTGTAACTCTCCCCCATGACCTCATAGAAGTTCCCCGGCAGGGTCATCTTGCCGATCCGTTTGCTTTCACCTTCAAGAAATATCGGTCTGTCCCCAGGGAGTTTTCTCAGCTCGTCCCAGAGCAGGGTTTCAAAGCGCTTCTGGGTCAGATGCTCCTGGGTGAGGCCGAGGGAACCGAAGGCAGAGCCACGGTGGCAGGCGATTCCCTCAAGGTCGATGATCGACTGACCACGCTCGGCCAGCTTGCCGAGGAGGGTTGTCTTGCCGATGCCGGTCATGCCGTGGAGGACAACGAGGGGTGCTTTGGGGATGAAGTTGTCAAAATATGCCCCGACCTGATTGCGGAAAACCTTGTAGCCGCCGGTAAGCTGCCTGACTGGATAGCCGGTCAGATCAAGCATGGTGGCAATGGTCTTGCTCCGCAGTCCACCGCGCCAGCAGTAGACCAGTATGGGCCTTCCAGCCGCAGCCGCGGCTATTTCAGCGACTATGGCCGGAAAGCGTCCGGCAGTCAGCTCCAGCCCCCTTATCCTGGCCGGATGGGCCCCCACCTGTTTGTAGAGGGTGCCGATCTCGACCCGCTCCTCGTTGGTCAGCAGCGGAACATTAATGGCACCGGGGAGGTGATCCTCGGCAAATTCCAGCGGTGTACGGGCATCGACGATGCAGTGGCTGTCAAGCAGGTCAGGGTGAAAAGTTACGGTTTCAGGCACAATCAATCTCCTTGTCGTGCTGGATTATAAAGGAGAAGAGGGGTGGATTGCAAGGAGGGTGGTTAATTGTTTGTCTGGCTGAGTGAATAATCAAAAAGTTTGGAAAGATTGCAAAATGAAAAATCGGATTGACACTGAAAAGCGCAGAATGTATTAATTAGCAAAAATTGTGATGTTCTGGAGGTGGGTTATGCAGATGATCAATAAACATTATCAAAAGCCGCACTGCCGGAAGATACCGGTGGTGCGGTTTTTCAGTTTTAATCGTTAATGTATGGGCCGAGGTATGAACCGTGTTTTGTAGAGGTGATTCCGCAGTGAGCAATTTCCCCTCAATAACATTGGTGCTTCTCCCGGGCATGGACGGTACCGGCCTTCTGTTCGCACCCTTTGTACGCGCCTTGCCAAAGTGGGTAAAGCCGGTGGTTGTCTCATATCCGCCGGATCAGCCTTTAGACTACAGGGGGCACCTGGAGCTCGTCATGGCGGCGCTCCCCGTTGATCAGCCCTTTTTCATTCTCGGTGAGTCTTTTTCCGGCCCATTGGCGCTGATGGCGGCGGCACAGAGGCCAAAGGGGCTGCGCGGAGTTATCCTCTCAGCCACCTTTGTTACCTGGCCGCTGCCGGTTCCACCTTTATTGGCAAGGGCGTTTGTTGCTCTCGGTCTGTTCAGGTTGAAGGGAACACGCCTCTTTCTCCGGACAGTGTTGGGGAGCGGAGCTTCCGCTGAACTGAATGAGCTGTTTCCTCAGGTGTTGGCTCTTTTGAAACCGGAGGTTTTGGCAGCCAGGGCCAGGGCGGTCATGACAGTTGACTGCCGTGTTGAACTGCGTGAATGCCATCTGCCGCTCCTTGCCCTTGTTGCAGAAAGAGACAGGATAATTGCCGGGCGATGCCCGGAAACAATGCAGGGCATAAGGCCGGACATGGAGGTTGTGCATTTCGATTCGCCCCATCTCATCTTACAATTGGCTACTGTTGAGGCGGTTACTCATATTTGCAGATTTATGAATAGGTGCTGAACAGACTTTTGTCATAAAAGGAGCATCCCATGTGCATAGGCGCAGCGGTAGGGGGGGACTGTAAAAACGACAGTTGCGATGTAAAAACCGTACAGATCCTGCTCAACATGAACCTTGGCAAACTCCCTGATATGAAGGAGTTGGCCGAAGATGGTGCCTATGGCAAGGCGACACAAGGGGCGATAGAGGCGTTCCAGCGCACGGTTGTCGGCAGCGCCAGTCCTGACGGCAAGGTCGATCCCGGTGGCAAAACTCTCCTGACCATGGCAAAGGGGATTCCCCCTTTTTGTGCCAGGGTGCTGCAGGGGATCTACATCAACGCAGGTGAAAAGCTGGTAAGCCGCTACTGGCAGGCGCTGGCTGACAAAATGCCCGCAAACGGCATCGACACGCCGCTCAGGGTTGCCCACTTCCTCGCCCAGGTGGGTCACGAAAGCGGCGAGCTCCGCTACTGCGAGGAAATCGCCAGCGGCGATGCCTACGAGGGGCTTAAAGACCTTGGCAACAGTCAACCGGGCGATGGCCGCCGCTTCAAGGGGCGCGGCCTGATCCAGCTCACCGGACGGAGCAACTACGCCGCCTACAGCACGGCTCGCGGCATTGACTACACCACCGATGAAGGCGCAAAGCTGGTTGCCAGCGACCCGGAAACGGCAGTGGACGTTGCCTGCTGGTTCTGGACGACCCATAACCTCAACCAGCTGGCTGACAAGGATGATGTCACCACCATTACCAAGAGGATCAACGGCGGTTTGAACGGTTTTGATGACCGGATTGGGAAGCTTTTGCGGGCGCGGTTTTTTGTGGTGGGGTGAGGGGAATCTGCCGTGAAGTCTGCTTTTACACTGCAATTACGATATGAATAAATCAAAAATTGAAAGTGAAATCCTCTTATTGGGATCTTTCAACGGGAACTTACATTTATGCAAAAAACATTCGCGCTGACCTGTTTCTACCTGTTCTTACTTCTGTCGAGCCCGGTTACGGCACTAGCCAGTGAAGGCCCTGCCTGGATCTATTTCATCATGGCCCCCTTTGCCCTTTTCTCAATCCCATTTTTCATGACAGCTGTTTTTGTGTCGATTGCCGTCTATTTCTACTGGCAGTACAAAACCGTAAAGAAGAAGTCTCACGGTATTGTTGCAGTATTGCTTCTGCTGCTTGCTATCCCGGTTGCAGTTAGAGACAAGCAGTCCTATGTGTTGATGAAAATTGATCGTGAAAACAGGGAACATATTCAACAGCTGTCAAAGCAGCGCCGCGAGGCCCGCCGCCAGGGGAAACATGTCAGACGGGATTTCACGGCAATGAGCAGCGCAGCTGTGGCGAAATATCAGGCAACTGCCAAAACCGAAACCGACCGGCTTAATTACCAGGCAAGCCGTGACCTGATTGAGATGGCAAGAACCATCGATGGCATGCAGCAGAAAGAACCGATACCTGTTGATACTGGAAAAGAAGAAGATAAACCGCCGGTACGATCTGTAAAGACTTTGTTTTTCGAGCTGTATGCAGTGGCGCTGCTTGCCGTTACTCTGTTTGCAGGAGGATTCATTGACCGCTGGCGACGTCGTCGCAAGCTGAATCCGCCCTGGCATCTGATACCGCTGTTTGTCTGCATCTATGCGCCGGTTCTGGCCCAGCTTCCCTTCATTGATATTTTGATGGGAGTTCAGGGGCCGCGGGTCTACTTCTCCTGGTTTGCCTTTCTCGCTTTTTCGCCGCTCCCCTACATAGTTCTGTATCTGTCCGGGGTTCTTCTCTACAGCTGGCGATCAGCACGAATAAAAAATCCGCAGGATGAGCAACACCCTGAAAAAGAGCCTGAACGCGAACTGATCCCGCAGTCTCCGTTGCCCGTACATCAGGCTGCAGATGCTGTCACTTCCTTTGCCTGCCCTGAATGCAGGCTTGCCGGAAAGATTGCTACTGAAAAACTGCCGGAACAGGGCCTCCTTGCCACCTGTCCGAAGTGCAAAACAAGTTTTCCGATCGGTCATAATGCGGCGTCTTCTTCACTTTCAGCCATTGTTAAGTCAGTAGATAGCGATACCAGCGCGCTAAAGGAGCTGGTTCTTCCCAAAGCTGATTCAGAAATATCAACTCGCTCTGAAGAGTTTGATCAACTTATAAATGGCAAACAGTTACTCCGCATGAAAGCAACATGCTTAAGTTATTTTCTGCTGCAAGGGCTTGCCATCTACTTTGCCTGGCAGCATGGACAAGGGGGAGTCTCCGCGCCAATCATCATTGTACAACTGTTCGTCTTTGCCTTGCCTTCACTTCTTGCCTTCGGCTGTGTAATGGCAATGCGAAAATTCCTCGGCATTGTTGCGCTGGCGACCGGCGTGATATTTGCCATAACAACAGCGATAGCTGTTTATTGCTTTCAGGGAGAAGCAAATAAATGGTTCCCGCTTAAAAATCTTGTGTTTGACAGTGCATTCAAGTACGCATTGTTGGCTCTAGCCAGCGGGCTTGTCGGCGTTAGTGCAGGGTGCTTCCTTGCAGCTGTTGAAAGGCGCTACGGGTTTGCTCCCCAAGAGCTCTTCAGAGCGACTTTCCGTAGATTAAGGGAAAACTCGTTTCTTATTGCCGGTTGGAGCCTCTTCGTGCTGATCGAAGGGATCATGATACCTCAATTTCATGGTGAAGCCGGTCTTATCGTTTTACCGATTGTTGTTGTCGTAGATAATCTCCCTTTTTTCATTGTCTGGATGCTGGCGAGAGTCACTTCAACGGAAGAAGTTCCATCTGCTCGCCTGGCTTCTATTCTGTTTGTTGGCGTCTATGCTCTCATGACTCTACCGCTTCACAGTTCGACAATGGTACTGAATCCTGTTGCCTTCATGTTCCAGATTACTCCTTTCATTGGTCTTGCCGTTATGGTTTTTGTCATGATTTTCCTGTCATTTTTCAGGACGCGGACAACAGTCGGTGAACCAGAACTGAAAGGCGTCGTGTCACTTCTTCCTGTCGGCAGCTATGTCTATACAGTCAGAAGTGCTGCCCTGGGAGTTGCCATTCTTGCAGCCTGTTATGGGTCATTTAACGGCTCCCGTGAGCGTTTCGATCTTGGTAACCTCTTTGCTGCCCAAGTCTATCCTGAGATCGTCTTCACCGATCTTGCTGGCAAGCCGTTAGGTCATTTGCCCGTGAGCGTCGAGTTTATAAGGCACGAGCCAATATCGTTACTAAACATTCATGCTGAACAAGGGGGGCGGTTTACCCTTGAAACCAATAAGAACGGAATTTTGCAGCTGCCGATTCGTAAACCTCGGCTGACAACCCTTGGTATCGCCGGGTTATTTGCCGGGAAACGGAGCATATTCCTGTCAGTACTTGACCCTCGCTGGCAGGTTCCTGATTCCGTGTATTCACCTGCTTATGAACTTCGTGACATGGAGACAAGGCAGACGATTACCTGTAAGCCTGCCGATATCAGGGCAAACATCATGCGTGGTACACATTTAATAAATTTGATGCCGGCTAAAACATGGGAAGATGTTGTCGCTGAGTTGGAGAACAGTGCTGGTTCGCTTAAAAACCTTAAGCCTGAACAACTCCTCAGCCTTGCCAGTCCCTGTGACCAATTTATATCCTTCACTTGCGACCGCATCGATGCTGCCTTGCTTGACCATCCAGAAACGCCGGAACTTATAAGGAAAAAGACCATCGATAACTTCAAGGTCTTTACCTTGGTTGCAAGGTCTGGCAACTATGCAGAGCCGATTCTAGCCGCACTGGAACAGGATACTGGGATTTCGTCATGGATAGAGGTTCTTCGAAAGGAAATTATTATCGAAGCGCAAGTGAAGGGCACAGCCTCCAAACCCGATGGCAGGACAGCGGCAGCCATCCACGAAGAAGCTCTCAAACTGCACCATCAGAAGAAATATGCCGAAGCGTTCGCTCGCTACCAGCCGGTATTTACCTCGCCAGGACCAATGCTTGCAAGGTATTACGCTAATGCCAGTTATGCCTGTAACGATCTAGGTATGCCTTTCTGGTCGATGCGATTGGCCCGCCAAGGGCTGCAACTGGATCAGCGACATAACCGTTCGGCCGATTCCTATGCCCAGCGAGCGTCGTACCTCGGTAAGCACGAAGCAGCAAAGTTCTGGGCAAGGGTTTCAATCGATAATGGATTCAAGGATGATTTCGAATACAAACTTCTTGGTGCTGCAAGTATGGAGACAGGAGACCGACTAACGTCAGCAGCCTGTTTTGTGAGACCAATGAAATATAACAAAAGCGAGACTTGGATTATGCCATATCTGGAAAAGATTGGGCCAAGGTCTTTCTGGCAGCCAATTCCGAATATATAGTGGTAAGAGCCCGGCAGCAGGGTGTTTGCCACTATGCAGGATGCAGCGGCGGCGCTTGAGTTTATCAAGGTGATTGATGCACATGAGTCGAAGGCAAAGTCAAAATCAACCCCTCCCCCGCCTCCCCTTGACAAGGGAGGAGCCAAACCTTTTGCAAGGAGACTACCGCAATGAAAAACCTCACCAGCAGCCCCGCCTTCAACTTCAATCTCCCCGATACCAACGGGAATTTCCACCAGCTGACTGATTTTCGCGGCAGCTGGCTTTTGATGATGTTTCACCGCCATCTTGGCTGACTCCCCTGCCGGGCGCACATCACGCAGTTGCGTGATCAGGAGACGGAGCTTGACAGGCTCAATATCAAAGTCGTTGTCGTTACCTTTGAAAACGACTATTTTGCCCGTCAGTATGTTACTGAGACCGGCCTTGAATGGCCTGTTCTGATCGATGAGAAGCGGGAGGCATATCGTCACTATGACATGCTGGAAGCCTCGTTCCTTGACCTCTGGGGGCCGAGCAGCTGGCTGGTTTACGGGAAGGAGCTCTTGAAAGGGCAGAAGTTGCACAAGCCGACCAATGATGTCCATCAGCGGGGTGGAGATCTGCTGATCGATCCTGAGGGGATCGTACGTTTGCACCACGTGGGGAGCGGTCCGGCTGACCGTCCTGCTGTCGGGGAGATTCTGGCAAGAGTACGGAGGGCGTAGCTGCCAGGGTATTTTTACCGGGTTCACTTGCTGTCGGGTCAGTCTCCTTAGTTTGCGTCATCGGCCCGTAGGTGCTATACTTCTTTGCCGATCGATCACGAAAACAAGGAGATAAGAATGAAAAAACTTGCCTTTATGCTTCTTTTATTAGCTGCAACGGAGCTTCGAGCCGAGGTAAATGTTAACGTCAACGTCGGAGTGCCGCTGCCGCCACCACCGGTTGTCTATGCAGCTCCGCCACAGGTTGTCTTCCAGGCGCCCCCCGAATTCCTCCAGCCGCGTGAGCTCGGCTTTTACGTTGCTGTCGGCGTTGCCCAGGATCTCTTTTTCGTTGCCAACAACTACTACCTTTTTCAAAATAACAGGTGGTACCGCTCTCCCAGATATGACGGCAACTGGGTGTTCATCGAGCATCGAGCCCTTCCTCCCAAACTTTACAACTACCGCAACCGGGTAGAGTACCTCAGGGAGATTCGTGAGCGGGATCACCGCCGCTACACACATTCCCGCAAGGAATACGACGGACGTTACTACAGACCCGAGAAGGATTGGAAAAGGGAGAAGAAAGAGGCCCAGCGTGAACGGAAAGAAGATCGCAGGGATGACCGTCGCGACTGGAAAGAGGAGAAAAATTACGAAAAAGAGCAGCGCAAAGAGCAAAAGCGTCATGGACACGACGATTAAAAATCTGCTCTGCCGGGGGAATCCGACTAAGATTCAGCTATAGACTGGCCGCAGCGATAGCTAGCCGTCGGCAAGTGGCTTGATTTTGACCGGTTAAAATGCTACAACATTCAGGCTTTTACCGGTTTTGAAAAATATCGTTTTAATGAAAAGGAGAAGTGAGATGGCATTTTCCGCAGATTTTGAAAAAGCACTGCAAGTCGGTCGTCCTCCAAATATCAAAAAACTCTTTCCAAATTCAAAGGCTCTCATTGTCAGCGGCAAGGTGGTTGACAGGGCCATGACAGCAAAAGGCAATGCTATTGCCATGGCTGCCAACGGTCGTAATATCTTCGTTATCAAGGGTGTTCTCCAGGCTGCCCAAAGGGCCAATTGCCCGGTTATAATCGAAATTGCCAAGTCTGAAGGTGGCCAGAAGGCCTACTGTGCGGTCAACTACTGGAACATGGCCCGCGTTGTTGATGCGCTCTGCAATGAGCTCGGCATCACCGTGCCGGTGGCTATCCATGCTGATCACTACGGCATCAAGAACGACAAGGATCTTGCCGCTGCCAAGATAGAGATTCCGACCATGTTCGAGGCCGGTATCACCTCCATTGCCATTGATGCCTCCCATCTCCCTGACGACAAGAACCTGCTGGCAAATCTTGCCATTAACAAGTTCATCCCGGCCTGGGCAGGTCTTGAGACAGAAGTTGGTGAGATCAAGGGGAATCAGGGGCTGTCCACAGTTCCGGAAGCAAAATTTCTCATTCAGGGGCTTAATGCCCACGGCATCCACCCTGACTGGATCGCCCTTAACAATGGTACTTCCCACGGGCTTGAGGCCTCAGACGCCGGTATTCAGGTAGAACTCACCGCTGATATTCACAAGGCGCTTGCATCCTACAAGGTGAACGGTGCCCAGCACGGCACTTCAGGCAACAGCTCCGAGCGCCTGCGCGCCATTGCCAACCAGACATCCACAACCAAGGCAAACGTGGCCACTGCCCTGCAGATGATCTCCTGGGGCCTTGAAGTCAATGATTACGGCAATGCCCAGCTTGATAGCGACGGTAACTTCATCAAGGTGAAGGGCGAAGGGATGACCGAGGAGATGTGGGGGGAGATGGTCGCCTATGCCAATGAAAAAGGCTGGAAGAAGGGCGACTACAAGAGCCTCAACCTCCCCTTTGAAAACAGGCTGCTTGCCCAGCCCGAGGCTGTTCGCGAGCGGATGGCAAAACGGGTTGAGGAATTTGCCTACAAGATGTTCACCGAAGTGTTCAATGCAACGGACACCGCACCCCTGGCAGTTGCCGAAATTCTCAAAGCCGGTTCCTATGATCTTGGTTCAAGGGGGGGGCAGATCGAAGATCCTGCACATTGGACCGAGGCTCTGATTGTCGAGCGGGCGAAAACGCTCGATGGTGACAAGGGGCCTGCAGGCAACTTTGACGATTAGTCTTATCAGGATAATTAGGTTGAATAGATAAAAAAAGGGGCCTTTTAAAGGCCCTTTTTTTTGCCTAATGCATCGAGATGCTGGCATCCACCTCGAAACGCTTGATCTTGCGGGTTGTCGTTTTCGGGAATTCATCATCCCTTAAGGTGAACTTCTTCACCCGCTTGTAGTCGGCAAGGCCGTTACAGGCAGTGAGTACCTCGCGCTTGATGATGGCCTGGACGTCGGCAACTGTCATCGGAGCGGCGTTGTTTGCCCGTGCGTGGTTGTCAAGTGCTTCCTGATTGGGGAAAATGATGGCATGTACATCCTCTGCCGACCCACCGGCCTTGTGTCCGTAGACCATGCACTCGGAAATGAATTCGCTCTTAAGAAGTTCGTTCTCCACCTCTTCGGGGTAGACATTCTTGCCGTTCGGGGTGACGATAAGGTTTTTCACCCGTCCGCTGATGGTGAGATAGCCTGTGCTCTCCACCTTGCCAAGATCTCCGGTTCTGTACCAGCCGTCATTAAGTACTTCAGCCGTGGCCACAGGGTTCTTGTAGTACCCCTGCATGACATTGGGCCCCTTGACAACTATCTCGCCGATGCCGTCCTCGTTCGGGGAGTCGATCCGTACCGTCACATCTGGCAGTGTATGCCCGACGGTGCCGGGCCTCCTTTTGTCCGGGGATTCAGCGGTAATTACCGGTGATGTCTCGGTTATACCGTAGCCCTGGTAAATGCTGAAACCGAGATCGGAGAGCCCTGACGATATTGCCGGGTCAAGTGCGGCGCCACCGCTTATGAATACAGTCCCTGCGCCAAATGCCTGCCTGACCTTGGATGCGACGATTGGCCGGGTGAGGGGGAAGGAGTAGAGCAGGTGGGAAAGTCTTTTGGAGTCGATATTTTTCATGATCCTGTCAAGGAACATCCTGTATACGGCCGGCACTGCCAGGAAAAAAGTCGGTTTTACTTCGGTCAGGTTCTCACCCAGTTTTTTCAGGGACTCGCAGAAAGATACCTTCCCGCCGAGTGAGAGTGGGAGGAGTATGCCGCAAACCTGCTCGAAGACGTGGTTTATCGGCAGGAAGGAGAGGGTGTGTATGGAGTCATTCAGCCTGAAGTGGGATGCTGCACCCTTGATATTGGAGACAATGTTGCCATGGCTGAGCATGGCCCCTTTTGAGCGACCGGTGGTGCCGGAGGTGTAGAGAATTACAGCTGTATCCGAGGATGAACGGGTAAGTGGCGGGAGTAGTGCGTCATGCTCAAGGTCTTCGTAGGCAATAAGTCGTTTCTGCTTGATCATGCTCTTTTTGAGAATGCTGGACCTGGCAAAGGGGTTGTCGGACTCATGCTGTTCCGCTCTTCCTGATGGTTTGACAGTCAGCGCTCTGTGAACCTTGCTGGCAAGTCCCTCTAATCTGCTGATCTGCTCTGCAGGGATCTTGTTGGCCGCAATTATGGTCTGCCACTCTTCAATAAGTGATTCAAGCGCCTTGGCAGAGGCAGTGTCGAGCTCATCTTTCTGGCGGGATGAATGCAGGGCAATGATCTTGCCGAGAAGGGGGAGAGAGTCTGCGATCTCAACAACGGTATCAAGATAAGGCTGGTCGGTAAAAACGAATCGTGCGTCGCAGTCACCAAGGACATGGCGCAGTTCAGCACTTTTCAACTCCTTGTCAACCGGGACTGCAACCCCGCCTGCCTTGAGTATGCCAATATAAACTATTACCCATCTGGTGGATGACGGCGCGAGGATGGCAGCATGATTTCCTGGTTTAAAACCGCTGTTTATCAAGCCGGCGGCCACTCTGTCAGAGGCTGCCCACAGTTGTCCATAGGTGGTTTCTTTCCATGTGCCAGCTGATTTCTGTCTGAGGGCTGTGCGGTTTGAGTGCTTCTGACAGGCGCTCTGAAGAAGTGATATTATTGTCATATTGCAGTTCCCTCAATTCATCTGGAGTGAGATCGATGAATAATTTGTATCTTTCATTGGCAGGTTTTTGTCAAGGGCTTTGAATCCGTTTTAAAATAACTTTATAAAATGGACAGGCCCAAGTTTTGTTGGATTTGATTATAACGTAATCATTGCCTTTTGTCTCTTCATGCTATAAATTACCCTTCCCCTGTATTCCCTTTAAGAACAGCTCATAAGAGGCCTGCATGTCAGAAAATATTCATCCGATCTCTTCTCTTCGCGATTCTATCGATTCTGTTGACAGCCGTATCATGGAGCTTCTTAACGAGCGCTCCCGCCTTGTTATTGAAGTCGGTCGCCTCAAACAGGCCGAGAGTCGCGAGTTCCATGTTCCGAGTCGCGAGCG
>JACABD010000069.1 GCA_013377075.1 Geobacteraceae bacterium | reverse complement strand
TCGCCAAAAAGGTGTATCCATATCCTCCCCCAAAATTACAAATAAAGGAGTTTCTCCATGGGAATAATGTCCAATACGGCAAGCATCTGCCAGTTTCAGGTCGCAGGCGATCTCCCCGAAGGGAATCTGCTCGACTGGATCGGCAGCTGCCTTGATAAGCACGCTTTCAGAGATATTGAAACCTCTGCCGATGAACTCTCAATCGGCTGGGTCAGAACCGATGACTATCAAAACTCAGACTTTGCAGGGGCACAGCTGTTTCGAAAAGATCATTATGTCAGCTTCACCCTGCGCCGCGATCAGCGCCGCATCCCGACTCCGCTGCTCAAAGCCCATCAGCAGAGAGCCGAAAAGGAGTTCCTCGACGGCAATCCGGCTTTTTTCAGGGTTCCGAAACAAAAACGTGAGGATATTCGTGATGCGGTCAGACTCTCGCTCTGCGCCCGCACCCTCCCCGCGCCAGCCATGTACGACATTGTCTGGGACACCAGAAATGGCCTGGTTACTCTGGCATCACTCAGTTCCACAGTCATCGACCTCTTTGAAACTGAGTTCAAAAAGAGCTTTCCGAACCTCCGTCTTCTGATGATCCACCCCTTTGCCCGCGCAGCGAGAGTTGTTCCTGAAACACTTTCCGAAGAGCTTGAGAAGTCCAATCTGGCCTCTTCCGAAGCAGCCCTCGACCTGATCAGAGCCAACTGCTGGATCGGTCAGGACTTCCTTATCTGGCTGCTCTATCAGACCATTACCGGATCAGGTGAGTACTCTGTGTCGGTTAAAGGTGTTATGCAACAAGGTGAGCCGTTCACTGCCTTCATGAATGATCGCCTTCTTCTCCAGGCTAGCGGCGAAGCAGGAGTACAGAAGGTTACTGTTGCCGGAGCGCAGGATGATTTCCTCGAAGTTCTCGCTGCCTTGCGCATGGGCAAATGCATCACCGAGGCAACCATCCATCTTGAAAAGGACGAAAATGCCTGGAAACTGACCCTGAAAGGTGAGCTTTTCCATTTTGGATCATTCAAATGTCCGGCTGTGCAGATTGAGAAGGATAGCTCAGTTGACAAGGCTGCTGAAGCGGAAGCTGCGTTTTTTGAAAGGATGCATCTGCTGGAAAGCGGCTTTCAGCTCTTTGATTCACTCTTTACTGCTTTTCTCTTTGAAAGACTCTCCCCTGAGTGGGCTTCTACTCTGGTCAAAATGAAGGCATGGATTGCTGAGTAACCCTTGAAGCTCCCGGATCAAGTCTCCTGGCTACGGTTTCTCTCACCTTCCTGAAGTAGCCAGTGAGACTTTGTGATGGGCCAACAGTTCATCGACCGAAGTAAGCGTTTCGTCAAATTCCAGCCCTACAAATACCAGTTCATCCTTGCGTCTGACCTGGCGTACTTTTGCAGTAATATGGATATTTTCCGGCCAATATGGGCGGGCAAACTTTAGCGAGAGCGTAGAGCCCTCCGCAATCATGCTCTCGCAGCCTAATCCCATGCCACGTTCGCTGATGTCTGTTGAAAGAGCTGCCCTGTATATCGCTCCGTCAAATGTTGCATACTCTACCAGTGACTTTACCGGTCGTCTTGCATGGCTGCGTTTGTCATCATAAAAGGAGTAAATGCAGTTTCTCCGCTCCTTTGCCTTGTAGAGCTCCTTGTCTGCCGTCTGTAAAATCTCCTCTACAGTAGAACCGCTGTCAGGAAAAAGTGAAATCCCACCGCTGATCGTCAGATTCCCGCTATCAAGCAGCTCCTGCGTCTGGAATGGCTGACTCTCCACACCCTTTCTGATCCGCTCTGCTACCGCAAATGCCGTATGCCTGTCAAGCCCCGGCAGAAGCAACGCAAACTCTTCGCCACCATACCTTACCGCTATGTCCCCATCCCTCAAGTTACTGGTAATTATCTCTGCACAGATCCGTAACGCCTCATCTCCCAGCAGATGGCCGCATCTGTCGTTGTACTGTTTGAAATGATCAAGATCGAGAAACACCAGGGCAAAGGTACTTGTGTCGTTTCTTCGCTGATTGAAAATGGTTTTTTCGAGGACTTTCTTGAAGTAGGTCTGGTTGTAAAGGCCTGTCAATCCGTCCGTAACAGACGATTTGGTGATATTGTAAAGATAATCTCCTTCAATAATTCTCGGATCGCTCAATGCCCCGGCATTATGACAAAGATAATCCATCAGCGCCGGCCTGAAACCCCTTCCCGCAAACTCAGGTTTGAATATTTTGCACGAGTGCTCAATAACTTCATGCCAGTAAATTTTTGATAGATCAGTACCGAAATGCTTACCGGTCATCAGCAAAAGCATTTCATTGTAAACCGTGTTGCCATGAGCTTCGGCAAGTTCATTTACACAGGAGAGCAGCTTTGCATCTTCGGTATCACTTGATAATAGCGACAGAAGTTCGCTTGAGAACTTCTCTGTAAAGTTATGAGGGGAGAACACGTTACCTCTATTAAACGTTACTTTTAGTTAACACTCCCCAACTATACCGGCTAAATACTGCTTTGCAATCGGGAGACGAAACAAAATCTGCAATTCTACAGAGCATGTTATTGTTGTTTTTCCATTAAAATAACCATACTATTGCATATTGCTACCCACATATATAGAAATATATATTTACATATAATCAAAACTTCGCTAAAATTTCAGCTGCCTGTTATGTAATTGACAGGCATGCATACAATCACAGGAGGATAACTTCATGTCTTCACTCAAAAAAACAGCTGTATCTCTTGCTATCACGCTCATTCCGGCAATCTGCAGTGCAGCGGATGCACCGGCAAAACCGGTCATCGCCAAGGTATGCACCAACTGTCACAAGGCTGAGGCCGGTACGCTTCGGGGACTCTTCGACAATGTCTCGTTGAAATCCAAAGCAATCCAGATTCGCATGGATGACAATGTTGAAGTAGTCAACTTCGATGAGAAGAGTTTTCAAGTTGTAAATGATGCAAGAAAAACCGGCAATATTGACCTGATGAAGAACAACGCCATTAAAAAAGGGCATGAAATCAAGATTGAATTTACCGATGCAAGCGGTGTTAAAACAGCAACAAAGCTTACAGTAAAGCCCCCTGTAGAGCTTCCGGCAGCGATGTTGATTTCCACTGACGAAGTAGCCAAACTAGTTGCCAAAGGTTCCGGCTACTACCTCTTCGATTCCCGCCCGGCAATCCGCTTTCAGGACGGAGCTATCCCCACCGCCGTTAATCTCCCTTTTCCTGCCTTCGACAAGATGGCGGAAAAGCTCCTCCCTGCTGACAAAAACGCACTTGTCATATTCTACTGCGCCGGAGTCTCCTGCAACATGAGCCCTGCCTCTGCGGACAAGGCAAAGAAACTCGGCTATACAAATATCAAGGTTTACAAGGATGGAATGCCTGCCTGGTCAGCAAAAAACTATGCCGTCCTGACCCCGCAAATACTGAAAGAAGCGTGGCTCGACAAAGGGACCAGCCTGGTTCTCCTTGACCTGCGCCCTGAACAAGAGAGCGCCAAAGGGGCCATCAAAGGCGCAGTAACGTTCCCGGCAAAGTCTAGCGACAAATTGATCAAGAAGCTGACGCTGAAACAGAAAAAAGCGCCGATTATTCTCTACGACACCGCGAGCGGAACCGAAGCAGCAAAGATCGCTGCCAGGCTGATCAAGGTGGGCTATACCAACATCAAAATGCTGACCGGTGGATTTGACGCCTGGAAAGCCAGCGGCTATGAAGTCACAACCGGCGCACTTGCCACCAAAATCAGTTATGCGCCCAAGCCACGACAGGGGGAAATTGATATTGAAGAGTTCAGAAAATTTGCGGCTGCGCCACCGGCTGACGTTATAATTGTTGACGTAAGAACAGTTGCCGAGACCGCATTGGGAATGCTGAAAACGGCCATAAATCTGCCGCTGCCTGACTTAAGAGAAAAAGCTGCTGAACTGCCAAAAGACAAGCTTGTTGTCCTGCAGTGCAATACTGGCAATCAGGCGGAAATGGCTTACCACCTACTCAAGGAACTTGGCTTCACAAAAATCAAATTCCTCAATGCCCAGATGACTTTTACGAAAAACGGCAAGTACGAACTGACCAAGGAGCTGTAACTTAAGATGAAACGCAGTGAAAACTACATGAATCCCTACCTGGCCGGATTTGGCCTCGGTCTGGTGTTACTCGCTTCATATATACTGATGGGCCGGGGGCTTGGCGCCTCCGGTGCTGTCGCCTCCTTCACCTCCTGGGGGGTGAGTGAAATCGCCCCTTCGCAGGTTATCGGCAACGGTTTTTTTGAAAAGTACCTCGATCCGGAGCGGGCACCCCACCCGCTCAAGGACTGGTTGGTGTTCGAGGTTATCGGCGTGATGATCGGCGGTTTTATCTCCGGGGCAATCGCAAAACGGGTCAGCTTCAGTATTGACCGGGGGGCAAAGATCAGCGATGGAGCCAGACTCTTCTTCGCCTTCATCGGCGGTTCAATCATGGCTGTAGGTGCCCAGTTTGCCCGTGGCTGCACCAGCGGACAGGCTCTCTCCGGTGGCTCACTTCTGAACCTTGGAAGCTGGGTAGCCATGATCTGCATATTCGGCGGCGGTTATCTGCTGGCCTGGTTTGTCAGGAGGCTCTGGCAATGACCGCACCACTCGTGCCGGAAACAATCTCCGCAGACTACTCCCTGCTAATCGCCGTCATTAGCGGCTGTGGTATGGGATTCTTCCTTGAGCGGGCCGGATTCGGCAGCGCAAAGAAGCTGGTCAGCCAGTTCTATCTCCATGACATGGGGGTCTTCAAGGTGATGTTCACCGCCATTGTCACGGCAATGACAGGGGTTTTCATCCTTTCGTCAACCGGCTTCATGCCGATTGAAAACCTCGCCATGGTCGGCACCTTCCTCCCCTCACAGATTGTCGGCGGCCTCATCCTCGGCATCGGCTTTGTCATCGGCGGCTACTGCCCGGGCACATCAGCTGTTGCCTCGGCAACCGGGAAGATTGATGGCATCGTCTACATGGCCGGATTGGTCGCCGGGATGCTGGCATTTGCCGCCATCTACCCGACAGTTGAGCCGTTTCTCAATGCTGGAAGTATGGGGCAAGTGACCCTCTACGGTTACTTCGGCCTCCCTTCCTGGCTGGTGGTAGTTGCCGTTATCGTCATGGCTGTCGGCGGATTTGTCGGTGCAACTGCTCTGGAAAAGAAATTTGCCCATTTGAAACCGGAAGAGTAATCACTGCACTCGCCAGTTGGCAGCTGCCGGAGCGAGTACTCAGGCTCCATTTCGTCAAAATAAAACCCCTCCAAACCTCCCCTTGACAGGGGAGGCTTAAAGGCTTCTCCCTTGTCATGGGAGGACCAGAGGGGGTTTGGTTTTGGATGTTCCAAAATACAGCATAATAATTATCACCGAGGAACCAATGAAGTTTTCACGCCGTACCTTTCTCAAAGCCTCCGGCATCGCCGCAGCCGGAGCATCTGTTGCCGCCTCCATGCCGGAGAAGTTTCTCTCCTGGGCCGAGGAGTCAGGCCAGAAGGATATGAAGAGCATCCCGACCTTTTGCGAGCTCTGCTTCTGGAACTGTGGCCTCATTGCCAAGGTTGAAAACAAAAAGGTCGTCAAGATTGATGGCAACCCCTTAAGCCTCCGTGGCCGGGGTCGCCTCTGTGGTCGCGGCAACGCTGCCCTTGGGGCGCTTTACGACCCCGATCGGCTCAAATACCCGATGATAAATACCGGCAAGCGTGGCGAGCCGGTCTGGAAGCGAGTCAGCTGGGACGAAGCCCTGGATGTCATCGCCAAAAAAATGAATGTCATCAAGGAGAAGCATGGCGCAGATTCAATGGCGCTGATCTATCATGGCACCGGCGCATCCTTCTGGAAGCATCTGCTCCACGCCTACGGCAGCCCGCTGGCAGCGGCACCATCATTTGCCCAGTGCCGCGGCCCCCGTGATATCGGCTTTGTCCTGACTTTCGGCGCTGATGTCGGTTCGCCGGAGTATTACGATTTCAGCAAGAGCAAATATATCGTCCTTCTCGGCTCCCATCTCGGGGAGAACGCCCACAACAGCCAGGTGCAGGATATCGTCAAAGGGCTTGCCAGCGGCGCAAAGCTGACCGTGGTAGATCCGCGCCTCTCCAACATCGCCTCCAAGGCTGACCGCTGGCTCCCCATCAAACCGGCCACCGATATGGCGCTGCTCCTTGCCTGGATCAGGATTGTTATCAATGAAGAGCTTTTTGACCGTGAGTATCTGAAGAAGTACGCCACCGGCTTTGACGAGCTGAAAACGGCGGTGCAGGAGTATACCCCTGAGTGGGCAGAGAAAGAGACCGGCATTGCCGCTGAGACAATAGTTTCGGTGGCACGGGAGATGGGGAAGAATGCACCGAACGTCTGCATCGGCGCTGGCCGCTACTTCACCTGGTATGGCGACGATACCCAGAGAGCGCGGGCAATCGCCATTCTCAATGCCCTTCTCGGAACCTGGGGGCGCGAAGGGGGCTATTTCTTCCCCACCGGTGTGAAGGTGCCAGAATATCCGGGGCTGCCAGCCTATCCGGAAGAGGTGGAGGCTGCCAAGCTGGATGAAGCCTACCCTTTCGCCCTTTTGCAGACCACCACAACCATCAAGCAGGCGACCATCAGCGGCAGGCCAAGACCGGTTAAAGCCTGGTTTGTCTACGGCTCCAACCTGATGAAGACCATGCCGGACAAACAGGAGACCATCAAGGCGATCCAGAATCTGGATCTGCTGGTGGCAATCGACACCATGCCGATGGATATCGTCAGCTACGCCGATGTGGTGCTGCCGGAGTGCACTTACATGGAGCGCTACGACAATATCAACATCGGCAAGTTCAAGGGTGAAGCTGAAATCTCTCTGCGCCAGCCGACTATTGAACCGCTCTGGGAAACAAAGCCATCCTGGTGGATTACGAAAGAGCTTGGCAATAAGCTGGGGCTCTCAAGCTACTTCCCCTGGAAGGATGCCGAAGAGTATCTGGCAAAGCGCTGCGCTGCCGCTGAGATAAATTTTGCCCAGCTGAAAAAGGACGGGGTCATCATCAAGAAAGGGGGCGCACCCTACATCACTGCTGACAATCAGCCGGAATTCGGCACTCCATCGGGGAAGATTGAACTCTACTCAAAACAGCTGGCAGAAAAAGGGTTCGATCCGGTACCGAAGTACACCAAACATCCGGAGCCCCCCAGCGGCTATTTCCGCCTCCTCTTCGGCAGAGCGCCGCTGCACACCTTTTCCCGGACATCAAACAACTTCATGCTGACTGACCTGCAGAAGGAGAACGGACTCTGGTTGAACGCCAAAAAGGGGCGCTCCCTTGGGCTCAAAGATGGCGATTACGTCACTCTGGAGAATCAGGACGGTGTAAAAGCGCCGGGGAGAATCAAGGTGAAGCTGACTCAGCGGCTGCGGGATGATGCGGTCTACATGAACCACGGCTTCGGCGTCCATGCCAAAGCCATGACCCGCGCAAATAATCAGGGGATTGCCGATGACGACCTGATAACAAAGAGCGCCATCGACCCGCTCATGGGGGGTACCTCCATGCGGGGGAATTTCGTCAAGATTGTGAAGGGGGCCTGATATGCAGATTTACGGCGTATTACTACCGGAAAAAAACAGGCTTAAAGAGTGGTTCAGTAGCTTCCGGCAGGGGAAAGCAGGGATCTTCGTCTATCTGGCGATTCTCGGCCTCATCCTTGGCGGCGCTGGTATTGCCAGCATCTTCATCCTCGGCCATGGCCATACCACCAACACCTCCAGCCTTGTGCCATGGGGTCTGCAGATCTCCACCTACGTCTACTTTGCCCTGGTAAGTGGGGGCTGCATCTTCACCAACTTCATCGGCAATATGTTCTTCCACGAAAAGTACCAGCCCCTGGCATCACGGGTCATCTTCATGGGGCTGATAACCGCCATTGCCGGATTTGCCGCCCTTGCGTCGGAACTTGGCCACGTTGAGCGGATGTACCTGTTTATGGTGTCGCCGAACCCCAGCTCACCAATGTTCTGGATGTCGGTCTGGTACACCGCTGACATCACCATCCTCCTGATCGAATACATCAACATCCAGCGCCACCATCACTCCAAGGGGATGCTCTACGCCTCATTCATCATCCCGGTCATCACCTACTGCTCCCTCGGCAGCCTTTTTGGCGCGGTCGGCACAGTGCCGTACTACTACAGCTCGCTCCTGCCGATCTACTTCATCTTCAGCGGCTTTTTGAGCGGCAACGCCCTCTGTGCCATCATCGCCGCCTGGCAGATTAGGAGTACCGGCAACAGCCGCCTGCTGAAGCCATTCCAGCGGATGCAGCGAATCGCCCTGGCTTCAGTTCTTGTTCTCACCTTCTGTCGCCTGATAATCGGCGTCTCAAGCGGCATCAGCGGCTATGAGGTGTTCCGGGAGACACTGCTGAAAAACCTCCTCCTCGGCATTGGAGTATCACTGGTAATTCCGTTTCTGATCCTGATGTACAAGCGCAGCGTCGGCGGACTGGTGATCTCCAGCCTGATCGTCCTTGCCGCCCAGTTCATGGCGCGGCTCGATCTTGTGGTAGAAGGTTTCCGGGTGCCAACATTCCGGGTTTATGACATGCCTGAGCGGATCAGCTACATGCCATCAATTTTTGAGATTCTCGTAGTGATTGCCTCCCTCTCCATTGTCGCCCTGGTCTACCTCATCGCCGAAAAGACCGGGCTGTTTGAAATAGCCACAAAGGAGAGCCGCTGACATGAGCCAGATTGAAGAGAAAGATATTCTGGAAATCATGGGGGAAGATCTCCAAAGAGCCCTGAAAAAGCCCCGCAACCAGCGGCGCTGGGCCATGGCCATCGACCTGAAGAGATGCATCGGCTGCCACGCCTGTACCACCGGCTGCATGTCGGAAAACCTCACTCCGCCCCAGATTCACTATCGCCCGGTGAAGGAAGAGGAGATCGGCGAATTCCCCAACACCGGCATGAGATTTCTGCCGCGCCCCTGCATGCAGTGCGACTCCCCAAGCTGCGTCCAGGTCTGTCCGGTAACCGCCACCTGGAAGCGGGATGACGGTCTTGTCACCATCGACTACAAGAAATGCATCGGCTGCCGCTACTGCCTGGTCGCCTGCCCCTATGGCGCCAGATCAAGCGATGTCGGTCACTACTACACCGGCGATATGCACAAAGAGACCTACGAGGTGGAGAACTCCGGCGAATACGGCAAGACCTTCCGGAGAAAGAGCCACTGGCACTCACCGGTCGGTAACGCCCGAAAATGCCACTTCTGTATCCACCGGGTGGAAAAGGGGGAGCTGACCCGCTGCACCACCACCTGCCTCGGTCATGCCACCTACTTTGGTGACATCAACGATCCACAGGCGCTGATTACAAAACTGATTTCCAAAACGAATGTTATCAAGTATAAGGAAGAACTGGGGACGAAACCCCAGGTTTATTACATAGTCTAAGGGCTTTTAGCCCACATTAAACCTAAGGAGTAACCGTATGAAAAAGATGATCCTGATGTTGACAGCAGCCCTCGTAGCACTCTCCCTGGCCGCACCTGTCATGGCAGAAGAGAAGAAAGCCGAAGAGAAGCCTGCGGCTGAAAAGGTAGAGAAGAAAGAAAAGAAGGGGGTCAAGAAGGAAAAGAAGGCTGAGAAAAAAGCTGAAAAAGGCGAAAAGAAAGAGGAAAAATCAGAGAAAAAAGACGAGAAGAAAGCTGATGAGAAGAAGCCTGCCAAAAAAGGGAAGAAAGAGGTTTCGGGCTGCTAATGGCTCACTTTCTGAATGTCTGAAATATTCTCCGACATATTACGCACCAACTCCAGAAACAGGGCTTGCCTCGCGGCAGCCCTGTTTTTTTGCGCTTTAACTATCATTGTACAGGGGTGCGTCAAAAGCGGCAGCGGAGAAAAATGCCTCAACTGCCACAGCAGGATCGAGCATAGTTCAAAAAGCCATTCAGGATGCGTCAGCTGCCATGGCGGTAATGCTGAAAGTAGCGACAAAGCCGCTGCCCATGCCGGAATGCGGGGGAAAGGGAATCCCTCTGCGCCGTCGGGCTGGGAGAATTCCTGCGGCAGCTGCCACCGCTATCAGCTTGAGCGAGTCAAGTCCAACATCATGCAGACGAATGCCGGGATGATCAGAAATATTAGGCTCACCTGGGAAGGTGGCGAAGCCGGTGATTACGCGGCATCAGGACAGAAAACCTTTAAACCCGACGGGACCAATCTTAAGTATCAGCCGGTTGCCGAGCTGGACAATCTCTCCGGCGAGCTGTACCGCAAATTCTGCTCCCGTTGCCATATCGGCACGGAGAACAGCGACTCCTGGAGCGCCACCCACGCCTCCGGCTGCGCCGCCTGTCACTATCCGTGGAATGACGATGCCACTTACTCCGGCAGTGACAAGGCGATCAGGGGGAAAGCCGGGTACTCCGCCACCCATATCATGGAGCCGCTGCCGTCAACACCGGTCTGCAGCCGCTGTCACAACCGGAGCGGCAGGATCGGCTATTCATATCAGGGGCTCTACGACGGTAACAATGCTCTTGTGCCGACAGCCAAGGGGGAACCGGGGCCGGTGATGGGGAGCGGTGCCCGCAGCCTTGTCCATATCCAGCCCGATGTCCATGCTGCCGCCGGAATGGAGTGCATCGACTGCCACACCTCACGGGATGTCATGGGGGATGGCTACAGCTACCGCAACATGTTTCTGCAAACCGAAATTGCCTGTGAAGACTGCCATGGCAGCGGTGACAGACTGCCGCAGTACCGGGAGGTGTCGCGGGAGAACGATGACGCGCTCCGTGAGTCGCGCCGCTATCAGAGACCCGTGACCTTTGGCATGAAGATGATCCAGACCTCAAAGGGGCGCAGCTACTCAAACGTCTATGTTGACGGCAGCAGTATCAGGTTGCAGGGGAAGCGGAGCGGCAGGATCCACACGGTCAAGGTGATTACCGGCTCGCCTGCCCACACAATCGCCGGTCATGGCCGCCTTGAATGCTACGCCTGCCACTCCCGCACCGTTGTCCAGTGCTACGGCTGTCACACCGCCTATGACAGGGGGGTACCGGGGAGAGACTTTATCAAAGGGGTGGACACCCCCGGAGCATTCAGCGAGACAGAAGATTACCGGATGCTCTACCCGTTTCCGCTTGCTCTCAATCAGCGGGGGCGTATCTCCCCGGTCACTCCCGGCTGCCAGACCTTTGTGACCGTAAAAGAGAGTGACGGCTCCATTTCAAAAGATGAATATGTGGCACACTTCAAGGGGAAGCAACAGCTCCGCTTTGCACCATTCTACTCTCACAACACCGGCACCAGGGCGGTCGGCTGCCGGGAGTGCCACAGCAATCCGGCCTTCCTCGGCTTTGGCCAGAATATCATTGAGAAAAACAGTATCAAGGGGACGCTGATCTGCGAGAAGTCAGACAAAAAGCCCCTTGACGGTTACCTGACTATGGAAAACGGCAGGGTGCGGGCTTTCTCAGCCATCACCCGGGAGAACTCCCGCCCTTTGAGTGGCAGCGAGATCAAGCGTACCCTGTCGGTTAATCTCTGCCTCCCCTGCCACGAAAAAGGGGATGACCCTATTTACCAAAAAAGGCTTAACTATCGTGCCCTTGATGACAAACTTCATCGTAATCTTTAGCCTCCTGCTGGCTCTGGCTGCCACCTCCTTTGCCGGAGAGAGCTGCACCGTCTGCCATGTCAGCGTCCGACTGTCGGGTGTTCACAAGGGTGTACCCTGCCTTGGCTGTCACATCAGCGAGAGCGCTACGGTAGCCAACCCCGGCGCGTCAGCATATGGGGCAATCGGCTGTAAAGCCTGTCACAAGGGGCATGAACGGATTTTCGACCACGCCATGGCGAAACGGAGCGGCGAGAAACAGTTTGTCAGCCGCAGCTATGCGAAAGTTGACGCCGCTTTCTGGGAGAAGAACTGCACCGGCTGCCACCTGCAAAGCTGCACCGATTGCCACGGCAGCGGCCATAATATTCTGAAGCCGCTTGCAGTGGACTGTCAGCGCTGCCATAAAGGGTATTTTGTCGGCTGGGACTACGCCGGTCGCGCCCCACGGGAGGATAACAACCGCTACCAGCGGGGGGCAGAAATCGAGGGGGAGAGGTTTCTGAAGATGCTCCCCGATGTCCACTTCAGCAAAGGGATGGAGTGCAGCGCCTGCCACTCCATGCAGAGTCTGGCATCAGGGGAGAAAAGCTCACAAAAATGCCGCGGCTGCCACAAACCTGACCTGAAGATTGTCGAGCATGGAATAAAAGCCCACATGGAACGGCTTGAGTGCTACGCCTGCCATGCAGCCTGGGGGGCGCAGGAGTATGGCACCTTTTATCTCCGTTTCAGAGACGGGGCATCGAAAGAGGACTTCGACCTTAAAGGGGAGAAAAATGGCGAATATCTCCGCTCCGCCTACCTGAAGAGTCAGGATGCGCCCATGCTCGGCCTGAACAGCCGTGGGAAAGTCAGCCCCATCAGGCCGATGTTCATCGCCTATTACACCGACATCCTCACCGCCAAAAGCGGCGGCGACGAAAACAGGCTCCTCGGCGCCGAGTGGCGGACGTACATGCCCCACACCATCCAGCGGGGGACTATAGCCTGCGAAGGGTGCCACGACTCGCCGAGACGCTTTTTGCTTGAAGCTGAATCGGCGCGTATATTCCTCCCGAAAAAGGATGGCATGGTGCTAGAATCATTCTGGCAGCAGCAGGGGCAAAAGGTTGTCAACGGGTCATTCATGCCCCTTGACAGATACCGGAAGATGAACGAGCGAACAATGGCAAAAAAGAGGGCAGAGACAAAGAAATGGCAGAATCTTCTCAAGAACGTCGAAACTTCATCAAAACCTTAAGCCTTACCCTCGCATCCGCCGCCCTGCTCTGGCGCTATCTGACGCCGCTTTCCAGGCCTGTCGGCAAAGCGATTGTTACAGTAGACAAAAAGGATCTGCCGGTTAACGGGGCACTACTCTTCAATGATGCAGGAGCTGCCGTAATCTGCGAAAATGGTGCACTTTATGCCCTCGATCTCTCTTGCACCCATCTTGGCTGCAGGGTTAATGTGAATACAACGGATATTATCTGCCCCTGCCATGGCAGCCGCTTTAATCTGCGGGGGGAGGTGTTGCAGGGGCCTGCTACAAAGGCGCTGATACGGCTGAAAACAAGGGAACACAATGGCATGATTGAGGTATTCAGAAGCTGATGAACGACTTTCTCAAACATCTCTTCCCCAAGGTCACCCTTGAGAAAAATCTCCGTTTCACCTACACCTTCTGCCTCGGCGGGTTGGCATTTACGGCCTTTCTACTGATGATCGTCTCGGGAACTCTGCTGCTCTTCTATTATCAGCCCACACCGGAACGGGCCTATCAGTCGATCCTCTTCCTCGAAGCATCGGTTCGTGGCGGCAGGATGGTGAGGAGCATCCATTATCTCTCCTCCCACGCCATGCTGCTCCTGATCCTGCTCCACACCCTGCGGGTCATCTTTACCGGCGCCTATCACCGCCCAAGGCAGCTCAACTGGCTCATCGGCGTGGCGCTCCTCTTTCTTACCGTCTTTGCCGGTTACACAGGCTACCTGCTTCCCATGGATCAGCTGGCTTTCTGGGCGACCAAAACCGGTAGTGAACTGCTTTCCACCGTGCCCTTTGGTGAAGGGATCAAATCGCTGCTGGCACCGGACGGGGTTGGCGAACCGTTGTCGCTCCTCCGTTTCTATGCCCTGCATATCGCCATCATTCCTTTATCCATAGCCGCCCTTTCGGCGCTGCACTTCTACCGGGTGCGCAAAAACAGGGGGGTGTTGCCATACCTATGAAAAGCGGATTCGTCAAATCATCCAACCATTTTCTGCCGCTGGTAAAGAGAGCCGCTCTTATCTTCACCCTGCTGCTCCTTGCAGCGGCCCTTTTCATCCCTGCCCCCCTGAAGGAGGCCGCTGATCGGGGGCTCACGCCAAATCCATCCAAATCAGCCTGGTTTCTCCTCTGGATTCAGGAGCTGGTCAGCTGGTCGAATCAACTGATCTGGCTGGTGATAGCCATCTCCACTCTCCTCATTTTTCTCCCCTGGCTGCCGGGACAGACGAAGACCGCCCACGCTTCCTGGTTTCCACGCAATTCCATCATTGTGCAGGGAGTGGCCCTGCTGGCAACCCTCTTCATCCTTGCCCTGACAGTCATTGCCATGTTCATGCGAGGCGCAAATTGGTCTTTCGTTTTCTGATAATTGCCATTTTTCTAAGCTCCGCTCCGGCATACTCGACGGAACTCTGTCTGAGCTGTCACAAAGCCCACTACATCGGGGTTGGCAGCTGCAAGGCCTGCCATCGTGGCAACCCGGCGACTGCAAGAAAGGATCTTGCCCACAAAGGTATTTTACCGGGGAGATTTGCCCGTTTCATGACAGCCGGCGCGGCGCAAAAAACGGAGTGGGAGAAAAAGCTCAACTCCCTTGGCTGCAGGCGCTGCCATGTAATCGGCGCTGTTGGAAACCCTTTTGCCGTAAATCTTGACCAGTCTGCACAAAAAAAGAGCCCGGAGGAGCTTGCCCGTGCCATCAAAAATCCGGCAAAGGCGATGCCAGATTTCAGGCTCGATGACAGCACAACAGATGAAGTAGTCACCGCACTGCTGGCGGCTTCGCTGAAGAGCACACCGAATCTGAAACCGGCAGCGCAGCTGGTGCATTTTGACCAAACCAGGGTAAATAAAGTGGATGTTATCAGCAGGAAATGCGGCAGCTGCCACAAGGTGCTGACAAGGAGAAACGGCCTTCTTGGGAAGGGGGATGCGGCACCAAATCTCTCCGGGCTTTTTTCGCCGTTCTATCCGGCAAAAGAGCCATGGAACGCTGAGAGATTGGACAGATGGCTGCAAAACCCACGCAAGGCCAGGAGCAGTGCGGCAATGCAGCCCGTGGGGATAAGTGGGAAAGAGCTTATTGAGTTAAAGAAACTGCTGGAGTAAACCTCTGCATTTATTT
>JACABD010000068.1 GCA_013377075.1 Geobacteraceae bacterium | reverse complement strand
AACACCACCCGTCAAGCCGCCATTGAAGCGGCGGCACAGGTGGTGCTTGATGCCCGCGCCAGGTTCCCGCAAGCCACTCTTGCCGACCTTTACGACCCGCTCACCATGCCGCCGGAACTGGTGAAAGCTCACCAGCAGCTGGACAGGGCGGTTGACGCCGCCTACGGCAAGAGCAGCTTTGCCACCGAGGCAGAGCGGGTGGCATTCCTTTTCGAGCGCTATCAGCAGCTCACTGCGCCGCTGGCAATGGCTGTAAAACCGGCAAAGAAGGGAAGAAAAAGCCAATGACCATGATTCGTCCCCATGGCGGCTACCGCAGCCTGCGCTCCTTTCAGGTAACGGAGATCATCTACGACGCCACCGTCTCTTTCTGTGAGCGCTTCATTGACAAGCGTTCCCGCACCATCGACCAGATGGTTCAGGCTGCACGCAGCGGCAGACAGAACATCGCCGAAGGGAGCCGCGCTTCAGCTGCTTCCAGCCAGACAGAGCTGCGGCTGGTAAGTGTGGCTCGCGCCAGCCTGGATGAGCTTTTGCTCGATTATGAGGATTTTCTCCGGCAGCGAAAACTGCCGCTCTGGGGGAAGGACGACCCACAGGCACAGGCGGTGCGGTTGATCGGACGCAGAAATCAGACTGATCAGTCCGATCCGACCGATCAGTCCGATGCAGCAGCCTATGAGCCCTGGCTTGCCCACCGCGACCCGGCAATTGTCGCCAATGCCCTGATCTGCCTGATCCACCAGGCAAACTACCTGCTTGATCGGCAGATTGCCGTTCTGGAAAAGCAGTTCATCAGCGAAGGGGGCTACAGCGAGCGTCTCGCCGCAGCCAGGATGCAGGAGCGGCAAAAGCAGCGGCAACAAACGGCCGATCAGTCTGATCCGACCGATCGGCCAGATCAAAAACCCTGCCCAAAGTGCGGCAAACTGATGGCGCTTCGCACCGCCCGTCAAGGGGTAAACAGCGGCTCACAATTCTGGGGCTGCTCCGGCTACCCCGATTGCCGTGGGACTTTACCACTGTAATCAAGAAAAGAGGAATCCACCAATGAACCATCTAGCCCAGACCATAAAAGCCCTGTCCGACCCGATCAGATTGCGGATCATTCTGCTGCTTCAGGCAGAGGGCGAACTCTGCGTCTGTGACCTGATGGAGGTTCTTGGCCTCCCCCAGTCCACGGTGTCGCGCCACCTGGCCTACCTGAAGCGGAGCTGCTGGGTCGATACCCGTCGTGAGGGGCTCTGGATGCACTACAAACTGAGCGAAGAGAGCTGCGCAATCTGCAAGGAACTGCTATTGACCCTGAAAAACCACGCCAGCAGGCTCCCTGAAGCTGTATCCGACCAGAAGTCACTCTCAGATCTACTGAAGGTCAAATCATCCTGCTCCTAAAACAACAAAAGACCGGCCAATTCTGACCGGTCTTTTTTATACAAAACCATCTGATTTATCTGTTTATTTCACGTGATCCCCTGCCAGACAAACCAGCCCCCCACCAGCGCCACTAAAAGACCGCTGCACCTTTTGGCCCAGAGCGAAAAGCTTATCACTCCACGCGCCTTGACAAAACTCTCCACAAAACCGGTGAACGTCCCGGCAAAGAGCATCAGCAGACAGTGGCCGATGGCATAGGTAAATAGCAGGGCAATGCCGTAGAGAATCTCCCCTTTGGTGGCGACAACTGTCAACAGCACTACCAGTACCGGAGTTGCGCAAGGGGAGGAAACGATGCCGAAAAAAAGCCCCAGTAGAAAAGCTCCGATAATTCCGCCCTGCTTTGGCTTGAAGTCTCTCTTGATCGGCAGTCGTATCTCATACAACCCCATCAACTGCCCCCCCATGACAAGAGCAATCATCCCGGCAATCAGATACCAGGGGCCACCCAGCGTGCCGAACATGGTTCCGAGTAATCCGGCAGCTGCGCCAAAAGCGGTGAAAGTCAGCGACAGTCCAAATACAAAGACAAGGGAATAACGGAAAGCCTTGCCACGGTCACCATCGCTGTAGCCACCGACGAAACCGACCACCAGCGGGATGGTTGCCAGCACACAGGGCGAAGCAGAGGATAGCACACCGGCCAGAAATACCGCGCCGAAGGCCAGCAGCGGGTAGGCGGCAACAATCTGCTCGATGTTGTCGAGAAAGGTCATTTAAGCCCCGCCGCTTTTAACTCCTTGAGAATGTCCGCTTTATCCATGAAGCCAATGTGACGCTTGACCTCTTTCCCCTTTGCATCAAAGAAAATCTGGGTCGGGATCATCCGGACTTTAAATCTGTCGCCAGCGGCACTGTCTTCACGTACGTCGATGAACAGGACGTTTGCTTTGCCCTTGTACTCTTTGGATAGCCCTTCCAGAATGGGCGCCATCTTCTTGCAGGGGATGCAGGTGCGGGCACCAAGATCGATGACCGTCGGCCTGCCGGAAACAAGGGTCTGGTTGACAAGCGCTGCCGGAGCAGAGGGAAGTTCAGCGTGGGCTGTGACAGCTGTTAGCATGAGCAGGATGAAGACAACTCTGATCATGGCAGCATACCGATGATCTCGGCCACGGTTGCCAGTTTACCTGCACATTTCACCTCACCGTCGATCACCAGCGCCGGGGTACTCATGACACCGTATTTCATGATGGAGGGGATATCCTCGATTTTCAACAGTTCTCCGCTCTTGCCGCTCTCTTCAAGAGCCTTTTTGGCATTGTCATAAAGATTCTTGCACTTGGTACAACCCGTTCCCAGAATTTCTATTTTCATTGTTTCATTCTCCTCAAGAATTTATTAACCACACCTGCAACTGCAAGCACAGCTGATCCCCTTAGCCTTGCTAAACGATTCTCTCCCCTCTTTGAAACATAACCAGGCAATCACAATCGCACCGATGGCATCGAGGCTGCCAATTCCGGTCAGCTCATAACCGATACTGGCAGCCATAAGAACGACGGAGAGATAAACACATGCCCTGGAGCAGGCGGCATCAGCCAGTATGGCCTGAGAGCCCAGCGCTGTGCCGACAATGGTTTTCTGTTTTATCAGATACCACATGAAGGCAATGGATATGGTTGAGATGATTACCCCCCAGAGGGTCGTCTCCGGTTTATGCTGCTGATAAAGATTCATGACCGCCATCAGCAGCAAAACGGCTGTCAGCAGATAAAATGCACTGCCGGTAATACGCAGCGCCCGCCGTTCAAAATCATCGTGAGTTTCGCCTTCATTTGCCTTTATTCTTCGCAGCATATGCCAGACACCTACTGCGGAAATCACTTCGATAAAGGAGTCGGCGCCGAAACCAAACAGCGACAGAGTCTCATCTGCCACCCCAATCCAGGTAGCAACAACCCCTTCCAGCAGGTTGTAGATAATGGTGAACAGAGCCAGATTGTTGGCGCGAAGGTAGAGTTTGTTTTTCACTGGAATCTCCATTTACAAAATTGCGTTAAACAGATAACCGACAATAATAATTGCCGTTGCAACTATGCCGAAAAAGGTCGCCAGCAAAGGCTTTTTGAGAACATTACTGAGGATTACCGCCTCCGGCAGGGAGAGGGCGGTAACTGCCATCATAAAGGCGAGCACCGTCCCCATTGCCATCCCTTTGGCTGTCAGCGCCTGCACAATCGGGATCACACCGGCAGCGTTACTGTAGAGTGGCACACCAAGGGCGACAGCAATCGGCACGGCAAAGGGGTTATCCCTGCCTGCCCATTTTGCCAGAAAATCCTCCGGTACATAGCCATGAATGAAGGCACCGATGCCGACACCGACTACCACATAGGGCCAGATCTTTTTCAGCAGTCCAATGGTGTACTCGCGGGCATAGTTCATCTTTTCCCGTAAAGACATAACCTTTATCTCGCTGCTGCCAACCTGCATCGCCCAGACATAGTCCTGAACATACTTCTCCATTTTCAACCTGCCGATAATTATTCCGGCAATGATTGCCACCAGCAGCCCCGTGCCGATATAGATCAGGGCGATCTTCCAGCCGAACAGCCCCCAGAGCATGATCAGCGCCACTTCGTTGACCATTGGCGAAGAAATCAGAAAGGAGAAGGTAACCCCCAGCGGCACGCCTGACTCGACAAAGCCGATGAAAAGCGGCACTGCCGAACAGGAACAAAAGGGGGTGACAATACCGAGGAGCGCCGCCAGCAGATTGCCGACATACTCTTTTTTGTGGGAAAGGATTTGTTTTGTGCGCTCCGGCGGGAATGAGGAGCGGATAATTGCCACCACGAAGATGATGGTAGTAAGGAGCAGGAATATCTTCAGGGTGTCGTAAATGAAAAAATCCAGTGCCTCACCGCTGCGGCTCCCCGGAACAAGTCCGACAAGGGTGAAGACGAGATAATCAGCGAAACCCTTCAGCATTTCAGCCTCGCCTCGACTCTTTAACAACACCGCTCCGGAGTTCGGTCTCCCGCTGAACAATTCTTCCAGCCAGGTCAATTATCTCGAAGACTTCAGGATGTTTGACACTGTAAAAGATCTTCACCCCCTCCTTGCGCCTGGAGAGGATGCCGTGGGTCTGCATGTAGGATAGATGGCGCGAGGTATTGGACTGCTCCTCGTCTATGGCAGGAAATATCTCGCAGACACAGCGCTCGCCATTGCGGAGGAAATCTATGATTTTGAGACGGGTCGGCTGGGATAATGATTTGAGTACATCGGCAAGATAGTGGTCAGCTGAACTCATGGTGAGCCTCCATCGATATATGACTATATAATCATATATCGATGGAGTAGGCGTATGTCAAGCAGGGAATTATTAATCCGCAGCAGGCAGCAGATAGCGACCGACGTAATTTTTGGCAAACTGGTAAGCGGTGCGGCCGCAGCGCTTGCTCTTGTCGTGGGACCATTTGATCGCTTCAGTCTCCAGCTCCTTGGTAATCGGGATTTCAACCTTACGCTCCCGTGCCTCTCTGGTAATGGAGAGACGAACGGCATCAATATAGCGATCCTGGGAAAAGGCGTAAAAAGCGACCCAGAGACCGAAACGGTCGGAAAGGGATACCTTCTCCTCCATCGCTTCGCTCTGCTGCATCTCACCGTTGACATATTTGCCGCCAAGATGGTCGGTCTCATACTCGGGGAGCAGGTGGCGTCTGTTGGAGGTGACATAGATGAGAACATTTTCCGGCGGCGAATAGACCGAACCGTCCAGGGCGCTTTTCAGCATCTTGTAGGAAAGCTCCCCCACTTCGAAGGTCAGGTCGTCACAGAGGAGAATAAAGCGATAGGGCTGATCCTCCACGGCGTTGAAAATCTCGGAGAGATAGATCAGATCTTCCTTCTCTATCTGGATAATCCGCAAACCCTTTTCGGCATAGGTATTGAGCAGCGCCTTGACAATGGACGACTTGCCGGAACCTCTGGAGCCCCAGAGAAGAGCGTTGTTGGAAGGGAGCCCGGCAAGGAACTGGCGGGTATTATGAATCATCACTTTTTTCTGCTCTTCCACCCCAAGAAGCTCATCCATGGTGGTAGTATCGGTCACCTTTATCGGCTCAAGATAGCCGGAAAAAGAGTGGCGACGCCAGTTGGCAGCGTAACAGGAAGACCAGTCAACAGGCTTTACAACTCGGGGGAGGAGCATCTCGACAGAGCTTAAGACACGCTCCAGACGGGCAACGACATCTGGTTTCAGATTGAACATGATTTCTCGCTTTCTTTTTGATTGATTGGATTGAAACAGTAGGCGGGAGATTGGTTACAGGGTGCGCCGATACTGATTGCGGAGTGAAATGTATACTCCATGAGAGGATGGGTTGTCAAACTGAAAAGTCCGTGAATCCGGCTGGTTAAGCAATAATCATGTTTTGATTCAAAATGGTGAAAAGCATTGCATATCATTATGGCCTGACATAGAATATATGGCAGGAGGTATGCCATGAAAACTGCCACAGCGCATAATTTCCATGTCCCCTTACCCGCCGGAGTCTACAGCCGCCTGAGGTCAGAGGCAGAGCGTCAACACAAACCCGCCACACAGCTGGTGAAACAGGTGGTTGAATACTGGCTTGATGAGCAGGAAAAGCTGGCACTGCATGAGGAAATTGCCTGTTATGCCGCTGAAGTGGCCAGAACCGGCGATGATCTGGATGAGCAATTGGAAGCTGCAAGCCTTGAGCATCTTGCCGGGGAGAAACAGTCTTGAAGCGGGGCGACATCTATTGGGCAACGCTTTCTCCCCGCTCAGGCTCAGAACAGAGTGGTCGCAGACCGGTTATCATCCTTTCCCATGACGCATTCAATCAGACTTCTGCCTGGCGCTCCATTATAGTTGTGCCACTTTCTACCTCAACCACACAGGCCAGACGAGGACCGACCGTGGTTACCCTGAGTGCCGGTACCGGCGGACTCCCCGGTGCAAGCAGCGCTCTCTGCCACCAGATCACCACTCTTGACCGGGCAAAGCTGACAGAGAAAACAGGTTCACTTTCAACGGAAAATATGGTCATGATAGAACAGGCGCTGCTTGCCGCTGTTGATATTCGAAGATAAATGCTACTCTTTAAGACAGGCACTACTGAACAGCTTCATGATTATCATTGATCACCAGGTTGCAAAAGAGGGACCCCGCCAGTGAAAACAGCCGCGACAATAGCCATCTTCTGTGCCGGTGGCGGTCTGACCCGCTACTACCTCTCCGGCTGGATCTACTCCCTGCTTGGCCGGGCCTTCCCTTACGGCACCTTTATGGTTAATGTCATCGGTGCCTACTTTATCGGCCTGATAATGGAACTTGGCCTGCGCAGTACCGTCATCCCTGATACTCTGCGCATCGGCCTGACAGTGGGCTTCATGGGTGGCCTCACTACTTTTTCCACCTTCAGCTACGAAACTTTTACCCTGCTTGAAGATGGCCAGTTTACGCTGGCGTTTACCAATGTCATTGCAAGCGTGCTTGTTTGCCTGATATTCACATGGCTTGGCATAGTAACCATCCGCTCAATTTCTTAGGAGAGAGTGTCATGAAAAAACTTGTCGGTGAAAATCTGCTTCTGCGAATTTATATCGCCGAAGGGGATCGTTACGAAAATCGTCCACTATACGAATCCCTTGTGGAGATGCTCAGAAAAGAGGGATTTGCCGGGGCAACCGTGCTTCGTGGAGTCTGCGGCTTTGGTGCCCACAGCGTCTACCATTCGCAAAAACTACTTGATCTCTCTGCTGATCTGCCGTTGATCATCGAGGCTGTTGAGAGCGAAGACCGAGTAAACTCCGTCATGCCTCGCATCGATGAAATGATGAGCGGCGGTATGATCACCATGGAAAAGGTCAAGGTGATCAGATACCGATGAGCCTTATTGACCTCCATGGCGGGCATATCAACTATCTGGAGATTTCGGTGACTGATCGCTGCGAATCGCCCGTGCAGTTGTCAGCCTTATGGTCAGGGAAATCCGCATAACCGTCGAATATATGTAGGCCGTGGACAATATTGCCGCCTTTCTTTAGAAAATGGTACCAATCCTCTATTTGACAGAAAGGAGTCACGTGATAAAATAAAGTTATCTTAATCCGGTCAAAGGGTGCTTATGTTGCGCCAGCAGCAGGCAATGTAACTCTCTCCGGATTTTGCCAATAACCAGATGACCCGAAGGCTGAGATGAGTAATAACGGAATACTGATCTTTAACCAGTCCGGCAGCGATTTAAGCCTGATCAGCACCATGCTTGAGGCCAGGGATTTTACTGTATTCTTTACAACGATGCCCCTGGAGGCAATTCACATTCTTAAGAACAACGATATTGACGTTGTTCTCGCTGACGCCGAAATAAAGGGGATGGACGGCCAGGAGTTCAAGGAACTGGTCGAAAACATCAAACCTGGCGTCAGTACATTTCTTCTCCCCAAATCCCTGAACGGATCTATCAGCCCAATCACCGCCCAAGCTGTCTGCACAGTCGATCTTCACGAGTTTGTCCAGTTCCTCCAGAACCATATAAGAGCCGAAAATTCCGCCGTAACCGAATCGATACGCTTCAAGGAATTTTTCTTCTCCTTTGCAAACCGGCTCTTGCAGCTCTTTGAAGTAAAAGACAACTACTTCTTCAACAACGATCAGATGGTTGCTGAACTCTCCTGGCAGATGGCAAAGATGATGGACCTGGAAGAGAATCTGGTCGATGCGATTCATCTATCCGCACTCCTCAAGGATCTGGGGAAAATCGGCATTCAGCACGAAATTCTCAATGAGTCCAGGCGGTTGGAGATTCAGGACTTTGACCAGATCAAATGTCATCCGATCAATACCGTTCAACTGCTTAAACAGGTAAACTTCCCCTGGGATGTTGAGTCCATAATACTGCACCACCATGAGCACTATGACGGCAACGGCTATCCGGAAGGGATCAAGGGACGGGAGATTCCACTGGGGAGCAGAATAATAGCCATTGCCGATTCATACGTGGCAATGACGACTGATCGTCCATACAGAACTGCCCTCACCATAGAGTCAGCTATTGAGGAGATTACCAGAAAGGCTGGCACCCAGTTTGACCCTGAAGTTGCAGAGATCTTCCTTGCCATCCTGCAACAGAAGAAACAGATGAAAGAGGGGCCAAGGCAGATCCTGCTCATCAGCCGTGATGAAGGGCTCTCAGCCGCCTTGAAGCTGAACATTGACAGCAGCGAATTGAGCATTTTCACCTGTGCAAACGCTGCTGAAGCGATCAACTATCTTGGGAAAAAGACTCCGCAGCTGCTGATAACGGATAGCGAGGTGTTTAATGGCGACATGTCGGGCTTTTATGAAGCGCTCAGGGTTCACGGTCTGACTGATGACACGCCAACATTGATCCTTTGCGAGGCAGATAAAACCTGGGGCGTTGATCAGGATGAGTTTGAAGATGTTATAAGCAAGCCGGTTGAAATCGAGCAGATGAAATTAAGGATACTCTCTCTGCTTGGCGATCATGGTAATAACAGAAGAGTAGAGACACACAGGGATCTGCGAGGAATCGTCGGTTCCCTTGAGGATATGGGGCTGACTGACATCATCCAGCTTTTGAACATGGGGCTGAAAACGGCAAGAATTGCTCTTTCAAACGGTACAGGTAAAGGTGAGATCTTCCTGAAAAACGGCAAGATAATCTATGCTGAGACAGAAAAGCTGAAAGGGAATGATGCATTTTTTGAGCTGGTTGGCTGGCAGAATGGCTTTTTCAGGATATTCCACGGGCAATCACCTAACACCATTAATATTACTCTCGATACGATGCATCTGCTATTGGAAGCCACAAGAATCATCGATGAAAATGGCTCCACTCACGTACAGACCTGATTGCGCCCCTTGCTCTTTGCTCTGTAGAGCGCCTTGTCAGCAGCCTTCATGACCTCTGCCGTGCTTCCATGATCCTCACCATACTCGGCAACCCCGATGCTGATAGTGACTGAAACCTCTGTAGAGCCGCCTCTGTTACCCCTCTTCCCCTCACCCTGCTTCGGATCTTTAGGCCGGTCATCACTCCGTATGGAAAGACGATACTCCTCGATGTTCTTTCTGACGCTCTCCAGGTGGGGTAGCGCATCGGCTATCCTTTTCCCGGAAAAGAGGATAGTGAACTCCTCGCCACCATAGCGGTAAGCCTTTCCGCCTCCACTGACTGAAAGCATCTTTTTGGCGACCATCTTCAGGACCTGATCACCGACATCATGGCCGTGGGTATCGTTGAATCTCTTGAAATGGTCAACGTCAAGCATTGCAATCACATAGCGCCTGCCGACGCCGTGCAGAGCTTCGTTAAGAGCGCGCCTTGAAGGGATTCCGGTCAGATCATCCCGAAACGCCATGTTATAGGAATCCTGGAGAATGCTCAGGGTAATGATAATCGCTGCTGTTGTGCAAAAAAGTGGCGGGAAGTCAGAAGTGGTCACCTGTGCAAAGGCAATCAACAGAGCAGCAAGAGCGCCAAGCAATCCGCTTTCGATCGGTGCCTGACGCCTTATGGTGAGAATTACCATCAGCAGCACAAAGGCAAGGGAGAGCGCAAGCAGCGGCTGCGGTATGAGGAGCGTGTCAAGCGGGGAAACGTTAATCAGCCGTCTAGTCAGATTCGGCAGCATCTCTTCGAAGTGATGCCGGAAAACAAGCCAGACAGTTGCTGCCTGGATAGCAATAAAACCAAGGCGCAGCCTCCCTGCAACAGACAGCACCCCTTTCTCGCGCATCAGAGCAAGCAATGCGAAGTTGAACGGGATTAGCAGAAGCATAGCCAGAAATACCCCTTGCGGAGCCAGTCCGGTGACACCTTCAAGCAGATATGAACGGTAAAGGTAGTAGGCGACGTTCAGGAGAAGAAGCGCAGTAAACGGTCTCCCCCTGTGGAAATGAACGGAAAGGAGCATCCCTGTGACCGCAGAGAGATATGGGGCGATAATCAGCAACTCTCTGTGGGCCGAAGAGAGGGTGGCTACTTTCGGAACAAGGAGAAAAGCTCCGAAAAGCAGGATCAGCGGAACAATGAAGATGAGCGTTTTTTTCATTGAAACCATGCTCATGGGAAAGTTTGCCTCTTATTAGCGCTCTGTTAACGCCAGTCTCAGCCCCAGTGCAGCAAAAACGCCTGAGGTCAGAAGATCAAAATACCTGGATAGCTTCGGGTTTTCCTGCAAAACAGTGCCGATGCTCCCCGAGAACCAGCCGATCAGGGAGAAGATCACAGAAGCCTGTATCATAAACAGTACTCCGAGGAGAATCATCTGAAAAGGCACGTTTCCGGCTGCCGGAGTTACAAACTGGGGCAGAAATGCGAGGAAGAAAAGAGCCACTTTCGGATTAAGCAGATTCATGACTAATCCTCGGCGGAAAAGTGCACTGGAGCCAAGTTCCGAGGAGGTCGCCAGAGAAAATGATGAAGATGATCTGAATGTTTTGTATGCAAGGTAGAGAAGATAGAGTGCACCTGCATATTTAACAAGGTTGAAGAGTGCTGCCGATGAATAAAAGATTGCAGAGATGCCAAGGGCTGCTGCCGTAGTATGAACTGTAATACCGCTGCACATGCCGAGGGCTGTAATAATCGCTGCCCGTCTCCCCCGCAGAATACCCTGGGAAAGAACAAATATATTGTCAGGCCCCGGTGCAACCGTCAGGGCAACCGATGCCAGGAAAAAGCTGTAGAACATGTAGAGCGTCATGGGTTCACCAACAAAAAAACCCCGTTTTTGCGGGGTTTTTTTGAATCGTAGTATGCGAGGTGAATTACTTCTTCTTGGAAGCTACTGCATCCTTGAGAGCCTTGCCAGGACGGAACTTGGGAACCTTTGCAGCAGCAATCTTGATTTCTTTGCCAGTCTGCGGGTTGCGACCTGTACGAGCCTTGCGTGTCGAAACTTCGAAGCTGCCGAAGCCGACGAGAGTTACTCTGTCACCTTTTTTAAGTGCGTCTGTGACTGCTGAAAGGAATCCGCCTACAGCTTTCTCTGCTGCAGCTTTTGTAAGACCTGCTGATTTTGCTACTGCATCGATGAGTTCTGCCTTGGTCATGTTAGCCCTCCTGCTGAAAAGTTAAATTTTGGGTTACTATAAACTCATTTTTAGGCTTTGCAAGAGAATATTGCATATTTTAAAAAAAACTTTGCGCCCTGAAGCCGCTCTTTTAGGCTATTCGCCATAGCTCGTCGGCTCCGTGCCGCTAATGAAGCACTCATGCAGACTCCCTTCACTCCCTTCCCGCGCCAGTCGGCCTGTTCTGGGGTTTATGGTAGCAAATGTCACATTTGCCGGAGGGTTAAAATTCTGCACCGGCATTCCGGCAACAGCCCTCTGCATGAATTCGGTCCAGATAGGGGCAGCAGCGGCTCCACCGGTTCCGCCAGAGCCAAGGGATCGCTCCTGGTCAAAGCCGACCCAGACGCCGGCCACGAGTTGGGGAATGAAACCGACAAACCAGGCATCCTTCATATCGTTGGTAGTCCCGGTCTTTGCTGCCACAGGACGCCCTACGGCCTTTGCCCGCTGCCCGGTCCCGCTGTTGACGACACTCTGCATCAGGTTGGTGATGATATAGGAGACCTCCGGTGAAACCACCTGCACCGGCGGCGGCAGCGCTGAAACTGTCGCCGGTTTCTGCTCGACAGATGGAGTAACCGCATTTGCCGGGGTCACCGTGACATCACTGCCGCTTGCAGTTACTGTTACCGCAGCTGTGTTGTTGGTGAAAACCGGCATGGTCGGAGTCGGAATCTCTTCCAGTACCTTGCCATCCCGGTCAGTCACCTTGGTAATAAAGTAAGGGGTCACCTTGTAACCGCCGGAAGCATAGACGCCATAGGCGGCTGTCAGCTCAGACGGAGTGAGGCTTGAGCCACCAAGGGCCAGGGCAAGATTTGGCTCCATGTTAGAGGTTATGCCGAGCTTCTTGGCAAACTCGACGGCAGTGCTTGCCCCGATTTTTTCGAGGATCTTGATGCTGACAATATTTATGGAGTTTGTCAGCGCCTCTCTCATGGTGACATTGCCACGGTAGATATTGTCATAGTTCTTCGGCTTCCACGCCTTTTCCATACCAACCGTGTATTCAACCGGTGAGTCATCGATGATAGTTGCCGCAGTCAGCCCCTTCTCCAGCGCCGCCCCGTAAATAATCGGTTTGAAGGCGGAACCGGCATTACGCTTTGCCTGGGTTGCCCGGTTGAACTGGCTCTTTTTGTAATCGTAGCCACCGACCATCGCCTTGACACCGCCGGTGCGGGGATCCATGGCATAGATGGCGGCCTGGGCCTCGGGAATCTGGTCGAGGCTGAAAACGGCTCCGGCCTTATTGGTGTCAGGGGTTACCACCTGAACTTCGATAACGCTGCCAAGGGAAAGCCCCTTCACCTTTTCCGGCAGTTTGCCATAACTGTTTTGCAGGGTCATCTTCCCACCCCACGCCATATTCTTCTTTGTCAGGGTGCCGACCCTTTCTCCGACCTTGACCGTTGCATCCCCTTTTGCCGGATCAACCGCAGTTACGACCCCCTGGTAAGTCCCCCCCTGCTTGAGAGAAGCGATATCGATCCCATCTTCTGTCTTCTTCAGGAATGGTTCAACCTCCTGCTCCTTGAGGTACTTCAGCGCGCCCCTGAACCCCTGGCGCTTGTCCAGCGCCTTTAGCCCGTTGACAATGGCGTCATAGGCCCCTCTTTGCATTTCGGCGTTCATGGTGGTGTAGATATTGAGTCCTTCCTTGTAGAGCCGCTCTTCGCCATATTTTTCCACGAGCTGAATCCTGATCTGCTCAAGGAAATAGGCGGACTGATCATTGTTCACCAGCTTCATGGAACGGATGATGATCGGCGTCTTTTTGGCGTAATCAGCCTCGGCCTGGGTGACATACCCCTCCTTCACCATCCGCTCAAGCACATACCCCTGGCGCTCCTTTGCCTTGTCCATATTCTTGATGGGAGAGTAGGTGTTCGGAGCCTTGGGGAGCCCGGCAAGCATGGCCATTTCGGCAAGGTTCAGCTGTTCGACATTTTTGCCAAAGTAGGTCTCGGCAGCAAGTTGGACACCGTATGCCCCGGATCCCATATAGATCTGGTTCAGGTAGATATAAAGAATCTCGTCCTTGGTGAGCTTCTTCTCCATCCGTGTTGCCAGGATCGCCTCTTTAAGCTTGCGGGAGAATTTCTTCTCCGGGGTAAGGAGCATCGACTTTGCCACCTGCTGGGTAATGGTCGAAGCCCCCTCTTTCTTGCGCAGATGGATGATGTTTTTCGTCATGGCCCGGGCGATGCCGAGGTAATCAAGCCCCTTGTGCTGATAGAAGTTGGAGTCTTCCGCTGAAACAAACGCCTGAATCAAGCGGCGCGGGATCTTGTTGATCTCGACAACCTTGCGCCGTTCAAGATAAAACTCGCCGACAAGAGTCCCTTCATCGCCGAACACCTGGCTGACGATGGGTGGTTTATAGTCTGCAAGCCGGTCTACCTTGGGGAGAGAGAGCATCAGATAGAAGAAATAGGCACCGAAGGCAATAAGAAAAACCACAGAAGCGGCAATAACAAAGAGGATCAGTTTTCGCCTGAAACTCCCATCACCACCTGGAGGGATACGCCTGTTGACATGCTGTTGACCCTGATAAAGCTGCATCTGTTTACCTCTTTGGGAAAATGTCGCTTATTATGTCAGATTGACGAATGAATACAAGTGCAAACAGGCTCAAACATGTTGTCTCTCTCAAGCTGTAATGATAGAACTAAGGCCATGAAGAAGATGAATTTCAGAAATTTCATGGCAGAACTGGAATCGATGGGTGAGCTTCTGCGGATCGAGGCCGAAGTCGATCCGGTTCATGAAATTGCCGCCATAACAGACCGTGTCTGCAAAAGCACTGACAACAGGGGGCTGCTGTTTGAGTCGGTGAAAGGGAGCCCTTTTCGGGCAGCAACCAATCTCTTCGGCTCGGAAAAGCGGATGGCGCTTTCCCTTGGACTGGGGGAGCTTTCCGACCTGACTAAGTGGTTTGATGATGTTCTTGCCGATCTTCCGGCAGGATCTGCTGCTGAAAAACTGGAGCATCTGCTGTCAGCAGATTGCTGGCATGCTGCAAAACCTGAAACCTGTGGGCCCCCGTCTAATCTCCCTTCACAGGAGATATCCCTCAAGAGCCTCCCGGCGCTGAAAAACCACCCCCACGACGGTGAGCCCGACCATGACGGCAGATTTCTGACCCTGCCGATTGTCATAACTTCTGACCCCGATGGCAGCAACATCAATTGCGGCATGTACCGCGCTGCAATCACCAGCGACGACACCATGGTCATCAAATGGGGGAGCACCAGCGGAGCCGCCATGCACGGGGCTTCATGGGAGATGGCCGCCAAACCGATGCCGGTGGTGATTACCCTTGGCGCTGCGCCTGCCCTGACCCTTGCCGCAACCCTGCCGCTGCCGCCAACCATCGACGAGCTCACCTTTGCCCGACTTCTTCAGGGTGAGCCACTCCAGATCTTCAGCTGCGCCAACGGCCTCCCTGCGCCTCTTGATGCCGAGCTTGTCATCGAAGGCTACCTCTCACCCGTAAGCGCCCGGTCAGGGGTCTTTGGCAACCATACCGGCTGTTACACCCCGTCAGAAGCGGCAGCGCAGGTGAAGGTGACCGCAATCCGCCATCGCAGCGACATGATCCTGCCATCAACCATTGTCGGCAGACCGCCAATGGAGGACTGCTGGCTCGCCCGCGCCGGAGGGTATCTTCTGCTTTCCCTTTTGAAAGTCGATATGCCCCAGGTAATCTCCCTGCATCAACCCTTGGCCGGGATTTTTCACGGGGCAGTAATCATTTCCCTGAAAAAAGCTGAAGGAGAAGACACCGACTTGATCGCCGCCATCCGCAAAACCCCGTGGTTCGGGGCTGCAAAGCTTATTATCCTTGTGGATGCAGATCAGGACCCGACTGACGAGCAGTCGGTTTTCTGGCGGATAATGAACTGTGTCAATGCGGATAAAGATATTGTAATATCAGCCACAACTGTATCAATCGATGCCACCCGCAAAGCCGGATCGCCAGCCGTTGTAGAGGCTGATGCCGATACTGCTCCGCTTGTGGGAAAACGCTGGAAGGAGTATGGATTTGCCAAGTAACGGTCTGTTTGCGAAGATCAGGATTTTTCTGGAGATGATCAAATTCTCCCACACACTTTTTGCCCTCCCCTTCGCCTTTACCGGAGCAGTCCTGGC
>JACABD010000067.1:2112-16458 GCA_013377075.1 Geobacteraceae bacterium | reverse complement strand
CCCCATGGCAGCTCTTCATCAAGTGGAATCTGACGGGTCACCGCTTTTTCGATATCGATGCCGACCGCTTTCGCCCCCCGCTTCCAGCTCCCGAGTTCGTCACTCATCAGCAGAAATTCCGACAGGCTCCTGTCACCCCTTGAAAGCAGCGCCTGCAGCATCGCTTCTTTCAGGCTCTCGGCCTGTACCGAAACATTGGCGACGCGGCGAAAGTGGTTCTGGATTGTTGCCAGCCGTTTCTCCAGGACTTTAAGTCGCATCATACCGCACCATTGGAAAGGGGTGAAAGGTTTGGGGATGAATGGATTGATGGAGAGGGTAATTTCGCCGATGCGCCTGTTGAGCTTTGCCTTGGCAAGCACCAGTTCGCGGATCTTTTCCACCAGTTGCAGCAGTTCCAGGACGTCGTCATCGGTCTCGGTGGGGAGGCCGATGATGAAGTAGAGCTTGAGATTAAGGATGTCCTTTTCGATCAGCCGCTCGCAGGCCGCAAGAATCTGCTCCTCGCTGATCCCTTTTTTGACAAGGTCGCGCAGTCGCTGTGATCCCCCTTCCGGGGCGAGTGTGGCGGTCTTGTGACCGCTCTCCACCAGAAGCGAGGTCATGGTTTCATCGAGTCCGTCGATGCGCAGGGAGGAGACAGAAAAAGTACCGCCGCTATCGACTATATAGCGGCAAAGCTTGTCAACCCCCTTGAAATCTCCCACCGCAGCAGCCACAAGGCCGATCTTGCGACCCAGGGCGATCCCTTTGTCAATGTCCGACTTGACTGATTCAAAGGTGCGCTGCCGGTAAGGATGGTAGATGAATCCGGCGGCGCAGAAGCGGCAGCCACGGGGACAGCCACGGGTCAGCTCCACAAGATGCATATCGGAGAATTCAGACTCCGGCGCATTGATAACCGTTGTCACCGGGTGAAGATCGAGATCCTTAAGATAAGCCCTGGCAACCTGCTTTTTAGGCAATAATGACGGCAGATAAACGCCGCTGATGGAATCTAAAGTACCTAACAACTCATCTCTTCCGCTGGAAGCAGCACAGAGCTTCTCCAGAAGCTCCGGCAGAATAACCTCGGCCTCACCGATGCAGACCGCATCAATAAAATCGGCTATGGGCTCAGGATTAATGAAGGTTGCAGCCCCGCCGGCAATGACCAGAGGATGCTTCTCAGTCCGCTCATCTGCCAATGGCGGAATTCCCGCAAGGCGAAATAGCACCGGGATATTCAGATAGTCACTCTCGAAGGAGATGGAATAGGCGATAATGTCAAAGCCTGAAACCGGCTGCTGTGTCTCAAGGGAGAGAAGCGGTGTGCGGCTGACCTCGTACTCGGCCATCTCATCCTTATCCGGCAGAAACGCCCGTTCGCAGACTATCTGCGGGTAGCCGTTGAGCATGGCATAGACCGCCTGAAAACCGAGGTTGCTCATGGCTATGGCGTAGCGGTTCGGGTAGACAAGGCAGATGCGGAGCGCACCGCCACGACTGCTACAGGAGAGACCGGATTCAGCACCCAGTCTGTTTTTAAATTTGGAGATTATTTTCCAGGACATTTGGCAGGTTATCGGTTCAAAAGAAACCGGCTCCCCAGGGGGTGGGGAGCCGGTGATGAATCAATCTACCGATTTGCGTAGAAAGGTCGGGATTTCGAATTGATCGTCATCTTCCGTGAGAAAGCTCGGCTGACGGGTTACAACAGGTGTGCGGTTTATCTGTTGTATGCCATTGTCTCTCTTGCGGTCAATCCGTTCAAAAGCCGGACGATCATAATCGACTCCTCTGACGTCCTGAACGCTTCTCAGACTCTGCGACTTGATCTTTTCCACATCAAATCTATCGCCGAAACCGGTGGCAATAACGGTTACCTTGATGGAATCACCAAGTTCCTTATCCTCTCTCAAACCGATAATAATATTTGCATCTTCATGCACTTTCTCGTGAATGATTCTGTTGACTACATCAAAATCATCCATGGTCATGCTGGAAGAACCGCAGATGTTTACCAGGACACCCTTGGCTCCGGAAATATCGATATCTTCAAGAAGGGGGCTGGATATTGCCATGGTTGCCGCCTCAGCAGCGCGGTTATCACCGGTTGCCATGCCGATTCCCATCAATGCCATACCGCGGACACTCATGACCGCCTTGACATCGGCAAAGTCAACATTTATCAGACCGGTTGTTGTAATGAGATCAGAGATGCCCTGAACCGCCTGACGAAGGACATCGTCTGAAGGCTTGAATGCATCGAATATGGAGGTGTTCTTTCCGGCAATGCCGATCAACCTGTCGTTGGGGATAACGATCAGGGAGTCAACATGCTTTTTCAGCTCGCGAATACCTGCCTCTGCCTGCTCCTTACGACGCTTTCCCTCACGGGTAAACGGCTTTGTCACCACACCGACAGTAAGGGCGCCAAGTTCTTTGGCAACATCAGCAATAACCGGAGCTGCGCCGGTACCGGTACCGCCACCCATGCCAGCGGCGACAAAAACCATGTCAGAATCCTTGAGGATTTCGGCAAGTTTTTCACGATCTTCGATAGCTGCATCACGTCCGGTGGAGGGGTCTGCACCGGCACCAAGTCCCTTGGTCAGCTGGGTTCCGAGCTGAACCTTGGTTGTGGCCTTTGAAGTTCTGAGCGCCTGGGCATCGGTATTGGCAACAATAAACTCAACATGACCGACATGTTTGTCAATCATTGTATTAACGGCATTGCTACCGCCTCCGCCAACCCCTACAACCTTGATCCTAGCGGTAATATCAATATTCTGGTCAATTTCAAACTGCATACCGTCCCCCCCTTTTCCGGTTATTATATTTATTAAAATTCTAGAAAAATTCGCCAAACCACTCTTTCATCCGCTTGCTTACCTTCCTGAACACGCTGTCATCACTTTGCGTTGTCGGAAAGTGAGCTGTCGTGTCAATATGCTTGCTGCCATAGACAACAAGGCCGACGCCGGTGGCGTAGACCGGTGAGTTAACCACATCGATAAGCCCGCCGATATTCTGGGGGGAGCCCCTTCTGACCGGGAGGTTGAATACCTGCTCGGCAAGCTCCGGCATCCCTTCGAGAATGGTGCTGCCGCCGGTAATGACAACTCCCGAGGCGATAACATCTTCAAAGCCTGACTTGACGATCTCGCGGTTTACCAGGGTAAAAATCTCTTCAACGCGCGGCTCAAGGATCTCTGCCAGAACCTGGCGAGAAAGAACGCGCGGTTTTCTGCCGCCAACGCTCGGCACTTCGATGGTCTCATCCTTGCCGACCATGGAAGCAAGGCAGCAGCCGTACTTCTGTTTGATCTTCTCAGCCTCTGCCATGGGAGTTCTCAGGCCTACGGCTATATCGTTTGTCAGATGGTTGCCACCAAGGGAGAGGACGGAAGTGTGCTTTATCGCTCCGTCAACAAAGATGGCAATATCTGTCGTGCCGCCGCCGATATCAACAAGGGCAACGCCAAGTTCTTTTTCATCCGCCGAAAGCACAGCCTCGGAAGATGCAAGCTGCTCAAGAACTATGTCGGAGACATCGAGTCCGCCGCGGTTGCATGACTTTACTATATTCTGGGCGCTCGCAGCAGCCCCGGTGACGATATGAACCTTTGCCTCAAGGCGGACACCACTCATTCCCAGAGGTTCGCGAATGCCATCCTGATCATCGATGATGAACTCCTGAGGGAGGATATGGATAACCTCCCTGTCCATCGGTATGGAAACGGCCTTGGCAGCCTCTATGACCCTCTTTACATCTTCGGTGGAGACTTCGCGATTCTTGATGGCAATGACGCCATTGGAATTTATCCCCTTGATATGGCCGCCGGCAATACCGGCAAAGACGCTCTTGATCTCGCAACCGGCCATCAGCTCTGCCTCTTCGATCGCCTTCCTGATCGACTGAACAGTACTATCGATGTTAATGACAACACCCTTGCGAAGGCCCCGTGACGGGCTGGAGCCGATGCCGACAATATCAATGCCGTCTTCGGTAAGAGCGCCGACAATGGCGCAAATTTTGGTCGTCCCTATATCAAGGCCTACTATGAGATTGTCTCTTCTTCCAGACATTCATACCCCCGCGTGCTGTTTAGCTCTTTTTGACAACGATTCTGTCATTGTAGTCAAGATCAATATATTCAATCGATGGAATCTGTGGCTGAAGCTGGGCATAGACCTTAGCAAACCTGTCCAGCTTCTCGCTGAAGCCATCTGTCCCGAGCCTGACTGGCAGGCCTCTATTCATGGTAAACAGGGTATAACCAAAACCCTTGTCGTAATGCAGCTCGGAAATATCGGCCAGAGAAATTCCGTTACGCTCTTTTTTGAGCTGCTGTAAAATTGCCAGAATACCTTTAAGGGTATCTTTAGTCCCAGCAGGATCGCGGATCAGGTCATCCTCTGCCAGTCCGGTAATGACAGGGAAATCAAGGCTGTCACCCTCCTGGAGAGGCTTGAAAATATCACCTCTGGCATCAAGATAGTACAGATAGCCCATACTGACAACCCCTATCGGCTGCCTTTCCTGAACATCTATAAAAAGGGAGTGCGGGAAGGTCCGCCTGACCCTTACGGAGGCTATCCAGGGGTTTTTGGTAAGCTGCTCGCCCATGCGGGTAAGACGAAGCCCAAGCAGATCGTCATTCAATTTCACTGAGGCCGATGCCAGAATCTCGTCCCGGGTCAGCTTGTTAATACCGGTAACTTCGATCTTTTCAAGTCGCAGAAAAGTGGTTTTGCCGACAAAACCGTACAGCTCGAAGCAGACCAGAAAAGCAAGCGAAACAACCACAATCACAGTTGCAACGCGCACGGATTTCTTCAGAATCCCGCGGACGTTAATCTTTTTCCGCTGCTTCTTGAAGCGGTTTCTGGTTGCCGGTTTCTGGTTGTTCAGGTTAAGTTCGCGCATAAACTCCTGAAAAGCGCTCTGTCCTGATGCAGGTACAACAATAACGCTGAGATTTAATGGAAATACATAGCATAAATTAGCCTTGGTTTATAGTGTAATCTTCTTGAAAATCAAACTTTTCAGATTAATTTCAGATTTTATTTTTTGCCGAAACAAGTATCCTCTCCACAAGTTCTTCAAAACATACTTTTGCATGCTGGGCAATCTCAGGAAGAAGGCTTAACGCCGTCATGCCGGGGAGAGTATTCACTTCGAGCAGATAGGCATTTTTGTCTTCGGTGACGATAAAATCAACGCGGCTGTAGCCTGAGCAGCCAAGGGCTCCATGGGCCCTTTCTCCAAGTTTAAGCAGTTCATCATACTGGTCGGCAGGTAGCGGCGCAGGCATGATATGGGTTGCCATACCGTCTGTGTATTTTGCCTCAAAATCGTAAAATTCATTTTTCGGCACGATCTCGATGGCGCCAATCCCTTTTTCATCAAGAATACCGACCTGAATCTCCCGCCCCTTGACATATTTTTCCACCAGGATTTCACTGTCATGTGCAAAAGCATCGGCCAGCGCCTTTGGCAGATCTTCTGCGGATTTTACAATACTCACACCCACCGATGAACCTTCACGGGATGGTTTGACAACTACCGGCAGGGGAAATGGCAGCTCTGAGAGCCCGGGAGTATCCCCTTTTTTGCAGACCACATAGGGAGTGATGGTAAGTCCGCTTGCCGCAAAAACCTTTTTTGAAAAAACCTTGTCCATGGCCAGCGCACTGGCAAGCACTCCGGATCCGGTATAGGGAATCCCCATCAGCTCAAGCAGCCCCTGAACAGAGCCGTCCTCGCCATAGCGGCCATGGAGACAGACAAAGGCAACTTCTACTTTTTCAGCTGACAGGCGGGCAGCAAGATCACGCCCGACATCAACGGCAACGGCATCATACCCTCTCGCCAAAAGAGCCTTGAGAACAGCAGCACCGCTTTTCAGCGATACCTCCCGCTCCGCCGAAAGCCCGCCAAGGAGCACGCCGATTTTTTTTGTTTTCATAACTCCTCCCCTACGATCCTGACCTCTTCTTCCAGCACGATGCCGGAGGTTTTGAATACTTCCGCCTTTACCTTTGCAGACAGCTGAAGAAAATCTGCAGCAGTTGCGCCGCCAAGGTTGACCAGAAAATTGCTGTGCAGCTCAGATACTCCTGCCCCGCCGACCTTTGTGCCACGCAGACCGGCTCCGTCTATGAGCCGCCATGCAGCCTGACCTTGCGGGTTTTTGAAAAATGACCCGGCGCTGGGAAAACCGACATTATGCTTGGTGCGGCGCAGCTCAAGATCTTTTTTTATCTCTTCTTCCGTAATGGCAGGGTCACGCGCTTCAAGTTGCAACATGGCGGAAATGAGAATATCACCAGGTTCCAGGGAGAGGTGGCGATAGCCGTAATCAAGCTCGCTGATGCAGAACTCCCTGATTTCGTTGCCACGCAAAATTGTCAGACAAACAGCCCGCTGTAAAATCCCCTCGCCGTAAGCTCCGGCGTTCATCCGGATGGCACCGCCGATGCTCCCCGGAATACCTGAGATGAAGCCGATGCCGCCGAGACCAAGCCTCTGTCCAAATCTGACAACATCGAGGTTGTCTGCTCCCGACTCTGCAAATATCCGCCCGTTGCCTCGCTCCTCGATCCGACAAAACTTCTCAAGAGAGATCACGGCCCCGCGAATACCGCCATCCAGCACCAAAAGATTATACCCCCGTCCAACCGCCATCCACGGCATTTTAGCCATAGAGAGCTGATTGACGAGGCTGCGCAGATCTTCGCCATCCTCAGGGATTGCAAACAGATCTGCCGGACCACCAACCTTGAGGGAGGTATGACGACTCATCGGCTCGTTTTGGAGCAGGCTGCCGCGTATCTCTATATTCTCAGTCATTTACCACTCCGCCCATAGCCATAATCATCCGCCATTCATCAGATTTTACCGGTTGAATGGAGAGGCGACTGCGGTTAACCAGCGGCATGTTTGCCAGAAGTGGATTCCCTTTGATCGCTTCCAGAGTTACCTCTTTTGGCAGCTCTTGAAGATAGCGGACATCAACCATGTACCAAACCGGATTTTCCGTTGATGCCTTCGGATCGAAATGTTCGTTTTCCGGGTCACGGGCAGTGAAATCCGCATAACCCTCCCGAACCACCTCGGCAATGCCGACAATGGCGGGCTGAGGGATGTTGCTATGATAAAAGAGAACATGATCGCCAATCTTCACCGAATCCCGCAGGAAGTTGCGTGCCTGAAAGTTGCGGACGCCATCCCAATGTTCGGTCATGTCGACCCTACTCTTCAGATCATCGAATGAGAAACAGCCCGGCTCTGTCTTGAACAGCCAGTAGTTCATTTACCCCTCCAGCAGCTTCAGCAGCTCTTCCCCCTGCTGCCAGAGATTGCCTGCCCCGAGGGTTATGACAATATCCCCCTCCTTGACGATCCCGGCAAGATGGGCCGGAATCATGGTACGGTCACCGATATGGGTCACATCCTTCTGTCCGTGCCGTCTGACCTCATTGGCCAGACGTTCCGCTGTTGCCCCTTCTATGGGCTGTTCACCGGCTGCATAGACATCGGTAAGGACGAGCACATCAGCATCGTAGAAAGCAGTGACAAAGTCTGCAAAAAGCTCATGGGTACGGCTGTAGCGATGGGGCTGGAAGGCGGCGATAATCCGCCTCTCCGGCCACCCCTGACGTGCGGCATTGAGGGTGGCCTTTATCTCTACCGGATGGTGGCCATAGTCATCGACGATCATGACCCCTTTCGGCTCACCCTTGACAGTGAACCGTCTGCCGACACCGCCGAACCTGGCGAACCCCTCCTGGATGAGGTTGAACGGCACATCCAGCTCCAGCGCCAGCGCAATGCAGGCCATGGCGTTCAGGACGTTGTGGGCGCCAGGCATATTGAAGGTGATCTCACCGAGGCGATACCCCTTGAAATGGGCGACAAAGGAGGTCTTGAAACCATCATGCTTTACGTGGGTGGCGCGGATATCGGCCTGGGAGGAGAGGCCGTAGGTCATGTAGCGTTTTTTCACCAGCGGCAGGATTGAGCGGATGTTGGCATCATCAAGGCAGAGTATTGACAGGCCGTAGAACGGCACCTTGTTGATAAATTCGACAAAGGTATCCTTGATCTCTTCGATGCCGGAGTAGTGATCGAGGTGATCGGCGTCGATATTGGTGACAACGGCTATTGTCGGCGAAAGCACCAGAAATGAGCCGTCCGACTCATCGGCCTCGGCAACGAGGAACTTCCCCTGCCCCAGCTGGGCATTGGTGCCGATGGCGTTCAGCTTGCCACCAATGACGATAGTCGGATCGATCCCGGCATGGCCGAGGATGGAGGCTGCCATGGAGGTAGTGGTCGTCTTGCCGTGGGTTCCGGCAATGGCAATACCGTACTTCATCCGCATCAGCTCGGCAAGCATCTCGGCACGGGGGATGACAGGGATATGGAGCCGTTTTGCCTCCACCACCTCGGGATTGTCGTCATGCACCGCCGAGGAGATGACAACGACATCGACACTTTGCAGGTTCTCAGCCTTGTGACCGATGCCGATCTCCGCACCCAAAGAGGCAAGCCGCTCAGTGATCTCCGAACCGCGCAGATCCGATCCGGAGACCTTGTAACCAAGGTTCAGAAGCACCTCAGCAATGCCGCTCATGCCGATGCCGCCGATACCGACAAAATGTATTTTTTCGATTTTTCCGTACATGAAATATCCTCTTATTTAGCCTATTTTGTCAGTTGAATTATTGGCAAACTGATGCAGGACATGGTTGCTAAAAACGACCATATCGTCAAGTCGATTTTCGATAACATCAACCATTAAACTGATATCCATCCGCTGATATTCATGCACCAGAATATTGCGGAAGCCGACCATCCCCTGAAGACGCTTTGCCAGGTCATTGGAGATAATACCGGCGGTAGCCAGAAGAGCGAAACTCTCCTTACTCTCCTTAGGAAGCCCCAGTTTGCGGGCCTTTATGGTGTAGTTGGCCAGATCAATGCACTGTTCGCAGGCCCGTTGCAGGTTAATGGCAATGCTGTCCTGCTTCATGTAATCCTCTTCAAAGTCCAGAGGAGAAATAGTGGCATAATAAGCCCGGATCTGGCGGATACAGCGCTCTACAGACTCTTTTTTATTCATCACGACATCGTTCATATATTGTGGAACCTCCCGTCAGCAAGGGCAGCAGCGATTATCTCACGCCGCTCTTCATTCAGCTTCTGGTAAAAGGAAAGCGTCAGCATTTCGAACTCATCAACGGCATAGCGGTCAGCGCAGTAAAGCAGCCGCCCGTTCATGACAATCTCTTTCTGGAAAACCGTCGAAACCATGCGGGCATTGAGCAGATCAACATCCTTGCCAAGCAGAACGGCAAGCTCAAGAGCGCAGTCACTGCCAGCAAGACTCCGCACCTCTTTCGCCTCCAGCGGAGGGAGCAGCAGCGCCAGATCAACATCGCTATCCGGCCACTCGTCCCCGGTCATGCAGGAGCCAAACAGGTAGATCCCCTGTACCGTCGGATAATGCTGCATGACAGTCTTTACGATGCTGTCGCTGAACTCTGTGGAAGTTGTGTTCATGGCTATCCGGGCTCGCAGGAGTTGATGAAGTTACTCATTTTTTTCGGGCATGAATTATCTTTGTTCCTTTTGTAACAGGAATTGCTAGGTTGAACAGGTTGCTTTGCATCATAAATTTTAAACCTTACCTCCCACACCTTTGAACTTCTCTACAAAAGCTCCAATTTTTTGAAAAACACTTTGTTTCTTGGTGAGGTACAGTGGATTAAGTGGGCTCATTTTTGGGAGAATCGCGTTTAACTCAGTACCGTTTTCACTGGCGAATTCTCGTTTTAGTGAAGCGGTGATATACCGTTTCGCAGCCTCTTCATTCAGGTTTTCATCAGTAATCAATTCTACAGCTTCACGCTGTTGTTCCGCTTGGGCAAAAGAGAAGAAGGCATCTATGATGCTGGCTTTATCCTGGATAGTGTCGAGGTCAGTTTGGTTGATGAAGTCAACCAGCAGACTCTCTTTTGCACGGTTACCGATGCTGGAACGGATGATACGGCGCACATCCTCAACCAGGGTCGCTTTATCCTTACGTTTTTTATTGTTTTCAAAAATCAGTTCCAGAATGTAATCAAGATTGATTTCCTGAGATTTCAGAAGATCAACTTCAAAAACAACATCATCCCAATCAATGGTCGAGTTGGCTTTATCGTTACCGGTTTTCTCACGGTGCAGCCAGTCGCGGATATCGTTATAGGTTGAACGGTAATCTTGAACAGCTCGCGCGGGGAGAACAGGAATTGACTGCATAGCGGCGAGCTGTTCATCGCTTAGATAATGTTTCGCCTTGAACTCTTCAACGGCTTTCGGGTCGGTAGTATCCAAGTTCTGCACGGCTTGCAACCCTGCAAATTCATCATAGTTTTGCAGAATATTTTCAACACGAAGATATTCACCGAACAGTTTGGCGAAGTCCTTTTTATCTTTCTCTTTTTCAATCTCTTCGGGTTTGGGGAACCGCTGTTGCAGCTCTGCCACAATATCCAGATACCCCCGACGGGCTTCACCAGTGACTACATCGGCAAAACCTTCCATGTACTCTTTATAGCTCTTTTCAAGCACAACATTTTTGGTGTTACTGTTACCAAACAGCGTGATCGCATCAATGGTAGCCTGTTCCAAATCACGGAAGGTGATGATATTGCCAAAGGTCTTGGTGGCATCATAAATACGATTGGTGCGGGAGTATGCCTGTATCAAGCCGTGGTAGCGGAGGTTTTTATCAACAAAGATCGTATTCAGCGTGGGAGCGTCAAAGCCGGTTAAGAACATACCGACAACAATAATCAGATCTATTTCCTGTTTTTTAACCCGAGACGAGAGGTCGCGGTAATAGTTCTGGAACGCTTTGCTCTCGACACTGAAATTGGTCTTGAACATCCCATTGTAGTCGTTGATTGCGGAACTCAAAAACTCTTTAGCACTGCTCTCCATGGCAGAGGTTTCAAAACTTTCATCAAGAATATCCCCTACTGCATCTTGTTCTTCATTGGCGGCAAAAGAGAAGATGGTGGCTATTTTGAGCGGTTTGCCGCTCTCTTTCTGCAGGTTGTTCAGGGTTTCATAGTACATCTTTGCCGCATCAACACTACTCACGGCAAACATGGCATTAAAGCCTTTGCCAGTGGCGCCAAGCCGGTGTGTTTTCTGCCTGAAGTTATTTAAGAGGTACTGAGAAATTTCCTGAATACGGGCGGGGTGCAGTAACGCTTGTCTGTTTTCGGATGCGGTGAGTTTTTTCTCGTCCTGTTCCGATTCAATTTTTTTAAACTGTGGTCGGACATCGTTATAGTCTACTTTGAATTTCAGCACTTTTTCATCGCGGATTGCATCGGTGATGACATAGGAGTGCAGTTCACGGCCAAAGACAGTGGCGGTGGTTTCAGCACCGAGGGCATTTTCCGGGAAAATAGGCGTGCCGGTAAACCCGAATTGACAAAATCTTTTGAATTTCTTTTTGAGATTCTTCTGTGCCTCACCGAATTGGGAGCGGTGCGCTTCATCAAAGATAAACACCACCTGCTTTCGGTAGATAGGCAGGTTATCTTCGCTCTTCATCAGGTTGTTGAGTTTCTGAATGGTGGTGACAATGATTTTGTTGTCATCGGTTTCGATGTTTCGTTTCAGCCCGGCGGTACTGTCTGAACCATTGACGCTATCGGGGGAAAAACGCTGATACTCTTTCATGGTCTGGAAGTCGAGATCCTTACGGTCAACCACAAAAAAGACTTTATCCACAAAATCGAGTTCTGTTGCCAGTCGTGCCGCTTTGAAGCTGGTAAGGGTTTTCCCCGATCCGGTTGTATGCCAGATAAAACCGCCGCTATCGGTGCTGCTCCAGTTTTTCCCCAGGTGCGTGCAGTTGATTTTCCACAAAATTCGTTCGGTGGCGGCGATCTGATAGGGACGCATCACGAGAAGGGTGTTGCTTGTATCAAAAACGGAGTAGCGAAGCAGGACTTCGAGCAGCGTTTTTTTCTGAAAGAAGGTGGCGGTAAAATCTTTGAGGTCTTTTATGAGGGTGTTGTCTGATTTCGCCCAGTTCATGGTGAAATCGAAACTGTTTTTATCCCGCTTGGTGGTGTTGGCAAAATAACGGCTGTCGGTGCCGTTTGAGATTACGAAAATTTGCAGATATTTAAACAGAGAATAGTCGGCATTATAACTCTCTTTGCTGTAACGATGCACTTGATTGAAGGCTTCACGGATTGCGACACCCCGTTTTTTCAGTTCGACCTGCGCTAAGGGCAAGCCGTTGACCAGAATAGTGACATCGTAGCGGTTTGCATATGATCCGGCCTGTTCAAACTGAGAAACAACCTGCACTTTATTGCGGGTGACATTTTTTTTGTCGAAGAGGTAAATGTTTTGGATATGGCCGTCATCAAAGACAAAATCGTGAATGTAGTTGTCGTGGACTTTGCGGGTTTTATCGACTATAGAATCGCTCGGCTTATCTAAAAACTCCTCCACAAAGCGGAGCCATTCACCTTCTGCAAACTTTACGCTGTTGAGGGTTTGCAGTTGCATGCGAACATTTTTCAGCAATGTATCAGGGGTTTTTACATCGGGCAGATACTCGTAGCCCTGATTCTGCAAATCCTGAATAAACTCCCGCTCAAGGTCATACTCGCTTTGGTAGGTTTCACATACCTGCCAATCGCGGGTATATTTATCCAGAACGATAAAGTTGTTGGATTCGGCAATGGTGGTGTAGTCAATCATTTTCAAGTTCCTTGTTCGATAGTCGCAACTGCTTGGAATTTTGCGGGCTGACAACTTTTCTCCCCGTTTCAGCTTCCAATTTCAGCCTGGCTTCTTTAGCAACACCCCCGCCTCGTTTGGCGACATCTTCGTGTTCGACAAGTGATTGCGGGTTAACTACCTCGGAAATCTCTTTGGTGGACAATTCTGCCAACATATTGATAACCAACTCTTTATTGGTCATGTTGTCACGCAGGTTTTCCTTTTTAAGCCCTTTGTGCTGTTTGTACTCTTTGGCCGTTTTTCCTGCCCATGTTTTGTAAATCACATCGGTTAAAAAAGCGAACTCCAACCCCTCTTGCAAGCCGCGCTTTTTCCACTCGTCGGTCAACTCCTTGCGGATCTCTATGCTTTTCAGCCGCTGGTTAATCCAGTTATCCGAGTAACCCAGGCGTTTATAGTCCAGCATTGCCTGTTCTATTGATAGTTCAGGGTCTTGCAGTTGGTCAACCCTCTGTTTGGCAACCTCTGCCAGCCAGAGTTTGAACGGCTCTGCTTTTTTTGAGGGGATGGATTGAATGATTCGAAAAACCTGATTGGTATCAAGAACATCGGTTAAGCGATGTTTGCCGTCAGGAGTTTGCAGTTTCAACTGGTTAGTAATACTAACCACTTCACTCCCTTCCTGTTTAAGCTTGTTTTTTAACCATTTCCAGTAGTTTCTAACTTTTGTATAGTCCGCTTGTTCAGTCAAAACAGTGATAATATCCAAGGCAGAAAACCACCATTTTTCCTCAGCCTCATCCCAAGAGCTTCTAATGTATATTGATTCAAATATCTGCAACTTCGGATTCATTTCATTTTTCATGATTACGCATCCGCTTTCGGAAATTTAAGGAGCATATTCCGGTAATACTCATACTGCTTCTGGCGCAACTCGATTTCACGGGGTAGACCTTCACTGATGGAGTTGATGAGGGCGTCGAATTTGTCGAGAATGGCGACGATCCGGGCTTGTTCGGCCAGCGATTTTTCAGGGTCGTCAGCGTAGGGAATGGGGAGTTTAAAGCCCTTGATGATGCTTGAATTTAAGTCGCCTCTAGCGCCCTGCCCTAGCGCCTTAATGTTTTCATAGTTATAACTTACCCAGTGAAACACATAGCGATACAACGCCTTGGTGCTATCAATCTCCAAGCAGCCACAGTGCTGATTGGTTGTTAAAGGTATCTTGTTAATCGCGGACCGGCCTGCAGTTGCACCGGATATTGCAATGATAACACAATTCTCCGGAATCCATTTTGCCGCCGAATTTTTTAATGCTGATTGAGTTATTTTTACTTCTGTACTTTCAATGTCAGAAAACTTAACTTCCTGGGTCCTAAGCCACGGAATATCGCCGCCATCGTAATACTCTGGGTTGCCTGCTGTTGGCGTTCCACCTGAGTACCATTTTTCAGTAACGTCCCCCAACGTCTTCCATTCCACTTGGCCCTCTTCAAAGGTGAGTAACTGGTCGCGGTAGTAGGTGTACTGCTTTTTGCGAGCTGTAAGCTCGGCTGTAAGCTCGGCTGTAAGCTCGGCTGTAAGCTCGGTGAAGG
>JACABD010000067.1:0-2012 GCA_013377075.1 Geobacteraceae bacterium | reverse complement strand
GCTACTTGCATCAATAAACTGAGTAAGGTTATCGGTTTTATGTTTGGAGAGAACCAGAATATTCACCGCGATGGTGGTACCAAAAAAGAGGTTTGGAGCCAAAGAGATAACCGTTTCAACGAAGTTGTTATCGATCAGATATTGGCGGATTTTCTGTTCTGCACCGCCACGGTAGAAGATGCCAGGGAAGCAAACAATGGCCGCGCGCCCTTTGCCGGAGAGATAGCTGAGGGCATGGAGCACAAAGGCAAAGTCGGCTTTGGATTTTGGTGCAAGTACACCGGCAGGGGCAAAGCGTTCATCGTTGATGAGTGTGGGGTCATCGCTGCCAATCCAGTTCACCGAATAGGGGGGATTGGAGACAATGGCATCAAAGGGTTTATCATCGCCAAAATGGGGATCTAACAGAGTATTGCCCAGAGCAATATCAAACTTGTCGTAGTTGATGTTGTGCAAAAACATATTCATACGGGCAAGGTTGTAGGTGGTGTGGTTGATCTCCTGCCCCAAAAAACCATCTTCGATGATGTGGTTATCAAAGTGCTTTTTGGCTTGTAGCAGCAAGGAACCTGAACCACACGCCGGGTCATAAATCTTATTGACGCTGGTTTGCTTGTGCATGGCCAGTTGTGCAATCAGCTTGGAAACGTGCTGCGGTGTGAAAAATTCACCGCCGGATTTGCCCGCATTGGCAGCATAGTTGGAGATGAGGAATTCGTAGGCATCACCGAAGAGGTCGATTTTGTTATCCTCAAAATCGCCGAAGTTCAGCCCTGCTACACCTTTCAGAACCGCCGCTAGACGACTGTTTTTGTCTTTGACGGAGTTGCCAAGCCGGTTACTGGTGGTGTCAAAATCGGCAAAGAGTCCTTTAATATCGTGTTCGGATGGGTAGCCGTTGGCGGAGCTTTCTATAGCGGAAAAGATAGCAGCCAAATCAGTGTTCAGGTTTTCGTTGTCGTTGGCATTTTTGACGACATTTGAAAAAAGCTGGCTTGGGCAGATGAAATACCCTTTGGTTTTGACCGCATCGTCTTTGATTTCCGGGGTGATGACACTATCTTTGAGGGCAGCATAATTGACGCTATCATCACCGGCTTCGATGTAACTGGAGAAATTTTCGCTGATAAAGCGGTAGAACAGCGAGCCTAAAACAAATTGTTTGAAATCCCATCCATCGACGGAGCCGCGGACATCGTTAGCTATTTTCCAGATTTGGGCTTGCAGCTCGGCTCGTTGTTGGATACTTGACACTTTTGATACCCCTGTATGGTTTTCGTTTAAATGGCTATTTAGTAACATCGCAAACTTCCAACATTATACAATTTCACATCCAAATTCTTCATCTTAGTCGATTAATAAACTCCGCTGCCAGCCCTCAGGATGCCAACTCACTCTGTTCACTAAAGACAAAAGGCTTGGCTCCTCCCAATTGTTTTTTTGAAGGTATCACAAACTGTGATACCAATGATTCAACTTCACTTTCAGTCAGCTCAAACATAAAATCAGCCGGGAATCTGGCAATGTTTCTCTTGACCGCTTGCTTAAGTGCGCGAGTTTCTACCTCGTAGAGTTCAGCCAGATGCCGGTCTAGCATAACCTGAACTCCACAAACAGTGAAAATCTGCTTTTCAATTTTAATCATTTGAACCAATTCACTCATAGTTCAGCTCGCTCATTTTCGCCTGACAACTCGGCCCCATTCGATCAGGAACTCACATCCAGCACCTTCATCATCTCGTCAACAATAATTTTTGCCGCATCAAGCCTCCCCATCTGCCTCGCGTTTTCGGCTGTCTGCCGAAGCAACTCAGGATTCTCCAGAATTTCTGCAATCTGAGCAACCAGTGATTCTGCTGTCAGCTCCCGCTCCAGAATCATGAACCCGGCTGCTGTCTTCAGCAGCGCCTCGGCGTTCTTGCGCTGATGGTCGTCAACCGCGTGGGGGAAGGGGATGAAGATGCACGGCTTGCCGCAGGCGGTCACCTCGGCAATGGTGGTTGCTCCGGCGC